>DATKSQ010000027.1:0-49297 GCA_035531615.1 Binataceae bacterium (SeqCode)
CGCGCCCGGTTCATCGCAACGTACGACGCGTTCGATTTCGGCGCGCACGCAAGATAGGTGACGCCCTGCGCGAGAGGAATAACGCCCTCGGGCAGGCCGACAAAGTCGATCGCGTCCTTGACCGCGAGCGCGATTTGCAGTGCGCGCGGGTCCGCGTTGCCGATATCCTCCGACGCGAAGATCACCATCCGCCGCGCGATGAACAGCGCGTCCTCGCCCGCCTCGACCATCCGCATCATCCAGTAAAGCGCGGCGTCGGGGTCGCTGCCGCGCATGCTCTTGATGAACGCGGAGATGACGTTGTAGTGCTCCTCGCCCGCGCGATCGTACAGGAGAGCCTTGTGCTGCGCGGCCTCGCGCACCGTCTCGGCGGAAATGGATTTCACGTCCGACTGCTGCGCCATTTCGGCGGCGATTTCGAGCGTGTTCAGCGCGCGCCGCGCGTCGCCGCCGGAAAAGCGCAACAACTCGTCCATCGCGTCCGCGCCGAGCCCGAGTCCCTTCGCGCCGAGACCGCGCGCGCTGTCCACGAGCGCTTGTGTGATGATCGTGCGCAGCGCGCCTTCGTCAAGCGGGTTCAGCACGATCACGCGTGCGCGCGAGAGCAACGGCGAGATCACCTCGAACGAGGGATTCTCGGTCGTCGCGCCGATGAGCGTGATGAGACCGCTCTCGACGTGCGGCAAAAACGCGTCCTGCTGCGCGCGGTTCCAGCGATGAATCTCGTCGATGAACAGCACCGTGCGCTTGCCGCCCTCGAGCGCGCGGCGCGCCTCCTCGACCGCCGCGCGCAAATCCGCGATTCCGGCGGTCACCGCCGAGATGCGGTGAAACTCCGCTCCCGATTGCCGCGCGAGCAGAATCGCGAGCGTGGTTTTTCCGGCGCCCGGCGGTCCCCACAGGATCATCGAGTGCAGCGCGTGCGCCGCGGCCATCCGGGCCAGCAGCTTGCCGGGTCCGAGCAGATGCTCCTGGCCGACCACCTCTTCGAGCCGCTCGGGCCGCATCCGATCCGCCAGCGGCTGCGCAAGCGGAGTGCGCGGGGTGAACAGCTCTCCGGTGCCGATGGTTTTCCTGCGCGCCACGGTCGCGACGCTAGCACACCGCCCGCCCAAACTCCGCCGCCGCAGCGGTATGCTCGGCACGGGTATCCCGGCCGGATTGCGCTTGCGCGGGCGGCTGGTCTAGCCTCGATGCCGGGCTGGACAGGAGCCGGCACCCCCATATGATCGTCGGCATCGATATCGGCGGTTCAACCACGGATGCCGTGGTTTTGGAAAATGGCGGACTGCATGTCGTCACCATCGAGGCGAACGACCCGGTCGCCGCGGCGGCCGGAGCACTCGGTAAACTGATCGCAGAGTTCGGCATCCGCCTCGAAGATATCGAGCGCGTTGCCGCCACCGGCGCGGGCTCGCGGGTGCTCGGCGATTCGCTGCTCGGACGCCCGGTCCTCAAGGTCAACGAGTTCACGGCGATCGGCGTCGGTGGAATCTCGCTGGCCGGGGTGGATCAGGCGCTGGTGGTTTCGCTCGGCACCGGCACCGCGATTGTTTCGGTAACTCCCGGCAAGATTCAGCACTTCAGCGGCACCGGTGTGGGCGGCGGAACTCTTTTGGGCCTGGCCAAGCACATGCTCGGGGTGGTGACGATCGAACGGCTCGAGGAGCTGGCACGCAAGGGTGATCTGCGCCGCGTCGATCTGACCGTGCGCGATATAGCGGGCGGCCCGATCGGCGATCTGCCGCCCGGAACCACCGCCGCGAACTTCGGCAAGGTCGGCGCCGACGCGACCGCCGAGGACAAGGCGCTCGCGATCATGAACATGATCGTCGAGTCGATCGGCGTGCTCAGCATGGCGAGCGCGCGCGCGTGTGGGCAGGAGAATATCGTCCTGACCGGCAAGCTCTCGCGGCTGTTCCGCTTTATGCAGGAAGCCAAGCGGCAGGACTTTCCGTTCGGGCGCCGGTTCGTGATTCCCGAACATGCCGACTACGCGACCGCGATCGGCGCGGCCCGCACCGCGCTCACGCAATAGCCCTAACTGCAATCTCGCCGCTGGGGGCATCGGCGAGCGTATCGTTTCGCGCTATCGTTGCGCTTTTGGGTACGTTTCCAAAATCGGCGCCGCGCGCGATACAATGCCGTTTCTCGTCGGGGCCGGTGCGCCTGCGATATCAAGTTCGTGACGCGCGTATCGAATAGCAAGGAAGACACTGATGGCTTCAGAGTTGCTCAAGGGTTTTCGGATGCTCGATCTGGCCGACGAGAAAGGCGCGCTGGCCGGCAAAATCTTCGCCGATATGGGCGCCGAGGTGATCAAGGTCGAGCCGCCGCGCGGATGCCCGACGCGTACGATCGCTCCCTTCCTTGAAGATCTGCCCGGCCCCGATCGCAGCCTCTACGCGATCGCCTATCACGCGGGAAAAAAATCGGTGACCGCGAATCTCGACTCGCCCGGCGGGCGCGAGCTGCTAGCGGCGCTAGCCGCCAAGTCTGACTTTCTCGTCGAGTCGTTCGACCCCGGCCATCTGGAATCGATCGGGCTTGGCTACGACGCGCTCGCCAAGCGCAATCCGCGGCTCATCTACACCTCGATCACTCCGTTCGGCGACCGCGGTCCCGCGCGCGACTACAAATGGGCCGATATCATCAGTTGGGCCGCGGGCGGCGCGATGTACATGATGGGCGAAGAAGGCAAGCCACCCCTCCAGATGAGCCTGCCGCAGGCCGGATTGCACGCGGGCGGCGAGGCGTCGGTGGCCTCGATGCTCGCGCATCAGGCGCGCCAGCGCGACGGATTCGGCCAGCGGATCGTCGTCAACATGCAGGCCTGTATAGTGTGGACGCTGATGAACGAACAGGCGATGCCAATCCTGCACGGCGATTACATCAAGCGCACGGGAGTCTTCACCGGCTCGAAAGACACCCGGCGCAAGATGGTCTATCGATGCAAAGATGGGCACATCTCGACGCTGATCGCGGGCGGCACGCTCGGGGGAGCTTCCACCAAGGCGCTGATCGCGTGGATGAACGAGGCGGGCTTCGCGGCGCAGTGGATGCTCGAGAAGGATTGGACGGCGTGGGTGCCCGGGATGTTCATGGCGCTGACCGAGCGCGATCATTTCGAGATAAACGATCTTGAAGATCGCATCCAGAAATTTTTCATGACCATGACCAAGCAGGAAATTTACGCCGGTACGCTCAAGCGCCGCATCTTGCTCGCTCCGGTCGCGACCGTGGCCGATATCGCGGCCGACCCGCAACTCAAGGCGCGCGAGTATTTCGTCGAGGTCGAACACGACGCGCTCGGGCGGCGGATGACGATGCCGGGTGCGTTCGCGAAGCTCAGCCGCACTCCGATCGGAGCGCCGACGCCCGCCCCCGCGATCGGCCAGCACAACGGCGAGATCTATGGCGGACTGCTCGGGCTGGGCGCCGCGCGGCTGGGCGAACTCAAATCCGCGGGCGCGATTTAGCCGGAGGGGAAACGACGATGAGCGAATTTGCGCTGGAGGGAGTGAAGATCCTCGACTTCGCGTGGGTCGGAGTCGGACCGATCACGACCAAGTATTTCGCCGACAACGGCGCCGAGGTGATCCGCGTCGAGTCCTCGGCGCGGCCCGACGTGCTGCGGATCGCGCCGCCGTGGAAGGACGCGCGCCCGGGAATCAACTCGAGCCAGTTCTTCGCGAGCTACAACACCTCGAAGAAGGGGATCACGCTCGATCTCGGCAAGCCCAAGGCGCGTGAGCTGGTCAAAAAGCTGGTGCCGTGGGCGGATATCGTGGTCGAGAGTTTCACGCCCAAGGCGATGCGCAATTGGGGTCTCGACTATCCGAAGCTGTGCGAATTGCGTCCCGACCTGATCATGCTTTCGACCTGCATGCAGGGGCAGACGGGACCCAACGCGCTCTACCCCGGATTCGGGCAGTTGATGGCGGCGCTGTCGGGCTTTTATTACATCTCGGGTTACAACGAAGAATCACCGTGCCCGCCCTACGGTGCGTACAGCGATTTTGTCGCGCCACGATTTTCGGCCTCGGTGCTGCTGGCCGCGCTTGACTATCGCCGCCGCACGGGCGCGGGCCAATATATAGATATGTCGCAGTACGAGGCATCGCTGCACAACCTGGCGCCCGCGCTGATCGACTATTTTGCGACTGGACGAGTCCTCGGACCGCGCGCCAACCGCTCCGATCGCTACGCGCCGCACGGCGCATACCGCTGCGCCGATGAAGACGGGAACGACCGCTGGATCGCGATCGCCGTGGCCGACGACGCGCAGTGGCGCGCGATGCTCGAGGTGCTCGGCGCGGGCGACGGTGACGCGCGCTTCGCCGCGCATCGCGACCGGCTGCGCGACAGCGCGGCTATCGATGAGTTCGTGAACCCGCTCGTCCGCGAGCACAACGCGTACGAGCTGACCCGCAAGCTGCAAGCGGCGGGCGTCGCGGCCTATCCGGTGCAGAACTGCGTGGATATTCATCACGATGAAAATCTTGAGGCGTTCGATTTCTGGCACTGGCTCGAGCACAAGGAGATGGGCCTGGCGGTGTACGAGGGCCTCGAGCATCGCATGAGCCGCACGCCGGGAGCGCTGCGCAGCGCCGCGCCGATACTGGGGCAGGATAACGACGAGGTTTTTTCCGGGATGCTGGGCCTGAGCGCCGACGAAATCGAAGTGCTCAAAAAGGAAAACGTGATAATGTGACGCGTCGGCCGCTTCGCGGCCGCCCTCACGCGCCGGCGTTTTCTTGAAACTTTGCGCTACGAATTAAAGATCGCGCTTCGCTACCTTCGCGCCCGGCGTAAGGATGCGTTCATCTCGATCACGACCATCTTCACCGCCTTCGGTGTGATGATCGGCGTCACCGCGTTGATCATCACGCTGGCGGTGATGGGCGGCTTCGAGCGGAGCCTCAAGCAGCGCGTGCTGAGCCTGACTCCGCAGGTGAAGATCGAGAGCACCAAGGGATCGATCTCGAACTACGCTCAAATCGAGGCTCGAGTGCTCACCGTGCCGGGCGTCGATGGCGCAGACGCGTATGTGGTCGGCCAGGGGATGCTGAGTTCGGGGCGCGGAATCGGCGGCGTAGTCGCGCGCGGCGTCGAGCCGCACAATCCCGCGGTCGCCGAGGAATGGGGCCGCTTCGTGACCGAAGGGAGCCTTGCCGGACTCGCGAAGGAATATCCGGCGGCAGCAACACCGGGCGGCGCGCAGCCGATGGCGGGCGGCGGAGTCGCGATCGGCTCGGGATTGGCGCATACGCTCAAGGTGAAGCTGGGAGATCGGCTGCGGATGGTCGCGCCGATTATCGCGGCGGGCGACGGATCGCTATCCACCCGGACCGGAGATTTTACCGTGGCGGCGATTTTCGACTCGGGGCTCAGCTTTCTGGACACGCAGATGGTCTTCATGGACCTGACCCATGCGCAGAGTTTCTTCGGCCGCCCGGGCAAGGCCGACGGTATCGACCTCCATCTGACGAATCTCGACCGGACTGCGGCGGTGACGGCGGCGCTGCGCGCGATATACGGGCGGCCCTATATAGTGCGTAACTGGATCGATTACAACGAAGCGGCGGCGGCCGGGTTCGAGATGCTCAAGCGGATTTATGCGATTGTGCTGGTGCTGCTCATCGGGGTGGCGGCCTTCAACCTGGTCGCGACGCTGATCATGGTGGTGATGGAGAAGCGGAAGGATATCGCGGTGCTGATCGCGATGGGGGCTAAGCGGCGCGACGTGCGGCGCATCTTCGTGCTCAAGGGGCTGATCGTCGGCGCGGCGGGAACCGGTGCGGGCGAGCTACTGGGGGCAATCGGATGCTTCGCGATTGCGCGCTACCATTTCATTCATATCTCGAAGCAAATCTACGGAATCTCGACGGTGCCGATCGCGGCCAGTCCGCTAAGCTTCGTGTGGGTCGCGGGCGCCTCGATGCTGCTGTGCCTGCTCGCGACGTTCTATCCGGCGCGCCAAGCGTCGCGTGAGATGCCGGTCGAGATCTTTCGTTCCTGACCGCGCCCGGCGCGCTGCGCTTGGGGCCGTCGAGTCGCGCGCTGCGTTGGCGCCCGGCTATTGCTCGGAGGCCCTTGGATTCGACGGCGGCTTGGGCGCCAGCTTGGGCTTGCGCACGACCAGGGTCTCATGGCCGCGCACCTTGATGGTGCGGGCGGGCTCGGAGTGGCTCGACGCCGCCAGCCCATCGGGCCGGGCCGGCCGCGAAGAGGTCCGTTTGCGCCTCCAGTTGCTCAATTCCTGGGAGAGCTTCGAGGCGACCGAGTCGTTATCGGTGGCTTCGGCGCCGTTCATCTTTTCGGGTTCATCGCTCATTTCGGGTTCACTCATACGGATACCTTCTCCTGTGGTGTGGATCCGTCCTCCTGTAGATCATTTTGACAATCGGAAATATAGACCGGATTAAAGCTGATGACCGGATAGCGGCGCGAATCTGGGGCAAGGAACTCCGCGTGCAACTTAGCCTCGGCGGTTTGTGCGGTATGCCAAGAGTCCGCGATTCTGGTCGAATCTTAAGCGCGTACCAGGATTATCGGTAGGAAATTGAATTGCTCGAGGAAATAGTTCGCGGTGGTTAAGTCACGCCGGGCCCGGCTGTCGGACCCGGCGCGATCTTCATAACTTAAGTAAGGCGGCTTATCCGGTTGCGACCTATTGAAACAGGCTCTGCATCCGGAGCGCGAGTCCCATGTCTCCTGCGATGCGCAGTTTTCCGGTCATGAACGCCATCTGGCCGTTCAGCTTGCCGCTGATCATATCCAGATAGTCCTGCGCGGTCATCGAGATCGTGATGCTCGGCGAAGCAGCCGGGCCATCTTTGACCTCGCACGCTTCATCTTTGATGATCACGTGCCATTTGCCCCCGCCATCGCCCGAGAGGTCGAACTGATAAGTCGCAGTCAGCCCCTTGGCGGCTTCCTTGTTGAAGCGGTTCGGCATCTCGGCAAAAACCTGTTTGGCGGACGTTGGTGTTGCATCAGGCATGGAAAACGAAGACCTCCTGCGGGGAGCGGCGATGCCGCTTACTGGAAATCATCTAACCGCCCGATCCAGACGTTGTCAATAGCACAGAGCGAGGCCTCATGGGCTGAGTTTGGCTTGGTCCGCTCCAGTCACGCGATGATTTCGGGCGATCAGAATCCAAACATATTCCCCGGCACTACTGTAATCACGTTCCCGCGTACCACCACCGGCGCTGCGCCCTGGGTGATCGTTACCGCGCGCTGCTTGTCGAGATCCGATTTCACGGTGCCGTTCAAGTAGGCGTCCTTTCCGATCACCTTGACTGTCACCTTTGGCAAGCCGGCATTGGCAAGCTGCTGCTGAATCGTCGTCTGCTCCTGCGCCCACCGTCCAGTGTCGGTCGTCAGCGTATCGACCACGTTGGTGACTCCACTTACCGAGCGGACCGTGCGTTCGGCCAGCGCCTTGTCATTGTCATCGAATACCCTGCCGGTGAGCGTCACCGTCCCGCCGGAACTCGTGTAAGCCTTGGCTCCGCCCAGCTTGCGGTTCCCCTTGAGGGCGCTGTTCACCCGATCATAGAGCGACGGCGTCGGCTGTGGACGCGGTGCGACTGCTTCACGGCGGCGCTTGCGCACTTGCGGCGAGGGCGCCGCCGAGGGCGCGGCGGTTACCACGGGAGTTGCTGCTGGCGACGAGGTCGCAGACGAGTACTCAGGCGCCTCGGACGGGCTCAGACTCGCGAGTTTCGCGCTCAGCTCAGATTCCAGGACAGCCTGGTCGGCAGCGGTTTGCGCGAAGATTATCGGATAGCTGATCTCGACCTGCCCGCCGCTGAAAGGCGCAAAGGTCCACGCGGACATATCGCCGATGACCTCGGCATCGAGGCCCGGGTTGGGCGCCGTCGAGGTCTGCACCGACGCCTTCGAGATTGTACCGTCGGGCAGGATCCGGATCCGCACCAGCATCCCGTCCTGCGCGTTAGGGTCGGCCGCTATCGCGTGACCATACGCGTCGAGAAGAGCGGGCTTGCCGCTGTTGAAGGTGGTGGTCGCAACCGTGGTGCTGCGCTCTGGCGCGGACGCGGACTCGCCCGTCACCGCAATAGGGATGCTGCCCGCCAGCGCGACCATCGGCGCGGGAGCGGCGGCGGAAGCGGATACCGCAGCCGAGGGCGAGGATTGCGGCTGCGCGGCGCGATGATGCGCGGTCAGATGAATCGCGAGCCATGCGCCGCCGATGAGCGCGATCAGTGCGGCGACGATATAGGCAATCAAACGCAGAATTCTGCCCACGCCCCCGGTCTCATTCTCCTCGTCGGGCTCCTGCACGGGCATCCGGGTGGTGAACTGGCCGGACCGCGGCGGCTCGGAAGAAATGACGGTGCGGTCGCGGCCGGGGGTGGGGCGTTGCGCGGCAGGACGCGCCGACTCACTTGGCCTGGAATCGCGCGGGGGCGCCGATGACGGGGTGTCCGGGCTCAGGCGCGCGCCGCAGAAATTACAAATCACTTCGCCAGGTTCGGCCTTGCCGCCGCAAACCGGGCATTCGCCGCCGCCCGCGCCGCCGCGCACGAAGGCGGGATCGGCGCCGACCAGCGCGGTGCCGTCGGTTTCGCAAAAGGTTTCGCTGTCAGGATAGGTTCGATCGCAGGACGGGCATTTTTTCATCGAGTGGGCGCGCCTCCATCGGGGGCGTGAAATCGCTCTGATGATATCCGCGGCGCACATACCGCGCCAAGCATTTATGTGGGCGGAGCGCACGGAAATCGTGCGCTCCGCAGGCGCTCGATCAGGCCTTTGCCATCACTTCGTCGCGAAAACGCTCCATCTCGGCAAGCTGCGCCTTGGCCGCCGGCGTGGTGCCCAGGATGATCCGCGCGACCCCCATCGCGGCGAACTCCCGCACCTGCTCGACCGTCAACGGCCCGCCCAGACGCGGGCTGACCGTCACCTCGAGCGGCGTCGCGCGGCCGAGTGCGGCCTCGTGGCCCCGTAGCCGCGCGATTACCGCGCGAGTGTCAGGCAGGCTTTCGGCAATGCCGTACCATCCGTCGCCCAGGCGCGCGGCGCGCTTGAGCGACGGCTCCGTGTGGCCGCCGAACACGAACGGCGGATGCGGTTTCTGCACCGGCTTGGGCATCATCCGGAAGCCTTTGATAGCGACGGTCTTGCCCGCGAACACGGGATCGTTATTCGTCCAGAGTTCCTTCAGCAGGCCGACATAATCGCGCGTGCGCAACGCGCGATCCTTGAAATTCATCCCGACGCCGGTGAACTCCTCTTCGAGCCATCCGATGCCGACGCCAAAGATGAACCTGCCGCCCGAGAGCACGTCGAGACTCGCAACCGCCTTGGCGCTCGCGAACGGATTGCGGATCGGCAGCACGTAGATTCCGGTGGCGAGGCGAATCCGGGTCGTGAGCGCCGCGATATAGGCCAGCGCGAGCATCGGATCGTGCAGCGGAGTTTCCGGCGGCGCCGGCATCCGCCCGCTCGACGAATACGGATACGGCGATTTGTACTCGGTCGGCAGGATAATGTGCTCCGGAATCCACAGCGACTCGAAGCCGAGTTCCTCGGCCCGGCGGGCGACGGCGGCCAGGCTCGCCGGATTGGTCTGCATCAGGAAGGTGCCGAATTTCATCGCTGTCTCCGTCGCTCAGTTGGCGGGGCCGCCCTCGAGGCGGAAGCCGATTCGGACTTCGACCTGAAATTCCGGTTTGCCGTCATTGTGAACCGCGCCACGGATGGTTTTGACCTCGAACCAGTCGATATTCCTGACGGTCTGCTGGGCCTTGGCCAGCGCGTTACGAACCGCCTGCTGGATACTGTCGTCGGAGGCGCCGACGATCTCGATAATCTTGTAGGTCTTGTCCGGCATGACATTTCTCCTGTGCGCCAAAAGGCGCGGCTTGCGACTCAGTCGGGTTTAAGTGTGACGGCGAAGACGGCGGCGTCTTCGACCGTGCGCATATCGAGCAAAAATGAATCGTCGGCGATGCGCCCGATAATTCCCGCCCGCCGAAACATGGCGGCGATCGCGCCGGCCGAAATCCGCGGATGCGTAACGCACACCGCGGCCGACTCTAGCGCCGCGTCGGGCAACGATCCCGAGCCGATGCGAGAGGCCGCCGCAATCACCTGGACCGTGAATTCCGGTCCCAGCCGCTCGGCGAGAATCGCGCGGGCCCGCTCGGCGACCGCGCGAAGTTCGGGTGGCTTGCGGCGCATCAGGCGGAGGGTCGGGATTTCAGCGGCGATATCGGGCGAGCGCAGATAGATTCTAAGCGTAGCTTCGAGCGCCGCAAGCGTGAGCTTGTCGCATCTGAGCGCGCGCCGGATTGGATTGGCCTTCAGCTTCGCGATCAGATCGCGCCGTCCGACGATCAACCCCGCCTGCGGGCCGCCGAGCAGTTTGTCGCCCGAGAAAGTCACCAGCGCCGCGCCCGCCGCGATTCGCTCCGCGACGACCGGCTCGCGCGGCAGCCCGAAGCGTTCGAGATCGACCATCGCGCCGGCGCCAAGGTCCTCGACCACGTCGATACCGTGCTCGCGTCCGATCCGGGCCAACTCTTCGAGCGGCGTCGCGGCGGTAAATCCGACTACGCTGAAGTTCGACGGATGCACTTTCATCAGGAGCGCGGTGTCGGGGCCGATCGCGTCCTCGAAATCGCGCGGATGAGTCCGGTTGGTGGTGCCGACTTCGCGCAGGCGCGCGCCCGCGCGGGTCATCACGTCCGGAATTCTGAACGAGCCGCCGATTTCGATAAGCTCGCCGCGCGACACTATCACCTCGCGTCCGAGCGCGAGCGTGTTCAGGAGCAGCAGCACCGCGGCGGCATTGTTGTTGACGACAGTGGCGGCCTCGGCGCCGGTGAGCGCGCACAGTGCGTCTTCGACGATCGCGTCGCGGTCGCCGCGCTCGCCGGATTCGAGATCGTACTCGAGATTCACGGCGGAGCGCGCCGCGCGCTCGACGGCCTCGATCGCGGACTCGGCCAGGATCGCGCGGCCGAGGTTGGTATGCAGCACGACTCCGGTCGCGTTGACGAGCGGGCGCAGATTCGGAGCGTCGGCCGTGGCGGCGTGCGCGGCGCGGCGGACGGTCTCGGCACGCATCGCGGCGCGATCCGGCTCGCCGCCGCGGCCGGCGCGAATCTCCGTGCGCAAGCTCTCCTGCGCGCGCCGCAAAAGCATCTTCACGTAATCGGCGCCCAGACCCGCAAGCGCGGGCTCGCCCGCGGCCGCGCGCAGGCATTCGTCAAGCGGCGGCATCGCGCCCAGCGCCTGCGCGCCCGCTGCGCCGCCGCCGGGAATTCGACCGCTCCTGGCCGTTGTTGATGCCACCAACGCGATTATCGGAGAGCGCGCGGCACAGACGCAAGCGCGCGCGTGGGGGCTATGCGCCGGTTTCCGGCTCGAAGCCCGCGCGCTCGATCAACTCGCGCGTGCGCGCCTGATCCCAGCCCGCGGTGGTCAGGTAGCCGTTGACGAAAATCGAATTGACCGCGTTGAACAAATCGCCCTGGCGCGCACCCAGGTTAAGCTCGCGGCCGCCCGCCGCGCGCACTTCGCTTTGGGGATTGAGCAGGCGGAACAGGCACGCGGCTTTGAGGCACTTTTCGGGCGTGAGAGCATTCATCGCGCCGAGCGGAGTGCCTTTGATCGGGGCCAGAAAATTCACCGGAACCGAATCGATCTTGAGCCGCCGCGTCGCGTAGGCGAGATCGATGATATCGGCATCCGTTTCACCCATCCCGATTATCCCGCCCGAGCAGGTGCTGAGGCCCGCCGCGCGCACGTTCTCGATCGTGCGCACGCGATCATCGTAGGTGTGGGTGGCGCAGATGCTCGGGTAGAAGCGGCGGCTGGTGTTGAGGTTGTGATTGATCCATCCGGCGCCGGCGCCCTTCAGATCATCGGCAGGTTCGCGTTCGAGCAATCCGAGCGACAGGCACAGTTCGAGCCCGGGCAACTCGGCGCGGATTCGCTCGCACGCTTCACCCAAATGCTCGACATCGTGGCGCGCGGGTCCGCGCATGCTGCAGACCATGCAGTAGCGCCGCGCTCCGCTGTCCACCGCGATTCTTGCGCCTTCGACCAGCGTGGCGATCGGCTGCATCTTGTACACGGGAATGTCGGCCTTCGAGACGCGTGACTGCGAGCAGTAGCCGCAATCCTCGGGACAGATGCCGCTCTGCGCGTTGCGCAGCATGCAGATCTTCACGCGCCGGCCGAATGCGGCCTCGCGTACCCGCCGGGTCGCGTTCAGGAGATCGGGCAGGCGATCATCGGGACACGACAAAATCGCGGCGGCAGTCTCGCGCCCGATCTCGCCGCCGGCAAGAACCAGTTCCACGATCTGCTCGAGATCGATCTGATCGAAACTAATCATCTGTTCTCCCGCGGTGCTGATTTGAATATCGAAATCGCGATCCGATTTCACGCGTGCGCGGTCCAGAAATAAGCGGCCTTGCGCGCGCGATCAAGCCGCGCGTCACGGGGACGGCGCCTGTTGCGCGATTGCTTCCTGAGCCTGTGCGAACATCTTGAGCCGCGTTAGCAAGAGCATCGCGCAGCCCAGCGCGAAGCCCGAGCAGATCATCACAGCGATCCGCGGGCTCAGATGCTCGCCCACAAATCCCACGGAGAGGCTGCCGAGCGGCGCGGTGCCGATGAATGACAGCGTGTAGATGCTCATGACGCGGCCGCGCAGTTCGTCGGCGACGAACATCTGCAGCATGGTGTTGGTGGTCACCATGTGATTCATGAGCCCCGCGCCGATAAACATCTGCGCGACTATCGAAAGCCACATCCATTTCGAGATTCCAAACACGAAGATCGACGCCGCCGTGCAAAACAGCCCGAACACCAGGTTCTGTCGAAGCGTGCGCGGCGCGTCGGAGCGGATATTCATGACGATCGCGGCGGTCACGGCGCCCACCCCCTGCGCCGCCATCAGAAAGCCGTAGCCCTTGGCGCCGCTGTGCAGCAGGTCACGCGCGAACATCGGAATCAGCACGGTGTACTGCATCCCGAAACCGCTGTTAATCGCGACCAGCAGCATCAGGTAGAAGCTCGGACGATGCTCCCATACGTAGGTAAGCCCCGCGCGCACCTGCCGCAGCATCACCGCGCCGAAGTGACGGCGCTCACGCCGCGGAGTATCCATCTCGAGCAGGCTCCAGATGACCGCCAGGTAACTGATGCCGTTGAGAAAAAAGCATCCCGCGACGCCGGTGATCGCGATCAGGATGCCCGCGACGGCGGGCCCAACCATCCGCGCGCCGTTAAAGATCATCGAGTTCATCGAGATCGCGTTGGGCAGATCCTCTTTGCCCACCATCTCGACCACGAACGCCTGGCGTCCGGGCATGTCGAATGAGCTGACCAGCCCGTTTAGCGCGGCCAGGATCATCACGTACTCGACCCGCACCATTCCTGCCCAAGTTAAAGCCGCGAGCACGAACGCGCTCATCATCAGGAGCGTCTGTGCGACGATTATCAGGCGGCGCCGATCGACATGATCTACCACCACCCCGGCAAACAAGCCCACCACCACGATCGGCATGTAGCCCGCGAACGCGACCAGCCCCAGGTACATCGGCGAGTTGGTCAGCCGCAGCACCAGCCAGGCCTGCGCGACCGACTGCATCCAGGTGCCGATCAGCGAAATGAGCTGACCCACAAAGAACAGCCGGAAATTGCGATGGCGCATCGCGCGAAACGCGGCGAGCCGCGTTTCCCACTGGGAGCCTTCCAGGGCGGGAGCGTCGCCGGGCTCGCCGGCTTCGACGGCTTCTATCTCTGGTACGGTATCGATGTGTGTCTCTCCCCGAAGGTGAAAGCAGATCACAGTTTGCCAAACTGAAGCCGCGCAATCGAGCGCCTTTCGGCAATACTCGCGCACGGTTGCCGCGCGATGCGCCGTTTGCAACGCTGATCGGGTGGATATTTCGAGCCTCGAGGTGCGCTTGCGCGACGCTGGCGGCGTGGCACGTTCGGTTACCGCGAGCCATTCGGCCCGAGCACCCCAGTGCGCAGCCGAATCCGCCGGCGTGCGGTTAGCGGCGGCGTTCGACTATTCCGATCGAGAGGCAATCGTGCACGCCCGGATCACCAACCTTGGCGAAGCGCCGGTGCGCCTTGACGCGGCGTGGTTCAACCTTGCGACGGGCTTCAACGCTTCGGCGCCCGCGCGCTTCTTCAAGCACGGCTATCAATCCTGGAGCGCCTCGGGCGCGATCCCGATCAGCGGCGCGCCGCCCGCACATCGCAACGACGCCGCCCATTCGATCGTGCGTATCAATCATCAGAGCGAGACTGCGCGCCCTGCCGACGCGCCCGAGGCGGCGACCTCAGAACTCTTCACGATCGTCGAGTGCGACGGCGGTGCGGAGCGCGTCCTGGCGGGATTCATCGGCGCCGCGCACGCGCTCACCACGATGACGGTGCTCGCGCCGGACCTGATTCGCGCCCGGGCGATTCTTGATGGCGTCGAGCTCGGGCCGGGCGATACCCGCGAACTCGAACCGCTGTACTTCGCGTGCTCGGAGCGCAGCGCGTCGGCGATGGCCGCGCGGTGGGCGGCAAAGCTGGGCGGCGCCATGAACGCGCGGATAGGAGCGCCGCACCAGCGCGGATGGTGCTCATGGTACCACTATTTTCACGCGATCAGCGAAGCTGCGATGCGCGCGAACTTGCGCGCCCTGGCCGCGATGCGCGCGGAGTTTCCCGTCGAGGTCGTGCAGCTCGACGACGGCTTCCAAAGCGCGCTCGGCGATTGGGATACCACCAACGCGAAGTTTCCGGGCGGGCTGGCTCGGCTGGCCGATGAAATTCGCGCGGCGGGCTTCACGCCGGGCATCTGGACCGCGCCGTTTCTGGCCGCCCGTGACGCGCGCATCATGCACGATCATCCGGACTGGTTCATCCGCCATGAAACGGGCGGACCGCTGCGCGCAGGTTACAATCCCGTCTGGACCGCCGACGAAGACAAGTTCGCCTACGCGCTCGATCCGGGCAATCCCGCCTTCGCCGCGCATCTCGAGGGGCTGTTTCGCAGGCTCGTCGATGAATTCGGGTACACGTATCTGAAGCTCGATTTCCTTTACGCGGGCGCCGCGCAAGGTGCTCGATACAATCCCAATATCACCCGGGCCGAAACGCTGCGGCGCGGGCTCGAAGCGATCCGCCGCGGCGCGGGCGAGCGCGCATTCATCCTCGGATGCGGATGCCCGCTCGGCGCGGCGGTTGGAATTGTTGACGGGATGCGCATCGGACCCGACGTTGCGCCGTATTGGGGCAGCGACGGCTCGGGCGATCCCTCGACGGTTCACGCGCTCGACGCGATCGTCGCGCGGTCATTTATGCATCGCCGCCTGTGGCTCAACGATCCGGACTGCCTGATGCTGCGCGCCAAGGAAACCAAACTGAGCGCCGAGGAGCGCGGCGCGCTGGCCGCGGTTATCGCCGGTTCGGGCGGGATGCTGCTGATCTCGGACGACATGGCGCTACTCGGCGCGGACGAGGCGGGGATTTACCGCGCGGCGGCCGAACTCGGCGCCGAGATCGATTCCGAGAGCGCGGGCTCGCCGGTGATGGCGGCGGACCTGATGACGACCGCGGCGGTCAGAGCGATGGTGACGGAGACCTCGCGCGGGGCGATTGCGATTATCGTAAATCGCGGCGACGAAGCGGCCAGCGTGCTGCTCGCGACGCTGGGGATTGGTGCGGCGGCGGCCACGGTCCGCTCGATCACGGGAGCCGAGGAGCGCGCGCCGCAGCAAATCGATATAGCGCCGCACTCCGCGCGGATCGTGCGCTTCGTCAAGCAACCCGCGTGAGGTTCGCAGAACTGCCAGGTCACGCGGCGGCGAGTTCGATGGTGCTGGCGCCCGCGCCCGCGCGCAGGCTCTCGCGTGCTCCGCGCGGATCGATTCCGAGCGGCGCGTAAAATTCGCGGTCGAGCGAATCGATCACGCGCTCGGCATCCGTGGCGCGGCAAAGAGCGACGATCGAGCCGCCAAAGCCTGCGCCGGTCAGCCGAGCGCCCAGCGCGCCGCCGTTGCGCGCTGCGGCGACCATCCGATCCAGCCGCGCGGTAGAGCAATCGAAATCCTCGGCCAGGCTTTTGTGCGACGCGTTTATCAGCGCACCCATCGCCTCCAACTCTCCCGCTTCGAGCAGCATCGCGGCGCGGATCACCCGCTCGGTCTCGGTCAGCACATGCCGTGCGCGGCTGAGTATCTCGAGCGGCTTCGACGGATCGAGGGTTGCGCGGATCGCCGCGGCGCCCAGCAACTGCGCGGCGAGCGCGTCGCGCTCGACTCCGATAATCCGGGCGGCCGCGACGAGATCCGGAGCGAGCCGCGGCGGCGCCGAGCGCGCCAAAACCGCGATCAGCTCCGCCGCGGTCCAGTTCGCATGCGCGCTCACCACGTCGCCAAGCGTCTGCGCGCCTTCGATTTGAAGCGCGCGCGAGAGAATTCGCGCCGCGATCGAGCATTCGACCACCCGCCGGTTGTACTCGCCCCGCGCGCGGCCCGATTTGTCCGCGACCTCGCGGCTGTCGGCCACGACCAGGGCGGCGCCGGACGGCATCGCCACCTCGCGCACGCGCAGCGGATTGAATTCTATGAACAGCGCATGATCGCGCCGGCCAAAGAGCGCCGCCGCCTGATCCATCCCGCCCCCCATCGTGCCGACATACCGTTCGCTGCGCGCGACCATCGTGGCGCACTCGAGCGGGGCAAGTTCGAGCCCGTTGACCGCCATGAACGCCAGCGCCGCGGCGACCGTCAGCGCCGACGACGACGACAACCCCGCGGCTGGCGGCACGCGCCCCTCAACGATCATCATGGCGCCGCGCAGCTTGACGGCCGCGATGCCGCGCGCGCCGAAGTGATCGATCACGCCCTGCACGGCGGCTTTGATGTAGTTGCCCCAATCACCGGCCGGATAGGCGGGAATTTTCGCTTCGATCGGGAAGCTGCGCGGGCCAAAAGCGGGGTCGGAATTGCCGAGCCGGATCTCGCGTGGCGCAAATGGCGCGGCGGCGATGACGGTCGAACGGTCGATGGCGATCGGCAGCACCGGCAGGCCGCTGTAGTCCGTATGCTCGCCGATCAGATTCACGCGCCCCGGTGCGCGTACCACGACCAGGCGTGTATCGGCGCCCACCGACGCGCGCAACTCGCGCGTGAGCGCCGCGGCGCGCTCGAATTCCGCGGCGTCCCATCCGTCCGAGTCGCCGCGGGTGGTCATTTGGCTCGCCGCTTCGGATGAAACCGCCGTCGCGCGATTTCGAGGTCGGCGGGCGTGCCAACGTCGCTCCAGAAGCCGCGCATGTCGATCGCGCGCACGGTGAGGCCGGCCGCGATCATCGCGGCGATCGCCTGCGGAAGCTCGAGCTCGCCGCGCGGGGACGGTTCGAGCCGCTCGAGGTAATCGAACAGGTTCGGCCCCGCCGCGAATAACCCGGCGTTGTTCCATTCGGTTTGCGAAGCGCCCTGCGCCGGCTTCTCCTCCAGCCGCTCGACGCGCATATCGGCGCCGAGATAGACCGCTGCGCCGCGCCACGGATCTTTCATCCGATTCGCGGCGAGCAGCAGATCGAAATCGTTTTCGGCGGCGCGTGCGGCGAAGCGATCATAGTTCGCCCGGTCCATCAGCACGTCGCCCCATCCAAAGATGAACCGGGCTTCGCCGGCGACCCGCTCGCGCGCGGTGAGTAGCGCACCGCCGGTGCCGTTGAGCTCGGTCTGCTCGAGCGCTTCGACCTCGAGGTCCCGGTGGGCATGTGCGAATCGCGAAGTCCATCCTGCGACCTGCTCGGCGAGATGCCCGGTCACGACGATCAAGCGTGACACGCCGTTTTCGGCGAGCGCGCTCGCGACGTGCTCGATAAGCGGAGCGCCGGCGACCTCAACCAGCGGCTTTGGGGTACGGGCGGTCAGCGCGCCGAGCCGAGTTCCGCGTCCGGCGGCCAGCAGAATAGCGGTGTGAACAGGATGAACCATCGGATTAGGATAGCATCGCGGGGCAGGAAATTGCTCCCGTGGCGGCGGACGCCGGGCCCATCGTGCGCGCTTTGCAGGCGGTGTAGAATTTCCTAGGATACGAAGAGATAGTTTCGGCCGCTTCTGCGAGAGTCTTCCGGAGTCTTCTAATGTTCGGCGAAATCAATCCCCGGCCCAAAGCCCGCGCACCCTTTGTCACGATCGAGGAGGCGCTCGAAGAGACCCGCCGCGGTCATATGGTCATCCTGATGGATGACGAGCAGCGCGAAAACGAGGGTGACCTTTCGATGGCGGCAGAGAAGGTCACGCCCGAGGCGGTCAACTTCATGGCCAAGTTCGCGCGCGGACTGATCTGTCTGCCGATGGCGGCGGACCGGATCGATCGGCTGGGGCTAAGCATGATGGTCGGCGACAATCAGGCTCCACTCGGCACCGCGTTCACCACCGCGATCACGGCGCGGCGCTGTGCGGGATCGGGAATCTCGGCGCAGGATCGCGCGACCACGATTCTGCAAGCCGTGCGCGAGGACGCGAGCGGCGGCGAATTCATCACGCCCGGATACGTATATCCCCTGCGTGCGCGCGAGGGCGGCGTGCTGGTGCGCACCGGGCAGACCGAAGGCGCGGTGGATCTGGCGCGTCTGGCGGGACTCAAGCCCGCCGGCGTGATCTGCGAAATCTTGAAGGACGACGGCACGATGGCGCGGCGCGACGACCTGGTCGAATTCGCGCGGGTGCACGGACTTAAGATTGTCACGGTCGCGGACATTATCGAGTACCGGTTGCGCACCGAGACGATGGTCCAGAAGATTGCCGAGGCGCGGCTGCCGACCCGCTATGGAAACTTTCGCGCGCTGGTGTACCGCAACCTGGTCGATTACACCGAGCATCTGGCGCTGGTGATGGGCAACGTCGATCCGCAGCGTCCGATTCTGGTCCGAGCGCATCGCGAGTACCTGCCCGGCGACGTGTTCGGCTACTCGGGCCGCAATACGCGCGAGTTGCTGCGCTCGGCGATGGAGCGGATCGCGGCGGCGGGCGAAGGCGTGCTGCTCTACTTGAAGCGCGAGTCCAACGCTATCGCCACCGAGCTCGACGGCTTGGGCGGCCGCCAGGGCAAGCGCCCGAGCACGCGCTACGGCGCCACCGAATCGGATTTCCGCGACTACGGGATTGGCGCGCAGATCCTGCGCGATCTCGGCGTCCGCAAAATGATCATCATGTCCGACGCGGCCCCGCGGCTTGCCAACTTGCCCGGATACGGACTCGAAATCGTGGATTCGGTGCCGCTCTCGGCGGGCAATGGCAAACGAACCTCGACCGCCGGAGCATAGGATCCGCGTCCGCCGCGCCTCATCCTTCTTCGCCGCTCAGACGGGATCGATCCGTCCGATGAACAGAAAGTCCAACCCACCCTCCGCGGGCCGGAGGCGCGTTGCCGCGGCCGCGTTTCTCGCGGCGGCAATTGCGTGCGGCGCGCGGCTTGCGCAAGCGGCGCCGCAAAGCGCTCCCGCCGACGTCTTCGCGCATCACGGATGGATACTCGGCTTCCTGTTCGTATTCCTGGGCGGGATCGCGCTTAATCTGACGCCCTGCGTCTACCCCTTGATAGGAGTGACGATCGCGTACTTCGGCAATCAGGGCGGCGGGCCGCGCCGTGTGCTGACGCTGGCGGTTCTGTTCGTACTGGGAATCGCCGTGATGTTTTCGGCGGTCGGGGTCGCGGTGGCGATGTCGGGCGGACTATTCGGCGCCGCGATGCAGAATCCTTATGTGCTCTCGATTCTAGCCGCGACCCTGATCGTGCTCGCGCTGTCGAGCTTTGGGATGTTCTCGCTGCAGCCGCCGCAGTGGATGCTGCAACGCGCGGGAATCGCGCGGCCCGGATACGCGGGCGCGCTCCTTATGGGACTCGGGATGGGGGTGGTCGCGGCGCCCTGCATCGGTCCTTTCGTGCTGGGACTGCTGCTGATGGTCGAGCGCAGCGGCAGTCCGATCTTCGGTTTCGCGCTGTTCTTCACGCTTGCGATCGGACTCGGCCTTCCGTACATCTTCCTTGCGCTCGCGGCCGGCAGTATCCGCAAGCTGCCGCGCTCGGGCGAGTGGCTTGGGTGGGTCGAGCAGCTCTTCGGCTTCGTACTGATCGGGCTGGCGCTCTATTTTCTCGATCCGGTCGTGCCCCGCCATCTGATCATGCGCATCCTGCCGTACTACGCGGCGGCGGCGGGAATCTGGCTCGGTTTCATCACCAGCGCCGGGCGCAGGCTGCGCCCGTTTCTGATCATTCGGACAACGGTGGGAATCATTGCGGGGGCGATGTTGATCTACCTGCTCGTCCCGCGCCCGGCCCCGCAAGAACTCGCATTCTCGCCGTTCAACGCGACCGCCCTTGTGAGCGCGGCTTCCGCACATCGGCCGGTGCTGATCGATTTCTCGGCCGATTGGTGTATCCCGTGCCGCGAGATGGAACATTCGACGTTCGTCAATCCTGCCGTGGTGAAAGAAGCGCAGCGCTTCGTGCGGATGCGCGCCGACCTGACCAAGAGCGACCAGGCGACCGATGCGCTGCGCGGCAAGTTCGGAGTCGAGGGCGTTCCCACTACGCTGATCATCGATTCGGCCGGCCAAATCAAGGTCCGCAAGTCCGGCTATATCCGCCCCGACGAAATGCTGGCCGATCTGAAGAATATTGATTGAATTGAGAGGTTACCGATGGCGTCTCCCAGTGAAGCATTTGTCCGCGATCTGTTCGCGATGGTGAAGGAGCGGCGGTCGTTTGGACGGCATCCGCTATGGCTCAAAATCGCGCGTGGCGAGCTTCCTGCGGCCGGGATGCGGGTCTTTGCGGCGCAGTTCTTCCTGCAAGTGCGTGAGTTCCCGCGTGCGGTCAGCGCGTTGCACTCGCGATGCTCCGATCCCGCCGAGCGCGTGAAGCTTGCCGAAAGCCTGTACGAAGAAGAGACCGGCCTGATTTCCGGCAGCGCGCCGCATCCCGAGCTGTTCATCCGGCTCGGCACGGCGCTCGGCCTCGGGCGCGCGGAGATAATCGACGCGCGCCCGCTCGCATCGACGGCCGCGCTGATCGATTGGTTCGAGCTCTCGACGCGGGATCGCTCATTCCCCGAGGGAATCGCCGCGATCAACCTCGCCGCGGAAGGGCAGGTGGTCGGGAATTTCGGCCCGTTCGCACGCGCGCTGGAAAAACATTACGGGCTGTCGCGCGAGCAGGTCGCGTTCTTCGACGTACACGAGATCGCGGACCGCGACCATAGCGACGTGGGCGACAATATCCTGAGCACGATGGCGCTGGGCGAATCCGAGCGGGCGCGAATTCGCGGCGCGGCCGAAAGGTCGCTGGATTTGTGGTGGCAATTCTTCGACGGGATCGAGCGCGCGGCCTGAGGTATCGGACGGGTCGCGGGGGAGCTGAATCGAGCCCGCAGCGCGTCTCCAAATAACGTTCTATTTTATCTTGAAAGACGGCGCTTTATTTGCCTCGTTAGCTGGATTATGCATCCTGCACTTATACACGATAATTACTGAATAAAATATGCTTTGCCTGCGGTTTTACAAACGCTGTTCGACTTTCCGTTCATAAACTCCGCGCTCAGCTTTACTTCCGACCGCCTTGCGCCTAGAATTAACTTCTGGATGAGGGGAGGTCGCGGCGGTATTTTCCGCTCTTTTTTCCTATGGCAAACAAGCAAGGTTCTGACGACTACGGCGCCGATTCGATCAAGGTTCTCGAGGGCTTGCAGGCGGTTCGCAAGCGCCCCGGGATGTACATCGGCGACACCGCCGAGCGCGGGCTGCATCACCTGGTCAACGAGATCGTTGACAACTCGGTTGACGAAGCGCTGGCCGGCTATTGCACGGAAATCAACGTCGAGAT
Organism: Binataceae bacterium (SeqCode); assembly: GCA_035531615.1. Taxonomy (GTDB): domain Bacteria; phylum Desulfobacterota; class Binatia; order Binatales; family Binataceae; genus JBARDN01. The sequence continues at coordinate 21,901 of DATKSQ010000027.1, forward strand.
TCTCGGCGATGATCGGGTCTCGGTCGAGGACAACGGCCGCGGCATCCCGACCGACATGCATCCGACCGAAAAGCGCTCCGCCCTGGAAGTCGTGCATACCGTCCTGCACGCGGGCGGCAAGTTCGAGCGCAGCGCGTATAAAGTCTCGGGCGGTTTGCACGGCGTGGGCGCGTCAGTGGTCAACGCGCTCAGCGCCGAGTTCGAGGTCGAGGTTCATCGCGAAGGAAAAATCTTTTTCCAGCGCTATGAGCAGGGCGCGCCGAAGTCGAAAGTCGAGCAGCGCGGCACGACCAAAACCACCGGCACCAAGACCACGTTTTCTCCCGACCCCGAGATCTTCAAGGAGATCAAGTTCAAGTACGAGATAATCGCGCGCTACCTGCGCGAGCTTGCCTATCTGAACGCCGGGCTCAAAATCGGCCTCAAAGATGAGCGCACCGGCAAGCAGGAGGAGTTTCACTTCGAAGGCGGAATCGCGGAGTTCGTCGAATCCCTGGCGGAGAACAACGAACGCTTTCACGACGTGATTTTCTTCAAGGGCGTGAAAGAGGGCGTGGATATCGAGGTCGCACTGCAATGGACCGACGCGGTCCACGAGGTGATTTTCAGCTACGCGAACAATATCCACACCGGCGAGGGCGGGACCCATCTGTCGGGGCTCAAGTCGGCGCTGACGCGCACGATCAATTTTTACGCGGGCAAGAACAACCTCTTCAAGACCAAGGATCTGCGCCTTGAGGGCGACGACACCCGCGAAGGCCTGGTCGCGATCATCAGCGTCAAGCTGGGCGAGCCGCAGTTCGAGGGCCAGACGAAGACCAAGCTCGGCAACTCGGAGGTTGAAGGCTACGTCTCCGCGCTGGTGAACGAAAAGCTCGGCGCATTTTTCGAGGAAAATCCCTCGGATGCGAAAAAGATCGTCGGCCGCGCGCTCGAAGCGCTGCAGGCGCGCGAGGCCGCCCGCAAGGCCAAGGATCTCGTCCGCCGCAAAGGCGCGCTCGATTCCGGCTCGCTGCCCGGCAAGCTCGCCGACTGCTCCGAGCGCGATCCGGCGCTGTGCGAACTGTACCTGGTGGAAGGACAGTCGGCGGGCGGCACCGCGAAAGAGGGCCGCGACCGCAAGACCCAGGCGATTTTACCGCTGCGCGGCAAGATCCTGAACGTCGAACGCGCGCGAATCGACAAGATGCTCTCGTCAACCGAGTTGCGCGTGCTGATAACCGCGCTCGGAATGGGAATCGGCAAGGACAAGGATCTCGCGAAGCTGCGCTACCATCGCATCGTGATCATGACCGACGCGGACGTTGACGGCTCGCACATCCGCACGCTGTTGCTGACGTTCTTCTTCCGCCAGTACGTTGAGATTATTGAAAGCGGCTATCTCTACGTCGCGCAGCCGCCTCTGTTCCGCGCCAAGAAGGGAAAGTCCGAGCGCTATCTCAAGGACGAAAACTTGCTCGAGGATTACCTGACCGACCTGGGCGCCGACGCGATCACGCTCGCGGCCGGGCAGGGCAAGGACGCGCGCGAGTTCAAGGGCGCGGCGCTCAAGGCGCTGGTGCGCAAGGCGTTGTATTACGATCGGATGTTCGAGTCGCTCGAACGGCGCTCCAAGCAGCGCCCGATAATCGCGGCGTTCGCGAAACTCACCGCCGACAAGACTATCACCGACGCGAGCTTCGAATCCGAGAAGGCCGCCAAGGCGATGGGCGAAGCGCTGCGCAAGGAAATTCGCGACGACAACCTTACCTGCCAAATCCTGCCGGACGGCGAGTCGCGATGGCGCGCGGTTTTCTCGCATAGCCACAACGGCTCGCGCCCGCCGACCGTCGTCGATTCCACCCTGCTGCACACCGGCGAGATTCGGGAGATTCGCCGCCTGACCCCCGAGTTCGAGGCGATCAAGGCGCCCCTCAAACTCACCAACGGCGACAGCGAGCAGACCGTCGCGACGCTCAAGGCTGTCGCCGAAGCGGTGCTGACGGCGGGCCACAAAGGCGTCGAGGTCAACCGCTACAAGGGCCTGGGCGAGATGAACGCCGGCCAGCTCTGGGAGACGACGATGAACCCCGAGACCCGCTCGATGCTCAACGTGCGGATCTCGTCGATGGAAGAAGCCGAGGAGATTTTCTCGAGGCTGATGGGCGATCAGGTCGAGCCGCGCCGCCAGTTCATCGAAGAGAACGCGCTCGACGTGCGTAACCTCGACATCTGAACGCGCGCGCACGAACCGCCGCCGGATCGCCCCGGCTCGCGGATGCGGACCCGATGGATGGGACCAAGAGAACTCCTGCAGGATGAGATTCGCGCGATGGTGACCAACTGCGCCGTTTGTGAACGCGACGCGCGCGACGCCGAGCGGGAGCTGAGCGTGAGGCTCGACCTCGACGCGATCGCGCATCCGGAGGACGCCTTCGATTACGACCTGATACCGCATCGGCGCGCGCGCCATCGCGAGAAACTCCGCAACCACATCGCGCAGTGGGCCGCGATGCGCCAGTGAGAGAGCCCGCGCGCATTCAAATTCAGCAACGCCCCGAACCCGCGGGAGACCCGGAATAAATGGCTGAGACCAACGGCAACGAACCAATCCGCAAGGAACCTTCGCTGCTCAATATCGAAGATGACATGCGCCAGTCCTACCTGGACTACGCGATGTCGGTGAACGTCGGACGCGCGCTGCCGCTGATTCGCGACGGCCTCAAGCCTGTCCATCGCCGCATTCTGTACGCGATGTTCCGCGCGGGACTGCTGCCTAATCGCCGCTACATCAAATGCGCCGCCGTGGTCGGCGACGTGCTCGGCAAATATCATCCGCACGGCGACATGTCGGTGTATGACGCGCTGGCGCGGATGGCGCAGCCGTTCAGCATGCGCTACCCGCTGATCGACGGTCAGGGCAACTTCGGCTCGGTCGACGGCGACCCGCCGGCCGCGATGCGATACACCGAGTGCAAGCTCACCCGGCTGGCCGAACGCCTGCTCGGCGATATCGACAAGGACACTGTAGATTTCATTCCCAACTACGACGGCTCGCAGGAAGAACCCGAGCTGCTGCCCGCCGAAGCGCCGAACCTGCTGATCAACGGATCGGACGGAATCGCGGTCGGGATGGCGACCAATATCCCGCCGCACAACCTGGGCGAGGTGTGCGACGCGGTGCTGGCGCTGATCGACAATCCGGCGCTGACGATGGAGAAAATCCTCGACATCATTCCCGGTCCCGACTTCCCGACCGGCGGGCAACTGCTCGGCCGCCAGGCAATCCGCCAGGCTTACTTAAGTGGGCGCGGCTCGCTGGTGATGCGCGCGGTGGCCGCGATCGAGACCGACAAGCGCTCGGGCCGCGCGTCGATCATCGTGCGCGAAATCCCCTACCAGGTTAACAAGGCGCGCCTCATCGAGCGCATGGCCGAGCTGGTTAACGACAAGCGTATCGACGGCATCAGCGACCTGCGCGACGAGTCCGACCGCGACGGGATGCGGATCGTGATCGAGCTCAAGCGCGACGCAGAACCGCGCATCGTGCTCAACCAGCTCTACAAGCTCACCCAGATGCAGCTTAACTACGGGATGATCCTGCTGGGCATCCACGAGGGCCGCCCGCGCGAGCTCAACCTGCGCGATATCCTGCTCGCCTTCATCGACCATCGCAAAATCGTGCTGACCCGCCGCACGCAATTCGAGCTGCGCGAGGCCGAGGCGCGCCTGCATATCCTCGAAGGGCTGCTCATCGCGCTCAGGAACCTGGACGCGGTCATCAAGCTCATCAGGAGTTCGAAGGACGCGGAGACGGCGCGCACCGGGCTGATGCGCCAATTCAGCCTGAGCCAGATCCAGGCGCAGGCGATCCTTGACCTGACGCTCAGGCGCCTGACCTCGCTCGAACGCGAGAAGATCGAAACCGAGCACAAGGAAGTCGAAGATACGATCAAGCGGCTCAAGAAGATTCTGGCCGACGAAAAAGAACTGATGAAGCTGGTCGCCAGCGACTTGCGCGCGCTCAAGGAGGAATTCGCCGATCCGCGGCGCACCCAGATTGTCGAGGCCGAGGGCGATTTTTCGATCGAAGATTTGATCGTCGAAGAAGACGTGCTCGTCACCGTCACCCACGGCGGCTACATCAAGCGCACTCCGCTGTCGCTCTATCGCACCCAGAAACGCGGCGGACGCGGCAAGATCGGCGCGACCACCAGCGAAGAGGATTTCGTCGAGAGTCTCGAACGCGTATCAACCCACGACCGCCTGATGTTCTTCACCAGCATGGGCAAGGTCTATCAGCTCAAGGCCTACGAACTGCCCGAGGGCGGCCGCGCAGCCAAGGGGCGTTCGGTCGCAAATCTGCTGAGCCTCACCGACAACGAAACCCTGCAAGCCTTCATGCCTGTGCCGCGCGAGATGGCGGGCAAGTTCGTGTTTTTCTCGACCAAGCGCGGACGCGTGAAAAAAACTCCGCTCGAAGAGTACGACAACATCCGCTCGACCGGCATCATCGCGATCAATCTCGAGGATGGCGACTCGCTGGTTGACGTGCGAATCACCGACGGCAATCAGCAGATCGTGCTCTCGACCCGCGCCGGCCAGGCGATTCGTTTCAAGGAAGAGGAAGCGCGCCCGATGGGCCGCGCGACCGGCGGCGTCACGGGCATGGAGCTCGAATCCGAAACCATCAAAGAGGGCAAAACCGTTACTCTGGTCCAGGATGAAGTCGTCTCGATGTCCACGGTGCGCGACGATGAAACTTTGCTGACTGTCAGCGAGCTGGGTTTCGGCAAGCGCACGCCGGCCGGCGAGTACCGGCTGACGCATCGCGGCGGCAAAGGCGTGATCACAATGAACGTGACCGACAAGACCGGCAAGGTGATCACGGTACGCCAGGTCGGCACGGATGATCAGCTCATGCTGATAACCGACGGCGGCAAGATTATCCGCCTGAGCGTCAAGGATGTGCGCATCACGGGCCGCAACGCGCAGGGCGTACGCCTGGTGAAGATCGAGGAGACCGAACGCGTGCGCGCGGTCGCGGGTCTGGCCGAAAAGGAAGACGACGAGCCCAACGGCAACGGCGCGGGCGGCAACGGTGTTGAAGCTGAAGAGTGAAGACGAAAAGTGACCGCGGATTTCACTGATTTACGCGGATTATGCGCTCGGCGGCGCTCCGGCGCCGCCGAGCGCTAATCGTTGTGCGAGTCCGAATCTGTGTAATCGGCGTAATCCGCGGTTTCGCATTCACGCCTGTGCGCTTGGGCGCGCGGAGACCTCCTGATGCCAGCGCTGCAGGTGCTTATGCTCGGGCGCGATCGCGATATTGTTGAATTTTGCGAAATCGACCGCGACCAGCGCGGTGATATCGGCGATCGAAAACTTGTCGCCCGCCAGAAATTTCCGCTGGCCGAATTCCTCGTCCAGCCATCGGTAGCGCGCCTCGACGATCTTCTTCTGCTGCTCGCCGAGCTCGGGAATCTGCTTGACCCGCGTGCGGGTCAGCTCGTGCAGATGCGCCCAGACCATCCCGACCGGCGCGAACACGGCAAACTCCATGCGCCGATTCCACATCTCGATCGTCGCGCGCTCGAACGCCCCGGTTCCGAACAGCGCGGGCTCGGGATGCAGCTCCTCGAAGTAGCGGCAAATCGCGACGCTCTCGGCCAGATAGCGGCCGTCGTCGAGTTCGAGCACCGGAATTCCGCCGAGCGGATTGATGCGCAGGAACTGCTCCTGCCGATTGACGCCCTTCATGATGTCGATTTCCTCGAGCGGAACCTTGAGCCCCTTCTCGGCGAGAAAAATCCGGACCCGGCGCGGATTCGGCGCGAGCTTAAAATCATAGATCTTCATGCTTGGTCTCCCCTGATGGTCTGAGTATGCGGTGTTTCGTGTCTCAAATTTATTTTCCGGCGTACGCGGCGGCGGCTGCCGCGAGCGCGCGCCCGCGCGCCACTTCGACGCCCATCGAGGTAAGGATCTCTTCGAGCGCGCTCAGCAGCACCGTTACGTTCTCGCGCTTGCAGCTCTCGCCCATCAATCCGATCCGCCAGACTTTGCCCTTGAACGGACCCAGCCCGGCCGCGATCTCGATATTGTAGCGGCCAAGCAGCGCCGCGCGCACCTGCCCCTCGTCAATCCCGCCGGGCACCGCGACCGTCGAAAGCTGTGGCAAGCGGAAACCCTCCTGCGCGACCAGCTTGAGGCCCATCGCGCCCAGTCCCGCGTGCAGCGCGGCGGCGTTCAGGCGATGGCGCGCCCAGCGCGCCTCGAGGCCTTCTTCGATCACCACGCGCAGAGCTTCGTAGAGCGCATAGTTCATCGTGATCGGCGCGGTGTGATGATAGACGCGGCTCGCGCCCCAGTAATTCGCGATCATCGCGACGTCGAGATACCACGATTTGCACTTGCTCTTGCGCGCGGCGATCGCCTCCATCGCACGCGCGCTGAACGTCACCGGAGCGAGGCCCGGCGGAGCGCTCAGCCCCTTTTGCGTGCAACTGTAGCAGGCGTCGATTTTCCATTTATCGATCTCGACCGGGACGCATCCGAGCGAAGTCACCGCGTCCGCCACCATCAGCGCTCCATAGCGATGCGCCAGCGCGGAAATTTCCTCGAGCGGCTGATGCACTCCGGTCGAGGTTTCCGCGTGCACGATCGCCACCAGCTTCGGCCGCTGCGCGCTCTTGAGCGCGCGCTCGACCGTGTCGGGTTCGACCACGCGTCCCCATTCGGCCTCAGCCTTGTGAACCTTCGCGCCCAGCCGCTCGGCGCAATCGGCAAGCCGCGCGCCGAAGGCTCCGTTGGCGCCGACGAGTACCTCATCGCCGTCCTCGATCAGATTCGCCATGATCATTTCCATCCCGGCCGACCCGGTGCCCGAGGCGGGAAAGGTCAGTTCGTTGCCGGTGCGGAACACGATCCGCAGCATCCGCTTCAGGTCTTCCATCACGGCGACGAAATCGGGATCGAGATGTCCCACCACCGGCGACATCATCGCTTTCATCACGCGCGGATGAACGTTCGAGGGTCCGGGGCCGAGCAGGATACGAGTCGAGGGCTTCAGTTCTGAGAATGAATCAGACAAGTTGGTTTCCTCGTGTGAGAGTGCGCCGCTGGGCGGCAGGTCGCAATCGCGCCCTGACATTATCGCGCGGCGCGCGATGGGAAAATGGCGCCCGCGACGCGATCTCGCCTGGTATGGTAGAGTCGCGACCGTGAATCGCAACGGCACCGTCACGCGGGGACTTGACGCCGGCCTGATCGACGAGCTTCGCGCGATCGTCGGCGCCGATGGCGTGGTCTCGCATTCCTCGGAACTCAAGGTTTATGAATGCGACGGATGGACGATCGAAAAGAGCGCGCCGGATTTGCTGGTGATGCCGCGCTCGACCGAGCAGACCAGCGCCATCCTGTCGGCGCTATGGCGGCGCGATGTCGCCTTCGTGCCGCGCGGCGCGGGAACCGGACTTTCGGGAGGAGCGTTGCCGGTGGAAGCTCCGGTGATGATCTGCACGTCGCGGATGAACCGGATTCTGGAGATTGATCTTGCCAACCGCAGGGTCGAAGTCGAGAGCGGCGTCGTCAATCTGCACGTAACCAACGCGGTCAGGGGCGCCGGTTTTTTTTACGCGCCGGATCCGTCCTCGCAGCAGGCCTGCACCATCGGCGGAAATATCGCCGAGAACTCCGGCGGGCCGCATACGCTAAAATACGGTGTCACCGCCAATCATGTGCTCGGTGTAACGCTCGTGCTCGCATCGGGACAGATCGTCGAGCTGGGCGGAGCGTGCGAAGAGCCGTGCGGCTACGACCTGGTCGGCGCCGTGGTCGGCGCCGAGGGCACCGTGGGAATCGTGACCCGCGCGACGCTGCGCATCATGCGCGAGCCGCAGGCGCATCGCACTCTTCTCGCGACTTTCGCGGGAGCCGAGGCGGCGACCCGCGCGGTCTCGGCGGTTATCGCGGCGGGAATCGTGCCGGGCGCGATCGAGATGATGGATCGGCTCATCATCCGCGCCGTCGAGGAAGCGTTTCATGTCGGGCTTCCGGCCGATGCGGGCGCGGTGCTGATTATCGAGCTCGACGGGCTTGCCGCCGCACTCGACGAACAGGCCGCGGCGGTGACGGCGATCGCGCGCTCCGCCGGCGCGAGCGAGGTCCGCCTCGCGCGCGATGAAGCGGAGCGCGGGGCGTTGTGGAAGGCGCGCAAACGCGCATTCGGCGCGGTGGGAAGGTTGGCGCCGAATTACGCGACGCAGGACGGAGTGGTGCCGCGCACGCGCCTGCCCGAGATCCTGCGGGTGATCAGCGCGGTCAGCACCAAGTACAATCTCGCGATCGGCAATGTATTCCACGCCGGCGACGGCAATATCCATCCGATCATCCTTTACGACGAACGCGATCCGGCCCAGCTGCGCGGCGCGATTGACGCGGGCCGCGAGATTCTGGCCGCGTGCGTTACGATGGGCGGCAGCCTGACCGGAGAACATGGAATCGGAGTTGAAAAGCAGGGCGAGATGCCGCTGCTGTTTTCGCCCGACGATCTGCGTGCGATGACCGAATTGCGCCACGTGTTCGACCCGCGCGAGCGCTCCAACCCCAATAAGATAATTCCGCGCCCGGGCGTGTGCGTCGAGGTCGCGGCGCCGCATCGCCAGGTCCCGGTCTGAATCGTGCGGCCCGCTTCGCCGGTGACGGACTCAGCCGAGATTGCAAAGCGGATTGCGTCGCTCATCGGCGGCGATCACGTTCGCGCGCCGCGGGGCGCCGAAGCCCGCGCCGCCGCGGTAATCGCGCAACCGGCGGACCCCGCCGAGACCGCCGCGTTGGTGCGCATGTGCGAAGCCGACGCGATTTCGCTGGCGCCCCTCGGCGCCGCGCGGACTCTGTCGGAAATTCGCCGTGCCCCCGCCGCGCTGGGAGTATCGTTGGCGCGGATGGCGCGCGTCATCGCGTACGAACCTGACGATATGACTATCGTCGCGCAAGCCGGAATCTCGGTCGCGCAGGTGAACTCCGCGATGGCGCAATCGGGGCAGCGGATGCCGGTCGATCCCCACGAGCCCGAGCTAACCAGCGTGGGTGCGATGATCGCGGCGCATCACGCGGGGCCGCTTCGGCTCTCGGAAGGGACAGCGCGCGATTTGCTGATTGGAATTCAATTCATCGGACACGGCGGCGCAATGATTCGAAGCGGTGGACGGGTGGTAAAGAACGTCGCTGGATATGATTTCATGAAGCTGATGAACGGCTCGTTTGGAACGCTGGGGATAATTACCGAAGCGGCTTTCAAGGTGCGGCCCATTCCCGAATTTTACGCACTTGCGATTGCGTCTTTCGATCGAGCCGCCGGCGCATTTGATGTCGCGCGCAGTTTTGCAAACGCTGCTCCGCTGGCCCATCTGGAAGTTACCAGTCCGCGGATGAGCGTCGCGCTCGGACTTGCGCCCACGTATTGGGTACTTGCCGGAATATCGGGCACCCGTGCCGAAATTGACTATCTGCGCGGTGCGATCGCGCGCGCCAGCCTGGCCGAGGTCGAGTTCCTTGCGGGAGATGATGCGCGGCGCATGTACTGCGCGCTGCGCGATTGTGATTTCGCGGACTGGGCGATTGGCGCACAGTTGGTCGTGCCGCCCGCCGCGCTGGCGGGCGTGCTGGAGGCGTGCGACGCGGAGTTTCGCGCCCACGCGGGGTCGGGAATCGCGCAGATAATCACGCGTGAGCCGCCTGCGCCGGACGCCGCGCGCGCGATAGTAGCGCGCTGGCGCGAGCTGGCGCGCGCGGCGCGCGGCCATCTGCGCGTGTTGCGTGCGGCGCCCGAGATTCGCGATGCGATCGAGTTCTTTGATACACCGAACCACGGCGCACTCGAGCTGATGCGCGCGATGAAGTCCGCGTTCGATCCCGTGAAGATTTTCAACCCCGGATGCTTCGCCGGAGGAATCTGATGGCTGGCACGCCGCCGATTCCAACCCAACCGATTCGCAACGTCGTCGATTACGAACTGCTCTTCGATTGCGTCCACTGCGGCCTGTGCCTCGAGGCGTGTCCCACCTACGCAATCTCCCACTCCGAGATGGATTCGCCGCGCGGGCGGATTTACCTGATGAAGGCGCTGGCGGAGGGCCGAATCGATCTCGACGCCGACACCGCGCGCCATCTCGATCAGTGTCTCGGATGCCGCGGATGCGAAACCGCGTGCCCGTCGGGGGTGCATTACGGCCGGCTCATCGAGGACGCGCGCGCATTCGTCGAAGCGAATTACTCGCGTGGCTGGAGTGACGCGCTCAGGCGAAAGCTCATCGCGGCGATATTCCCGTACCCCGAGCGGCTGCGGATGATACTCGCGCCGCTGCGCCTGGCCGAACACCTGGGGATTCGCCCCGCGCTCGAGGCCGCTGTGCCGCAGCGGATTCGCGGCTGGCTTGAGCTGCTTCCCGCCCTCTCGCGCGGCGCCTCGGACATGGCAAAGCCGCTCGCAGAGCCGTCGCCTGGCGCGCCAACGGTGATGGTGCATCGCGGATGCGTGACGCAGGTGCTGGCAAATTCAGAGAACTTCAATACCGAGCGGTTGCTGATGTCCGCGGGCTACCGCGTCACTCATTTCGAGCGGACGGCGTGCTGCGGCGCGCTCGATCTTCACGCGGGGAATCGCGGGCGCGCGCTTGATTTCGCGCGGACCAACGTGCGCGCAATCATCGGCGGCGGCGCCGATTGCGTCGTGTCGGCCGCTTCCGGATGCTCGACCGCGATCGCGGAATACGGCGCGCTGCTCAAGGATGACGCCGGCCTGGCCGCCGAGGCGCGCGCCGTATCCGCAAAGGTGACCGACCTGAGCGCGCTGCTGCTCGCGAGCGATCGGTTCGCGCCGCCGGAGTTTCGATGCACCGTCACTTACCACGACGCCTGCCATCTGGCGCACGGACTCGGGGTGCGCGAGGGGCCGCGCAAGCTATTGCGCTCGATTCCCGGTCTAAGGCTCATCGAACTCGCCGAGTCCGACATGTGCTGCGGCAGCGCCGGCAGCTACAACCTGACCGAACCGGCGATGGCGCGCGAGCTGGCGCGGCGCAAGGCCGGCAACATCGCGGCCACCGGGGCGGATTACGTGGTGCTGGCGAATCCGGGCTGTGAATTTCAGATCGCGGCCGAGCTGCGCCGCCGCGGTGCGAAGACGCGCGTCATGCATCTGGCGGATTTCCTGGCGATGGTGATTAATGCCGGAGGCAGCCAGCCACGTGATTCGCGATGATCGACGAATCGGAAATCAAATTCTACTTCGCGTACACGAGTCCGTTCACGTACCTCGCGATGGCGCCGGCGTACGCGCTCGAGCGCTCGCATCGGGTGCGGGTTCGCTTCATCCCGTACGGCGTCAACATCCGCAAGACCTACGGCAACCTGGATAACGCCGACGCGGACCGGCGCAAGGTGCGCTATCTGTATATCGATGCGCGCCGCATCGCGAAGGAGCGCGGGTTGACCATTTATCCGCCCAAGAAGATCTTCAGTTGCCGCAACGCCTTCTATGGTGGACTGTTCGCCGAAAGCCACCGGCGCTTTCGCGAATATTCGGATCGCGTGTTCGAGCGCTTCTGGCGCGCGGAGCTTGACGTGGAAGATCGTGCGGCGATCGGCGCGATAATCGCCGAAGTTGGACTCGAGGCCGATGAGTTTGTCCGCTACGCGGAGAGCGCAGCTCGCGCGGATCTGGACGCGTGTTTCGCCGAGGCCGATCGCGACCGTGTGTTCGGCGTACCTACGTTTATCGTCGCTGGCGAACCGTTCTGGGGCGAAGACCGGATCGAGTGGGTCATAAAGAAGCTCGACGCGATGGGACTTCGGCGCTAACCACGCTGTGCGATCGAACTCATCCGCGCGGCGCGCTACTCGATAGACTCAACCCCGCCGCGTGAGTACCGTCGAAGAAGGAAGCGCGTGTTTGCGTGTTACCGCCGCGGCATGATGGTACGCGGACAGATTGCACCGGGGAAATCCATGATCGATTACGCGAAGTTTGACAACTCTATCGGCCTCAACTGGTACGAGATCGATCCCAACCTGCGGCAGATCATGCGCCGGATGCTGGAAGCGGCGGATTTAGCGTGCTACGAGCCGGATCTCGAACGGGTTGGCGCCCTGTGCGGAGGCGCAATCGCCGCGCGTGCGGTGGTGACCGACAAGCATCCGCCCGAACTCGTAAAGTTCGATCATTGGGGCGAGCAGATCGATCAAGTGCGCCACCATCCGGGCGCCCTCGCGACCAAGCGCGATCTGTGGGAAGCCGGAGTAAGCGGATCGCGCCTGCACGAAGAGGCCGTGCGCCGCGGCCGACGCCTGCCACAGGCGGTTCCAACCGCGCTCAATTACATGCTCTCGCAGGCGGAGATCGGGATGCTGTGCGCAACCGGAATGACCAACGGCGTCATCGGGCTGGTAAAACGATTCGCGCCGCCGGACGTGCAAAAGCGCTTTCTGCCGCATCTGACCGCGCCGAATTTTGATGACGCATGGGACGGCGCGATGTTCATGACCGAGAAGACCGGCGGCTCCGACCTGGGCACGCTCACCACGGTGGCGCGCCGCGACGGCGAGCGCTGGAGCCTGACCGGCTCGAAATGGTTCTGCTCGAACGTCGATGCGGGTGCGATCGTGACACTGGCCCGTCCCGAGGGCGCCGGCGAAGGACTCCGTGGAGTGGCGCTCTTTCTCGTTCCCAAGCACCGGAGCGACGGCTCGCGCAACGGAATCAACGTGCGCCGGATCAAGGACAAGCTCGGCACGCGCGCGGTGCCCACGGCGGAAGCGGACTTCGCCGACGCGGAAGCATACCTGCTGGCTGGCGACGGCGCGGCGGGCGACGGACGCGGAATCAATCGCATGATGGAGATGGTCAACGATTCGCGCCGCGGGGTGGCCGTGATGGGCCTTGGGATCATGCGCCGTTCGTTCCTCGAGTCGGCGATTTTCGCCGCGCATCGCACCGCCTTCGGTCATTCGCTGCGCGAACTGCCGATGATGCGCGAAACTCTGGTCGGGATGGTGGTCGAACTGGAAGCCGCCGCGGCGCTGGTCTTCGCTTCGGCGGCCGATGAAAGCGCGGTCTCGCGGCTGCTGGTGCCGATCGCCAAACTGCGCGCGACGCGCCGCGGCGTCGAAATGGCATCGCAGGCCGTCGAGATCCACGGCGGCAACGGGTATATCGAGGACTGGCCAACCGCGCGCCTTTTGCGCGACGCGCAGTCCAACACAATCTGGGAAGGCACCGAGAACATCATCTGCCTCGATATCCTGCGCGCCTTGCACAGCGAGCAGGTGATGGAAGCGGGGTTCGCGGCGTTGCGCGCGCGCGCCGATTGCGCCACCGCGGCGCTTGCTCCGATCGCGCAGAGCGTCACCGAGGAACTCAAGAACCTGCGCGAGGCGCTCGGCTTCCTGTCGCGCGCGGACCGGGACTTAAGACAGCTTCGCGCGCGCAGCTTCGGCAATTACTTCGCCGACGTTGCCGCCGCGGCGCTGTTGCTGGAAGAGGCGAATTGGGAACTTACCAATCACGGTAACGCGCGCAAGGCGGTAATCGCGCATCTGTTCGTCCAGACCCACCTGCGGCCCCGGCCGCTGCGCGGGATCACGAGTGGCGATCGCACGATGTTGGATTTATTCGAGCCGATCACAGGTTATGGCGAAATAGAGCCAAAGCGCGCCGCGGCCGCGATACGCTCCGCATAGTGCTGCGGCATACTCGATGCACGAATTTACCGAAACGCCGTCACCGCGTAATTGGCGTGATTGGGATAGGACGCGCGTCTGCGCGGACGTGATCCGGCCGGCCGCGGACAGCCCGATAATCGAGCCGGGGCGTCCCGAGATTTCCTGCGCGAATCATTCGCTGGGCGGCGTCGACGCCAGAGCTAAAGTTCCGGGCTGGTGGGCAGAAACGTCTCGCCCATCAGGTAGGCGTCACACGCCCGCGCGCATTCGCGCCCTTCCCAGATTGCCCACACGACCAGCGACTGTCCGCGGCGCGCGTCGCCGGCGGCGAAGATTCCCGGCACGCTCGAAGCATAGTTCTCGGTGGCGAGATTGCTGCGCGCGTCGAGCTTCAGGCCGAGTTGCGTGATGATCCCTTCGGGCTCGGGGCCAAGGAACCCGAGCGCGAGCAGAACCAAATCGCAATCGAGCTCGAATTCGGTGCCCGGCATTTCTTCCATCAGGTTGCGGCCGCCCTCGCGCTTCCAGTTGAGCCGGATGCCGTGAAGCTTCTTGACCTGCCCGTTGGATCCGCTGAAGTGCTTGGTGTTGATGCTCCAGTCGCGAAGCACGCCCTCTTCGTGCGAGCTCGAGGTCCGCAGGATCATCGGCCAGTCGGGCCACGGCATATCCGCCGTGCGGCTGTCGGGCGGCATCGGCAGCAGCTCGAACTGGCTCACACGCACGGCGCCCTGGCGATTCGAGGTTCCCAGGCAGTCGGAGCCGGTGTCGCCGCCGCCCAGGATGACGACCCGCTTGCCGTGCGCGCTGATCGAGATGCGCGGATCGATCGTGTCACCGAAGCCGCGTTTGTTCTGCTGCGGCAGGAAATCCATCGCAAAGTGGATGCCGCTGAGTTCGCGGCCCGGAATTGGCAGATCGCGCGGCTTGGTTGCGCCCATCGTCAGGCAAATCGCGTCGTGCCTCGCGCGGAGCTCTTCGGCGGACAGATCCAATCCGACGCGGCAATTGGTGACGAACTCGACGCCTTCGGCGCTCATCTGCTCGACGCGCCGCAGCACCTGGCGCTTCTCGAGCTTGAAGTCTGGAATCCCGTACATGAGCAAACCACCGACCCGGTCCGAGCGTTCGTAGAGGGTGACGGAGTGTCCGGCGCGGGCAAGCTGCTGCGCGCAAGCGAGTCCCGACGGACCCGAGCCGACGACCGCGACCCGCTTGCCGGTTTTGCGCGCGGGCGGCTGCGGCTTAATCCAGCCTTCGGTCCAGGCGTGATCGATGATGCTTTTTTCGATGAGCTTGATCGTGACGGGATCGTTATTGATGTTGAGAACGCAGGCTTCCTCACACGGGGCGGGGCAGACGCGGCCGGTGAACTCGGGAAAGTTATTGGTCGAGTGCAGGCGCTCGAGCGCGTCGCGCCAGCGCCCGCGATAGATCAGATCGTTCCAGTCGGGAATAATATTGCCGAGCGGGCATCCTTTGTGGCAGAAGGGAATTCCGCAATCCATGCATCGCGCGCCCTGCCTTGCGAGCTTGTCTTCGGGCAGCTTGAGATCGAACTCGCGCCAATCTTTTAGCCGCTCCGCGACCGGACGGCGCGACGGCGTCTCGCGCTTGATCTCGATGAAGCCCGTGATCTTTCCCATCTTAAGACTGCTCTCCCCGTCCGGATTTGCCTGCGCGTGCGCCCGCGCGCGCTGAAATTAGACCGCGGCCAGCCGCGCCATATCGTTACCGCGGCCGAGATGCTGGCGCTCGAGGACCATGCGGTACTCGGTCGGCAGCACTTTCACGAATTTCGCGGCAGATGAATTCCAGTCAACCAAAATTCGCTCCGCCAGCGCGCTCTGCGTGTACTGGCGGTGACGGATGATGAGCACATGCAACTGTTTGAGATCGTCCGCGTCGGTGACCGGGCCCAACTCGACCATCCCAAGGTTGCACCGTGGCGCGAAGCTGCCGTCCTCATCGAGCACAAAGGCAACTCCACCCGACATCCCGGCTGCGAAGTTGCGTCCGGTCTTGCCGAGCACTACAACCAGGCCGCGCGTCATGTATTCGCAGCCGTGGTCGCCCACGCCTTCGACCACGGCGTGCGCGCCGCTGTTGCGCACCGCGAAGCGCTCACCCGCGACGCCGCGAAAGAACGCCTCGCCTCCGGTGGCGCCGTACAGCGCGGTATTGCCGATCAGGATATTCGCCTCGGCCCTGAAGGTGGCTTCCCGCGGTGGCCGCACCGCCATGAAACCGCCCGAGAGACCCTTGCCGCAGTAGTCGTTGGCGTCGCCTTCAAGGAAAAGCGCGACTCCCGGCGCGAGCCATCCGCCGAAGGTCTGTCCCGCGGAACCCTTGAAGTGGATCTGGATCGTGTGCGGCGGCAGACCCTCGGCGCCGAAGCGGCGCGAGATTTCCGCCGATAGCATCGTGGCCGCGGTGCGGTTGACGTTGCGGATCGGCAGATGAATCTCGACCGGGCGGCGATGATCGAGGGCCTCGCGCGCGAGTTCGATAAGCTGATTGTCGAGCGCCTTGTCGAGTCCGTGATCCTGCGCTTCGACCGCGTGCAGCGGTTCGCCGTCCGCGACCTCGGGCTTGTGCAGGATTGCGCTCAGATCGACGTTGCGCGCCTTCCAATGATCGATCGCGCCGTTCATGTCGAGGCATTCGACGTGCCCGACCATCTCGGCGACGGTGCGAAATCCGAGCCGCGCCATGTGCTCGCGCAATTCGTCGGCGATGAACATCATGAAGTTCACCACGTGCTCGGGCTTGCCCTCGAACTTCTTGCGCAGTTCGGGATCCTGGGTCGCGATTCCAACCGGGCAGGTGTTGAGGTGACACACGCGCATCATGATGCATCCCGAGGCGACCAGCGCCGCCGAAGCGAAGCCAAATTCCTCGGCGCCGAGCAGGGCCGCGATCGCGACGTCGCGTCCGGTCTTCAACTGGCCGTCGGTCTCGATTCGGATCCGTCCGCGCAGGCCGTTCATCACCAGAACCTGCTGGGTCTCGGCCAGCCCGAGCTCCCACGGGACGCCGGCATGCTTGATCGATTGAAGCGGCGATGCACCGGTGCCGCCGTCGTGGCCGCTGATCAGAACCACGTCGGCCTTGGCCTTGGCGACTCCGGCCGCGATCGTGCCTACGCCAACCTCGGCGACCAGCTTGACGCTGATCCGGGCGCGATTGTTGGCGTTCTTGAGATCGTGGATGAGCTGCGCGAGATCCTCGATCGAGTAGATATCGTGATGCGGCGGCGGCGAGATGAGGCCGACCCCGGGCGTCGAGTAGCGAATCTTCGCGATGAAGTCATCGACCTTATGCCCGGGAAGCTGTCCGCCCTCACCCGGTTTGGCGCCTTGCGCCATCTTGATCTGGAGTTCGTCGGCGTTGACCAGATAATGGCTGGTGACGCCGAAGCGCGCCGATGCGACCTGCTTGATCGCGCTGCGGCGCCAGTCGCCGTTGGGGTCGCGCACGAAACGGGCGGGATCCTCGCCGCCTTCGCCGGTGTTGCTCTTGCCGCCGATCCGGTTCATCGCGATCGCCAGATTCTCGTGCGCCTCTTTGCTGATCGATCCAAATGACATCGCACCGGTCTTGAAGCGTTTGACAATTTCGGTCGCCGGTTCGACCTCCTCGAGCGGCACGGGCGGGCGCTCGAGCCGGAACTTCAAGAGCGCGCGCAGAGTCGCGAGGTTGTGGCTCTGCTCATCGATGAGCCGCGTGTATTCCTTGAACAGCCGGTAGTTGCCGGAGCGCACGGAATGCTGGAGCTTGGCGATGGTGTTGGGGTTGTACATGTGGAACTCGCCGCGGCGGCGCCACTGGTAGTAACCGCCCGCGTCGAGTTCGCCGTCGAGATTGGGCTGAATCTCGAAGGCGTGGTGATGGCGCGCGGCGGTCTCGCGCGCGATCGCTTCCAAACCGACGCCGCCCACGCGCGACGCGGTCCAGGTGAAGTAGCGGTCGATCACCTCGCGGCCGAGCCCGATCGCCTCGAAGATCTGGGCGCCGCGATAGCTCTGGATGGTCGAGATGCCCATCTTCGACGCCACCTTGATCATGCTCTTGGTGGCAGCCTTGATAAAATTGTGGACCGCAGTGTCCTCGTCGATATCGGACAACCGCCCGTCCTCGATCATTCCGGCCAGCGTCGCATATGCAAGGTACGGATTCACCGCGCCGGCGCCGTACCCGGCCAGCAGGCAGCAATGCATCACCTCGCGCGGCTCGCCCGACTCGACGACGATCCCGCATCGTGTGCGCGTGCCTTCGCGAATCAAATGATGATGCACGGCCGCCGTCGCGAGCAGACTCGGGATCGCGGCGTACTCGGAATTCACGCCGCGGTCCGACAGCACGATGATCGTGTAGCCGTCCTCAATCGCTTTGGAAGCCTTGGCGCACAATTCGTCGAGCGCGCCGCGCATGCCAGCTTCCGGGTCGCGCACCGGGAACAGCGCCGGCAACGTGATTGCGCGCAGGCCGGGCTCGGACAGGCGCTTGATCCGCTCGAGCTCTTCATTGGTGATGATCGGAGTCTTGAGCCGCAGTTGCCGGCAGTGCGCCGGCGACTGCTCGAACAGGTTTTGCTCGGAACCGATCGTGGTCTCGGCCGAGGTCACCAGCTCCTCGCGTATCGGATCTATCGGTGGATTGGTGACCTGGGCGAACAGTTGCTTGAAATAGTTGAACAGCGGCGGGGCCTGGTCCGACAGCACCGCCAGCGGCGTGTCGGTGCCCATCGAGCCCACCGCCTCCTCGCCGTTAGCCGCCATCGGCGCGATGAGAATCTTGAGGTCCTCAACCGTGTAGCCGAACACCTGCTGCAGGTCGTGCAGCGGCTCCATGGCCGGAATCGGCTCGCCCGTCGCCGCCACCGCCTGGCCTGAGGCCACCAGCCCGGCCTGACCTGTAGTCGTGATCGCGTCGCGATCCTCCACCTCGATTGGCGGTAGGTCTTCGAGCCGCTTGAGGTTGTCGTTCAGCCACACGCGGAACGGCTGCCGCGCGCTCACGTCGCGCTTCAGCTCCTCGTCGGACACGATGCACTTCTGCGCGGTATCGACCAGGAACATGCGGCCAGGCTGCAGGCGGCCCTTGCTGGCGATCTCGGCGGGCGGAATGTCGAGCACGCCGACTTCCGAGGCCATGACCACCAGCCCTCCTTTCGTGACCACGTAACGCGACGGTCGCAAGCCATTCCTGTCGAGCACCGCGCCAATGACCGTGCCGTCCGAGAACGCGATCGACGCCGGGCCGTCCCACGGCTCCATCAGCGAGGAGTGGTACTGGTAAAAGGCCTTTTTCTCGTCGGCCATATCTTGGTCGTTCTGCCACGCCTCGGGGATGAGCATCATCATCGCGTGGGCCACCGAGCGGCCGCCGGCCACCAGCAACTCGAGCACGTTGTCGAACATCGCCGAGTCGCTGCCACCAACGGTGATCGCAGGCAGCAGCTTCTTGATGTCCTCGCCGAACAGCGGCGACTCGAGCAGCTTCTCGCGGGCGTGCATCCAGTTGACGTTGCCTCGCAAGGTGTTGATCTCGCCGTTGTGCGCGACGTAGCGGAACGGCTGGGCCAGATCCCACGAAGGGAACGTGTTGGTGCTGAAGCGCGCATGTATCAGCGCCAGCGCGCTGACCAGACTGGGGTCGCTCAGGTCCGGGTAGAACTCCGGTATCTGCTGCGACATCAGCAGGCCCTTGTAGATGATGCTGGAGGCCGACAGGCTGCAGACAAAGAACATGTTGGCATCGCGCATGTTCGCATCGCGGACCGCCTTCTCCACCCGCTTGCGGACGACGAACAGCTTGCGCTCCAGCTCCGCCTGGCTCTGATCGGCATGGCCGCGGCCGACGAATATCTGCCGGATCTCGGGCACCACTTCGCGAGCCACTTCGCCGCAGGCCGACAGCTCGACCGGCACTTTCCGCCAGCCAAGCACCCGCAAGCCCTCCTCGCGGACGGCCTCCTCGAACAGCAG
Organism: Binataceae bacterium (SeqCode); assembly: GCA_035531615.1. Taxonomy (GTDB): domain Bacteria; phylum Desulfobacterota; class Binatia; order Binatales; family Binataceae; genus JBARDN01. The sequence continues at coordinate 41,592 of DATKSQ010000027.1, forward strand.
CTCGCACTGGTCCAGGTCGTGGCTGAAACGGGGGCCGCGGGGCCGCGGCAGGAACACCATGCCTACGCCATACTCGCCCGGATCGGGCAGGCTGAAACCCTGCTCTCGCGCTCGCCGCTGCAGGAACTCGTGCGGCAGCTGCATCAGAATGCCCGCTCCGTCGCCCGTGCGGGGATCGCAGCCGCAAGCGCCACGATGCGACAGGTTGTCCAGCACGCGCAAGCCCTGCTGCACGATCTGATGCGACTTCTGGCCAGTCATGTTGGCCACGAACCCAACGCCGCAGGCGTCGTGCTCGAAAGAAGGATCGTACAGTCCTTCCGGCTGTGTCGGCCGCTGACGGTGGTAGAGCAAGCTTCCTTCCTCTTTTGGGAGATACAAAAAGCCCACCAGGCACGTCCCGCTGCCCGATGGGCTACCGTAACCCAGGGAATTTACGTCTTTGTCCCGACAGTATAAAGGGTCAGCTCGCCCGCCCGCAAGTAGCTGGCGAGGTCCTCCAACTTTCAGGGTCCGACACTAGTCCCTATTCCTGGCCCCGTGGCTTCAAGGGTCGTATCCTAGCGCCGTGAAAGTCAGCAGGCCCGCGTTGCGCCGCGTGGCCATTGGCCTCTTGCTGGTGCTCGTCGCCAATCTGGCTGTGCTGGGCGCACTGTTCAAGGACCTGCTTCACGAGGAGCAGCGGTTCTTCACCGACCACCTCATGCAGCAAGCTTCAGGCAAGCTGAACCTCGGCTCGATTGTCATTGCCGCTATCGACGACGCCAGCCTCAGAGCCTACGGCCGGCTGGAGAGCTGGGACCGAGGGCACTACGCCGATCTCATCCGCCGGCTCAAAGCCGCCGGCGCCAGGGCCGTGGCATTTGACGTCACCTTCCAGGACCCCGGGCGGGGCGACGCCCAGCTGGCAGCGGCCATACGCGACGCCATGCACCCCACCGACGGCTCCCAACCCATGCCCGTTGTCATGGCCATCGCTGGCGACGGCGTGCCGCGGCACGTCGCCGGCCATGGCCTGGAGTTCCAGAGCTTCCAGGCCATGGCCCCTGGGGTAGCCGCCGGCAAGCCCATCCTGGCAGCCATCAACGTCGACCTGGATGGCCTCAGCGTCCGAAACCTGCCGCTGCTGTACTACAGCGGGCAGCAGCAATACCTGCCGCTGCCGCTGGTCGGGGCCATCTCGTTCGCCGCGAGGCTGCCGGGCTTCACAAATGCTTTGGAGTTCCAAGACAACCCCTTCCGGCTGCACTTCGGCCCCTACTTCATTCCGATTGACCAGTATTTCCGCATGCCCATCTACTACTTCAGCAAGCCCTACGGCTACGAGCCGAACACCATCAGCCTGGCGAAGATAGCCGAAGGCCAGGCCAGCCCGGCCAGCCTCCGGAACCGCCTGGTTTTCGTGGGGCCCTACTCGGCCACTGGCCTGGCCGACGACTACCCCGTGCCGACTTCGTCCAGCGGCTCCCTGGCGAAGATGCCGGAAGTGGAAATTTGGGCCAATGTCGCCCAGAGCGTGATCGAGGGGAAGTTCATCACCGAGCAGCCGTGGCAGACGACCCTGGCCTTCATGCTGGGCGCCAGTCTCATCGCCGCCGGCTTCTTCCTGCGCTTTGGCGCTGCCGGCTGGCTGGCCACCATCGTGCTGGCCGCCGGCTACACCGCGGGCCGCTACATCTTCGCCGCGGGCCAGCTCCTGCAGCCAACCTCCATCGGGCATCAGCAGATCACCGAGATGCCCAACCTGGCCTACGTTGACGCGGCGCTGCTCCTGTCCTCGGCGGCGCTGTTCCTGTATCTGTTCTTAGAGGAGCAACGGCGGCGGAGTGCGGTGTACAGCACTTTCGGCCGCTACGTCACACCTGCCGTCGCCGAACAATTGTCGAGCATGCAAGCGTCTGGCGATTTGAACCTGGGCGGCTCGCGCCGGGTCGCCAGCATCCTGTTCGGCAACGTTTACCTGCCTGATGGGGTCAAGGCCGAGGACACGCTGCGGCTGCTGAACACCTACTTCGAGGGTATCGTCCGCATTGTCAACGAGCACGGCGGCACCGTGAACAAGTTCATCGGCGACCACATCATGGTTATGTTCAACGTCCCGCTGGACCTGGGCGGCCATGCCGCCGCCGCCTGCCGCACCGCGTACGAGGCCGTGGAATGGGTCAAGGAAACCCGCAAGTCGATGGCCGGCGAGGAGGCCACCTTCGGTGTAGGCGTCAACAGCGGCCCGCTGGTCGCCGGCAATATGGGCTCCAAGAACCGCATGGAGTACACCGTGCTCGGCGACACCGTCAACACTGCCTCCCGCCTCAGCGGAGTGGCCAAGGACGACGAAGTCATCATCAGCCAGGCCACGGTCGACCTCCTCGACGGCAGCGGCGCCAAGCTCGAAGATCGCGGCGAGGTGCGCGTCAAAGGCAAAGCCGAGCCCGTGAAAGTCTACGCCGTCCTGGGCTTCGCCGACCAACAAGGGCCGATCCAGATTATGCAGCCCGCAGCGACAAGTGTGGCCGCGGGCTAGCCGTTTCCGGCCGCGCTCTTAGACCAGTTCGCGGGCCAGTTGGGCGCCTTCGACCATCGCGCGCAGCTTGGCTCGAGCCACCTCGACGCTCAGGTGGCGGAGCCCGCAATCTGGGTTGATCCACAGCTTGTCGCCGCGGACGCTGCTGGTCGCCTGAATGATGCGCTTGGCCACGATCTCCGGAGTTTCGACCGCCCAGTCCTTCACGTCCAGCACGCCCAGGCCAATCTCGAACGGTGGCGGCGTCTCGCGGAAGATGGCCAGGTCGGCCTGTCCACGTCTGGCAAATTCGAGCACGAGCTGATCGATCTCGGCGTCGAAAATCGCTGGCGTCAGCCAGCTGTAGTCGCCTGCCCAGGACGGCTTGCCGTAGCGGTTCCCGAAGCAGATGTGGAGAGCCTTCTTGACGTGGACGCCCTCTAAGGATCGGTTCAGGAGCTCGACGGCCCAGCCGATGTCGCCCGGGTAGCCGGCGATGTACTCGTCGTCGATCTGCACGAAGGCACAGCCGGCTTCCTGCAGCCGCCGCAGCTCAGCGTTCACCACTCCGGCCAAAACCAAACCCAGGCGGCGCTGGTCGCCGTAGTGCTCGTCGCGCAGCCGGCGCAGCATGGAATACGCGCCGGTGATGGTGCACTTCACACGCTGCCTCGTGAGCGACGACACCAGCCGAAAGTCGTCCACCAGCCCCAGCGGCTCAGGCGCGATCTCAGCCCGGACCACGGTGGGGAAGAAGTCCAGGTAATAGGCCTTGTTGGGGTTGTCCACATCGACGCCGGGCAAGCGCACCAGGAAGTAGTCCAGGCTGTTGTCCCGCCGCACTTCGCCGTCGGTCACGACGTCCACCCCGGCCAGCTCCTGGTCCTTCACCGCCGATTTCAGTGCCGCCAGGTGAATCTCGTCCAGCACCGAGCGGCTCACGCGCCGCTGGAAAAAGTCGGTTTTGACGTTGGCCAGCCACTCCGGCACCGCGTAGCTGCCCACCACCGAGGTCGGGAAAAGGGGCTCGGCCATCGCAGCTTACTGTACCCTCTGTGGATTGTGAAAACCCTCATCAAAGGCAGTTGGGTGGCCGGCTGGGACGGGTGCCAACACCAGATCATCCGCGATGGCGTATGCGTGCTGGAGGACGACCACGTGCTCCACACGGGCAAGAGCTACGACGGGCCGGTTGACCAGACCATCGACGCCGGCGGCAAGCTCGTTTCTCCCGGCTTGATCTGCACTCACCGCCACGCCGGCACCAACGCCGGCGACTACATCTTCCTGGACCGCGGCCGGCCCGATTCGATGGCCCGCAACTACCTGAACTGGCACTCCGGCGTCAAGGGCAAGCCACGCTACGAGCCGCCGCTGCGGCTGCGCGTGCTGTGGGGCCTGGGCCAATGCCTGCAGGCCGGACAAACGACCGTCCTGGAGTTCGCCGCCGGTGGCGAGCCGGAGGAGTTCGTTCATTTCGCCGGCGAGCTCGGCATCCGCGTCTACACCGGGCCTGGCCACCGCAACGCCCTCATCTTCGCCCGCGAAGACGGCTCCATCGAGTACGACTGGGACGACCAGCGCGGCTTCAACGCCCTTAGGCGCTCGCTCGATTTCGCCGAGAAGTGCGATGGCCACGCCAACGGCCGGATCAAAGCCCTGCTGTGCGCCGGCCACCCCGACACCTGCACCCTCGAGCTGCTGCGCGAAACGGCCGTCCAGGGCCGCCGGAACAGGCTGCCCATCACCATCCACGCCGCCATCCACGGCCTGGAGATGGAGCGGGTGCTCGACACCTATCGCATGACGCCGATCCAGCTGCTGGACAAGGCTGGCTTGCTGGGCACGGACGTGATCCTGGACCACGTGCTGTTCATCTCCGGCCACAGCTGGACGCGCTATCCTGACGCTCCCGACCTACGACTGCTCGGCGAGTCGCACGCGACCGTCTCGCACTCGCCTTTGAAGTACTTCCACATGGGCGTTCACCTGGAGTCGTTGCGCCGCTACATCGAGGCCGGTGTGAACATGACCATCGGCACTGACTTCCCGCCGGGCGACATTTTGGCCGAGATGCGCTACGCCATGCTGCTCAGCCGCGTGGCCGACAAGAGCTTCTTGTCCGGGACCCCACGCGACGTGTTCGACGCCGCCACGGTCAACGCCGCCAAAGCCCTGGGCCGGGACGATCTCGGCCGGCTGGCGCCCGGAGCGAAGGCTGACATCGTCATCTTCGATATGAAGAAGTTTCACTTCGGCGCTATCCACGATCCCATCAAGAGCCTGGTCGAGACGGGCACGGCTTCGGACGTAGACACCGTCTTCGTGGACGGCAAGGTCGTCGTCCGCAACGGCGAGCTCGCCACCGTCAACCAGCGCGAGCTTATCGACGAGTGCCAGCGCGAAGGCGAGAAAGCCTGGGCCGACGTCCCCAACTGGTCCTGGGGCAGCCGCTCCATCGAAGACATGGTCCCGCCAGCCTACCCGCTGATCTAGGGGCTGCCGGCGACCCTAAATAGAAGGCTGCGGAACGACAGGCGGCGCCGCCGTCGGTATCGGCGTTTCCGTGGCGGCAGCCCGCGGGGTTCCCGAAGAAGCCGTCGGGCTGGAAGCAAGCGAGTCAATCCGCGACGACAACGCTGTGGCAGTGGCATCAATACTTCGCAGCTCGTCCTCAATCGAGGTTGTCGGCACCGGCGTGGCCGGCCGAGCCGTGGCGAGGGCGCCGGGCAAGCCGCCGGCGCTGGCCAGCGCCGGCGGCGCGGACGCCCGCGCTGGCGTGACCGGCGTGACCGGCTGAACCTGAGCTGGCGGGCCCGGCGAGAGGGTCAGCCCCGGCGCAGCCGAGGGCAGGCTGCCCCCAACCGCCGGCACAGGCGTCACCGCCAACGGCGATGACGTTGCCGTTGGCGTGCTGCCGCTGATGGTGGAGCTCACGATCCGGCGCGTCGGTGCGGCCGTCGCCACCGCCGTCACTTGCGGGGCACTCGAGCCGAAAACGCCGGTTGTCAGCAGCAACGCCACCCCAATCCCGATGGCAATCACGGCTGCCGCCATCGGCACGCCCAGCTGCTGCCACGGAGGCGGCGGCTTGCGATCGGTAACGCGCCAGGCACGCGGCTTGGGCGTTTTACGCCGAGTTGGCGCGCGCGTGGGCACATGCCAACGCTAGCGCATCTGGGAGCACTCCCGCTCAGGAGTGGGAAGATCAGCCTTTGTCGGAATCGACAGCCATCATGAACAGCACGTAGGTCACCACCGACATGGCGAGGACCATAAAGCCCACAAAGGCGGCGAACCCGGCCGTCGCCTCTTTCTCCGCAAGGGACTTGGCCACAAACACCAAGCCCACCCAGGCGGCGAGCATCAGCGTGGCGTAACCGGCGAGAGCGGCGCCCCGCCGGCGCCTTGGCTGGCTGATCATGACTCCCGCCATCCTACCATAGCGAGGCTCCGCTGCCCCGGCTCAGCGCCGGCGCGCGGCTTAGCTGGCTTTCTTGCGGCCGCTGCCCTTCTTGCTGGCGCCGCGACCGTTGCGGCCACCCTTGCGGCCAATTTCGGAGTAGTGCTCGCTGCCGTGGCGAGCCTTCGTCACTTCGCCACCCATGCGGCCCAGCTCGGTGTAGTTCGCGCCCCGCTCCTTGAGCGAGTTGCCGCCCTTCCGCCCAATCTCGCGAAAGAAATCCACTCCGTACTTATCGCGAACAGCCCGCCCGCCGTTTTTTCCTCGCGACGAATCACTCGTCTGGTCCACAGCCAAGAAAATGCCTCCGCTTTGAATGTTGGCCCGATTTGCCACGCTCACCGCGCGCAGCCGGCAAGCACTCTCCGACTACACCACGCAGGTCTAGGCCGCTGGCGATTGTAGTCCATTGCGAACTATCGGGCAACGAAAGCGCCACGCCTTAGGTCGAATGGGGAGCGGCCAGCAAGCCCTTGAACGGCGCTTGCTGGTAGGTTTATTCAGTCATGCTCCCGCTGCAACTGATCCGCAACGAGCCCGAGCGGGTGCGCGAGGGCGCTCGCCTCAAGCGCGTGGCCGACGCCCCGATCGACGCCCTGCTGGAAGTCGACCACGACATCCGGCAGATCCAAGCCCAGCTGCAAGAGTTGCAGCAGCGCCGTAACGAGACGTCCAAGCGCTTCCCGCGGATCAAGGACGCCGCCGAGCGCGACGCGGTTCGCGACGAGATGCGCCGCGTTTCGGACGAGATCAAGCACTTTGAAGAATCTCTCGCGCCGATGGAAGCCCAGCGCGACGATAACCTGCTGCACATCCCCAACCTGCCTCACGAGTCAGTGCCGCGTGGAGCCGGAGAGGAAGACAACGTCGAAGTCGAGCGCTGGGGTGAGCCGCGGCAGTTCGATTTCGAGCCGAAGCCGCACTGGGACCTTGGCGAGGCCCTGGACATCATCGACTTCGAGCGCGCGGCCAAGATCTCAGGCAGCCGCTTCTTCATGCTCAAGGGCGCGGGCTCGAAGCTCAACCGCGCCCTCATCAACTTCATGCTGGACTGGCACACCAGCCGCGGCTATACCGAGCTGCAGCCGCCATACCTGGTCAAACGCGAAGCCATGGTCGGCACCGGCCAGCTGCCCAAGTTCGAGGAGGACATGTACCGCACCGAGCCGGACGGGCTGTTCCTGGTGCCCACCGCGGAGGTGCCGGTGACGAACATGTACGGTGGCGAGATACTGGAGCCGGGCACCCTGCCGCGCTGCTTCGTAGCCTACACTGCCTGCTTCCGGCGTGAGGCCGGCGCCGCCGGTCGCGACACTCGTGGCCTGATCCGCGTCCACCAGTTCGACAAGGTGGAGCTGGTGAAGTTCGTCGAGCCCGAGCATTCGTACGACGAGATGAGGTCGCTCCTAGCCGACGCCTGCTCCGTGCTGCAAGCCCTGAAGCTGCCCTATCGCGTGCTGCAGCTGTGCACCGCCGATCTCACCTTCTCGTCGTCGATGACGTTCGATCCCGAGGTCTGGATGCCTGGCCAGAACCGCTACGTCGAGATTTCGTCGTGCTCGAACTTCGAGGACTTCCAGGCGCGCCGGGCCAATATCCGCTACCGCCCCTCACCCGACGCCCGCGTCGAGTTCGTCCACACCCTCAACGGCTCCGGCGTCGCCGGCCGGGTGCTGCCGGCCGTCATGGAGAACTACCAGGAAGCCGACGGCTCGATTACCGTCCCCGAGGTGCTGCGCCCCT
>DATKSQ010000028.1:0-17699 GCA_035531615.1 Binataceae bacterium (SeqCode)
GAGGAGCTGGCGGCCAAAAGCGGCCTCAACGAGCGCTACCTGCGCGAATGGCTGGGCGCGATGGCCGCCGCGCAATACGTCACCTACGATCCGGCGTCGCGGCGCTACGCGATGCCGCCGGAGCATGCGATGGTCCTGGCGCGCGAGGATTCGCCGTTCTTCAGCGGCGGATTCATCCAGGGAATAATCGCCAACCTCTCCGTCACACCCAAGGTTATGGAAGCGTTCAAGTCCGGCAAGGGCGTCGCGCAGAGCGAGTACCCGCCCGAGACCTTCGAGTCGATGGAACGGTCGTCGGCCGCGATGTACCGCCATCAACTGATCCGCAAATGGCTGCCGACGATGCCGCAGGTCATCGCCGCGCTCGGCGCCGGAGGTGCGGCGCTCGACGTCGGATGCGGCAGCGGCCGCGCCGCGATCGCGCTGGCCGCGGCGTTTCCGGCCGCGAAAATTTCCGGCTTCGACGCGCATCCGGGTTCGCTCGAACGCGCGCGCAACAACGCCCGCGCGGCGGGGCTCGGCGAGCGCATCACCTTCGAGGTGCGCGACTGCTCCAAGCTTCCGCCCGCCGCGTTCGATTTCATCTCGACCTTCGACGTGGTGCACGACTCGATCGATCCGGCCGCCCTGCTGCGCTCGATTCGCGGCGCGCTCAAGCCCGGCGGCGCCTACCTGATGGTCGAGGTCAACGTCTCCTCGCGCGTCGAGGACAACATCAATCCGATGGGCCGCATGATGTACTCGATGTCCACGCTGTATTGCATGAGCGTGTCGCTGGCCGGAGGCGGCGCCGGAATCGGCGCGTGCATGGGCGAGGAAAAGGCCCGCGAACTCACGCGCGAGGCGGGCTTCACGCAGTTCCGCCGCCTTCCGATCGAGGATCTTTTCTCCGCGCTCTACGAACTCCGCGCCTAGCAGGGATTGCTCGAGCGCCCCCTGCGCCGCGCGGCGTTAGCGCAGCCGGTTGCGCAGCGCCTCGGTCATCGCGGGCAAAATCGCGGACCAATCGGCCACCAGTCCCAGGTTGGCGCGCTCGAAGATTGGCGCTTCGGGATCGTTGTTGATCGCCACCACCGTGCCGGCGCGCTTGATGCCGACAGTGTGATTCTCCGCGCCGCGCACTCCGATCGCGAAGTACAAGCGCGGATCGATCGACTTGCCCGTAAGCCCAACCTGCAACTGACGCGGAACCCATCCGGCGTCCGTCACCCTCCTGGTCGCGCACAGCGCTCCGTGCAGCACTCGCGCCAGCGCGCTCGCCTGCGCGACGCCGCCGGGACCGCCGATGCCGGTGCCGACGCCGACGACCATCTCGGCGCCCTCGAGCGGCTCGAGCGATTCGTCGAGCAGCGAGTGCGATGCGACCAGCCGGATGAACGCCGGCGCGATCTCCGGCTTCACAATTTCGATCGGCGCGTGCTTGTCCGCCTGTGGCTCCGCAAGTTCGAGCACGCCGGCGCGCACGGTCGCCATCTGCGGATAGGTCTTCGACAAGATTGGCGCGACCACGTTTCCGCCGAATGCCGGCTTGAGCGCCACCATCCTGCCGTCCGCGTCAATCTCGATTCCGATCGCGTCGCCCGTCAGTCCCAGCCCAAGCCGCGCCGCCAGCCGCGGCCCCCAGTCGCGTCCGTGCTCGCTCGCGGGCAGCAGGAGACCCCACGGAGCGCGCGCGCGCACGAGTTGCGCGACCGCCTCGGCCAGCCGCGCGGGCGAATAGGCATCAAGCCCCGGATGATCCAGCACCACGACGCGATCGGCGCCGTAGCTGGCGGCGATCGCGGCATGGCTTGCGAACGCCGCCGGATAACCCAGCGCGATCACCGCGCCGCCGAGCCGCGGCGCAAGGGCGTCGGCCTCCGACAGCAACTCGAGCGATGCGCGGGTGATATGTCCGGCGAGATCGGTCTCGCACGCGACCCAAAGATCGCGCCCGCGCACGCTGGGGCGCGCTTGCGGCGAGATCGGGCGCCGGACGCGCCGGCGCGGCTCGAGCGCGCCAATCGCGTCGAGTGCGTCGATCACCGCGCTCGCGGCGCGCTCCGGGTCTGACGCATCGATCATCCGGCACTCGGTCTTGGGCGGCGCCTGAACGCGCACCTCCTGCACCCAGGTCGGCGAGCCGGAAAATCCGAACGCCGCCGGATCCCCGCTTAGCTGGCCCGCACGCACCGTTATGAGCGGCTTCGACTTCGCCGCCTCCTGCGCGTCCGGCGTTATCTTGACCGGCAGCGCCACGCGCTCGGCGCAGGTTATCACCGCGGGCATCCGCGCTTCGATTTCGTCAAAGCCCTCGTCGCTCTCGCGTTCGGCGCGGAGAATCTGGCCGGCGATTTCGAGTTTGCGCACGCCCGTGATCTGCGCCGCCGCGAGCAGCTCGGCGAGCTCGGGACCGACCTGCCCGGTCTCCGCGTCGAGCGAATACTTGCCCAGGATCACCAGATCGAAGCTCTCGCGCGCGAGCCACGTCGCCAGCGCCCGGGCGGTTGCCAGCGTGTCCGATCCCGCGAACGCGCGGTCTTCGAGATGCACTCCCCGGTCCAGCCCCATCGCCAGCGCGTCGGTAAGCGCGGCGCGGGCCTGCGCCGGACCCATCGTGATCACGGTTGTATCGGCGCCGTGGCGCGCTTTGAGTTCGACCGCAACCGCGATCGCGCGCAGGTCGAACGCGCTGATTACGGCCGGTCCGTCGCGTTTGATGGTCTTGGTCTCGGCGTCGAAGTTCGCGTCTTCGATCAGCGGGATCTGCTTGATGCATACGGCAATTTTGAGCAAGTGCGGTCTCCTTGGCTGACTGATGAAGCTAATCGACCCGCGCGTGCCGATGCAACTGCGCTCCACCCATCCACTTACCGGAGCGCCCGGGATCGGCTACCTTCGCCGGATGGCTCTCGCAATCGGACGCGCACGATTGGCCGCCGCCGCGGCGCTCTTGTGCTGCGCGCGGATCGCGGCGCCGGCGATGGCCGCCGCTGCGTCTCCCGTCCAACGAATCGTCTCGCTGGCGCCCTCGGTCACGGAGACTCTGTTTGCACTCGGCGCGGGTGACCAGGTCGTCGGCGTCTCGCAGTATTGCGACTACCCTCCGGCGGCGACCCGCCTGCCGCGGGTCGGCTCGTTTCTGACTCCCAACGTCGAGGCAATCATCGGCCTGCGCCCGACCCTGGTCATCGGACTTGGACTGTCCTCTGATACGCGTGAGCTCGAAGTGGTGCGCGCGACCGGATGCTCGGTGATCACCGTAGGTGACGATTCACTGCAGGCGATCGAGGCGAGCATCCGGGATATCGGCGGCCGCGTAGGCCGCGCTGACGCCGCGCGCGCGCTTGTGGCGCGGCTCGACGCGCGGATCGCCTCGGTGCGCGCGCGTGTGGCCGGTTCCCGGCGTCCGCGGGTGCTGATGCTGGTCGGTCACGAACCGATAGTCGCAGTCGGATGGCGAACCTACCTCGACGACCTGCTGACCATCGCCAACTCGGAGAACATCGCGCACGCCTCGGGCCAGCAATGGCCCGAACTCAGCATCGAGTACATCATCGCTACCCGCCCCGACGTGATTCTCGACGGCCAGATGGGCACCGCTGCGGGCCGTTTCTGGAACCGCTTTTCAACTATTCCCGCGGTGCGAAATCATCGCGTGTATGGTTATCCGGACAACCCGATTCTGCATCCAGGCCCGCGCGTCGGCAGCTCACTCGAGATGCTGGCGGCGATGATTCATCCGGCGCGGTTTCCGCAATCCGCGGCCGCGCTCCACCCGGTCGAGGTCGCGCGATGATTCAGTCAGGCGGCGCGCCACAAATCAGTCGCGTGGGCGCCGGGTTCGACGACCTTGCCGGGGCGCATCTGACGCGCGGGCGGATGCTCGCGATCGTGAGCGCACTGGCGGCGCTGACCGCCGCCGCCGCGCTGATCGCGACCGCCTTCGGCAGCGTGCATATCAGTCTGGAGCGCGCGCTCTTTGATCCGGCCAGCCCCGACCACGTGATTTTTGTCGCCGCGCGCCTGCCGCGGGTGATGATGGGAATCGCGGTGGGCGCCGTGCTCGCCAGCGTCGGAGCGGCGCTGCAGGCTCTCGTGCGCAATCCGCTGGCGGAGGGCGGCATCCTGGGCATCTCTGGCGGCAGCGCGTTCGGCGCGATCCTGGCCCTGGTGTTCGCGTCGCGAATCGGCGCAGGCCAGAGCGTGGTGCCGATCTTCGCGTTCGCCGCGGCCTTGCTCTCGACCCTGGCGGTTTACCGGATCGCGCAGGTGGACGGGCAGCTCGAGCCGTTCACGCTGCTGCTGGTCGGGGTGATCTTCAACGCGTTCTGGGGCGCCGCGATTATGCTGGTGAACAGCGTGGTGAATCTATATTACGCGCACACGATTCTGTTCTGGCTGATGGGCAGCCTCGAGGCTCCGACCTGGCGCGAAGTCGCAGTCGTCAGCGGACTTGGCGCCGCGGGTTTCGCGGTGCTGATGTCGAAGGCGCGCGACCTGAATCTGCTGAGCCTGGGCGACGAGACGGCGGCCGAGCTCGGGGTCGAGATTAACGCGCTGCGGCGAAATATCTTCATCGCGACTTCTCTGATGATCGGGGCCGCGGTCTCGGTCAGCGGGATCATCTCGTTCGTCGGCCTGATTGTGCCGCACGTGCTGCGGCTCGCGTTCGGCTCGGACCATCGATTGCTGCTGCCGGCGTCGCTGCTGGGCGGCGCGGCATTCATGGTGCTCGCGGACCTGGCGGCGCGAGTCGTAATCGCGCCCGCCGAGATTCCGGTCGGCGCGATCACGGCGCTGTGCGGCGGTCCGTTTTTCATCTACATGCTCCGGCGCCAGGACCGCGGGGCGCTTTCGCTGTGAATTCCGCGCCGGCAAATCCTGCCGCCGTCCGCGCGGACCAGATTCACGCCGGATACGCCGCCGCCGACGTGCTGCGCGGGATATCGCTGAGCGTGGAACCGGGGCAGGTGTTCGCGATCGTCGGACCCAACGGCAGCGGCAAATCGACGCTGCTCCGCGTGCTGGCGGGCTCGATGCGGCGGCGCGGCGGCACGGTCGAGATTTGCGGACGTCCGCTCGAATCTTACGATCGGCGGGCGCTGGCGAAAGTGGTCGCCTCGGTCGCGCAGGAAAACCAGGTCGCGTTCCGCTTCACGGTCCTCGAGCTCGTGCTGATGGGACGCGCGCCGCATCTGGGTGCGTTCCGGTTCGAGAGCCATGCCGACCTAGAGATCGCGCGCGAGGCGCTGGCGCATTTCGACCTGCTCGAATTCGCCCATCGCCACGTCGAGGAGCTCTCGGGCGGAGAGCGCAAGCGCGTGTTCCTTGCGCGCGCGCTCGCGCAGCAGCCGCGGGTCGTGATGCTCGACGAACCGACGGCGTTCCTCGACCTGCGCCATGTGGCCGGCATCTTCGCGCGGTTTCGCGAGCTCGCCGCCGAGCGCGCGATGGCGGTAATAGCGACGCTGCACGACTTGAACGCCGCCGCGACTTACGCGGACCGCGTGATGCTGCTGAAAGACGGCGTCGCGGTGGCGACCGGGACCCCTGTCGAAGTGCTGACCGAGGAAAATCTGCGCCGGGTTTACGAGCTCGAGGTTTACGTTGGACGCAACCCGAGCACCGGCGCGCTCGCGATTCTGCCCTCGGGCCGTCCGCCGGCGCGCGCCTGATCAGCGGCTCCGCATAACCGTGCGATTGCCCGGCCGTGCGCGCGCGAATAACCTTTCAGGTGATGACTGCGCACAACGGCGAGCGGCGCCATCTGGTCTTCGATGCCGATGACACGCTGTGGGACTCGAATATCCATTTCCTCGAGGCGTTCGCCCAGTTCGCCGCCGCCGCGGCCGAATGCGGCGCGGCGCCATGCGAGCAATCCGCCGCCGATGCGGTGCGGCGCGCCGAGTTGAAGCTCATCCTTACGCACGGCTACGGACGCCGCCCGTACGTGCTGGCGCTGCATCAGGCGGCCGGCGAACTCGCCGACGGCGCACGCGCGGCGGCGCTGCACGCGGAGGTCGATCGGATCGGAGAATATCTGTGCGCGCGCGATTGCCCGCTGCTGCCCGGTGTCGAGGAAACTATCGCCGTGCTCGCGCGGCGTCATCACCTGATGATCTTCACCAAGGGGCAGCGCGACGAGCAACTCGACAAGCTCCGGCGTTCAGGCCTGCACGCGCACTTCAGCCGGGTCGAGACGCCGCGCGAGAAAGACACCGACGCCTACCGGCGGCTGATCGATGAGGCCGGGTTGCGGCCCGAGCTGACCTGGATGATCGGCAACAGCCCGCGCTCCGACATCAATCCCGCGGTGCGCGCGGGACTGCGCGCGGTTTACATCCCGCATCCACATACCTGGGAACTCGAACACGAGGCGATTATGCCGGACGATCGTATTGTTCATCTTGATAGCTTCCGTCGGCTGCTCGATCTGTTCTAGGATAGTGATTCTTATGTCCACGGCGGAGTTAATCGCCGATCCCCCGCACTCCAAGCATGCCGAGCACGCCGGGCCGCGCAAGCGCAGGCCCCCGCTCGCGCTGCGTCCGCTGCACAGGATGTGGCGCAAGACGATCGATGGGCTCGAGGTCACGAGAATCGAGCTGCCGGTGCGCGCGCTGGCCGAGGCGCATCGCGGCGTGGTCGCCTGCCAGATCAGCGATTTTCACGTCGATCGCGACGAAGATTTGGCGCGGCTGCACGCCGCCGTCGGCGCGATCAATCGCGAGCGTCCGGAGCTGGTGTTCCTGACCGGCGATTATTTTTCCGGTCCCGATACCATGCAGCGTTTTATCGCGCCATTTCGCGAGGCGCTTTCCGGCTTGAAGCCGGCGTGCGGCGTGATCGCGATTTTGGGCAACCACGATCACTGGTCTTCGGCCGAGAAGATCACCGCCGCGCTGCGCGGCGCGGGCGCCGAGGTGCTGGCCAACGAGAATCGGCGCGTGATGGTTCGCGGCCACGAGTTGATCGTCGCCGGAATCGATGATCTGTGGTCGCGCCACGCGGAACCCGCGCGCGCGCTGGCGGGCGTGCAACCGGGCGAAAGCGCAATCGTGCTGGCGCACAATCCCGACACCGCCCTGTACGCACGCCATCTGCATCCGGGCGTGATGCTCTCGGGCCACACCCACGGCGGCGTGGTGCGGATTCCGTACTACGGCTCGCCGCTCAAGTCGATTTTGCGGATCGGCAAGCGCTTCTATTCGGGACTCAATCAGTACGAGGATTTTTACATCTACACCAATCGCGGGCTCGGCACATTCTGGCTGCGGATCCGGATCAACTGCCGGCCCGAAATTTCACGGTTCAGCCTGGTCCCGTTTGATAGCGCCGCGATACGCACCGCGCCGGACGCGCACGCCGAGGCGCCTGCCGACTACGTCCGTCCGCGGCGCCGGATGCGGCGGCGGAGTCCCGTGCGCGCCAAGCCTCCACAGCCGCGGCGCAAAACGCACTAACCGCACTCGCGGCGCCGCGGTGCGCGCGCTCCACGGCAGGCATCCGATGGAAGAAGCGATAGCAGCGATGGAAGCGATGAAGGAAAAAATCGTCGCGATCGCGGGCGGGTCGGGATTTATCGGCCGCGCGATCGTGCGGCGTTTGGCCGCGACTTCAGCAATCAAGCTCCGCGTGCTGAGCCGCAATCCGGAAAACGCGCGCGCGCAGCTCTGGGATAGCCACGCCGAGTTTGTGCAGACCGACATCACGCGGCCGGATTCGGTGCGCGCCGCGCTCGAGGGCGCGGCCGCGATCGTTGATGCGATCCAGTTCGACGGCTACCCGGTCGAGAATCCGCGCCGCGGCCTGACCTTCGAGCGAATCGATCTGGGCGGGGTGCTGGCGCTGATCGCCGCCGCCAAGCAAACCGGCGTCGCGCAATTCATTTACCTCAGCGGCGCCGCGGCCGACGAGACCTCGGCCCATCCGGGCTTTCGCGCCAAGGGCAAAGCCGAGCGCGCGATCCGCGAGTCGGGCCTCGCCTACACGATCTTCCGGCCCTCGCTCGTGTACGGGCCTGAAGACTCGGTGCTCAACAATTTCGTCAAGCTGTTGAAGCTCGCTCCCGTCTTCGCCGTGCCCGGAACCGGGCGGCAGAAGGTCCAGCCCGTGCTGGTTGACGACCTTGCGGCGTGCGTCGCGCTGGCGATTTCCGGCCGCGGCAAGAACGCCACCTATGAAGTCGGCGGACCGGACCTGATGACCTTTGACGAGATGATGAGGACGATCATGGAGGCGAGCGGACATCGCCGCCCGATCGTTCATATTCCGGAAGGACTGATGCGCGGGATCGGCGCGATCGCCGAACGGCTGCCCAAGCCGATGCTGTCGCGCGATGCCGTCACGTTCGTTACGGCGGACAACGCCTGCGACGTGGCTCCGCTGGTGGCGGAGTTTGGCCTCGAGCTCACACCCGCGCGCATCGGGATGCGCTACCTGTCGAAAAAGCCGCCCGCCAGCTAGATAAGGCGCCAGCCGGTTCCCTGATGGCCGAAATTGAAGGCTTCGGGATGCAGGATTTCGGCAAGGATTTCGAGCGACTCGGCGATCCGCGGTCCCGGGCGATTGAAGTACTGATTCCCGTCGGCAACGAACACGCGCCGATTTTGCACCGCGCGCAGATCACTCCAGCGCGCGTCGCGCGCGAGCGCCGGGAGCTCGCCGAGCGTGCGCGCGATATCGAATCCGCACGGCGCGAGCATGATCACTTCAGGATCGGCGGCGCACAATTGCTCGAACGTCATCCACGGTGAATGCTCGCCGGCGCGGCCGAAAAGATTCTCGCCGCCGGCCATCGCCACCAGCTCCGGCATCCAGTTCCCCGCCGCCATCAGCGGATCGATCCACTCGATACACGCGAACCCCGGACGCGCCGCGAGCGTGGCCGCCCGCGCCGCGATTTCCCGCATCCGCGCCGTGAGCCTTGCCGACAGCGCATCGCCGCGCTCCGGCGCCTCCAGGGCCGACGCGACCCGCTTCAGGTCCGCGAAGATGTCGTCCAGCGCATACGGCGCCAGCGAAACAATCTGTGGCCGCGCGCCCAGCCACTCGGCGACCGCGGCCTCGACGTCGCTCTGGCTGACGGCGCAGACCTCGCATTGCGATTGCGTGACGATCACGTCTGGGCGTAGTTCGCGCAGCTTCGCCGCGTCAACGCGGTACACCGACAGCGCATCGCCGACAATCCGTTTGACCCGCTGGTCGATCTCGGCGCTGGCGCCCTCGACCTTGAACTTGGGCTCGGTGAGCGCGGGCAGCGCCTCGACGCCGGAGGGAAAATCGCACTCGTGCGAGCGGCCAACCAGCTCGCCCTTGAATCCGAGCGCGCAGACGATTTCGGTCGCGCTCGGCAGCAGGGTCACGATTCGATGCATCGCGGCTATCCCCCGTGCGTGCTCATTGCGGCGTGCGGGTGGATTCGATTTCGTCGAGGCCGGTGGCGCGATCGACCTTGGTCAACGTGACCTGGCTCGTGGTTAGCGAGCCGGAAACGATCTCGCGCACGAAATAATCGGTTTCGGGGCGCGCCTCGAAGCTGATCGGATTTCCCTGCGCGGCCGCCGCGTAACACTTGATCGTTCCCGGCTCCTCGACGAACGCATGATAGCCGCCCGCGCCGATCGCGATCGTGCCGCTGCCGCAGGTGATCTCCGGCTCTTCGATCGAGCCGATGTAGTGATACGGCCGATAAACGTAGATGATCGCCTTGGTGCTCGGCCGCGCCATCCGTTTGAACGCGGAACCCTCGACCTCGCATCCGGCAAGTATCAGCAGCGCCATCATGAGCGCGGCCAGATTCAACCGACGAATTGATCGCATCGTTTTCCCGACCCGGTTCCCGCACGCGGATTATGCGGTAATCCAACTCCCGGCGCCAATCCAAAGCCGGATTCACCCGCGCGGTTTCGCGGCGCGCACGTAAATGAACAGCGGCATATGCTCACGCCATCGCACGAGCCACGGATGCGCGCGGCAGGCCGCCTCCGAGGGCCGCGGCTCGTGAATCTCTTCGAGCTTGAATCCGGCGCCAATCACCGGATTGATGTATTCGGAGAGCGTGCGATCGAAGCGCGGCACCGAGAAGGGTTCCCGGTCGGCGGCTCCCGGAGCCTTCGTGAAGTTCCATCGCTCGATCCAGGGCTTATCGTTGAAATACTCGCCGCCGGTGTAGCCGGTCTCGCGTCCCGACTCGTCGCGAATCCATCCGAAGCCGCGCGTCATGAAACACGGATGGATAATGCTGAAGCACAGTGCCGCGGCGGGCCGCATCACGCGGAAAAGCTCGCGCATCGCAGCCGGAAAATCCGGGCCGTCCATCAGCGCCATGAACGAAACCACGGCGTCGAAGGAGTCCGCCGCGAATTGCGGCATCGCGGTATATGACGCGGCATGATAGCGGATTCCGAGCGGCTCGCGGCGCTCTTCTTCGCGCGCGAGCTCGATCATCCGGGTCGAGATATCCGCGCCGATCATCCGTGCGCCGCGCCGTGCAAAGATGCGGGTGTTGTGGCCCTCGCCGCATCCGGCGTCCAAAACCTCGCGCCCGGCCAGATCGCCGACGAACGCAAGGAAGGCCGGATTGTTGTAGACCTCGCGATAGAGGTCGCGGCCGGCGCGGACCTCGGCGGCCCACAAGTCGGCGTTGCGATCCCAGTTGGCGGCGACCTCGGCGGCGGAAATCCCCGAGGGCGGCTCGTCGATCTTGCGCAAGCGGCTGCTCCTTGCGCGCTGAGACGGCGCGCGGCGGTAAAAGAAAAGGGCCGAGACTTCGGCCCGCCGCTTGCGCACCCTAAGCGCGATTCGATGTCATCCCGAGGGTTTGGCTAATTTATACGAAACCCTCAACGTTGACAACGACCGCGCGCGACCGGATTCTCGTCCGATGACAAAACTTCGCGCGGGAATTTTACGATGAAACCGAGCGCCCGGAAATGACCGCGCAGGTCAGCGCCGTCGGGCTGGATTTCGGCACCACCAACAGCGCGATCGCGATCGTCGCCGGCGACGGCGCGCCGCGTCTTGCGCGCTTCGCCGCGGACACCGCGGGTGCGCCCGAGACCGAGACCTTCCGCTCGATATTGTTTTTCGAATCGACCGAAGAGAGCGGCGGGACCGAGGCCGCGCTGTCGGTGGGCAACGACGCGATTCGCCGCTATCTTGCAGCGGGCGGCAACGGCAGGCTCATCCAGTCGCTCAAGTCGTTCCTGGCCGATCGGACGTTCCAATCCACCGACATCATGGGCGAGAGCTATACACTGGGCGACCTGATCGCGCCGATTCTGATCAAGCTGCGCGAGAGCGCCGAGGCGCAGTTCGGGCCGCTGCCGGCGCGGATCGTGGTCGGGCGTCCGGTTCATTTTTCCGACGCGCAGACGCCCGCCGATGACGCCGCGGCGCGCGCGCGGCTCGACTTGGCGATCCGCCGCGCGGGCTGGGACGAGGTGGTCTTCGAGTACGAACCGGTCGCGGCGGCGTATGAATACGCGCGGCGCATAACGCGCGACGAAACCGTGCTAATCGCGGACTTTGGCGGCGGCACCAGCGACTTTTCGCTGCTGCGCCTGAAAGCGCCGCGCACCGGCGCGGCCGGGCCGCGCGCGCGCTTCGAGATTCTGGGCACCGACGGCGTCGCGATCGCCGGCGACGCTTTCGACGGCCGCATGATCCATCACGTCGTCGCGCCCGCGCTCGGACGCGGCTCGAAGTATCGTTCGCCGTACGGCGCGACGCTGCCCGCGCCGACCTGGCCGTACGCGCGGCTCGAGAGGTGGCATCATCTGTCGATGCTCAAGACGCGCGCGACGCTTTTTCGGCTGCGCGAACTCGCACGCGAGTCGATCGAGCCGGCGAAAATCGCGGGGCTCATCCACGTGATTGACAGCGACCTGGGCTACTATATTTTCCGCGAGGTCGAGCGCACCAAGCTCGCGCTGTCGAGCGATGAGGCGGCGGATTTTTCGTTCGCCGATCCGCCGACCACGATCCGCCGCGTGATAGGGCGAGCGGAGCTGAACGATTGGATCGCCCACTTGCTCGGCGAGATCGCGGGATGTGTCGATCGCCTGATGCGCGGCGCCGCGCTTGGCCGCGCGCAGGTGGACAGCGTGTTTCTGACCGGCGGATCCTCGTTCGTGCCGGCGGTGCGCGCGATTTTCGAGGCTCGCTTCGGCGCTGAGCGAATCAAGATGGGCAATGAATTCACCTCGGTCGCGCGCGGTCTCGCGCTGCGTGCGCTCGAGGCGTGAGTCGCGCGCGCGGCGCGAATCACGCCAGCGCGTGAGGATAGCCGGGCGTGAGCGCGGGAAGCTCGATACCGAGCTGCCCGCAGCGCTTCGAGATCATAGCCAGAAACAAGTCGGCCAGTTCCTGATTGTCGCGGGTCTTGAGGCCGTAGCGGATGCAATCATAGGTGAAGCCGCTGCCCGGCGGTCCGAAGAAGTTGACCGCGCGCGGCAGCCATTGGCCAAGCGCCGCGGTGACGCGGTCGGCGCCGAAGCGCTCGACCGCTTCGCCCAGTTGGCGGCTGGCGAAGATCTCGTGGTCGGCTTCCTCTTCGAGGATTATTTCGGCGGCGCTCGCGTGCGGCGCGTAGCTCGAATCGCGGTAATTGACCCCGATCATGATAAGCCCCGTCACGTCGAGCGCGATTGACGCCATCAGCAGATCGATCTCGCCGGCCGGGTGCTGCGCGAAATGCACCGCCGCCTCGAACGACGGCGCCTTGACGATCGCGATCATCGCGCGGTCAGCCTGCTGCTCGGTCACGCCGAGCTCAGCGAGCGCGCGATAGACGAGCCGCGCGTGTTTTTTTTCCTCGCGGAAATTTTTCTCCAGCGTCGGGCGCAGCGCCGGGTTGTCGATCGTTTCGAGCGCCTGCTGGTAGCCGAGCGCGGTCAGCTTTTCGGCAAACGCGTGCGCGCAGAGCAGGCGGACCAGAATCTTGCGATAGTGGCCGTCGATGCGGCCGCTAGTGACCGCGGCCGCATCGATGGTCCGCGCAGGATGCTCGCGCCGGATCGGCATCGCATCCGCACCTTACGCCGCGTGAGAGTTCCTCGAGGGCAGGATCACGGTCGCGCTGCCGGGGGTGGTTTTCTCGCCCTTGGCGTTTTCGAGCCAGATTTCGCAATCGACCATATGATGCCCGTGCTCGGAGTATTTTTTGGTGACCTTGCCGCGGCACACGACCTTGGTTCCCGGCTGGTCCATCCCGCGATACTGCACCGAGAGCTTGCGGACCCATCCGTGCTCGCCCGCGAAATCGGTGACGAGCTGGCCCAGAAACGCGTTCTTGAGCGCGCCGTGCAGGATCACGCCGGGCAGCTTGTTGGCGAGCGCGAAATCCTTGTCGTAATGAATCTGATAGAAGTCGCCGGACGCACCGGCGTACTTCACGAGCTGCTGCGTGGTCGGATTTTTTTCGAGCGGGCCAATCTCGGCGCCGACTTCGACATCTTCGATATAGTGCTGCTTCGCCATCGTCGTGTACCTCGCGGATTAGTAGCGAATCGCGGTCGAGCGCTGGGTCGCGCAGACTTCGCCGAACTGGTTGGTGTAGGTCGTTTCCATCGTGATGAACACCATCGAGCCGAGCCGGCCTTCGGACTCGCGCAGGTCGGCCAGGCGGGTCTGCACGCTGATTCGATCGCCGACGCGAATCGGATGGAAGTACTCCCAGTCGGAGCCGCCGTCGAGTCCGCGGAACTCCTTGCCCATCCCGGGCAGCTCGAGATCGGGAATCGGCGAGCCCATCGAGCGGCAGAACGTGGGCGGCGCGATCATCGCACCGAAGCGGGTCTTGCGCGCCTCGCGATCCTCGTTGAAGAGCGGATTCGGATCGCCGATCGCCTCGGCGAAGCGGCGGATCGCGCCGCGTTCGACGTCGTAGGTGCGAATCTCGCCGGTCTTGCCGATCTGCTTGCGGGTTTCGTCAGTTACGATCTTGTTCGCCATAATCTGTTTCCTCTGAGCCGTGGTCGATGCAATTCTACTACCATATCGTATCATCGCGTCTATAACCCGCGCTGGCGGCGCGGCGGACGTGAGATTACGATTATCGTATACGCCCACCCAGCGACAACGCGGAGAATAATAAGATGGCAACCCTCGACGCCGGACAGATAGCGGCCAAGCTCAAGGGGCTTCCCGGATGGAAACATCGCGACGACGCGATTCGCAAGCAGTATGAGTTCAAGGAATTCATGGATGCGATCGACTTCGTCGGCCGCATCGCGAAGCTTGCCGAGACCGCCGACCATCATCCCGACATGCTCATCAACTACACCCGCGTCACCTTCACCTGCGCAACGCACAGCGCGGGCGGCGTGACGGAAAAAGATTTCCAGCTCGCCACGAAGATCGAGGCGGCATACAAATCCGCGCACGCAAAATAGCCCGCACCGATCGTCGAGCCGGGCTCACGCCGAGGGCGCGCCGTCCTGTGGAAATTTCAGGCTGGTCGCGGCTTCGAGGTCCGCCAATGCCTGTGCTTCCGTCACCACCTTGATCGCAACCATGCCCAGGCGCGCGGCGGGCTTGCAGTTGACCCCCAGGTCATCGAGGTAAACGCAGGCGCTGGGCTCGACGCCCAGCCGCTCGCACATCATCAGGTAGATTCTCGGGTCGGGCTTGCGCAGGCCGGCCTTCGAGCTTTCGATAATCGCGTCGAAGTGGCGCATGATATCGCCGGCGCGCGACGCGCCGTCGGGACTCGCCGCGATCGCTGGTCCGTGTCCCTGCGGCATGTTGTTGGTGATGCATCCGAGCTTGAAATGGCGCTTGCAGACCAGCAGCGCCGCGACCATCCGGGGCCGCACCGCGCCGGACAAAAGCGGCAGCACCTCCGCGCCGCGCAGCGGATGGCCGAGCGCGGTTGATTCCTCAAGGAACTGGCGGTCGAAGCCGTGGCTGTCGATCTCGCCGCGCTCGAACCGCGCCCACGCGTTGGAATCGGGATTGGTCGAGTTGACCGTTCGGATGAGATCCGTGGGCAGTCCGCGCCGGGCTTCATAACGGTTGAAAGCCTCGAACGGAGAGGTGGTGAAGACGCCGCCGAAATCCCAAATCACCGCCTGGATCGCCACGCTGTTTTTTCTCCTTTTTTCAGCGATTTCCTTCCGCAGGATCGCCGCTCACCGCTTGCGCGGGACGAAATATTGCGTGCCGGGGCCGGCGCTGTCGATCTCGCGAATCAGATCGGCCAGATCGGCGGGATTCCCGACGAAATCGATTTCGGAGGAATCGACCACCAGGAGCGGCGCTTCATCATAGTAGAAAAAGAAATCGCGATACGCCGATGACACGCGCTCGAGGTATTCGTAGCTGATGTGCCGTTCGAAGTCGCGATTGCGTTTGCGCAGCCGCTCGCCCAGCACCTCGACGCGGGCGCGCACGTACACCACCAGGTCGGGCTTCGCCATCCGCGCATCGACCAGCTTGTAAACGCCCTCATAGAGCTGGAGTTCGTCGGGCGAGAGGTTCAGGTTGGCGAAGATCCGATCCTTGGCGAACAGATAATCCGCCACCGTGGCCTGCTCGAAGAGATCGCGCTGCAAAAGCTCGCGCTGCTGATGGTAGCGGGTCAGCAGAAAGTAGAGCTGCGCGGGAAAGGCGTACTTGTCGGGCTCGGAGTAGAAGCGCGGCAGGAACGGATTGTTGTCGGCGTCCTCGAGCAATAGCCGCGCGCTCAACTCCTTGGCCAGCATCTGCGCCAGGCTGGTCTTGCCGACGCCGATTGGACCCTCGACGGCGATATAGCCGCGCCGCTTCATCGGGACTGCGGTTTAGTCCTTCGTCCTCACGATCGACTACCCAGCCTTGCTCGAGCGCATATGCGCGCGCGAGGTCAGCCTTTCTTGCGATGCTTCTTCGCCTCGCCGCGAAGCTTCTTGACCTCGGCGTCGGGCGCTCCGCCACGCTCTTCGAGATCGGCGGCGGTGTCGTAATCGGGCGGAGTGCGGCGCAGATATACCTGGGCCAGCTCGATATTGGCGCTCTTGTTGTCGGGGTCGAAGGTCAGCACGTCGTTGAGCAGCGCAAAAGTCGCATCGGGCGTGCCGGCCGAATTCGCGGCCTCGTTGGCGGAGTGCAGCACCGCGTCCGAGGCCGGATCCATGGTCGTTTTGCCTTGCGCCTCGGCGAGCATGATGTATCCGCGGATCGCCTGGTCATAGGTCTTGACCGCGTCGTTGAATTTCTTGTCCTTGACCTGCTGGTCCGCCTGCTGGACGACCATCGGAACCGCCTGCGCGACCACGGCGGTGACCTTGTCGCGGGTGGTTTTGCTGTGCGTCGCGAGCAGCGCGGTCTTCAGCGCCGCCATCCCGCCCGCAGTGTCGCCGGATTTGATCTGGGCGAGCGCGTCGTTCGCGTTATCGACCATCTGCTGAATCGCATGGTACATGCGTGCCTGCTGCATCAGCTTCTGGTCGGTTGGATCGAGCGCCGACGCCGCATCGACATCCTTGGCGGCGTCATCCTGATGGCCCAGCGCGAGGTCGAGCTGCTCGAGCAGCTTCCACGCGTCAAGGTTTTTGGGATCATCCTTGACCGCCTGGTGCAGCATGTCGCGCGCCTTCTCGAACAGCTTCTCGCGGTCGTCGGGAGACGACTTGAGGGCCTTCTTGGCGGTGTCGTTGGCCTGAAAAACCAGCTTTTCGGACTTGGATTGGCATCCGCTGATTACTGGCAGGATTAGCAGGATCGGAATGATCAGCGCGCGCGCGATCGCTCTTCGCATGGACATTTCCCTCTCGAGGATTCTTTCCCGGCACACCGGACCGGGATGAGTTTTCAGGCATCGCGCCGGAATTGTCAAGGCGCAAGCAACCATCAGCGCTTCGATTGTCATTTGTGGACCGGGCCAGCGCGCGGCATTGCGTCAGGCGCCGCCTAGGCATCAGCCGAAACGACCTTGCAGTTTGACATTCCAAATAAGGTCGTCTAATCATAGCCCGTCGCGATAAGTCCGATTGGCCGCTCGATTAACTTGGGTATCGAACCAGAAACGACCCATCCCGCACGCAGTGAAAACGTCGATAGGAGATCTAGATGAACGAGAGAGTCCGAAGTACGGCCATAAGGGTTAGTGCAACCTTCATCATTGCGGTACTAACGATGGCTTGGCGTCCGGCGCCGAGCGCCGCCGCAGTTAAACCGGGAGAGATGGTAACGGCGGACACCGCCTCAAAAGTGATGGCTCTGGTTTCGCCCGGGATTTACCTTCGCGTGCAGGGCGGCATGCAACTGAAAATTGTTCCCACCCAGCGCGTGGACTGGCCGCCACCGTACAAAGATGCGACCGAGAAATATTCCGCGCAGGTCAGACTCTCGCAGGATCACCGTTCCGTCGTCGGATACGTCGCAGGCCAGCCATTCCCGCTGATCGATCCCAACGATCCTGATGTCGGCGTGAAGATCGCATGGAACAACGTGTTCCGCCCGATCACGACGGACGATTACGATCTGCGTTTCTTCGACTGCAACGCTCATTACATTGCCAAGGGTAAGGCGTCGAGCCTTGAGCTCGATGACACCGAAGTCGGCCATTACGCGGGTTACAGCGAGGTCGGACGCACCGAAGTGGAACCGATGCCGGTGGATCCCGACTTCAAGATCACTGGGCGGCTTTGGATGTTTGCGCTCTACCCGGTTATCGCGCCAGCCACGCAACGCGGAGCGGGTATCGTTCGGTTTCGATACGCCGATCCCAACCG
>DATKSQ010000029.1:0-14935 GCA_035531615.1 Binataceae bacterium (SeqCode)
ATAATTTACCGCCGAGTCGAGAAGAGCCTGGGCGCCGCCCACCATTTCATTGGCGAGCGCGATTGCGGCCTGATCGAGAGTACGGAGGATTGGCTCTGCGCCATCGCCGGGGGCGCCGAGCAATTCCGCATGAGCGCCGTGAAAATCGATGCGCGCGATCTTGCGAGTAGGATCCATGGATTCCAGCAGGCGCCGATCCACCCCGCCGGCATTCGCATCAAGAGTGAATAGCGCCAATCCCTCACGACCGGCAGTCTTGGGCGCTCGCGCGGCGACGATCAGCAGGTCCGCCACATGGCCGTCCACGACGTAACTTTTGACTCCGTCGAGACGGTAGCCGTCCGCATCGGGGATAGCGACGACCTTGATGCCCATCAAATCCCAATTACCATCGGGCTCCGTGACTGCCAGCGTCGCCAGCCGTGCGCCTTTCGCGAGGTCCGGCAACAAGGCCGATTTCCGCGCCTCGGTGCCCGAGTTCATAATGGCGTTGGCCGCGAGCACCGCGGTGGAGAAATAAGGCGCGCAAAGCAGTGCGCGGCCAAGCTCCTCCGTAACGATGCACAGCTCGACCATGCCAAACCCTGCGCCACCATATTGCTCCGGTACGTGGATGCCGGGCAGCGCCAGATCCTCGCTCAACTGGCGCCACACCGCGGGATCGTAACCCTCGGCGGTGGCCATGAGGCGCCGAACCTCAGTCGTCGGAGATCGGTCGTTCAGAAATCGCCGTATCACCGAACGGAACTGCACCTGCTCGTCCGTGAACGCGAATTGGATGCGGCGTTTGGACTCGAGTCTCGATTCATCTGATTTGTTCATCGGTCTTGAAGAGGCGTTCCGGAGCTGACCTTGGATATGGTTCTAATGCCACGAATGGGTGGCCCGCGGCAATTGGCGTACCGGGTAAACCGCTTACGGTTCGCGGCGCTCTTACCCGCAAGCCTCGTGGCCACGTCAAAATGCCGGAAACGCCGGAGCCATTGTGCGGCTCGGGCGACGATAGCGCTCCGCGAAGTTCGCCCTAGGCGAGGCCGGGAAGCATCGGATCGCGATAAACGATCATGTGAAGCGCAGGCCGCTCATTTCTCCAGATTCGCGCCAGGCGCGGACCAGGGCGAAGAATTCGACCGGGCCTCCGCCGTATAGGCCGCCGACGAAGCCGGTGGCCTGACCCGGTTTGCCTTCGTTGTTGTAATAGCCGGGCGTGCAGTCCTGCAGAAATTTCAGATTGTTGGCCGCTTTCTCCCGCATCGCCTTTTCCCACTCGGCTTCCGCCTCGGCGGTGGGCTCGATGCATCGGGCCTCATGCAGTTTCGCGTGCTGAACGATCTGGGTGATGTGCCGGGCCTGCTCGTCGAGCATGTGTGGAAAATTCGCCGTCAGCGCATTCTGGGTGATGCCCATGTGGAAGCAGTTCGGAAATCCGTTGCTGTAGAAGCCGTGCAGGGTCTTGACGCCGCCGGCCCAATGCTCGGTGAGCGGCTGGCCGCCACGCCCGTGGATTTCGTAGCCGGCGCGCCGAGTATAGGAGGTGCCGACTTCGAATCCAGTCGCGAAGATTATGCAGTCCACCTCGTACTCGATTCCGTCAAACACCAGGCCCTTCTCGGTGATGCGATCAACGCCTCTGCCCAGGGTATCCACCAGCGTAACGTTGGGCCGATTGAACGACGGCAGATATGTATCATTGAAGGTGGGGCGCTTGCAGAACTGACGGTACCACGGCTTGAGCGCCTCTGCGGTCCGTTGGTCTTTCACTATTGCGTCCACGCGCGCGCGGATCTGGTTCATCTTCCTGAAATCCGCCAACTCCATCATCCGCGCCATCTCTTGCGGCGATGTCCCGTCCGTGCGCTTGCGCGGCATGATCGCGCCCAGATTGCGGATGATGTCGGTCCATCCGTCATTGACCAGGTCCACTTCCGCGCTGCCGCCGCTGACCAGAAGGTTGAAGTTTTCCATCCGCCGCTTCTGCCAGCCGGGAGTCAGCGTCTTTACCCATTGCGGGTCGGTTGGACGGTTCCCGCGCTCATCTACTGAGGATGGAGTGCGCTGGAATACGTATAGATGTCGCGCACCCTGCGCGACGTGCGACACGCATTGGATGGCCGTCGCTCCGGTGCCGATAATCGCCACGCGCTTGTCGGCGAGCTTGTGCAAATTTCCGTTGGTATCGCCGCCCGTGTAGCCGTAATCCCAGCGGCTGGTGTGGAAGGTATGTCCCTTGAAGCGGTCGATGCCGGGAATGCCGGGAAGCTTCGGCCGGTTGAGAGGACCGTTGGACATGATCACGAAGCGGGCGCGCATGCGGTCCTCGCGGTCCGTGGTGATGATCCACCGGCACTCTTCGTCGCTCCAGGTAATCGATCTGATCTGAGTCTGAAAGCACGCCCCGCGATACAGATCGAATTTCTCCGCGATCCGGCGCGCGTGGGCCAGGATCTCGGGCGCGAAAGAGTATTTCTCTTTCGGGACGTAGCCGGTCTCCTCGAGCAGCGGCAGATAAATGTAGGACTCGATATCGCACTGCGCGCCGGGATAACGGTTCCAGTACCAGGTGCCGCCGAAGTCGCCGCCCTTCTCGATAATGCGGATGTCCCGCACGCCCGCCTCGCGCAGACGCGCGCCGGCGAGCAAGCCGCCGAAGCCACCGCCGATAATCACCACCTCGACCGTGTCAGTCAGCGGTTCCCGCGTAAACCCCGGTTCGACGTAAGGATCGTTTACGTAGCGGCTGAAGTCTCCTTTGGCTTCGACCCACTGTTCGTTGCCGTCGGGGCGCAGGCGTCTGTCCCGTTGCTCCCGATACTTGACGCGTAGGGCATCGGGATCGAAATCTATCGCTTGGGGACCGTGGTCAGCGGACGTAACGTCGGCAGCATCACTCATCGCTCGTACTCCTTCAGCGCGGCCAGAGCACCGCGTACGGTCTGAACACCATTAAACGGTCGTTCAGTGATACTCAAACCGGGCCGTGTCGGTCAATTGGCGGAAAAGCAGGCATTGATCCGCGGGTGCACTTAGACAACCGGCCGCGGGGCGCGCTCATCAGCTTTCAGCTTATGCCGCGCAGGAATTCCTTCAAAATCGCGACCAAGCCGGCGGGATTGTCGAACATCGCGTGATGATACGAATCGGGAAGCACGGCGAACTGGCCCCGCGGCATCATCGCGGCGATTTTTTGCGCTTGCTCAAGAGTGGGAAACGGGCTCTTGAGGACTTTGACGTAAAGCGCCGGACAGGTGATTTTCTCCAGGTCGGAGCCGAGATTGATCGGCTCGCGAATCGTGGTGCGCCGATCGATTTTGTGAATCCACTCGCCTTCCGGCGTCTGGCGAAAGGTGTGGCGCGCGGCGTGCCGCAATACTTCCGGGGCCGCCAATGTCTCACGCGGCAGCATCCTGAAATTCGCGATCGCCTCTTCGAGAGATTTGAAGCGCTTGCCCGGCCGCTCGGAAAAGCCGCGCAGCATCTCGACCGCGCGCTCCGGATAGTCGGCCGGCGAATCAATCGCGATCATCGCGCGAAGCTTCTCCGGATGGCGTGAAGCATAAACCATCGCGTTGTGGCCGCCCATCGAATGCCCAACCAGCACCGGCGCGCCAAGCCCCCAGGTGTCAATGAGGTTATCAAGGTCCGCGACGTAGTGGCGGGTGCCGTATTCCCACTGCTCGGGCCACTGGCTGTCGCCGTGGCCGCGCAGGTCGAGCGCAAGCGCATGGAAGCGATCGGTGAAATGAGGCCCGATGAAGTCCCACCAATGCCCGTGAGCCGAGCCGCCATGAATGAAGAGCAGCGCAGGCTTGTCCTCGCCGCCGTAATCGACGCAGTTCAGCCTCAGGCCATTGACGACGAATTTACGCTCGGTCATGCGAGGTCCGCCGATGCCCGATGGAGCTCTGAATCGTTCATCATTCCTCCCGGCCTCCTGATTTATATCCGCGCGACCCTCGCCTCAATTCTTTGGGCTGGGACTTCCATTTTCGTCTCCACCCATGTGCTTTCTAAACCGGCGGCGATTCCAGTGTCAACGCATCGCACCGCCGCCGGTCACGGCTGGCGGTTGAATCGCGGCCGCCGAATCGACGTGAAATTATCCATCTTCCGCGCGATGCGGTATGTGATCCGCGCGCACGACTCGAGCGTTCCCGCGGGTGCTCGAGCGCAATGGGTTTTTTGACCGGGTTCGTGGTACATCATCCGTGAGACGAACACCGGCGGTGGCGAAAAGCGGTAAACGATGGCTGGCTCGGCCCGCGGTTACGGTTCCGCGCGGTTCGCCACGACCATGTCCACGATCTGGTTGAGATGAGGAGAACGATGGGCGCCCTGACGGATAAATACTGCATCGTAGGAGTGGGCGAGACGCCGCACATGCGGCCCTCGAACCGCACCACGCTCTCGATGGCGTGCGAGGCGATAAGCAAGGCGATGGCCGACGCGGGGCTGCAAGCGTCGGACATCGACGGGATGACCAGCTACCAGATTGCGGATTCCACGAGCTCCGCGCACGTCGCGACGGCGCTGGGGCTTCGGCTCAACTACTGCCTCGATATTCTCGGCGGTGGTTCGAGCACCGAGGCTCTGGTTGCGCATGCGATCGGACTCATTGAAGCGGGTTATGCGAAAACTATCGTGTGCTTCCGCTCGATGAACGGACGCTCGGGGCGCAGGATGGGTGGGCAGATTCCGGGCGGGCCGATTCCGATCGCGAACGCCGAAGGCGACAACCAATTCAACTTGGGTTGGGGCTGGACGACGCCCGCGCAGCGCTTCGGGATGTCCGCGATGCGTTATCTGCGCGACACCGGATGCACCACCAGCGCCTTCGCGGAAATCGCGGTCGCGCATCGCTACCATGCGAGCCTCAACCCCAAGGCGATTTATCGCTCGCCGATCACGATCGAGGACCATCAGCGCTCGCGATGGGTTGTCAAACCGTTTCGATTGCTCGACTGCTGCCAGGAGACCGACGTCTCGGCGGCGATCATCGTAACCTCGCGCGAGCGCGCCTACGATCTGCGCCATCCTCCGGTTTTCATCATGGGTGGATACGCGCGGACGATGACTGAAAGCCCGCAGTGGAACTACTCGCGCCCCGTCCTGCACTATGTTGCCGGCAACTACGGATGGAAGCGGGCGTTCGGGATGGCGGGCATATGCCATCGCGATGTGGATTTCGTCTCGTGCTACGACGCCTTTACTTTCACCACGCTGATCCAGCTCGAGGCCAACGGTTTCTGCGGACCTGGCGAAGCGGGTGAATTCGTCAAAGGCGGACGGCTCTTGATCGATCACGAATTGCCGAGCAATCTTTCGGGCGGGCATCTGTCGGAAGGCTATACGCATGGTGTGCAGATGGTGATCGAAAACGTGCGCCAGTTGCGTCATCGAGTGGACGACGCGTGCCCCGGATGGCGCGAGGGCAAGCATACTTACGATCGCGCCAACGGATGCCGCCAGGTCCGCGACGCGCGCATCTGCTGTGGGATGGCGTGGGGATGGGAAAACATGGCGAGCTGCCTCATCCTGCGCGGCATCGCCGCGTAACGCGCCCGGAGGGTTTCATCGATGCCGGTTACAATTGACTATTCTAAACTCCGCATCCTTCCCGATCCCGATACGCGCGAATGGTGGGACGCGGCGCGCAAACACAAATATCTGGTGCGGCGATGCAACCGATGCGGCCACAAATGGTTTCCACCGAACGTCCCCGCGTGCGCGAAATGCATGTCGATGGAGATCGGATGGTTCGAGACCGCGGGCACGGGCGTCATCCACAGCTATGTCGTGGTCGTGCAGCCTATCGTCGGCGCGTTCGTCGGCGCGGTGCCCTACGTCGTCGCCGTGATCGAGCTGGATGACTGCAAGGAACAAGACGGCGCCGTCACCCGCGTCGCGGGAGTTATGACTAACGATGAATCGGAAGTCGCGATCGGTCTGCCATGCACGGTACTCTTCGAGGCGACCAACGATCCGAAGATCGTGATGCCGCGATGGCGGATCAGCGGCGCCGCCGGGAATACCTGGAAGTTCGTCTCGTAGCGGCGCGCGCGGGGCGCGAGTGGGGGAACCGCGGTGCCGGTCCGCGAAATGCCGATCTACTATCCGGCGCTCCATCGGTGATAACCGTCGTGCGCCTCCCGCATCAGAGGCGATCCGATAACCGGCGAGCTTCGCCGCCGGGCGCGCCGAATCAGCCCTTTGGAAGACCGAGCACGCGCTCACCGATGATATTATGCTGAATCTCGTTGGTGCCCGCCGCGATCGTACCGCGCCGCGCCGCGAGCATCCGATGCGACCACTTGCCGCGATCGATCGCGCCGGAGGCCTGGTATTCGAACTGGCTATAGGCGCCGAGTAGTTCCATCGCGAAATTCTGGATCCTCAGATTCAGATCGGTCGTGCCGAGTTTCATCACCGAGCCTTCCGGACCCGGCGGCAATCCGCGCAACTGGCGGGTAAGCTGGCGGAAGCTGGTGAATTTCAGGGCTTCGGCTTCGCAAGCGAAGCTCGCAATTCGCTGCCGCACATAAGAATCCATGGTGGCGGGGTTTCCGAGACGCTCGAGTTGCGCGGCCAGAGCGGCGAGCTGCCTCACCTCGATCATCATGTCGGTGCGGCCCCCGTGAATCGTGCGCTCGAACATCATGTTGGTAATCGCGACCAGCCATCCTTCGTTTTTCCTGCCGACCAGATTCTCCCTGGGAACCTGCACGTCGTCGAAAAAAACCTGGTTGAAGCCGCGCTCGCCGGTTATCTGCACCAGCGGGCGCACGGTCACGCCCGGGCTTTTCATGTCCACCAGCAGATAACTCAGTCCCTTATGCTTGGGCTGCTCGGAATCGGTGCGGCACAGCAGCGTGGAAAAGTCGGCGTGATGAGCGTTCGAGGTCCAGACTTTCGAGCCGTTGATCAAAAAGTAATCGCCCTTGTCGATCGCGCGAGTTTCAACCGCCGCCAGATCGGAGCCGTGGTTGGGCTCCGACAGGCCCTGGCACCAGATCTCCTCGGCCGAGGGAATTTTCGGGATAAAGCGCTGTTTCTGTTCGGGCGTTCCCCACTGCATCAGGGTTGGGCCTACGCGCGCGATGCCCTGGAAGTTGACGGTGGGCGGAGCCTTGGCGCGATCGAGTTCCTGATTGTAGATGACCTGTTGCAGCAGCGTGGCTCCGCGGCCACCGTATTCCTTAGGCCAGTGGATGCACATCCAGCCGCCGGCGTGGAGTTTGCGATGCCACGCGCGGCGGCGCTCGAACTCGGACTCGGTATCGGGATCGGCGAGTTCGTCGTCCTCGCGCCAGTCGCGGGGAATATTTTTCTCGAGCCAGCTCCTGAATTCCAGGCGGAACGCCTCGTCCGCATCACTGAACTTGAAATCCATCGCGCAATCCTTCCCTTTATCGCGCGCGGCCGCTCATGGCGCCACTAGCGAGCCGCCGCTTATAGAGACTATTTCGCCGGTGATGTAGGACGACAGGTCGCTGGCCAGAAACATCGCGAGGTTGGCCACGTCGCGCGGCTCGCCCAGGCGGCCGAGAGGATTCTGCTTCTTCGCCGCCTCGAAGGTCTTGGGCGGATAGATACGCTCGAGAAATTCGTTGTAGATCACGGCCGCCGCCGACGCCATATTCTCGATCGCGCCGGCGCCCTGTTTGATCATCTGGGGCAGCAGCGCGCGTATCATCCAAAAGTTTCCGCGAAGACATACGTTGAGCACCAGCTCCCAAGTCTCGTCCTTGCACTCGCAAGCGCGGGCCCGAAATGGCTACTTACCCGGGAACAGCGCGGCGCGCGTGATTTCCTTGCGTTCGCTCTTGTCCAAGGCTTCGGCTGCGTGTGACAGCGGGAACGTCGCGTCGCACAACTCCAAGTACGGATAACTCTCCATATGCAGAGCGAGAAAGTCCAGTGACTTTTTCAGGTAATGGGGCGGATAGGTCGCGACGCCGATGATCTCGGCGGATTTGAAGGTCACCATCGATGGCGCCAGCGGCACCGTTTGTCCGGCTGAGATATTTCCGAGTTCGAGAACCCTGCCGCCGGTGCGAACCATGCTGATCGCATCGACGAACGCCTGCGGAATGCCGGCGACCTCGAGGACAACATCGGGAAGGCTTCCGCCGAGTAGTTCGCGCAGCCGTGCCTGACGCGACTTGAACTCCGGAAATTGCCGCAGGTCGATCACTTCGTCGGCGCCAAACCGCTTCGCCTGGGCGAGCCGTAAATCGACCCCGTCGATTGCCACCACTCTTGCGCCACGCGCCTTCGCGATCGCCATCGCGTGCAGGCCCAGGCCGCCTGCGCCCAGCACCAGCAAGTTTTCTCCATAGGACAGCCGGCCTCGATCGAGTGCCCAATAGACCTGCGACAACGCGCAATTCGCGGACGCGGCGATCAAATCCGGAACGTTATCCGGGATACGGTAGAAGTGCTGATTCGGTTTGACGAAGTAATGCGTGGCGAAAGTCGCGGTGAAATGCGGCGGCTTATCCGGATGCGCCGCACCCATTACTCGGTTCTGGCATGCCGCCTGATCGCCCGCCACGCAATTGGCGCATCGATTGCAGACCGTGTAGTAAACCGGCGCGATACGATCGCCGGCCTTGACCGGCACCTCCGCCCAGTCTTTGGTCAAACCCTGTCCGAGATCCTGGATGACGCCGGCCATCTCGTGCCCCGGCATGATCCCGCGCCGTCCGACCTCGCCCTTCCACATGTGAACTTCCGAGCCGCAGACATTGGTCTGGGTGACTTGCGCGATGAGTCCGCCGGGCAGGGGCTGGGGAACTTCGTATTCAAGAAAATCGATCTTGTGGCCCTCTGGAATGAAAGCGATCGTACCTTTCATGATGCTTAACTCCTCATCGCGCTGAACCTGGATGAATGGATCTTGCCCCGCGGAAATCGGCGGCAGCGGCGGCCCGGACACTGCCTCAGTCCCGGAATGCGCGCACCGGCTTCAACTCGCCTTGTAAACCAAACGGCCGTTCTCGGCAAGGATTCAGGCCGGTTCAGGTTGACCGTGTTTCCGGCGGCGCGCACATGGGCGGTTTCGCATACGCCGATGCATTGCCGCGCCACCGCTGGAGGGTTCGCCGTGCCGATTAGGCGGCGAAACCGTACAGCTTGGCGGCATTGCCGCAGACGATCTTTTGGCGCGTGGCGGCGGGCAGATGCCCCAGCTCGCGCGCGATATACTCCTGCGAGTCCGGCCAGATGCCGTCGGGGTGCGGAAAGTCGGAGCCCCACATGATGTTGTCCTCGCCAATTTCGTCGAGCATCTTGATGCCGACGCGGTCGCTCTGGTAAGTCGCATAGCACTGGCGGCGCCAGTACTCGCTGGGCTTCATCTTGAGATCGAGATCCTTGAACTGATCCTCCCATTCGAGATCCATGTGGTCGAGGACATAGGGAATCCATCCGATGCCGCTTTCGCCAATCACCATCCTGAGCCCCGGATGATGCTCGAGCACGCCGCCGAAAATAATCGCCATCAGCGGGACCGCCATGTACATCTGAAAACCGCTCATCATGGTCGCGAACGCGGCGCGGGCAACCTTGGGCGCGAGCTTGCTCAGATCGGGAAGCGCGCTGCCAATCGTGTGCAGATGCACCGGCAGTTTCGCTTCCTCAGCGATCGCCCACAACGGCTCCCAGCACGGATCCCAGAAAGGTTGGAGGTCCGGGCGGTTGGCGATATCGAGGCCGCGCAGCGCTCCGTCCATCGCGACGCGCTTGGCTTCAGCCACTGCGGCATCGATATCGTGGCTCGGAATCGACGCTAATCCCGCGAAGCGGTCGGGATGGGTGCGGCAGAAGCCTGCCAGCCACTGATTGTATATGCGCAGCATCTCGGAGGCGGCTTCATCGTCCTTGAGCCGCATGCTGGCGCCGAGGACGCCATAGAGAACCTCGGCCTGAACGCCGTCGCGTTCCTGATCCTTCAGCCGCAGATCAGGATCGGTCAGGCGCCGAATCCCTTTGCGCCCATCGTCGTAAAGCCCGGTCGACGCCATCCGGTCCGAACGATGAATCTGTCCCGGAACATATTCACGCCCCGCCGAGCCCATTGCGTTCATCAAGCCGAATTTCGCGCCATTGTTCGCGACCCACATTTTGCCCCGGCGGCCCTCGGTGACGAAGGGCATTCGAGCCTTGAGATCAGCGCGCGCATTGGAGGTGAACAGATCGGGCGGAAGCCAGATCAGATCGATATGACAATCGGCCGAAATGAATTGGTATTTCATCCGCGAATCCTCCGGGGGCGATCTTGCTCGATTGCACCTACACGCGCAAACCCGTGCGGCTCCCGCGCCGGCCCCCGCGCGCTTGACGGGGCGCGCGGCTTGAGGTGAGGTAACGGAGCTTTCTACGGCGGCTCGAAACTCTTTCGATGGGGCAGGTATCCGATGACCAAGCATCCGATTCGATTTGGATTCCAATCCGGCCAGCAGAACGTCACCTGGGAGCGGATGCGCGACGCGTGGCGGAAGTTCGACGAATGGGGCTACGACTCGCTGTGGGCGTTCGATCACTTCTACCCGATCTTCACTCCCGACCCTGCGGGCCCCTGCATGGAGAACTGGACCCTGCTCGGCGCGCTCAGCCAGCAGACCAGGCGCGCCCGGATTGGCGCGCTGGTCAACGGCAACACCTATCGCAATCCATGCCTGGCGGCGAAGATGGCGGCCACGCTCGATCACCTGAGCGGCGGCAGGCTCAATTTCGGCATCGGAGCCGGATGGAATGAGCTCGAGCATCGGAACTTCGGAATCGACTTCAAAACCCTCGGCGGGCGCCTCGAGGCGCTCGAGGAGTCCTGCCAGATCATCAAGGGGATGTTCACGCAGGAGCGGACCACGTTCGAGGGCAAGCACTACCAGGTCGCTGACGCGGTGTGTAATCCGAAGCCGCTGCAGAAGCCGCAGATCCCGTTCATGATCGGCGGACGCGGCGAGAAGCGGCTGCTAAAGATCGTCGCCCGGCATGCCGACATGTGGAACACGATGCACGCGAGTCCGGCGCAGATGAAGCGGCTGATCGAGGTGATCGAGCGCCACGGCGACACCGTCGGACGCGACACCGACGAGATCGAGAAAACCATCATGATGCCGCTGTGCTACAAGGCGTCGGAAGATCGCGAGCGGCTGATCTCCGGCGGCGTCGCCAGCATGGCGGGAATCACGCCCGAGCAGGCGCGCGATCGAATCATGATCGGCGCAAAAGACGAGTGCTTTGACAAGATTGCGCAGTACCAGAAGGCCGGCGTCACCCATTTCATCTTCAGCCTCAGGTGGCCGATCCTGGTCGAGGACGAGTTCCAGGGCTTCGCCGAGGATGTGATTCCCGCCGCTCGCGCGCTCTGAGCGGGCCAGTGGAAGAGGCACGTCCGTAATCTTTCGGCGGCGCTTGATTGCTGCACTGGGAGTTGGATTGAGCAGCGTAGGCTGGTTCGTTGGCGTAAGCTCGCAGCCCGCCGTAGGTCTGGCGCGAGCCGGGATGAATCTCTGCACTCCACTACCGAAACCGGTCAACTTCAAGCGGTTTTCGATCGCTACGAGATCGTAACCGAGACTGATCTTGCTGATGCGCTCGATCGCGTAATCGATCATCTCTCGACGGTCCCACCCGAGCGCGCGAACGTCATTCGGATCGATCGGACCGCCCATGTTGTGCCCATGTCAGCCGCGCAAGGGTGATCGTTCAACGTGATCTCCTTGGCGTTCTCGGGAAATTTTTGGTGGGCAGGGAGTGAATCGAACACTCGACACGAAGATTTTCAGTCCATCCAGATACTACTGACTATCAGTCGTGGTCGATCACTTCGCCACACTATCAAGCCTTATTCATCGATCCGCAGACTGAGTAATGCGCCGTCACGCGGATCGAAACCGATCCTACAGCCACAAAACAGCCACAATCCACCGCACGCGATCACGGTAGCGCAGAAGATTGCATATCCTTTGTTCCCTAAAATGAGCTTGAGAACATTGGGTAATTCAGGCTCTGTGGCTGAACTGTGGACGAGAATGTGGACGCTGATCGGCATTCAAAAGTGTGAAAACCGAGGCAATCCCGCCTCGAAAAATGGACGTTAGGAGAGGAATCGGCTATGGCTGCTATGACTACGACAGCGCGGGAACGTCTTCAAGCAGAACGACAGATCTTCGCTGCGAAGGCGCGTCTGAATGCAGTGCGCGCTCGCATCAAGGTTCGAGTCGCTGCGATGAAGCGCGACGAACTGGACGCGCTCATCGCCACGGGCAAGCTCAGCGCACAAGCGCGACGCGACGAGCGCGAGGATTATCGCGCACAAGCCGCCCTGGCTGGCGCGATCGCGAAGCTGGCAGCGCCCGGCGCATAGAAAACGCCCGCTTAAGGGCGCGACGCGGCGCGCGTGCTAGACCAACCCTGCCGCGCGCCGTGATCGTCGCTCAGCGCCCCGTTTCCGTCGTGCTGGCGGGCCGCCTTGACGCGATCCTTCCCGAACTCGCTTAAGTGGAAGCGACGACGGGGAGGGGTCTTATAGGGACGGTAGGTTGTCGCTCAAATAAACTACTACAGGCGCCCGAGAAGATTCATGCGCAACGCACGCAACGCACGATCCTGCCGCCGCGCTCTTGCCCACGTATCGGGCGCGACGAAACTTCTATTTGTGATGGTTTGGTTGTGACTCCGGACAATCTCTCCGATTATTCGATGGCAAGTTGATTTCCACAGTGGTAGTGCTATCTCATTTTGAAGATCACGATCCGCTAAAAGCAGCACAAGAAGCGCTTCCGCCGCCTCCTGCCGATTATTCATTTTCGGGGATAAAAGCGATTCCCCCATCCGGCGCAAACGCTCCTGCCATGTGAGTGTTTCCGCTGCCGTTCCCGTCACCATGTGATCATCTCCTCGCACCTCTATTTTCAATAGCCGTGTGCTATGCCGCTACTGTCGCGTAAAATTAAATTATACGCGGTCTTTGGTGAGGACCAACACCGGGCGCACCCATACGCTGAGCACTTCATCGAACACGCGCGCGTGCCCGAACTCTCTCGCGCGCGCAAGCCGAATGGCGGTCGATCAGCGATCGGCTACGCTGTGCATTTGCGCTTCTTTCCAGGTCGGAGGCGTTGGCAGGCGCATCAACGGCGCCAGTTCCGATGACCACTCCACGACCAGAGCGCGATCGGCGCCCGGCGCCGCGCTGTAGTCCGATATCATGTCCGCCACGAGCATTCGATGCTGATTTTCGATGTTCCCGAAATGAGCATATTCAGCTCGTAGGCCCTGCAACGCTTCTTCCATCGCGGCCACATACACGTCGCGCTGAGCCTTTTGCAGGCGTTGCGCCAAGGGCTTATCGTACCAGCACGATTCCGTTTTAAGGCTGTATCCCGCCCAACCGTTCATCAATCCGGATCCGGTCGCTAAGCCCGGAGAAACCACCGGCCCACACGGTTGATTAGCCGCTGAACAGGTCCGCTCAATGTCTTCGCAAACGCACGAGTAGTATGCGCGCAAATCTCCGCCGGGGCTGTTCTTCAACGCCGCGCACGACAGTCTCGCAGCCTCCATGAAGTTCTGGGCTATTCGAGCTGAGAACGTGTGCCCATACCAAGCACCGTGAAATTCTTTGTCCCTTTCTTTCTGCTCGGCCCGATACCGCTCCGCCGCGGTGCGCGTTGCCGCCGATGCCCGCTCTTCTGGCGTTGCGGTCCTTGTCGGGCGCGGCGTCGGTCGCGCACGCGAAATCAGGATTGGCTTGACAGGCGGACTCGAAGTCACGCAGGCGATTTTAGTAACGCCTGCAAGCTGGATCGGATGCGCATAATTCCAATCCACGCTCGGAATCCCG
This sequence comes from Binataceae bacterium (SeqCode), assembly GCA_035531615.1. Lineage (GTDB taxonomy): Bacteria > Desulfobacterota > Binatia > Binatales > Binataceae > JBARDN01. The sequence continues at coordinate 13,850 of DATKSQ010000029.1, forward strand.
CCAATCCTGACGATCATTTCCGGGAGCACGGCGATCCGCACATAAGCAGGTACAGCGCCGCCACTCGCAGTTCCCAGAGGCCACCTGAACGAACGTCGCTCGTTCGGCTCCATCTCCGGCAACGCCAACGAGGGAGTTAAAAAGGCGAACGCGCTCGCAAATAACGTGTCGCTCTTGTCGTATTCCTGAACTGTCACCTTGAATACACCGCTCAATGGTTGGCGCGTCGGATTCACAAATTCCACTTGCAGCCAGCCGATCGGCGCGGTGTACTTGCAGCTAGCGGAGATTACCCGAAGCTCGGTACTCCCACTCGCGGCTTTATCGCTTGCTCGGCCGTCCCGTCTGGCGAGAAGCGGCCAGCCGAAGAACGCGCCGACAAAACCCACGACTAGCGCGCTTATTGCCACGAGGGACAGTCTTCGTAGATTCACAGTGATCTCAGTATGACGGGTTGACTTGTGACAGTCGGACTCCCCGCGAAGGCTCGAAGCCAACCTCCCAACTTAGATCGAAGCCATCGAAAAGACAACGGCCGCAATTTGAACACGCGCGTGTTGTCGGGGATGACGGGATGGCCGCGCGACTCGCCCCGAACTCCACTACGCGAAAACGATCGGCCCCGTAGCCCTTATAGGGACGGTAGGCGGTCGCGCACATAGCGAATGCGATCGCTGCAAGCCAGCGGGCTAACCCGAACTTGATCGCGCGGGCGTGATGGTGGCAGTCAGTCGAAGCACGCGGGAAAGCGGTCACCGTTGGGCCGCGCTGTCGCGATATACGGAAAATCTTTGCCGCGGGCTGGCGAAAGATGTTGGTCCGCTTCTTGGGCGTGCGATAATTCGGTAAATGCGACGAACGGGGCGTGACGTTGTGACGTTTCAAAATAATGGGAGGGGGGAGGATGCGATAGCTATTTCCTCTTTTCTACTCGGAGACGAATCAAATGGTTCTTGCAGATGCGAAAGAAATACTTGCAAGCGTGATCCAAAATCTCAACACCGACCCGGAAGCGGCGCTTGCGATCGCCGCGATCGAGGCCGCCGCGGTGCAGTGGGACCAGGATTTCAGCTTGTTCTCGCGCTA
>DATKSQ010000030.1:0-4869 GCA_035531615.1 Binataceae bacterium (SeqCode)
CGGCGGCGATCTATCTGCTGAGCGCGATTGCCTTCGCGCGCTATCCGATCACGCGCCAGAGCCATCGCGCGATGCGCGAGCGGCTGGCCGCACGGGGCGCCGCGGACGAGGAAGAGCGCGCGCGGAAATCGATCGCGTAGCGGCCGACGAAAGCGGACGAAAAACGCATCGCGCCCGCGTGCCACTGGCAACTCCGCGGGCGGAGCTTTGCGCAGCCGGCCAGGCGGAAAACTTCCGCTCCATCGGCCTTAGAACAGAACCACCAACTGCGCGGTCATCGCGACGGCGCCCTGAATTTGGGTGCTCTTGCCGGGATTGGGGATGTAACTGAGGACCGGTTCCAGAAATGAGCTGCTAATCAGATGCATCTGATAGTACGTTTGCAGCATCGCTTCATTGCTGCGAAAGCCGTATCTGCGGTTGAGCCAGCTCCACGCGAGCCCCGAGCCAAATGAATCCGCCGGACGCTCGGGTATCAGACTGAACGCGGTGAAGCCCAGACCGAAATAGCGCGTCGCGATCATCGTGCGCGAATCGTTGAAGCCGAACTGGAAATAGCCGGAGATGCCGCTGTTATCGACGCCGGCGTGATGCCGCCACAGGCGCTGAGAGCCGAAGGCATAGACTCCCTGGGCGCCATCCTGCTCGGCGCCCGGCCCGTATAGCTCGCCGGTTTGAGCCCATCCGCCAATAGCGATCTTGCCGGGCAATTGCTGATTGCCGAGCAGCCACGCGTAACCGGTCTCTCCGATCGTAAAGTAGTGGCCGTTGAACACCGGGATATCGCGGAGTCCGGTCTGGACCTTGGTCGCGCCGGAGCCATCGTAGATCGCATAGGTCAGATAAAAGTTTCGCGTCGGGGCTACGTTGGCAGTTATCCCATACGCTGAATTGTAATACCCGGGCGCCGCTCCGATCATCGTGGGGTTCTTGAAAATAGGCGTGAAGATAAGTCCCGTGACCGACGGAATGGCCAGGCTCTGATCGGAGACCGGGACGGGACGGCTGACATTGCCGAAATCATAGGTCTGCACGGTTTTCCCCACGCGAATCGTAAGCTTGTCGCTGAACAATCGCTGCCGCCACCAGAGTTCGTACAGTTGCGTGCGATCGAGCGGCGCAGGCCCCACGAGTCCATCGTAACCCGCGACCACCCCGGCCTTTTCGTTGGCCTGCTCGACGTTGAGCTGGAGCAAGGACGCGTCGAAGGAGCCGCCCGGCAGACCGATGAGCTTCTCGGCGTCCAGATTCAGGTTGAGCACGAAAAGACTATTGAAGCTCCACGACCTGGGCTTCACACCGCCGGTAGCCAGGTAGTCCGCATTGCCAATCCAAAACCCGCCAATCTTTACTCCGGAATCTGGAGTGAAACCGGCCTGCCTGCCCAGCGCTCCCGTTCCGGGAATGATTTCGACGGCTCCGGGATTCGCGCTTATCGCCGGAATCGCGGACGAGGTTGCGGCGGCGGTTGGAGCGGAACTCGCGGACGCCGCCACATTGGCGCCGATGGCAGTCGGCGAGGCTCCGGGCTGCGCTTGATTAGTGGCGGCGAAGGCTTTGGGCGCGAGTGCCGCCGCGTCGCATAGCAGGCACACCAAGAGCGCCGCCGATACCACCCGCAGACGATTGAAGATCGACTGCGCGTGGCGACGCGCTGTGCGCTGCGACGACCGCACTACCGACTCGATCCGGTTACTTCGCTCTGCGTGCTCTCAAAAACTTGGCGGTAGATCCGGTCAGGCGTCAGCGAGGAACTGTGGAAACGAATTCCGGTTGCGTTGGTCAGCGCGTTGGCCAGCGCCGGTGCGATCGGATAGATCGGCGCCTCGCTCATCGACTTGGCCCCCAAAGGACCAAAGGCGTCGTGGGTGTCGGCGAAAAAAATCTCGGTGCGCCGCGGGTTGTCGGCGAAAGCCGGGATACGATAGTTGCGGAAGCTTGGATTGATCAGCCGCCCGCTCGCGTCATAGACCATCTTCTCGGAAAGCGACCATCCGAGCGCCTGCGCGACCGCGCCTTCAACCTGCGCTCGGCACTGCATCGGATTGATAATCACTCCGCCGTCGGCGCCGTGAACGCTCTGCAGGATCGCGATCTCGCCGGTGATGCGATTGACCGCGATACGAAAGCCCTGGACCTGGAAAGTAACACTGCGCGGCGTGCCGTAGGCTTTGCGCACCACTTCCAGTTGGCGTCCCGCTTGGTGCGCAGCCTGGAACAAATCCGTAAACGAGACCTTCGTTTCGTTATACGAAATCCCGTCGTGCTCGAGCCGGCAGGCGGCGCGGCTGACGCGATAGTTTTTCGACGTAAAGTCGAGCAGGCGATCGCGAAGCGCCTCCGCCGCAAGGCGCACCGCGTTTCCGGCCACGACCGTTCCCGCGCTGGCGAAGGCTCCAGTATCGTAGCCGGTGCTGTCGGTGTCGGATTGCACGATTCGCACCCGCGATACGGTGCTGCCGAGCACGGCCGAGACAATCTGCCGATGAACAGTGGTCGTGCCGTTGCCGAACTCGGCGGTGCCGATCGCGAGATGATAGTTGCCGTCGGCGCCCAGTCCCAGCCGCGCCTCGGAGCGATGCTCCGTCGGCGGCACCGCGCCGTGCATCGATATCGCCATGCCCTGCCCCTTTAGCCAGCCGTCGCCCGCGGGCGGCGCGACGCCGTTGCCGCGCCTCAGCGCGGCCTCGACCAGGTCGAGACATTGGTCGAGCCCGTAGCTGCCGAATTCGGTATCGGTGGCTCTGGTGCTGTCGGCGATCATCTGGTCGCCGGGCTTTACGACATTGATACGGCGAAACTCGAACGGATCCATCTTGAGCCCGCGGGCGATTTCGTCCATCGCGGATTCCACGGCAAAAATCGTCTGCGTCATTCCATAGCCGCGGATCGCGCCGCCTGGAACCATATTGGTGTACACGGTGAAGCCGTCGATCTTCTTGTTGGGGCAGTTGTAAACGGCGACTGCCTCGCCGCAGGCGGCGTACAAAGTCTCGCCGCCGTGATTGCCGTACGCTCCGGTGTTTGAAACGACGCGCATCTCGAGCGCGGTCAAGGTTCCGTCGCGCCGCGCGCCGACCTTGATGCGGATGTCCATCGGATGGCGCGTGGTCGCGGCAATGAACTCTTCTTCGCGGGTGAACTCGAGCTTGACCGGACGCCCTGTCTTGAGGGTCGCCAGCGCGCAGATATCCTCGGTCAGAACTTCCTGCTTGCCGCCGAAACCTCCGCCAACGCGTTCGCAGAAGACCCTGACCGAGTCGGGAACAAGGTCAAAGATGTAGCAAAGTTTCTGCCGCGTGATGTGCGGAGTTTGGGAACTGGTACGGACATTGAGGCGGTTTCTCTCGTCGAGCCAGGTGATCGAACAATGCGTTTCGAGATGCGCGTGCTGAACCCGATGGGTCGAGTATGTTCCCTCGTGGATCACGTCGGCGGCGGCGAATCCCTTCTCGATATCGCCGACATTGCCGTGGATTTCGAGCAGGATATTCCGCCCCGGATTCAGAATCCGCTCAGCCGTCTTGTCGTGAAGAACGGGCGCGCCGGGCCGCATCGCCTCTTCCGGATCAAAGACCGCCGCAAGAATCTCGTACTCGACCTCGAGGCGGCGGCATCCTTCTTCCGCCGCTCCTTCCGTCTCCGCCACGACGGCGGCGACCCGCTGTCCGGCGAATCGCACCACGTTGTCGAGCAGCACCGTGTCGTTCGGATCGACGTGGTAATCGTCGTGCGTCGCGGTGGTGTATAGATGCTTCGGCACGTCCTCCGACGTGAACACTGCCACGACACCCGGAACCGCCAGGGCGGCCTCGCGATGAATCGTCTTGATTCGCGCGTGCGCGTGCGGCGAGCGGAGCAGTTTCAGATGCAGCAGTCCTTCGACGGCGGTATCGAGCGTGTAGCGGACCTTGCCGGTGACGATCGCCTCTGCGGCGGGCGCCAGCAGATCCGCGCCGAGAGACTTGCCGGGCTGATCGTTCCCGGTTGATTTGACGCCGCCGATCGCGTCTTCGATTGCGTGATATCCGGTGCATCGGCAGAGATTGCCCTTGAGCGCGCGCGGCAGGTCCTTGCGGGCTTCTTCGCTCAAGCTCGCGGCGGTCATGATCATTCCCGCGGTGCAGAACCCGCACTGAAAGCCGGCCGCGTCCATGAACGCCTGCTGCATCGGATGCAGCTCGCCGTTTCGCGCAAGACCCTCGATTGTCGTTACTTTCCTGCCGTCGGCGCGAAACGCCGGGATGAGACAGCTATGCACGGGCACGTCATCAAGCCAGACCGTGCACGCTCCGCAATCGCCGGCGTCGCATCCCTTCTTCACCCCGAACCATCCCATCTCTCGCAGAAAAGTGCGCAGACACTGGCCCGGACGCGGTTCTTCCGAGAACGTCTTGCCGTTTACCTGGTAACTCATCGATTAATTGCTCGAGGCGAGTTCGCGGCGGATCTCTTCGGCAAAATGGAAGGTCATGTGTTTGCGATAGTCGGGAGTGCCGTGCACGTCGTCGAAAAATACGGGAATCGCGCGCTCGAGCCGCGTGCGCAGTCCATCCGCATCGGGAGTTCGCTCGAACTCGAGTCGGTGCGGCCGCTCCGTCGATGCGGACACGGTCAGCATGAAGACTCCCCTGCGCGGATCGAGCGTGCCTGCCAGCAGCGCCGCCGAGCGGCCCAGATGAGTCAGCGAGATGCGGCGGAAGGCGCTTCGTTTGCGCAGCGCCGAAGCCGGGAAGTTGATCCGTCGCAGCAAATCGCCGGGTTGCAGCACGTTCCTATGATTGCCGGTGACGAAATCCTCGAGCGCGACGCGACGCTCGCCGCCGCCGCGTTGCTCGATCGTGCAAATGGCTTCGAGAGCGGCCGCCA
>DATKSQ010000031.1:0-54402 GCA_035531615.1 Binataceae bacterium (SeqCode)
CATCTTCGTCCTCGAACGTTTCGTGCTGGTGCATCCCTACCCCGAACATCCCGGCGCGCATGGCCATGAGGATCATATTCATCTCGGCATCATGGCATACGCCGGGTTGTCGTTTCACAGTTTGCTCGACGGTCTTGCAATCAGCTCGACCTACAACAAGCCCGAGCTTGGCGGCGTGGTGATGCTGGCGGTGTTGTTCCACAAAATTCCCGACGCCTTCGCTCTGACCAGCCTGCTGCTGCTCGACCGATGGAAGCCGCGTTCGATCGTTTGGCTGATGACGCTGCACGCGGCGTCAACGCCAGTCGGCGCGGTGCTGACGTGGGCGGTTCTAAAGCAGACCAACGACACCGCGATCGGCGCGGCGATCGCGCTTTCGGCGGGTACGTTCCTGGCGGTTGCGACTTCGGACATCCTGCCGCAGCTCCGGCGCGTGAACGATCAGCGCCTGTGGCCGCTGGTCGCGCTGTTCGTAGGCGTCGCGGTTAGCTGGATCGGGCGTCTGGTGGCGGGTTAGCCGTCGTCCGGTTCATTTTTCCATTCTTCCGGGTAGAGCAGCAGCAGCTCTTGGCCGAGCGTGCGGACCAGGAAGCGCTGCGTCTGGCCGATCGAGCGTTCGAGCGCGCGCCCGCCGATAAGCCAGTGGCCGCGCCCTTGCAGCCGCGCGAGCACCGCGCCGAGCGACTGCGCGAGATCGGCGACCCGCGCGATCGGCGCAAAGATGTCGGAGTCGCCCGCGACGATCAGCCGCGGCGCGGCGGCGGCAGCCGGCAAAGCGATCTCGCCGCGCGCTATTCCCATCGCGAGCTTCGCGCTCTCAGGCGCCAGTGCGCGGATTATCGCCGCGCGCTGGAATGGGTCGGCGTCGGCGACAAACTCGAACAACGCGCGGCCGCGCGGAGGATCTATCGTCCCGCGCCGCCACGCGGATAGCCGCGCGGCCAAGCCCGAGACCAGCGCCGATCGATAGCCCGGCGCCAGCGGCGCCAATGCGACCGCCGCCTTGACGCCAGGACGCTCGGCGAGCTTGAGCGCGGCCAGGCCGCCCGCGCCGTGGCCGACGACAATCGCGCCGCGGCCGATCGCGTCGAGCGCTTCGCCGGCGAGCGCGATCAGGTCCGCGAAAGAGAATTCGGCGAGCGGCGGTGAGCCGCCGGCGCCGATCGCGGCACGCAAATCGGGCGCGTAAACCTCCCATCCTATCGTCGCGAAATAGCCCAGTAGCAGGCCCAGATGGCGCGCGCTGGTGAACAGATCGGGCAGCAGGACAATAGGGTACGCGAACTTGAGCGGCTCGGGCCGCTCGACCGCGCAAGCAAAGCGTCCAAGTGATTCTTCCACGCGGCCCTCAGGCGGCGCGCGCGTGGCGCGCCATCATCCGCGCGAACCGGAACGAGGGAAACGCGCCGCGCGCCGCCATCTGTCCGAAGCGCGCCATCTCGAGCGCGGCCCAGCCCTCGCGCTGCGCGATCTGGTGCGCGGCGTGCGCGACTGGATCGCATACGAGCGCGCGCGAGGTTTTCACGCTCGCCGCGTAATAGGGCAAAAGTTCGCGGTCGCGGCGCAGCGCGTATTCGCTCATCGCGGCGGCGGCGATCACGCGGCCGCGGCGCGCCGAGAACCAGCGCGGAGCCAGCTCACCGACGATCTCGGCGCTCATCAACGCGAGCGAATGCCCCTGGCCGAACAACGGATCGACGTGCAGGCCCGCGTCGCCGACCAGCAGCGCACCGTCGGCGACCGGCTTGCGACAGGTGTTGCGCAGCCCGCCCGATGAAAAGATCCGGCTCGCCAGACGGCCGCCTTCGACCAGATGTCCGACCGCGAACGAGCGTGCGAGCTCGCGCTGGAAGTTGCCCTCGAGGTCGGTCCGGAACAAGCGCATCTGGTCCGCGTCGAATGCGACCGCGGCGACCGCGCGGCCGTTCTCGCATCGGCACGCGATCGCGCCCTGGCCGGGCGCCGCGTCGAGCTCGGTGACCAGATCGTCGCCGAAGCGCGTGGCGTTCAGGTCATCGAAATAGGCGTAGTAGTAGGCGCGCGCGCAGGGGACTTCGGTACGCGCGAAGGCGCCGAGCCGGGCCTCGCCAATCCTCGCGACCGTGCTGCGCATCCCGTCGGCTCCGATCACGAGCGCGGCGTGAAATTCGCGCGTCCCCGAGTCATCTTCGCCGCGGATTCCCGCGACCGCGCCGTCTTCGATCACCAGATCGGTAAGGCGCAAGCGCTCGCGTACGGCCGCGCCCGCGTCGCGCGCCAGCGCAAGCATCGCCGCGTCCATGTGCGTCCGGGACAGGCAGAACCCGCGCAGGTCGTCGCCGCCCGCGGCTTCGAGATCGACGCCGTAATCGTAACCCGGTCCGAGCATCCGCATCCGCTGATAGCGGCGCGCGCCGGCGCGTTCGAGATGCTCGAGCGCGTTCATCCGGGCGAGCACGCGCGTACCGCCTGCCAGCACGATATGGGTGGAAAGGGTGTCCGCGGGAAACGCCGCTTTGTCGACCAGCAGAATCTTGAGCCCGCGGCGCGCAAGCGCGATCGCGACGGCGCTTCCCGCGACCCGCGCGCCGACGATAATCGCGTCGAAGGTGGAATCGGGATGGTTCATCGGAGGCTCGGGCGGAGAAGCGCTCGTCGGAAAAATTGCGCCTCGCGATCATTAGGACGGGTGCCCGCGGGACGCAAGCGGGGCGCACAAAAAGAGAGAGCCCCGTGTTACCGGGGCTCTCTCGGCGTACGAGGCGCAAACGCCTCGGCTCATTCCAGCGGCTAGCTTGGTATCCTTAGCCAGCCTCCGGGCGGTTAAACCCGGAGGAAAACTTGTGGCTAGTTACTTCTTCTTCTTTTTGCCGGCCTTTTTCTTCATACCGCTCTTCATTTTTGCTTTGGATTTGGTGGCCCGCTTGGGGGCCTTCTTCTTAACTGGCATAGACACCTCCTCTCAATTGGCCGCTGCTGGATAAGCTCACTTCTAATGAGTGGTCTGATTTTCCCCACCCCTCGGGATGCATTATAGAAACCTGTTATTGCAAAAGCAAGGGGGGTGGGCATCAATTTATAAAGAAATTCTAAAGTGGGAACCAGCCCCTGATTCAGTACGCTTTCGGAACTTTAGAATGACGTTGGGGAATAAGCTCACTTGAACTACCCCCAGGTCCTGCTTTACCATAACGCGATGAGCCGCTTAAGCAATCACCTGCGCCGGCACTGGCTCGACCTAATCCTGAGTGCGATTCTGGCGTTGCTCGGATTGAGCCTTGCGCTGGGTCCGCTGGGTCCGCGCGACCTGGTCGCACTGCGGGTCAGGCGCCGGGCGCTGGAGGCGCGGCGCACCGAATTGACCTCGCGCAACATATCGCTCAGAACAACCGTTCAGAACCTGCGCTCCAACGATCGCTACCTCGAACATCTGATCCGCCGCGAACTCGGCTTCACCCGCCCCGATGAGCTGGTGTACAAATTCACCGGCGATTCCGCCGCGCCGCAACCCTAGAAGATCGCGCTCGGCAGCAGCCGATACTCGCGCGCGCCGCGCTCGAGCTCGTCGCGAAAGTCAGGATGCGCGATTCCGATCAGCGCGCGCGCGCGCTCCGGTACCGACTTGCCCTTGAGGTTGACGATTCCGTACTCGGTCACCACGTACATCACGTCGGTGCGCGGGGTGGTGACGATATTCGAGTCGTCGATCCGCGCGACGATTCGGCTCGCGCGCCGCCCGGCGCGTTCGTAGGTCGAGGCGAGGCACAGGATCGCTTTGCCCCCGCGGGAAGCGTACGCGCCGCGGATAAACTGAAGCTGACCGCCAGTGCCGCTTATCTGCCGGATTCCGGCGGACTCGGAGCACGCCTGCCCGGTCAGGTCGATTTGCGCGGCGTTGCAGATCGCGACCGCGTTTTCATTGCGCATGATGTGGTGCGGCAGATTGGTGTAATCCACCGGACCCGCGAAGCAGGCCGGGTTGCGGTCGAGAAACTTATAGAGGCGCGACGATCCGGCGGCGAAGCAATAGGTCATCTGGTGGCGATTGCCGGCCTTGTGCGCGCCGGTGATCTTGCCCGCTTCGTACAGCGAGATCAGCGAATCAACGAACATCTCGGTGTGCACGCCGAGTTCCTTGACCGCCGATTGCGCGAGCAGTTCGGCGACCGCGTTCGGCATCGCGCCGATTCCGATTTGCAGGCACGCGCCATTTTCGATTTCCGGCGCAATCAGTTCGGCGACTTTCTGATCGGCGGGACCGGGCGCGGGATTTTTCAGTTCCGGCAGAACCCCGGCGCCCGCGTCAATTACCTGATCGACTTCGCTGATATGCACGCCGCATTCGAGCCCGTAAACGTAGGGCACGCTCGCGTCGGCCTCGACGATCAGATGGCGGGCGGTTTCGGTGATCGCCTTGTGATAGGTGACCGAGGGACCGAAATTAAAATACCCGTGCGCGTCCATCGGCGCGCACTTCAGCGCGGCGACGTCAACCTGAGCGAAGCGGCGGTAGATGTCCGGCGCCTCGCCGAAATTCATCGGAATATGCTGGCACAGTCCGCGATCGAAGAGCTTGCGCTCGAGTCCCGAGAAGTACCACGACAGATAGGCGAGATGGTGGCCTTCCGGATCGGCTTCCACGGCGGCGCGCGGCTTCATCGCAAGGCATCCGCGCAGCTTCACGCGCTCGAGTTCATGAACCCGCGCGCCCAGCGCCTGGTCGAACAAATCCGGCTGCCCGAGTCCGAAACCGTACTCGACCCAATGGCCGGACTTGACCGCGCCCGCGGCCTGTTCGGGGCTTACGGTTTTCCGTTTCAGTTCAGATGAGTATGACTGGGCCATCGCAAACCTCTGTGCGGCGCGGCCGCGGCTGGAACTTCCCCGCGCGCGCGGATTCATAAATGCGATTACTCGGGCGCGCCGGCAAGCGTCGCGCTCGGGCGCGCGGACGCTTCTCGCGCACGCCTCGATACGGTACCGTCGTCACTCCCGCGACCCGCGGGTGGATCGCAGGAGGTAGCCAAGTGAAAGACGCCGTGTTCCAAATCGTGTTGGCGCTGCATCTGTTCGGCGTGATTTTCTGGATCGGCGGATTGCTGATGCTGGCGAGCCTGCTCGGGCGCGTGCCGGAAGAGGTCGGGTTGCCCAAGGAGCGGCTGCTCGGGACCGTGCGGCGGCTGTTCGAGGTGGCGGTCAACCTCGGCGCCGCGATCACGGTCGGGCTCGGAATCGTGCTGATCCTGATGCGGCCCGCGGTATTGCGCCAGGGATGGCTGCACGCGAAGCTGCTGCTGGTCGCGGTAATTTTGTTTTATCACGTGCGCTTTTACCGGCGGATCCGCTTCCTCGAGGACAATCCCAGCGCCTCGACGCGGCGCGAATTCGGGGTGGTGCATGGAGTCGTCAGCCTGCTGGTGCTGGCGATCCTGATGCTCACGATCATGCAACCGTTCTAGAAGCGATCTTTCAGCTCGCGGGTTTTGGCGAAGATCGCGACCGGATCGCCGCCGAGCGATGGATCGATTCGCTCGAGGCTCGCGCGCAGTTCGGCGCTGGCGGTGCGCAGAAATGGATTGATCTGTTTTTCGTCGCCGATCGTCGAGGGAACGGTCCACTTGCCTTCGCCGCGCGCCTTCAGCGACCATTCGTGTTTGGCTTTGAGCGCGGCGTTGTTCGGTTCCAGGGTCAGCGCGAAGCGAAGATTCTTCTCGGTGTATTCGTGGCCGCAATAGACCTGCGTCGAATCGGGCAGCGCCGCGAGCCGCGCGAGCGACGCAACCATCGTGGCCGCCTTGCCCTCGAACACGCGGCCGCAGCCACCGACGAACATCGTGTCGCCGGTGAAGACCGCCGCGAGTTTCTGAAAATAATACGCGACGTGGCCGTTGGTGTGCGCGGGGATGCCGATCACGCGCGCTTCGAGCGCGCCGATTCGAATCGCGTCGCCGTCGGCCACGGGATTGGTCAGCGCGGGAATCCTGCCGTTTTCGGCGCTCGCACCGTACACTTTCAAGCCCTTCACCTTTGACGCCAGGTCCTGATTGCCGCCGCTATGGTCGGGATGCCAATGCGTGGTCAGCAGCGCGACGATGCGCAGGCTGTGTGCGCGCGCGGCGGCGAGAAGCTTGTCGGCTTCGGCGCAATCGACCGCCGCACACTCGGAGCTGAAGTCGTCGGCCACCAGATACGCGAAATTATCCGAGAGCTGGGGAACAATATGAATCGCCATCGCAAATCTCCTTCGCCGATCGTCAGGCGCCGATCGGCGGGCTTGCGTCACCGCGGCCGGGCCGCGCCCAAGTCCGACCGCTCAGAAGCCGACGATATTGTAGCCCACGTCCACGTAAACCGTCTGCCCGGTGACACCGCTCGAGAGGTCGCTCAGCAGGGCAACCGCCATCTTGCCGGCATCCTCGGTTTTCATGCCGCGGCGCAGCGGCGCGCGGTTTTCAACCTCGTGCGCCATCGTGTGATAACCGCTGATGGCCGAGGATGAGAGGGTGCGCGCGGGTCCGGCGCTGAGCGCGTTGACGCGGATATTGTGTGGCCCCAGATCGATCGCCAGGTAGCGGACGCAGGCTTCCAGAGCCGCTTTGGCGACTCCCATCACGTTGTAGTTTGGAACCGCGCGGACCGCGCCGATGTAGCTCAGCGTGACGATCGAGCCGCCGCCCCGCGCCCGCATCAGCGGCTCCGCGGCGCGCGCCAGAGCGACCAGCGAGTAGGCGCTGATTTCGAGCGAGCGCGAAAAATTCCCACGGCTGACGTTCAGGAAGCGGTCGCGCAGATCCTCGCGCTCGGCGAACGCGACCGCGTGCACCAGCATATCGAGTCCGCCCCACTTGGCCTCGAGCGCGCCAAACACCCGCGCGATTTGCGCGTCGTTGGTGACATCGAGCTCGCCGACAACCTCGGCGCCGATCTGCGCGGCGAGCGGACGAACGCGCTTTTCGAGCACCTCACCCTGATAGGTCAGCGCGACCGCGGCGCCGTGGGCGTGCAGCTCCTGCGCAATCGACCAGGCGAGACTCTTGTCATTGGCGACGCCGACCACCAGCGCTCGCTTTCCGTCCGCGATACCCATGATCAGAATTTCCTTGTTCGCGTTCGCGCGCGCCAGCGCGCTAGATCGCGAGCTTCATCCCGTCTGACGCCATCTCGATCTTCACTTCGCGCTTATGGTTCAGAACCTCGCGCCCGATATGGGTCAACAGCATCCGATCAACTTTGAAGAGATCGCGATGCTCCGCAAGCTCGGGGTAGTTGAGATGGAATTTCAGATGCTTGCTCTCGAAGTAGGTGCATTCGCAGATGAACAGGTCGGCGCCGTCCGCGAGCTTGACCAGCGCGTCGTTCCATCCGGTGTCGCCCGAAAAAACTATCGTCTTGCCACCCACCTCGACCCTGATCGACAACGAGATGTCGGGCCGGGTGTGCGGGCTGCGAATCGTCATGAGCTTGACCTTGCCGACCCGGAGCGTCGAGTTCGGTTCGAGTACGACGAAGCGCAGCTTGCGCTTGACCCGTTCGAGATCGAAGCCGGGGAACAGCGTCCTGACCAGGCGCCAGCATCGCGATTCCAGATTGCGCGGGCCGACGATGGTAAGCGGGCGGTCGAGCCGGCTTTCCCACATGTATTCGAGCATCAGATACGGAATTCCGCCGAAATGGTCGCCGTGCAGATGGCTGATGACGAGCAAATCGAAGCCAGCCGGATTGATCGCATTGCGCTTGAGGGCGCCCAGAATCTCGGGGCCGGCCTCCATCAGGATGCGCGTGCCGCCGGCGTCGATTACAAAGCCGGCCTGTCCGCGGCCACCGCTGGCAAAGGCATCGCCCGTGCCGAGCATCGTTACGCTAGCGCCAAGATTGCGCACTCGATCCCGATTGGAATTCATTGCGGCGGACCATATGCTATCATCTAGCCTATGGTCAGGCGCAATACGGTCTGGAAATGATGCCGCAAGTCAAGATTGGGGCGGGCTTTGGATTGTGGCGGCTGGGGATGCCCTCGGCCGAAACGATCGCGCGGGTCGCGGAGCGCGCCGAGCATTGGGGTATCGATTCGTTCTGGCTCTCGGATCATCTGTTGGCGCCGTCGCCGGAACTCGACGTGGTCGCGACGCTTGCGCTGATCGCGTCGCGCACCAGCAAGATGAAACTCGGGCCGAGCGTGCTGCTGCTGAATTTGCGCCATCCGCTGCTGGCCGCGAAGTCGTTCGCGTCGCTCGATTATCTGTCCGGCGGCAGAATGGTGATGGCGGTCGGGACCGGATCTAACCTGGCCGATTACGCGGCGTGCGGAATTTCACCGGACGCGCGCGGCCGGCGCCTGGATGAAGGTATCGAGGTGCTGCGCACGGTCTGGAAAGATCGCCCGGCGAGCTTCCACGGCCGCTTCTTTAATTTCGAGGGCGTGACGATCGAGCCGCGTCCGGCGCCGCGCTCGAACAACGACTTCGGCACGATGGACATCTGGATTGGCGGGCGCGCCGACTCGGCGCTGCGCCGCACCGCGCGGCTGGGCGACGGCTTTTTCGCGTCTTTCCAAACCCCCGCGGAATACGCCGACAGCATGAAGAAGATTCGCGCCTACGCGGCGGATTACGGCCGGGCGAACGCGCGCATCGAGTCGGGGCTCATCCTGCTGTGCCGGATCGCCGCCTCACGCGAAAAAGCGCTGGCCGAGATGCAGCCGATGCTCTCCGCGATGGGCCGCGGCGCCGAGCAGTTCCTGGAGCGCAGCGTCTTTGGATCGGCCGAAGACATCGTGGCGCGCCTCGGGCAGTACACCGCGATGGGGCTCGATAAGTTCGTGCTCTGGCCGGTAGCCGCGCCCGATGCGTGGGAGCGGCAGATCGAATTGGTTGGCCGCGAGATCGCCGCCCACTATGCGCGTGGGGCCTGAGCGGCGCGGGCGGATCGCGTTCGCACTCGCACTGGGCGCGGCAATATACGCCGCGTCCGGATGCCGCCGCGCGCCGCCGCCGCCGAAGCCGCATTCGATCTACGCCAGCGCCGAGTCAGTCGAGGAAAATTTTCGTGGGCGGCGGTTTATACTTGGCGACGACAACTCCATCGCACTGGTCCGGCCGCCTGGGTCGCGCAAGGACGCGTGGATGAAGCTGCCGTTCTGGTTCGGCGTCAACATCCTGGTCCCGGGCGTCACGCAACCGAAGGAAGGCGCCTATTACGTGATCAGCGAGGCCACCCTGGGCAAGCCGCTCGATACGCCCGGCGACTGGATGATCGAGGCGGGCAGCACGCTGGTTAAGCAGGAGACCGTATTCGTGACCGCGCGCACGCATTACAGCGGCACGGGGAAAATCCTTCCGACGATAGTGCAGTACATGGGCAAGCGCGAGTTTGTCCGCGGAGACGGCAAGAAAGTCGAAATTCCGGTTGTGCGCGAGGTCTCTCTGCCAATGAAATGGACGCTCGGCGGAGCAATCCCCGCGAGTTACGCGCGCTATCGAATCGAATGAGCTGGGCGGAACTCAGGGCGATGGCGGTAGCCGTGCTGGCGGCGCTCGCGATCGCGGGCGCCGTCGGATGCACCCCCGACAAGGCGCTGGACTTCGGCCCGACCGGCGAGATTAACACCCCGCCGCAGGACCAGCTCAGCCGCGATATCCTGCGCGATTTCGACGCCAAAGATTTCACCCTCGGCGACAACGATCACGAAGCCCACGTGCATCTGAACGGATGGCCCGACACCCGCCGCGTCATCATCCCATTCTGGCTCGGGGTCAATCCGCTCTATCCGGGCTTCCTGCGGCCGACGGTCGGGCACATCTACGTGATGAGCGAATCGACGATGGTTCGGCCGCTCGGCCACGACGAGTACCTGATTCGTGCAGGCTCGAAGCTGTTCAAGTTCGACACGCTGCTCGAAGCCACGCACACCCGCTATCTGGATACGGGCAGGATGCTGCCGACGGTGGTGCGCTTCGTCGGCACCCGCGTAATCACGGTGCCCAAAGACGCACCCGCCACCGGAACGATCACAGAAAAGGTTCCCGTCCTGCGCGAAGTCTCGCTCCCGATGCACGTCGATGAACCCCAGCCCGGCTACGCGAAGTTCGAGGTGACGAAGAACCCCGCCTGAACCGAGACGCTACTCGGCGGGATCATCCGCGTCCTGCAGCGTTGCGGTGGGGAGAATTTCTGCGGGCAGATCGTCGAGGAAGCGCGAGGCGCGGCCCATTATGTAGCCGTTCATGCGATCGAACATGTAGATTGGGTAGGTCAGGTAAAGCTCGTCGCGGGCGCGCGTGCTGGCTACGTACATCAGGCGGCGCTCTTCCTCGATAGATTCTTCATCGACGCTCATCGGGCCGGGGAAGCGGCCGTCCGCCGCCCAGATGACGAACACGATCCGCCATTCGAGTCCTTTGGCCGAATGGATCGTGCTGAGCGTCAGGATCTCGTCCTCCGGTCCTTCCGCCAGCACGCCGCCAAGCGAATCGTTGGGCGGTTCGAGCGCCATGTCGGCGAGCAGCGTTTCGAGGCTGCGGTAGCGCTCGGTGATATTTTGAAAATGTTCGAGGTCGCGCTCACGTTTGGGATAATCGTCGGGGTAAGCCTCGCGCATGACCGGCAGATAGTACTCGAGCGTCGCCGCGATTTGCTCGGCGGGACGTTTCGACTCGCCGCGGATTTCCGCCAACAGCTCGGCCAGGCGCGCATAGCCGGGCGCGGAACCACCTCGTCCTCCTGATTGCGCGAGCCGCGCTAGTTCGCGCTCGGGGGCGTCGGCGCTGACCAGCGTTTCGATCGTGCGCTCGGCGGTGCGATGCCCTACTCCGCGCACCAGCATCAGCGCGCGCAGCCATGAGACCGCGTCGGCGGGATTGGCGACCACGCGCAGATGGGCGAGGACATCCTTGATATGCGCGGTCTCGATAAACTTGAACCCGCCGCGCTTGACGAATGGAATATCGCGGCGCTGGAGCTCGAGTTCGAGATCGAAGGAATGAAAGCTGGAGCGGAACAGCACCGCCATCTCGCCCAGCTTGACGCCTTCTTCGCGCAGCTCGAGGATGCGCTGCGCGACGAAGCGCGACTGCATGTGCTCGTCTTGCGCGCGGACCAGGATCGGGCGGAAATCGCCTCCACGCGAGGTGAACAGGACCTTGGTGTACTTCTCGGCCGCCCGGGTTATCACTTCGTTGGCGAGGTCCAGAATTCCCTGCACCGAGCGGTAGTTCTCCTCGAGCTTGATCACGCGGGCGCCGGGAAACAGCTCGGGGAAGTCCATGATGTTGC
This sequence comes from Binataceae bacterium (SeqCode), assembly GCA_035531615.1. Classification (GTDB taxonomy): domain Bacteria; phylum Desulfobacterota; class Binatia; order Binatales; family Binataceae; genus JBARDN01. The sequence continues at coordinate 11,251 of DATKSQ010000031.1, forward strand.
GGAAGTTTGCGCCACGAAACGAATAGATCGATTGCGCGTCGTCGCCCACCGCCATCACGTTGCGATGCCCCGAGGCCAAGAGCTGCACCAGCTCGGCCTGGATGCGGTTGGTGTCCTGGTACTCGTCGATCATGATGTAGCGATAGGTCTCGGTCAGGCGCTGGCGCACCTGCGGATACTGGCGGAGCAACTCGGCCAGCCGGTAGAGCAGGTCGTCGTAATCGAGCAGCGCGCGCTCGCGTTTGTAGGCTTCGTACTTTTGGGCGATCGCGACGAGTTCGGCCTGATGCTCGATCAGATGGGCGAAATCCGCCTCGATCTCGGCGGGCAGCTCGCGCATCTTGTTGCGCGCCATGCTGATCACTTCGGCGACGGTGCTCTTCTTCGGAAACCGCCGCTCACGCGACGCCAGCCCCATCCGCGCCCGCAGCAGATTGATCACGTCCTCCATATCGCCACGATCCAGGATGGTGAAGTTCGGCTTGAGCCCCATCTGGACGCCGTGGCGGCGCAGGATGTTGTTCGCAAACGAATGAAACGTGCCGCCCGCAACCGCGCGCGAGCCCTCGCCGACCAGGCGCTCGACCCGCTCGAGCATCTCCTGCGCGGCGCGCCGGGTGAACGTCATCAGCAGAATCGCGCCCGGCGGGACTCCGCTCTCGATCAGCCGTGCGACGCGGTAGATGAGGGTGCGGGTCTTGCCCGAGCCGGCGCCCGCGATCACCAGCAGGGGACCATCGCGATGCGTCACCGCGGCGAGCTGGGCGGGGTTCAGCAGCTCGGCATATTTGATTTTGAATTTGCGCTCGCCCGCGTCGCGGCCGGGATCGCGCAGAAAAATGACCTTGTCCGCCACAGCGTCCGCGATCCTATCACGCGGCCCCCGGGGGTGCCGATGTTACGGCAGGACCGGAACTCCGGGCGACGGGAGCGGCTGAGCGCCGTTCTTATAGATGCCTTCCATCGCGTTGTTCCATTGCTGGTTCGAGTTCGGCGCCGGCTGGGACGGGGCGCCCGGCCCTGATCCGGGTGACGCTCCCGAAGCATTGATCGACGGCTTGATCTGAATCGAATTTGTGACCGGGACATCTGTCAAACCCAGATAGCGCTCGGCCTTGCGCTCGGCATCACCGCGGCCCGATTGGGTCGCCACAAAGCCATAGAGAACCAGTTTCGGAGTGCCGGAATCGGTGCGCAAGACTTGGCCACCCACCAGCGGCAGGCGGTGGCGATGGAGATATTTGGTCAATGCGGTGCTGCTTGCCTGATCGACGTGATATTGCTGCGCCTGAGCGACGGGGGCGCGGAGGGGGAGCAGCCCCAAGAGCAGTCCGAAGATGATTACGGCACCGTTGCGCCGATGTTTCGTGGGCGGGATTGGCATCGTCGGCATCTTCGGTAACAATACACCGCCCCGGCGCGGATGTCGCGGGGATGGGTGAAACGGTGGCTTGAGCGCCGCCCCGGCTCCGATTAGGCTAATACGGGTTTGAGAGATGGGTCAGTTCTGCTTAAGTTACCGCTCCCTGACGGCATCGCTGCGGTTGGCGGGATGCGTGATCGCGCTTGCGATGGCGATTATCCTGCCGGCGTTGCGCACCAGTAATTTCGGACCGTCGTATAAGCCGGTCGAGGTGCGCCACGTCGCCGCACGCCATGAGTACCTGGGGCTATGCGACGATTGCACCGACGTGCGGGTCGAGGCGGTGACGGCATACCCCGCGCCGGGTCCGCTGTCGGTGATCGGATCACTGTCGCCCGCGGCGTGCTCGTGGCGCGCGGCAAAACACTCGATGCCACCGTGGCCCGCGCCGCGCCATTTGCGGAGGCTTCGCGTCTCCTCCGACCCCTGCGGTCCTCCGTTCTTTCCCGTTCGGGCTTGACCCGAGTCACAATGGCTAACGGTCGCGGTGGATGAAGAATCCCCGCTGGCAATTTCTGGACCGCGGCGCTCATTTGGGCGCCCGGAGATTTGAGCGAGGTGCATCGACGTGCCCAGTTTCGCTTTGCGCAACCCCTTTACGGTAATCGTGGGAGCGCTGATCGTTGTCATCCTCGGTGTCACGGCCTTTGCGAGAATGCCGGTCGACGTCTTTCCGAATCTCAAGATTCCGGCGGTCGTGGTCGCCACCTTCTACCCCGGCATGCCACCGCTGGACATGGAGCGCGACATCACGACCCGCTACGAGCGTTTCTTCACGCTCGGCAGCGGAATCGAGCATATCGAGTCGCGCTCACTGCCCGGGGTCAGCATGATTACCGTGTACCTGCACAGCGGCGTCGATGTTGACGCGGCATCGGCGCAGCTGGCGACCTTGGCGATGGCGGACCTGGGGGTTCTGCCACCTGGTACGCTGCCGCCCCTGGTGCTGAAGTTCGACGCGTCGTCGCTGCCGGTAACCTTGGTGACGGTCGAGGGCAAGGGATTCAGCCAAGTCGATCTCGAGGATCAGGCCCGCTACAACATCCGCAACCAGCTCGCGACCGTGTCGGGCGCGTCGGTCCCGATGCCGTTTGGCGGCAAATTCCGCCAGATCATGGCGTACGTGGATCGCAATGCGTTGCAGGCGCGCGGGTTGACGCTGAACTCGGTTGTCACCGCGCTCAACGACACCAATCTGATTCTGCCCGCAGGCGACGCGAAGATTGGCGCGACCGACTACTACATTTACTCGAACGCGATGATCGGGCATCCGGAGAGCCTCAACGCGGTGCCGATCAAAGTGGGCAAGAATCAGGTGTCGGTGCGGCTGGGCGACGTGGGCAACGCCGAAGACTCGACGGCGATTCAATATAATATCGTTACTATCGACGGCCAGCCCTCGGTCTATATTCCGGTCCTCAAGCAGGGTGGCGCCAACACCATCTCGGTCGTTGACGGAATCCATGAAATCCTGCCCAAGGTCTTCGGAATGCCCCCCGGGATGAAGCTCAAAGCGATCTTCGACCAGTCGGACTACATCCTTGACGCGGTCCATTCGCTCGAACATGAGGCGATCTCCGGTTCGATTCTCGCCTCACTGATGATCCTGATCTTCCTGGGCAGCTTCCGCTCGACCTTCGCGATCTTCCTGTCGATTCCGCTTTCGATCCTGGCGGCGACCTTCTGCCTGTTCATGGGCGGCTCGACGATCAACATCATGACGCTGGGCGGATTCGCTCTCGCGATCGGACGCTTGGTCGATGACTCGGTCGTGGTCCTCGAAAACATCAACCGCCATCTGGCCGAGGGCAAGGAGCCGGCGACCGCGGCGAAGGAGGGCGCCGAGGAAGTTGCGCTGCCGGTGCTGGCCTCGACCATCACAACCATCATCGTGTTCTTCCCGGTGATGTTCCTGTTCGGAGTTGCCAAGTATCTGTTCAGCGCGCTGGCGCTGGCGGTGGTGCTGGCGATGTTGGCGTCGTACGTGGTCGCGATGGCGGTGATACCAATCTACTGCGCGCGTTTTCTGACCCAGGAAGAGGCGCAGGCGCTCGAGGCGGCGGCCTCGGGCGGCGGCCACGCAGGGGCGCATTCGTCAAATCTGTTCCAGATGGCGTTCGGGGTTTTCAACCGCCGCTATCAGCGGTTTGCCGATTGGTACGAGAAACAGCTCCGGCGCGCGCTCGAACATAAGATGGTGGTGATCGGGACGGTCAGCGTGCTGTTCGGGGTTTCACTCCTGATCTTTCCGCTGCTGGGAACCCAGCTCTTTCCGACCACCGACGCCGGCAAGTTCATCATTCATATGCGTTCGCCGGCGGGCACCCGAATCGAGCTGACGCAAACGCTCGCCGGGCAGATTGAAAATGAAATCCGCCGCATCATTCCGCCCCAGGAACTCGAGACCGTGGTCTCCAATCTGGGCCTGGCGCCCAGCATCTCGGCCATCTACTCGTCCAACTCGGGTGAGGACACCGGCGAGATCATGGTGACGCTCAAGGACAATCACCGCTTCTCGACCTTTTATTACATGGACAAACTTAAAAAACGGCTGCCGGTCGCGGTGCCTTCGGTCAAGGCGTTTTTCTCCTCCGGCAGCATCATCGACGCGGTGCTGAACTTCGGCCTGCCCGCGCCGATCGACATCCAAGTCAGCGGCCCCGACTATGGTCCGCTGTTCAGCGTGGCGCGCCGAATCGATCACGACGTGCGCCAGCTCCCCGATGTATCGCAGACCTATATCCCGCAAGAGGCCGACTACCCGACGCTCGACGTCAAGGTGGACCGGGTGCGCGCCGCGCGGCTGGGGCTGACGGAGAAGGACGTCGTGACCAACGTGATCACGGCGCTGACCTCGAACCAGATGATCGCGCCGTCGATCTGGATTGATCGCACCACCGGCAACGATTACTTCCTGACCGCGCAGTACCGCGAGGAGGCGATCAACTCGGTCGATACGCTGCTCAACATCCCCGTCCATCACATCGAAAGCGCCGACGCGCACGAGCAATCGATCCCGCTGCGCAACGTCGCGAATTTGATCCCGGAGAAGTACCCGTCCGAGGCCGATCACTACAACATCCAGCGCGTCGTTGACGTGCTGGTCCAACCGTCAACCTCGAACCTGGGCGGCACTGAAAACGCGATCGAAGTGCGCCTGAAAAGCATGAAACTTCCGCCCGAGGTTCAGATCACCTACCGCGGCGCGGTGGCCGCGATGCAGCGCTCGTTCTCGAGCTTCGGCTTCGGACTCGGGATGGCGGTGCTGCTGCTGTATCTGGTGATGGTGGCGCAATTCGCGTCGTTCCTCGACCCGGTGATCATCATGTTCGCCGTGCCGATGGGTTTGATTGGCGTCATCTGGACCCTGTGGCTGACCCATACCACGCTCAACATCGAATCGTTCATGGGCATCATCGTGATGGTCGGAATCGTGGTGTCGAACTCGATTCTGCTGGTCGATTTCGCCAATCAGCGCCGCCGCGAGGGACAGGCGCTGCGCCCAGCCGTTATCGAATCCGCACGCATCCGCATGCGCCCGATCCTGATGACCGCGCTCGCCACGGTGGCGGGCTTGATGCCCATCGCGCTCGAAATCGGCGCGGGCTCGGAGGCTTCCGCACCGTTGGCGCGCGCCGCGGTCGGCGGGCTTTCGGTCTCGACCATTCTGACGCTCGTGCTGGTGCCCTGTGTGTACGAGCTGTTCTATTCCCGGAGGACAAAACAGTGAGCCGTCTTGGAAAGTCGTTACTGATCGCCGCGTTCCTGCTCGCGGCCGCTGGATGCCACTACTCCAGCGATACCCCTGCCGTGCCGACCAAGCCGGTGGTAACTAGCTCTGACCTGCGATCGGTGCCGGTGATGCGTCCGCAGCGCCATACCGTCGTCGAGTCGATCGAACTGCCGGGCGACTTGGTTGGCTTCTATGAAGCGGCTTTGCATTCGAAGGTGACCGGATACCTGGTCAAGATGAATGTTGACAAGGGAGATTGGGTCAAGACCGGGCAGATTCTCGCCGTGATCGAGGTGCCGGAATTGCAGCATAATCTCGAGCGGGATCAGGCCACCATGCAGATTAACAAGTTGACCTGGCAGCGCCTGGACCGGGTGCGTAAAACCGATCCGCGCCTGGTCGCCAAGGAAACGGTCGATATCGCTTACGCCAAGTATCAGGAGGCGAAATCCTCCGTCGGTGCGCTCGAGACCATGGTCTCGTACACCAAAATTATCGCGCCGTTCGATGGCGTCATAACCGGCCGGTTCGCCGACCCGGGCGCTTTGATCCGCGCCGGCGGCGGCGACTTCGGCCTTTCGGGCTCCGGCGCGCCAATCAGCTCGGGCGCGACGGAGGGCGCCGGAGGCCATCTGACCGGCGGCGGCCCGGTACTGACGGAAGCCGCGATCAGCAAGCTACGGGTCTATATCTATATTCCCGAACGCCAGGCCGGAATGGTGCGCATAGGGATGCCGGCTTCGATGACGCTGCGGTCATTCCCGGGCAAAGTCTTCCATGCCACGGTCACGCGCTATGCGTCGTCGCTGGATTTGGCGACCCGCACGATGCTCACCGAGATTGACATCGATAACGCCAATCACCAACTCTACCCGCGGATGTACGCCGATGTGACGCTGACTCTGGTCCAGCATCCCAATGCCCTCGAAGTTCCGCGCGGCGCGGTCTCGGGCCTGGGGCAGCCGACCTCATACATCTACACGGTCAGAAACGGAAAGCTGCGCAAGACTCCGGTGACCACCGGCCTCAGCGACGGCACCAACATCGAGATCACCTCGGGTCTGACCGACACCGATGAGGTGGTCACCCGCATGAGCCCGTCGCTTGCGGCGGGCGAACCGGTAAAAATTCTCGCCGAAGCCACGCAGGAGTCCGGCGCTTCCGAGCACGGAGATTGACTAATGTATTGCCGGCTTTTTCGAGCTAACAAACGGCTGCTGATGATGGCGATGGTCCTCGCGGTCGCGGGCGGCCTGTGCGGCGCCGCCCACGCCCAGCAGATCATGATTCAGCCCAATTCGGATCTGACCCTGAAACAGGCGACCGAAATCGCCCTCAAACTGCATCCCTTGCGGATGGAATCACAGTCCGACGTGCTCGCCGCGCGCGCCGGAGTCGGAGTCGCGCAGTCCAACATGCTGCCGCAGGCTTACGGCTCGGCGGAGTACCTGCGCACCACCGACAACGGGATCGGCAACACCAGCTACTTCCCGCTCAACATGTTTCCACGCTTGACGGGCCGTAATCACGATCAATCCAGCGCCAACCCGTCGCAGACCAGCCAGACCTCAGACAATTATATGGGCGGCGTATCGGTCTCGCAGTTCCTGTTCGACTTCGGCCGCGTGCGTGGCTTTATCAACGAACGCCGCGCCGACCTTGATGCCGCCGACGCGCAACTGAAACTCACCGATCTGAACCTGATCTTCGCCGTCGCGCAGCGCTACTATGAGCTGCTCGCCGCCGAGCAGGAGATCAAGGTTTACGACGAGGCGATCCGCCAGCGCCGCGAGCAACGCAACCAGGCGACGGTGCTTGCCAAAGCCGACCTGCGCCCCGGAATCGACGTGTCCATCACCCAGGCCGACCTCTCGCGCGCCGAGATGGAGCAGGTCAAGGCCGTCAACGCGCGCGACGACGCCAAGGTGGCGCTCGACGCCGCGATGGGCATGGCGGACTCGGCGCCACCGTACAACGTAGTCGGCACCCTGACCTATTCGCCGGTCACCGAATCACTGCCGAGCTTGCTGGCGCGCGCCTATCAGCTACGCCCCGATTTGAAAGTACTGGTCGATGAAGCCCGCGCAGCAGGCGCCCGCGTCGATCAGTTCAAGAGCGACTATCTTCCCACCGGATCCGCGCAGCTTGGTTACACCGCGATGGGCACCGGGCTGCCCGCCGCGAACAATTTTTTCGCCGGCCTGGTGATCACCTGGCCGCTGTTCAACGGCTTTCGCACCGAAGATCAGATCGCGCAAGCCCGCGCCCGCGAACATGCGGTCGGCTATGCGTTCGCCGACATGCGCCAGCGCGTCGTCGAGGAAGTCCACACCTCGTTTCTCAACTGGCAGGCTTCGGTGGTCGTCATCAAGAAGGCCGAAGAGACGCTGACCGCCTCCAAGCAGGAGCTGAGCCTCGCCACCCAGCGATACCGCCAGGGGCTGAGCTCGATTATCGAGCTCGACGACGCCGAGCGCCGCTTTACCGCCGACTCGGCGGCCTACGTCACGGCGCTCTACGGCTATTCGGTGGCCGAGGCCGAGGTCCAGCGTTCGACGGGAGAGTCAATCGTCGGAATCCGCTGAGCGCGGCCCGCCCTAGCCAGCCCGAAAACTCCGCGCCGGGGCGCAAGCAAATGCTTGCGCCCCGGCGCAGCCCAGCGCCCCGCATCCCGATGGGAAACGCCGATGGGGTGCAGGTACGAAGCTCCAATCCTCGTGGGTCCAGCGGTGATTAGGGGCGAGTTGCGGACCACGCAAACATGCTACCCGGGACAATTCTAACCCGCATCAGTCGAGAGCTTTCTGATTACGTCCTTGCCAGCATTCGCTATTCGCTAAATGTCCTCAATCGAAAAAGGGCCACGGACGCCGCTGAGGAGTTCGGGCGGCGCCCGTGGCTGCACATCCGCATCCCACGCGCACTTCGTGCGATGCGGCTCGGGGGGCTATCTTACTTCCAGCACGTTCTCGGCCTTCCCGCGCGCCGCTCTGGAGTTGTCGATACACGGGTTTGCAGGCTGCCCGACTCAGGTGTAACAATTGCCTCAGATCTCTCCATCCGCTTCTGATGGCGCCCAGCGCACCAACCCCTTTGCGAGCCCAGCTCGCTGCTTGTCATTCGAGGATACCCACTATGAAGACACTCGGAGCATTAGCTATATCCGCCGCCGCTTTCTTCTCCGCTTGCGCACCCGTCTCGACGGCTCCCAGCCCTTCTCCCAAACCACAGGCCGCTCAATATGATACCTCGACACCGTCAGGCCGCGCCGAGCTCATTGGTCAACTCAAGCAAGCCGCTCGCGCCGACAAAATGAACTCGATGTCGTGGACCGACGATAACGCAAGCCTCGACCTGGCCTGGCGCCGCAAGCAGCAGGAAGTTCAGGGCGTCATTGCGCGCGTGGCGCCCGGCGAACAGGCGCCGCCCGAGGAAATTCAGCATGCGCTCGACAACTCGCTTCCCCATCAGCTCGGCGGATACCCGAACTGATTTGGCGCCAAAGCGCGGCTTCATTGCCGCTTGGGCCGCCGCCGTATCCGCGTCCGCGTCGCGAGGCATCGCTATCAACCACCGACACACTATTCGACTCGGGCGGCCTTGGTGATTGTGCCGTTCGCGTCGGTCTCGAACACGAAATGGACCGGATCCTTCTTGCGAGCGTAAATCACGAGCATACCGCCAGTCTCGACGAGCTGTTCGGAAGAGGTCGGCGTGCCAAATTCCTTCTCCGCCTGGCTGATGTTCTTGCCAATCCAGTATTTGCGACTAGTGTGGACGGCGCCCCCCGCGCCCTCGCCGCCGGCCGCGTAAAGCGAACTTGCGCCGGCGAGCATGCCGACCATCAGTAGGGCGCCGAGCATCCGGGCGTATCTGGAGTTACGGCGTATCCAGGGCCGCTCACGTCCTAAAACCGTTTTGCTGGCGTCTGAATCAAAAGTAGTCATTGTTGTCTTTCCCTCTTCCTGCAGCCCCGCTCAAGGCGCGGTGGAGGCGCTCACGATCTTGCCGTTAGGACCCGTCTCGAAGACGTAGTGCGGAAAGCCCGGATGTGAGTAGATCACCAAATCCCCCGTCGTCTCTTGGAGCGGTTCGATGCTACTCGGCTCGCCGAGCTTGGCCGTCAGGTCCGGCAACCTCTTCCCGATCCACTCTTGCGGGTCCGAATGCGCTTGCGTCAGAGCCGAGGCGGGCGGCGGTGGTTCCATCGACCATGGCGCTACGATGCCGCAGCCCGAAAGGACCGGCAGAGCAAGCGCGATGGCGGCCATCGCCGCTCGCATCGGGAAAGTGGTCCGTTGATTTCGATTTGTCTGATATGATTGCACTGTGTACTCCACGAATTAGAACACGAACTCGGCGTTCAGCATAAACATGTGCGTGTCGCTGGTAACGACATCGGGAATTGACGTTCCCGTGAAGCCCTTGGGCGCGGACCAGTTGAACTGCTTCGCGTAGGAAACCGGCATGTTGTATTGGCTGTGGTAGAACAGGGTGTTTTGCGTATCAAGTGCGAAGCGCAGATACTCGTTCCATTGGTAAGCGACTCCGAGCACCACTCTTTCAAAATCGAATGGGTTATTCTTTACCTGGGTATTTGCGTTCCATTGCTCGATCCATCCGAACAGAGTGTAGCGGGTTTGGGGTAAATGGTAATGACCGAAGAAGTTGTAGCCTCGTTGATAGCTCCGGCCATTGTTTAGCAACGCATCAGCCAGATTCGCGTAAGCCGCCTGATTGATCGCAACCGACTTCGGGATAAACGCTGCATTGGGTGTAAGGCCATAAAGCGCGGCCGGCCCGGAACCCGAGAACATATTGCCGGGACTCCAGGCGTTGCGCCCCCAATCATATTCGAACGCGATTCCCCAGTTCTCGGCGTCGTAGTGTACGATTTCGGCGAGGCGCTCGATCTCCGAATTCGGCCCTTTGAATGGCGTTGACAGTTGGGCCTGGTCCGGCGTGTTGTTGCCGTAACCGAATGCATAGTAGCTGGTGATACCCAGACCCTGGAAGCGCCACCTGGCGCCGAATGGATAGATCGAGACGCGGCCCTGCACTTCCTTGGTGTTGGTTCCCTCGAACGCGTGGAAGCTCGCGTTGTCGAATACGCCGATGTTGTAATCTATATACTGAAGATTGTCCTTTCCGAACGTGATCGGACCTTGAACGGAGAGACCGGGATAGGTTGACGCCTCGCTCATGTTCCAAGTGGTCAAGTTGACGAAGCGATAGCCGTACAGATCTTCCTCCCATGCGGTGATTGGCTGCGGCTGGACGCCGATGATTATCTTGTCGGTCTTGATCGCATCGATGCCGAGGTTTTTGAACGGAGTATTGTATTGCAAATAGGCGTATTTAATTCGGTAACCTAAATTACCCACGTTGGTGTTGGGTATTCCGGCGTTTCCGCCGAAGGCCTGGTTCGCGGTGCTGCCCTGCATCGTATAGATGTTCGGCGTGACTCTAACCGTCCAGTCCTCAGTCGGATAGAAGAAGAAGTTGAGATATCCCCGGTGGAGGAAAAAGTCGTTATAGCCGTCGTTGCCAGGTCCCGGCCAAATTTGCTGGGTTAGATATTGCGGACCCCATCCGGTGTGGGAGAACAGCGAATAGCCAAACCACACCTGGGTGCCGATCGAGACTTTATTCTTATAGCTTGCCAGGTAATCCTGCCAAGCTGGAGTAACCTCTTGCACCTGCTTGGTGACTGCCGCGGTCTGTTTCTGCTGCTGATCGAGTTGCTGGGCAAGTTTCGCCGTCTGCGCTTTTTGTTCCTGGAGTTGCTCCTCGACCGCGTGCTGAGCGCTCGCCCCCCCTCCAGTATTTAGGATCAACGGAACACGCCCGCGTCCCGGCCTGGTGAACACTTCCCCGGTTTTAGGGTCGGTCCACAGCGTCAGCGATCCCGAAGCTGCGCCGCTGAGGGCTGGTTCGGCGGAGCCGGAAGTAGCCTGTGCGAACAGTGGCGACGTTGCATAAAATAGCGTCGTCGCCAGAGCGGCAAGCGCCAACAGCAGCGTTCCTCCCGCTAGACGCTTTCCTCGAGTTCGGTTGTTCATTCCGATAAATGTCATAGAAGTCTCCCTCCCGCTACGACGCTGGCTCTGTTCGGCTTCGACCGCGAAGCCGGCTGCGATGACGGTCAAAATTCGCGTTGGCTCAACGGCGAATCATCCGCCCGCTTTTGCGGCTGACGCCTGCTCCCTCAGGTGTTGAAGCTGGAATACGGTGTAAACTTTGCCGCCGCACGCATAGAGCGTGGGTGTGGAAAGCGTGACTATCGCGCAATCCGTCACGTCCGGCGCAGGCGTCGCGGGCTTGGCGCTCGCGGACTGCGCCGATGCCGCGGGCGGCGAATCAGCGGGCGCCGCCATCGTTGAGCATCCAGCGGCCGCCAGCGCCAATGCTCCGGCCACAGCACCGGCTTTCAGAAACCCGGATGGCTTCGCAAGGTTCGACCTGATTCGATTCATTGCTTTTCTCCGATTACCAAGAGAGCTTCCCGAATTGTCTGGCTCAGGATTCGACCCGCACCATCAATCCGTGGCGGGTCGAAGCTAAAGCCTTAAGGTTACGGGCGAATTAACGCACGATTTCCCGTGATTGAATTCGCAGGGCGCGATCCGGCGCGCACGGAGTAAAAGCGGATAGTTTCCGGGCCGTTTGCATTTTCGCGCTGTGCTCAACCACAATTGGCCGACCAATTTGCAGCGGATGCGGTGCGACCTTATGCGAGGCTCAAGATGAAGGCGCTTGACGGGGTGAATCTTCTCGAACTCGAAGCAAACCTGGGCGCGGAGTACGCCGCCTGGATCCTCGCCGAGCAGGGCGCGCGCGCGATCAAGGTTGAACCGCCGCAAGGCGCGGCGCATCGCGGCTCGCCGCACTTTCACGTGCTCAACCGCTCGAAACGCTCGCTGTTCTTTGATTCCTCAAGCGCCGCGGCCAGACCGCGCGTCGCGGAACTGATTCGATGGGCCGATATCGTCGTCACCGGCGCCACACCGGCGCGCCTGGCCGCGCTCGGCCAGGACTACGACTCGATTCGGCGGATCAATCCGCGCGCGATCGCGGTCAACCTGCCTCCGCTCGGAAGCCGCGGTCCCTTGGCCAACTTCAACGCGGACGACGACCTGGTGGCGGCGTTCGGCGGAATCACCGGCAGCCAGTGGGCGCGCAGCTCGAAACCGGTCGCGCTGGTGGTTCCCGCCGCGAGCTACTCGGCCGGATTGCTGGCTGCGACCGCGGCGGCTGCCGCGCTGTGTGCGCGCGCGGACGGCGGAACAGGACAGGCGCTCGAGGTCTCGCTGCTTGCGGGCGCATTTTCGCTACAAACTGGCGGCATCCTGCATCATGAGTCGATGACCACCCTGTATCACGGCCCCCAGGACCCGCTCGGACCAATTCCGGTTTACCGGCTGTTCCAGGCGGGCGACGGAAAGTACTTTTTCGCCGCCTGCGGCAACGCCACCTTCTGGGGCAAATTCGCGATCGCGATCGACCGGCCGGATTTGGTCGCCGATGAACGCTTCGAGAACGCGCCGTGGGGAATTCCCAGCGCGCACTGGCAGGACCTCAAAGATATCATCGAGCCGATTATCCGCACGCGCCCGCGCGCCGAATGGCTCCGTCTCCTGCGCGAGGCCGATGTCCCCAGCGCGCCGGTGATGACCCGCCAGGAGTTTATCGATTGGGAGCAGACTCGCGCGCTCGGGATGCGCCAGGAAATCACCGACCCGACGCTCGGCGCGACCGTCCAGATGGGTCTGCCGTTTTTCCTGGCCGACACGCCCGGCGCGATTACCGGCGCCGCTCCCGCACCCGGCGATGAAAGCAGCGCCCTCGAATGGCTTGGCGACACCCGCGATACGCGCGATGCGACTGCCACGCCCTCGTCCGGCGCGCGCCCGGGCACGGGCCCGCTCGAGAGAATCCTGGTGCTCGATTTCGCGAGCTATATCGCCGGCTCATACGGTCCGATGCTCATGGCGCAACTGGGTGCGCAGGTGATCAAGATCGAAAGCCTGGAGGGCGATTCCTTTCGCCACTTCGGTTTCGGTTTTCTCGGCTGGAACCAGGGCAAGCGCGGACTCGCGCTCGATCTCACCCGGCCCGAAAGCCGCGAGATCATCCACGGACTCGCCGCGCGCGCCGACATTGTCGTCGAAAATCTGCGTCCGGGACGGATGAAACGCTTCGGCTATGATTATGACGCGCTGGCGGCGCTCAACCCGCGGCTCATCTATATGTCGGTGAACGGTTTCGGAAATCGCGGGCCGGAGCACAATCAACCAGGCTTCGATCCGCTGTTGCAGGCGCGCTCGGGCGTGATGGCGGCACAGGGCGGCCCGCACGCGCATCCGGTGTACCTGACCTGCGCGATCTGCGACTACGGCGCCGCGATGGTGTCGGCGCTCGGATGCGTCATTGCGCTGCGCGCGCGCCAGCGGACCGGCCGCGGGCAGTTCTGCGAGACGTCGCTGCTGCAGGCCGCGATGGCTCTGCAAGCGGGCGAGTTCATTTTTTACCCAAATCGTCCCGATCTGGAAAACGGCGACCCTGAGCTGCGCGGCCGCGCCGCGCTGTCGCGCGCATACTCGTGCCACGGCGGCGAGTGGCTATATATTTCGCTCGACAGCTCCGCGCAGTGGGAAAGCTTGCGCCGCATCCTGCCGGGACTTCCGGCGCTGGACTGGAGCTATGCGCGCGCCGAGCCGGCCGATAGCCGCCTGGCGGCCGCGCTCGAAAGCGCACTCGCGGCGCATCGTCGCGCCGATATCGTCGCGCAACTGCATCGTGCGGAGGTGCCGGCGGCGCCGATTCGCCACTTCAAAGATATGTTCGATGACGCGCAGATCGCGGCCAATGAGTTGCTCGCCGAAGTAACCCATCCGGAATTCGGCAAGGTCCGCCAGACCGGCGCGTTGATGAAGTTTTCGGCCACGCAGGCGCCAATCGAGCGCGCCGCGCCGCAGCTCGGACAGCATACCGGCGAGATTCTGCACGAGTATCTGGGCTACGACTCCGCGAAGATCGCGGCGCTGCGCACCGCGGGCGTCATCAGGTGATCGGTCCACTCTCCGGTGGCGCTTGCCGCGATGGTTCCGGCCGACTTGATTCCGCTCGGCGCACACATCGTGAATGCCTATGGCGCCGCGACGGCGCGGGACGTTATAGCTTAGAAATTATATGCCTGAAAATACCTTTGGCCGGAAAAGTGGCGGAGCGGGCAATGTGCTGATTCGGCCGCTGGTCCGGCAGCGCGCCAAACTCGATATGTTCTTCATGAAGCAGTTCCGGGCGAACTCGCTTTCCACCTGGTTTCTACGCGCGATGCATCAGCAGCATCGTCAGCGCGGCGGTCCCGAGGGCAACTACTACGAGTTCGGGGTGGGCAAGGGGCATACGATGGGCCGTTTTCTCCGGGCGCTCAGGGTGTTCTGCGACGCGGATAATCTCGACCTCTATGCCTACTCGATGTTCCTGTTCGACAGCTTTGAGGGGATGCCGCCCAAAGCGTCGGCGCGCGACGATCATCCCGGGTTCCATGAGGGAATGATCCGATTCAGCCTCGAAGAGACCAAGGCGCGCATAGCGAAGCAGCTTGATCTCAGCCGCGGCAAGGTGCGGTTCGTCAAGGGCTTCTTTGAAAATTCGCTCACTGCGGAGCTGGCAGGCGAACTGGCGGCGCATCCGCCGTCAATCGTCACCGTTGACGTTGACTATTACAGCAGCACGCGATCGGTGCTCGAATGGCTGTTGCCTTTCGCACCGACCGGATGCCTGTTTTATTTCGACGATATTTGGCTGTTTCACGGGCATCCGGAGATGGGCCAGATCGCCGCGATAAACGAGGTGAACCGGGGCGATCTTGGCCATCTGATTCCATATCCTGCGTTCGGGACCACCGTTGGCGGGAGATCGTTCGTGTTTGCACGCAAGGAAGTCGAGCTTCAGAAGGCGCGATGGTAGAGCGCGTCCGTACCAGGCCGCGCCCAAGCGCGCTTCGCGCTCAGAGGTCGAGCGCCACGGTGATGAAATCGTGATCTGAACATCGCCGCGCGCCGAAAAATCGACGCGGAGCGACCACCGCCGCGCTGTCCGCAATTGGGCGTACGCCGCGCAGCGCGATCCAGTCCAGGCGCGGCCGCCAAAGCGGCGGAATCAACCGCGAGAATGTAAACGTCGGGCGTCCCGGCGCGTTCGCGCCCGCGACCTCGAAGCCCGCCGCCGAAAGCTGCGCGAACATCGGCTCATAGCGCTGCGGGTTTCTGAAGCGCCGCGGATTCAGGAGCATCGCGGCAAAGGTCCGCGCGTATGCGGCGCGATTCAAAAGCGCGGTAGTCGTGGAATTCAGATCCCCGCCAAAGACCGCCGGAGTCCCGGCGGGAAAAGCGTCCATATACGCAGCCATTTGTTCAGCACGTCCGCCGGGAGCGCATCTGCTGTCCAGATGCGCCGCGCCGATCCATAGCGCGGGTCCGCCCGGCGCGATCCCGGACTTGGTCCGCACGGCCAGCCCCGCGAATCGTCCGCGGTAGCCGCGGCGCATGCGGTCCGAGCCGTCGGGCGAAGGATTGAGCATAGCGATCGC
Organism: Binataceae bacterium (SeqCode); assembly: GCA_035531615.1. Lineage (GTDB taxonomy): Bacteria > Desulfobacterota > Binatia > Binatales > Binataceae > JBARDN01. Next base: position 27,004 of record DATKSQ010000031.1, read on the forward strand.
GCGGACTTCCTCGAACGGCGCGGCACAAAGAATCGCGTTGCCCATGAACGCCGTGGTTTCACCGCCGGGACCCATCCGGCCGAACTCGGGCAGATACGCGATGCTCATTCCGAGCCGGTCCGCCAGCTCGAGCGCGACCTTGCGGCGGCCGGAGCGGGCGGTGCCCCAGTCGGCCTCGCACAGCAGAATGATCGACGCGCCCGCAAGCGGCTCACGGCCAAGGCAATGCGCGATGTCATCGAGTCTTGCGCCACCCGCCGCATTGAACGCCACCACTCGCAGAGGACCGCGCCGCGGGCGCGCCGCCAGGTTGCGGACTACCGGCGGATACGCGGGTTCAAAGCGGGCGATGCCATTGCGCAAGTCGGCGGACGGGCCATCCATACCGGTTCAACTAACCGAGCAGCTCGGTCTCGAGCACCTTGAATTCGGTGATGGGCGGCGAGCAGGTCCGGTCGCGGCAGAGATAGGCGGTGATTTTGCCGTTTATTTGAGCCTTCCCGCGCACTTGCTCGGGCAGAAATCCGGTGCTGGCGGCGGCATTGGGATCGATGGCAAAGAGCGCGAGGTTGGGGACGTAGAGCAGCCCCAGGCGCTCGATCCATTCCCGAAACTCTGCCGAATCCGGTTCGCCGACGATCACTACCTCGGTTGCGCCGCGATGGTACAAATCGACCGCTTCGAGCAAGTGGGAAAATCCAAACGGCTGCTTTTCGAGAAACTCGCGAAACAGCCGCAGCGTCCGCTCCGCCTCGATTCGGTACTGCTCCGTGCCGGTGTACTCGGAAAGCCGTAGCAGGGCCATTACCGCCGCGCTGTTGCCCGATGGCGTCGAGCCGTCGAAGGCGGCCTTGCTGCGCGTGATGAGCGTCTCATGATCGTCCGAGGTGAAGTAGAAGCCGCCGCGCTCGCCATCGCGGAAGCGCTCCAGGATGGCTGCGGCCAGCGTCTGCGCGTGTTCGAGATAGCGCGCCTCGAGCGAGGCCTCGTAAAGATCGATCATCGCGCCGGCCAGCAGCGCGTAGTCTTCGAGGTAGGCATTGAAGCGCGCTTCGCCGTCCTTGCACGAGCGCAACAGCGCGCGCCCGTTCCACATCTTCGTCATCAGGAAGCCGGCCGCGCGGCGCGCCGCTTCAAGATAACGCGGCGCGTGATGGACACGGTAGCCCGCGGCGAACGCCGAGATCATCATCGCATTCCACGCCGTCAGGATCTTGTCGTCGCGGGCCGGAGGGACGCGCCGGGCGCGTGCGGTGTAGAGCTTCTCGCGGATGACCTGAAGCGCGGATTCGATTTCGGCTTCCGGCTTGTGAAACATCCGCGCCGCATCCGCGATTTCGAGCGTGCGATGGAGGATATTGGCCTCTTCGAAGTTGCCCTCGACGCTGATATCGAAAAACCGCGCGGCTATTTCGGCGAGCTCCGGACCCAGAACCTCGACGACCTGCTCGGGCGTCCAGACGAAAAATTGACCTTCGACGCCTTCGCTGTCGGCGTCCTGACTGGAGTAAAAGCCCCCTTCGGGGCTGGTCATTTCGCGCAGCACGTAGTCCAGGATATCGTGCGAGAGATCCAGGAACTCGGGCTCGTTGAGCGCGCGGCCCGCGTCAGCATACAAGACCGCGAGCTGCGCGTTGTCGTAGAGCATTTTCTCGAAGTGTGGCACCAGCCATCGCTCATCGACACTGTAGCGATGAAATCCGCCGCCGATCTGATCGTAGATTCCGCCGCGCGCCATCTTTTTGAGCGTGTGACGAACCATTTCGCCCATCGCCTCGTCGCCTTCGCCGGCAAAGACGCGAAGAAACAGCGAGAATACAAAGGTGTTGGGAAATTTCGGAGCGCCGCCGATCCCGCCATTGACGCTGTCATACGCGCCCGCCAGCGCTCGCGCGGCGACTACCGCCTGGTCGCGGCGCAGGTCGCCCGCTTTGGCCTCGTATTGCGATAGCGCGCCCAACGCCGCCCCAAGCTTTTCGACGTTGTGCGAAACTTCGTGCGCGCCGCTGCCATAGGCGTTGGCGACCGCGGCCAGAACTTTGGGAAATCCCGGCATACCCTGGCGATCCTCGGGCGGCCAATAGGTGCCGCCGAAAAACGGCTTGGCGTCCGGCGTCAGAAACATCGTAAGCGGCCATCCGCCGCGCCCGGTGATCATCTGCACCGCGTCCATGTAAATCTGGTCGAGGTCGGGACGCTCCTCGCGATCGACTTTGATCGAAACGAATTTCTCGTTCATGAGCGCGGCGATCGCGTCATTCTCGAACGATTCGCGCTCCATCACGTGGCACCAGTGGCAGGCTGAGTATCCAATCGAGAGCAGGATGGGTTTGTTCTCTGCTTTGGCGCGCGCGAGTGCTTCGGCGCCCCACGGATACCAATCGACGGGATTGTGGGCGTGCTGGCGTAAGTACGGGCTTTGCTCGCCGATTAAACGATTAGGTTTGCGCCGCGACTGGTCCGCGGGGGCGTCGTGATCTTGGCTCATCGAGGGTCGGCTCGTCTCGAAATATGGGTTTGGCGGGAATTCGCGCGTCGGCTCCCGCGATATTTCTCGCGGATTGCGCGATGGTTTGACGCTAGCACGCACTCCGCCGCTGCGCCACGCGGGCGGGATCGCGATTGCGCGAGTATGGCGGCAGGGCGAGGGCTACGGATACAATTTCCCGCGATGAGTTCCGCCCCCAGTTCAGCTAATGACGCGGCGTCGCCCGCAAGCGACGGCGCGGCGGCCCTAAACTGGCGCCGATGGTTCGGCGCGATCATGGCGCTGTCGGCGATACTGTTCTTCGTGCGCCTGGGCTCGCGCGCGATTTGGGCGTCGGAATTTCGATGGGCTGAAATCGCGCGCGAGATGATCGCGACCCACAACTACTTCTGGCCCACAATCAACGGCCGCGTCTATTACGACAAGCCCCTGGGCTCTTACTGGCTGGTGGTGTGGTCAACCTATCTTACCGGCGGGATGAACGAGACCGCGGCACGCATACCGTGCGCGCTCGCAGGCCTGCTGGGAGTGGCGTTGCTGATGATGCTGGCACGGCGGCTGTATGAATCGCGCACCGCGATCATCGCGGGCGTGGTTCTGGCGACCAGCTTCAGTTTCGTGTTTTTTTCCCGGCACGCATCGGCTGATGTCGAGACCCTGACCGGCGAACTCGCCGCGTTGCTGCTGTTCGTGAAGCACGAGCGGCGGCAAGACGGATGGTGGGTCGTCGGATTGTGGATCATCATGGCGCTTACCTCGCTGACCAAGGGGCTGCTGGGCTTCGTGCTGCCGATCATGGTCATCGGGCTGTACTGCACGCTGGCCCGGGGCTGGCGCGAGTTCGGGGATGCGCTACTCCACGGCGCCATCGGCAAGCGCATCGGATGGGTGCTCGAGCGCAATCGATGGCTGTTTAACTGGAAGTCGATACCCGCAATCGCGATGGGAATCGGAATATATTCGTTCCCATTCTGGTTCTCGAAAAAAATCGAGGGCTCGGACTGGGGGTTGCACATGGTGTGGAGGGAGAACGTGGTGCGCTTCTTTCACCCGTTTGACCATCGCGGCCCAGTTTATCTTTACGTCTATGTGATCTTCGCGCTGATGGCGCCGTGGGCGATGCTGTTGCCGGCGGCCCTGGTGGAAGCGCATCACCACCGCAGGGAACACCTCGAGCCGGCGCGCAGCGATCGCTTCGCGCTGGTGTATTTCTGGGCGACTTTCGCCTTCTATACGATCTCGGGGTCGCGCCGCAGCTATTACATCTTGCCGATACTTCCCGCCGGCGCGTTGCTCGTCGCGCGCCTGTTGGCGGCCGACGCGCTTAAATCTCGCACTGCCAGGCGCCTGCTCGAAATCGGATATGGTCTGGTCGCGATGGGCGCGGTTGTGGGCGTGGTCGTGATGCTGCCGCCGTCGCTGATATTGCGCGGGTCGATGGCGACGCTGCCCGAGGCGCCCGACCGCGCGATATTCGCGGTCGGATGGATCGTCAGCGTGGCGGGAGTGGTGTATGCGCTTCGGAACTATCGCCCGGTACGAGTCGCGGTTTCGATGGGGATTATCGCTTATTGCGTAATGACGTATATCTACCTCTTCGCGATGCCGGCGGCGGACGCTTACCGAGGTGAGAAGCCGTTCGGGATAGAGACCCTGAGCCTGCTCAAAGGCGACACCAGCCATCTGGTTTTCTATAAGACCGCAGGTCCACTTTTTTATATTAATCCTCCAGCGCCGCTGCCGGAGTTCAATCATTTGTGGGATCTGCAACGTGCGGTCGCCAGCGGCAACGTCCAATGGATCATCGCACGCCGGCGCGACGTTCCAGCACTGGGGGTTCCAACCACGGAGCCGCTGCACGAGGCGTCGTTCCCGTGGGAAACGCCTGCGCAGGTTCGCAATAAAGTTGTATTGCTGAAGGTCGGGGCTGATTTGAGCCCGGCGGACGCAAAGCCTGGTGCGGCGGGAGAATAGTCCGCCTGCGCTACAACCGCATCGGCATCACGACATACGTGAACTTGGAATCTTCCGGGGTTCTGATCACGCCCGGGCTCACATCGTCGCTCAAGCCCAGTTCGACTTTGTTGCCCGACGGGATGATGCCGAGTACCTCGCGCAAATAGTTCGCGTTGAATCCGATCGCGAAATCTTCGCCCGTAAAGTCAACCTCGAGCGACTCGCTCGCTTCGCCCATCTCCGGGCTGGTCGAAGAAACCGTCAATGTGCCGGCCGCCAGCGCCAGCTTCACACCGTGATAGCGCTCGTTTGAAAAAATCGCGGCTCGCTTGATCGCGGAAAAAAACGCATCGCGATCCACCGGGATCGAGTGCCGTGAAGATTTTGGAATTACCCCGCGATAGTCGGGAAACTCACCCTCTACCAGCCGCATCGATACTTCAGTCGAGCCGCGTTTCATGTAAGCGAGCTGCCCATCGAGCGAAAGCGTGACATCCTGATCTCCCGCCTGCTCCAAAATTTTGCGCAACTCCTGCAATCCCTTGCGCGGGATGATCGCGCCGCCCTCCATCTTGAAGCCGGGCGCCTCGCGTTCGATCATCGAGAGCCGATGCCCGTCTGTCGCGACCATCCGCACTCCGCCGGGTCCGGCGGCTTCCAGGTACACGCCGGAGAGATTGTAACGGGCCTCGTCGGGGCTGACTGAAAAAACTGTTTTATCGATCATCCCGGCCAGCACCGTTGAGGCGATGCTGAGTTCGGCTTTGACTCCCCGCTTCGCCGCCGCTGCGGGGTCGGATTTCGCCGCGCTCTGGCTCGGCATGGCCGGAAACGAACGCGGGTCGAGTCCCATCATCTTGAACTTCGCACGTCCGCACTTGAGTTCGACCCAATCGTTGTCCAGGGTGTCGAGCTTGACCTCGTCGCCGCCAGCTTCGCGCACGATTTCGAAAAGCTTTCTCGCGTTCAGCGTGACACTCTTGTCCTTGGCGGTGCGCGCCGCGATTTCGGTGCAAATTCCAACCTCGAGGTCGGTTGCGCTGAGCCGCAGACTTGCGCTTTGGGGTTCGAGCAGAACATGGCCCAAGATGGGAACCGTGGTTCGGCGTTCGACGATTCCCTGCATCATCGCCAGAGCGGTCTGCAAAGCTGTGCGGTCGATAACCAATCCCATGAACTGTCCGTCCTGCCTTCTATTCTTCTCTTAAGAGATCTTAATTATAAGATCAGTAAGACCCGTAGAGGCTGTTGATTTGTTGAATACTCGATTAAGTGGCTGATTTTCAACGGGAATCGTGATTGCGTAATTTGTCGACCGCTTGCCGCCTCGATCCTTCGGCTCAGAGGCTGACCGGCTGGCCGATGGTTTTGAGTCGAGTTATCCGGAAGTACTCCACAGAGTTTTCAACTTCAAGCGGCATTAGCCCGCATCGCCTTTAGATCGCGTTCGATCTTCTCGATCGAAAGCCTGAACGCCGAGTCGTTGGTGACCCGCCGCTGAATCAGGTTGAACGCATGGATCACCGTCGAGTGGTCGCGGCCGAACGCCTCACCGATTACGGGAAACGAGCTACTGGTGAGCTTGCGGCACAGGTACATCGCGACCTGCCTGCAAAAGGCGATGTGCTGGGTGCGTTTTTTCGATTTCAGGTCAACCAGGCGGATATGGAAGAACTCCGCGACCGTCTTCTGAATCATCTCGACGTCGGGTTTGGCGTCGTGATTCCGAATCAGATCGTGCAGCGCCTGGCGCGCAAACTCGAGCGTGATCGCCGACTTGTTGAGCGACGCGAGCGCGCCCAGCCTGGTCAGGCATCCCTCGAGCTCACGGACGTTGGACTGGATGCTCTGCGCGATGTAGAGCGTGACGTCTTCGCTAAGCCGCAAGCTATCGAGCGCGGCTTTCTTCTGGACAATCGCGATCCGGGTTTCGAGATCGGGCGGTGAGATGTCGGCGATCAACCCCGACTCGAAGCGATTGCGCAGCCGTTCCTCGAGCCCGGGAATCTCGCGCGGGAGCTTGTCCGAGGTCAGCACGATCTGGTGCCGGTCGTCGCGCAGCGAGTTGAAGGTATGAAAGAATTCCTCCTGGGTGCGCTCGCGTCCGGCAAGGAATTGAATATCGTCGAGAATCAGAGCATCGACCAGGCGGAACTTCTCGCGGAACTCGTTCATCTTGTCGCGCCGGATCGACCCGATCAGCTCGTTCATGAAAACCTCTGACGACATGAACAGCACCTTGCGCGTGCGATCCTGAGCGCCGTAGATGTGATGCCCAATTGCCGTCACCAGATGGGTCTTGCCGAGCCCGACTCCGCCGTAGATGAAGAGCGGGTTATATTTGTCGCCGGGCTGGTCAGCCACCGCTTGAGCAGCGGCGTGGGCAAACTGATTGCCCGAGCCGATCACGAACTCCGCAAAAGTATAACGTGGGTTTAGTTGCGGATGACGCTCGGCGCGTGCCGACGCCCGCCCCATAGCGGGTCTCTCGACGTGATGTATTTTACCATTTGCGCCGTTGCCGTTGCCGTTGCCGTTGCCGTTGCCGTTGCCATGCGACGGGCCGCTCGGGCTGGAACCCTCGCCGAGGGTCAGCTTGACCTCGACCAGCTCGCCCGCCTCATCGGAGAGCGACTTTCGCAGCATCGGCAGGTACCGTTCGTTCACCCAGTCGCGAAAGAATTTATTGGGTGCCTCGATCGTTACCGTTCGGCCTTGTATTCCGACAAAGCTCAGCGGGCCGATCCAGGTTTCAAACCCAACTTGCCCGAGTTCCTCACGCAAACGGTCATTAGCTTTGCGCCATAACCCATTCATTCGATCTCCTCCCAAAAGTCCGGGCCACGCATCAACGGTCCGGAGCCTAATGCGGCTCACCAGCCAGCGATCGAATTACGCACAAGCTTATCCACACCTGTGGATAAGCGCTTTTTTAGTCCACCCCGAAAGCAGATTCGGGTTGCCGGGCTTTCAGCTGTCAACTTACCGGTCAGATTTGTGGTTCTATAGATCTCTGAATTCCCTAAGACAGCGACGGCGAAGCGCGCGCGCTCTCGAGCCATTGGTATCCACGAAGGCCATCCGGACTTGCGCCAAAATTAAATGTGCGTGAACGAAAGTCGCGCGGCCAAGGCAACGTGATAAACTCTTTTGCGAGTACTGACAAGCGCACGCGCGGAGATTCTTGTATGCGCGCGAATCGAAAAGGAAAATTCCGTGATCGACTTCGAGTCACGATCATGCGCGAATCGCGGCTGCGCTCGATCGATCGGTTGCGATGGCTCCTGAAGCCATTGTGCTCCGATTAATTTTTCGCGTGCAGGTGCGCGCAGCACGCTCTGACGCGCGTTTGACTGCATCGCCATGCGATGGTACCTCGGCTGTCACAGGAGACTTTCGATGCTCTCCAGCAAAAAATCACGCGAATTGCTCGCGCGCGCGCAAAAAAAAATTCCCGGCGCCGTGAATTCTCCGGTGCGCGCATGGAACGCGGTCGGCGGCGATCCGCGCTTCGCCGCGCGCGCCAGCGGCGCGTATCTTTTTGACGCCGACGGCAACCAGTTCATCGATTACGTATGCTCCTATGGTCCCGCCATCGCAGGTCACGCCCACCGGGCCGTGACCTCCGCGATCGCGGCCCAGGCGCACGACGGTTTGGGTTACGGCGCGTCGACCGAACTCGAAGTCGAACTGGCCGAAATCATCACCGCGGCCATCGCGAGCGCCGAAAAAATTCGCCTGGTCAGCTCCGGCACCGAAGCCGGGATGACCGCGCTAAGAATCGCGCGTGCCGCCACCAACCGGCCTGCGATTATCAAGTTCGACGGGTGCTATCACGGGCATAGCGACTCGATGCTGGTACGCGCGGGTTCGGGCGGAATGACGCTGGGCGTGGCCGACAGCGCGGGGGTGCCGGCGGAGATCGCGGCACTGACGATGGTGGCGGATTATAACTCGATCGAGAGCGTCGAGGACATTTTTAGGAACAATCCCGATCGAGTTGCCGCCGTGATCGTCGAGCCGATCGCCGCCAACATGGGCGTTGTGCTTCCCGAGCCAGGGTTTCTGAAAGCGCTCGAATCGATCGCGCATCGACACGGAGCGCTGCTGATCTGCGATGAGGTTATCACCGGCTTTCGCCTGAGCTTTGGCGCCGCGTGCGAAAGACTCGGCGTGGCGCCCGACCTGCTGATGCTCGGTAAAATAATCGGCGGCGGATTGCCGGTCGGCGCGGTTGCCGGACCAGCGAAATACATGGATCTGCTGGCGCCCGACGGTCCCGTCTACCAAGCCGGCACGCTGTCGGGAAATCCGCTTTCGGTTCGCGCTGGAATCGAAACGCTAAAGCTCTTGAAGGAACCTGGCGTCTATGCGCGGCTCGAGGCCGCTGGTGCGCGGCTCGAGGCGGGGCTGCGCGACGCCCTTGCGCAATGCGAGGCGCGCGGATGCGTCAATCGCGCGGGCTCGATACTGACGATGTTTCTGGGGCCGTCGCGGGTGCGCAACGCCGGCGAGGCGCGCACCTCCGACACGGTAAAATTCGGACGCTTCTTCCATGCGCTGATCGAGCATGGCGTCAATATCCCACCGTCGCAGTTCGAGGCCATGTTCATCTCGGGCGCGCACAGCGATGCCGATCTCGATCGCACCATCGCGGCCGCGCACGCCGCGCTGGCCGTCGCGAGCCGCGGCTGAGGCGCGCAGGGTCCGAGTAACCGCGATGCAATGGACGGCGGGGAAAGCGGCGCGCTTCATGGCGATTGGCTTCGAATTTTCCGGGCCAATCCTGGCCGGCACGGTGCTGGGGCATTACCTGGACCTCTACTTTCACACTGATCCTTGGATCACCTTCGTCTTGTTTCTCCTCGGCTTGGGCTTGGGGTTTTATCGGCTGATTCGCGAGCTGCAGCTCGCGCAGCGCATGATGTCGAAATGAAATTCGGCTGGGCGGTTCCGACTATCGCGGCGATTCAGCGCACCAACGTCGTGCTGGTGGCGCTCGCCGCCGGCGCGTTGGGATATTGGCTGTCGATTAGCGCCGCCGTCGGATGCCTGCTTGGCGGAGCGGTCGTGATCGCGAATTTGTGGATTTTGGCCGCGCTCGGAGCTCTGGTGATAGCCGCCGCCGGCGCGGGAATTTCTGGCGCGGCCGCTCGTTTGGGAGCGGCGGCGATACCGCTCAAGCTGTTCATCCTGGCAGGACTCGTGTACTTGGTTTTCACGCGCGCGCATATCGACGGTATGGGCTTCGGCTTCGGCGTCTTGACTCAGATGGCCGCCATCATTATTGAAACCGGACGAGCTTCACTCAAAGGCGTGGCTTAAGCGGGCGCGCCCGGAGAGAATCCTTGCAGAAATCGGTCAATTTTCTCGAACTGATCGGCGGTGGAAAGGTTCCCGAGGTTATCGTCGGAACCTGGATCGTGATGGGTATCCTGATCGTGTTCGGATTCGCCGCGCGCCGATCGCTCGCCCGTGCGAAAGATCCGATCGTGCCCGATGACGGGCTAAGTCTGCGCGCGATGTCCGAAGTCCTGGTCGAATGGCTCGACGGCTTCGTACACGAGGTGCTCGAGGTGCACGGCTACCGGGCGCTGGTGCCGTTCTTCGGATGCATCTTCATGTTCATTTTATTCGCGAATTTTTTTGGCTTGATTCCCGGAATGGAGCCGCCGACCGGAGATTCGGACCTGACCTTCGCGCTGGGCACGATCTGCTTCGTTTACTACATCGTGCAGGGCTTCAAATCGCAGGGCGCCTGGTACTTGAAGAGTTTTCTGGGGCCATATCTGCCGCTCGCATTCCTGATGCTGCCGATCGAGCTAGCAGACAATCTGTTCCGGCCGTTTTCGCTCGGTATCCGTCTTTACGCCAACATGTTCGCCGACCATACCGTGCTGAGCATCTTCACCGGGCTGACCAAGCTGGTCATTCCACTCGCGTTTTACGCGCTTGGATCGATCGTATGCGTAATTCAGGCGATCATCTTCGTGGTGCTGTCGATGAGTTACGTGCGGCTGGCCGCGAGCCACGAACATTAAGACAAGAGTTTCGATAAGGATTTCCCGCGACAAAGGACGCGCGCCCGAATTGGTGGTGGTAGAGGAAAGAAGATGTGGCGGCGCGGGCGCCAGGATCGCGTGAGACGATTGCGCAGGACAAGGAGGACTCGAAATGGTTCGCAAAATGGGAACGGTTATCGCGATGGTTGGAGTCGCGATTCTCGCCTCGCCGCTGTTGGCGATGGCACAACAGGCTGCGGCTGGCGGCGCTGGGGCGGGCGCTCCGCTGCGTGCGGGCTTGATCGCAATTGCGGCGAATATCGGCATCGGAATCGCCGCGTTCGGCAGCGCCATCGGTCAGGGTCGGATGGCGGCGTCGGCGATGGAATCGATCGGGCGCAACCCAAACAGCGCCGGCCAGATTTTCGTGCCGATGATCATCGGGCTGGCGTTCATCGAAGCGCTGACCCTGTACGCATTGGTCATCGCGTTCTTCCTGCAAGCCAAGATTTAACCACCAATTGGACACCGACCGGCAATGATAGGCGGGCGCCGCGAAACCGGCGCCCGCCTTTTTTGGCGCGATAGCCTCAGCCGCGGCGTTTGGCGCCCTCGAGGATATCGAACGGCGCGCGCTGCTTCTCGCGCCGCAGCAGGACGTACATCGCGCCTGCGCCACCGTCGGGCGGCCGCGCGGTCGTGAATGCCAGCACGTGGCCGCCGATGGTTCCGTGCGACAGCCACTGGACCGTGGCGTGCTTCAAAATCGCGCGGCCCCCCGGCGATCCGAGTCCCCGTCCATGCACGACGAGCACGCTGCGATGGCCCTTGCGCACCGAGTTCACCACGAAAGCGGTCAGAGCGTCATGCGCGGCGGGCTGAATCATCCCGTGCAAGTCGATGTGATCCTGCATCGCGAACTCGCCGCGCCGCAGCCGCGTGACCATCCGCGGATCTATCCCTACCCTCGCACCCTCGATATATTCTTCGGTCTCGGTGATGTCGAAGGTTCCTTGTCCCGTGACCAAGTCTGACAGCCGTGCGACGACCTCGGCGTCATCGCTGATTACCTTGCGCTCGACGCGCGGCTCGACCGGCAGGCGCGCGGAGCGCGTGCCGTCGAGCGGGCGAACGCCGGCGAACGCTTCACGAAACAGCGCGGCGTCATCGACGGGCGCGGTGGGCTTTGGAATGGGCGGCGGCGCGGGCGCGTGCGTGACGGCTTTGGGCGCAAGCGTGACCGAGCGCGCGGCCACAATTTTTTTCAAATCTTTGAAAGGTGAGAAAGTGACCGGCTGGCCGACTGGCGGCTTTGCGGGTGTTTGCGTTTGCGCACTTCGGCGGGTTTTCTTTTTGCGCGCCATCGCGGTACCCGATCAAGTGCGTCGCACTCTACTCTTGCGGTCGCCATGATTATGGCGCGCCCGCGTCGGCGGTGGAACGGGGCTATTCGCCACCATCGGCGAGCGCCCAAGGATCGTGCGTATCGCAGGCTGATTGGCTAAACTCGCCCGGTCAGAGCATATCGTGGAAGGAGCACTTGGGGTTTCGATGCGCAAACCACTCATCATCATCGGGGCCATCGTGGGCGGAATCGTCGTCGCGGTCGGCGCGATTCTGATTTACGCCGCCGCCAATCTCAACTCGATCATCGCCAGTAATCGCGACCGCGTGCTCGCCAAGGTCAGCGCCTCGCTCGGCCGCAGCGTGCATGTCGAGAGTATCAAGGCGCAGCTCGGATGGGGCGTCGAGGCGGACCTGTCGGGCGTCGAAATTGGCGACGACCCGGGATTTTCGGTCAAGCCCTTCGTGACCGCCTCTGACCTGTATGCGCAAGTCGATCTGATCCCGCTGCTCGCCCGCCAGCTCCGGATCACCAAGGTGGTGCTGAGCCGTCCCCGGATTACGGTCATCCGCAATGCCGACGGCCAGCTAAATGTTCTGAGCATTGGAAAGAAAAGCGCGCAGCCCGCCGGTGAGGGTGCGGCCGCGTCCGGCGCGCCCGCAAGCGAATCCGCTTCCGGCGGATCGATCCGGGGCGCTCCGATGGCGCAGGCGCAGAGCAATGCCAAGCGCCGCGACGAGCGACTCGAGGCGCTGCACGTCAGTAGTTTTGCGATCGATCAGGGCACGATCATCTATCAAGATGCCGGCCAGCCGCCGCTCGAGATTTCCCAAATCGATTTCGATCTCGAGAATTTCAGCTTCAACTCCGCCTTCAAGATCGACCTCAAGATGGCTGCGATAGCGGCCGGCGCGCAGAACCTTGAGCTGAGCGGGCAGGTCGGGCCGCTGCTCAGCGGCACGAGTATCGACGTAAACGCGATCCCGCTTGACTTGAAGCTCACGGCGGGACCGTTTGCGCTGGCGGATTTCCGCAAGATCGAGCAGGCCCGCCGCGCAATTCCCGCCAAGCTCGCCATCACCGATACCGTCAGCCTGACCGCGACCGTGAAGGGACGACTCGACGCGCTTGCCTTGCACGGTGCGGCCGACCTGAGCGCCGATCAGGTGAGCTTCGGCGACTTGTTCGTGAAGCCCGCCGGCACGGCGCTCAAGCTCGAGGCGGACGCCGATCGCGACGGCTCGAAGCTGGACCTCACGCTTGCCCAGGTAACGCTTGATGTACTCGACCTCAAGGCGACGAAAATCGCGTTTGGCGGCGGCAGCTTCAACGGACGAATCGACACCAATCAGTTCGATATCGGCGCGCTCGCCAAGCTGGCGCCCGCCGCGGCGAAACTTGCCGTGACCGGAAAGGCTGAAATTCACACCGACGTGCAATATGCCGACGGCAAAGCGGCCGCCAACGGTGTTGTGGCTCTTGGTTCGGTCTCGATTCCCAAGCCCGGCGCGCAGCCGGGCGCGGTTAGCGCGGTGAGCAACTTGAGCGGAAATATCAAGCTGGCCGGGACCACGGCGGATATTGGCCCGCTGACCTTCACGCTCGGCGCCGCGAACGCGACGCTGAAGGCGCACGCCGATCCGATCTATCCGCCCAAGCTCACCTATGACCTGACCGCCGATGCGATCCACACCGCCGATTTCGCGCCCGGCCGTCCCGCCGATGAGCAGCTCAACAACCTCACGGCGACGGGCACGCTTTCGCTCAAGGCGTTCGGCGTTGACGACGAGAACAAGCTGCTTTCGCCCTCCGGGTTGCTGAATAACGTCGCGTACAAGAATCTCGAACTCACCACCTCGCTCGAGGGCAAGCGGCTGCGCGTGGTGGAACTGAAGCTGGCGGCTTTCAATGGCCAGATCGCCGCGACCGCCGAGACTCACCTGGCGCCCGCCGCGCCGTTCAACACCTCGCTGGCGCTGGCGAACGTCGATGTCCAGCAGGCGCTCGCCTCGCAGAAGGCCAAGGCGGCGGACAAGGTGCGCGGCTTGCTGACCGGCAACCTCCAGCTTTCCGGCACGACCGGCAAATTTGACGATATCAAGCAGACCCTCGAGGGCAACGGAAAGATCGTGCTGATGCAGGGCAAGCTGGTCGGCATCAACGTGGCCGCAACCGCCCTCAAGAAGGTCGATAAGCTGCCGGGGATCGGAAACCTGGTGCCCCAGTCGGTCGTCAACAATCATCCCGAGTTGTTCAGCAACCCCGATACCGACATCCAGTCGGCTTCGCTGAGCTTCGTCCTCAAGAACACGCGCGTCACCTCGAACGATATCCTGGTGAAGACCGTCGATTACTCACTGACCGGCGACGGATGGGTCGCTATGGACAGACATATCGACATGGCGGCGCGAATCATCCTCACGCAGGAGTTGACCAAGGAGATTGTCGCGCACAAGCAGGCGGTCATCTACGTGACCAACAAGAACGAGCAGGTCGATCTTCCGATGCGGATCACCGGGCAGTTGCCCAAGCCGATCGTGGTGCCCAATGTCGCGGATTTGGCGCAACATGCCGGTCAGCGCGCGCTCCAGCAGCAGGGCTCGAAGGCGCTGGGCAAATTTCTGGGCAATAAGGGACTGGGCGGATTTCTCGGCGGCGGCAACTCGGGCAGCGGCTCATCGCCCAACCCGCTGGGCAATTTGAAGAACCTGTTTTAGGAGCATCGCGCCCGGCAAGACGCCGGGCTCTCTGGCTGCTTGCGGTTGGCTGCGTGTCAGCTAAGATTGCATTGTGGTGGAGGTGGCGCGGTGGTGGCGATCGCGGCGATGCGGAAACCGGGATCGCCCACCCCTGGTAATGTAATCCTACATTTGGTAATGTAATCGCGCGGCGGAGATATTCCGCCCAGGCCGGATGCGCGGCGATGCGCCGCGCGGGGGGCCGGTTCGCCGCGGGAGGGACGCGTGGAAACTCAAGCTCGGCACTTTGGTGCGCATATTACGTGCTCGGTATGCCTGCACGAGCGCACTCCCACCCCGGCGCGCGTGTTTGTAGTCGTCGGCCGCGAGTACGGCGATCCGGCGGTGATGGGTTTCTGCCACGAGCATGCTCCGAACCTGGCTGGAGCTGTCAGCGCGCCCGCAGGACGCGCCGCGCAAGCGGAGTTCGCGCCTTATCCGCGGACCACGCCCGGCAAAGTGCTGCGGCTTCCTCGGCGAGCTTGAGCGCCGCGGCACGCGCGGCGCCTCACAGATTCATTTGCACTATTGTCGCGCCCGCGCCGCCGTGATGCGGGTCGGCGGAGGCGAACGACGCGCAGTACGGCGACGTGCCGAGATACTCCTGCACGGCCTTGCGCAGCGCGCCCGAGCCGATGCCGTGCACGATACGAACCTCGGCGCGGCTGGTCAGGAACGCCTGGTCGAGAAATTCCTCGAGCTTGCGCAGCGCGTCGCCCGAGCGCATCCCGATTAGATTCAGCTCGGCGCTCTCCGGGCTGCGCTCGGCGCTGACTGTTACGCGAGGCTCCTTGGGCCGGCTTTCGTACCGCATCCCGTGTCCCTCGGAAGCGATTGGACGCGCGCGCCGCAGCCGCTCGGGCGAAACCTCGATCTTGAGGCCCCCGCGCACGATCACCGCGCGTCCCGGTTCGATCGACAGCAGCTCGGCGCGAATCTCGCCCAGCTCGACCTGCTCGCCGGGGCGCAGCGGTTCGTTATCGGACGGAGGCTCGCCCGGCTGCGCCGCGGGAGCGAGTGATTCGAGCTGTGCGGCGGCGTCGGCGGCGAACCTGCCCAGGTCGGTGCGGGTTTTCGAGCGCGTCTTTAGTTCCCGCATCAGATCGGAGCCTTCGCGGCGGATGCGTTCGAGCAAATCGGCGACGCCTTCGCGGCTGCGCGCGTGCTCCGCCTCGGCTTTCACGCGTGCGCGTTCTGCGCGGGCTTGCGCGTCGCGAAGCTCGCGCTCGAGGGCCGCCTGATCCTCGCGCAGGCGCCGCGCATCCTCGCCCAGCCGGGCGCGCTCGGCCTCGAGCCGCGCGAGCGCCTGGTCAAGCTCGACGCTGCCTGCGCCCATCGCCGCCTCGGCTGCGAGGATAATCTCCTCGGGCAGTCCGAGGAGCCGCGCGACCGCCAGTCCGTAGCTCCGCCCTATCGTGTGCGGTTTCAGGCGGTAAAGTGGCGTGAGCCGCTCGGCGTCGAAGTCCACCGCCGCGGCGTCGAAGTCGGCGCGCGAGTATGCGTGCAGCTTTACCGCGGTCGAGTGGGTCGCGATCGCGACCAAGCATCGCCGCGCCGCCAGATGATTCATCAGGCCGATCGCGAGCGCCGCGCCCTCGGCCGGATCGGTCCCGGCGCCCGGCTCGTCCAGGATCACCAGCGCCGGCTCGTCGAGCGAGCGCACAATCTCCGACAGGTTGGCGATATGGCCCGAGAAGCTCGACAGGTTGGCCTCGATCGATTGCTCGTCGCCGATATCGGCGAATACGCTGCGGAACACCGTCGCCTTGCTGCCCGGGCGCGAGGGAATCAGCAGTCCCGATTGCGCCATCAGCGAGAGCAGCCCGATAGTTTTGAGCGCCACCGTTTTGCCGCCGGTGTTCGGCCCCGAGATCACCAGGCCGTGCTGCCCGGGCGCGATACTGACGTCGATCGGCACGACTTCGCGCCCGCTCTGCAAGAGCAGCGGATGCCGCGCGGCGGCGAAATCGACGCCGTCGGCGACGATCTCCGGCTCGATTGCGGTGCATCGCTCGGCGAAAATCGCGCGCGCGTTCAGCGCGTCAAGCTCGGTCATCGCGTCGAACGTAAGCTTAAGCTCTGGCGCATATCCGCCCACCATCGCGGTCAGCGCCGCGAGGATTCGATGCTCTTCCGCCTCGGCCTCGCGCTCGAGCATCATCACGCGGTTGTTCAGCTCGACCGCCCACATCGGCTCGACGAACAGGGTTTCGCCGGAGACCGAACGGTCCTGCACGATACCCTCGAGCCGTTCCGCGTAGTTGAGCTTGAGCGGCAGCACGAAGCGGCGGTTGCGGACCGTCACGACGAAATCCGAAACGAAGGGCTCCATTCCACCCGCGCTGAGCGCGCGGCCGAGCCGCGTTTCGAGTTCGCTACGTTCGTCGCGCAGGCTCCCGCGCAGGCGGCGCAGCTCGGGGCTGGCGTCGTCGAGCAGCGACCCGTCGTCGGCGAGCGCCGAGAGCAGCGCGTCGGCCAGCTCCTTGGGCGCCAGCAGGTTTTCATGTAGCGCGGCCAGATGAGGAGTGCGCTCGACCCGCGAGCGCATGAAGCCCGCGACGTGGCGCGAGGCCAACACGAAATCACGAATCACCAGCAGCGCAGCGCCGTCGAGCACCGCGCCGCCGCGCGCCGCAGCGAGCAGAAGATTGCGCTGGTCGGCGAACGATTGCATCGGCAGCGAACCCGCGTGGGCGCGCAACTCGGCCATCTCGGCCGTCGCGCGCAGGCGCTCGCGAACCTCGGCGACATCGATTGCGGGCCGAAGGCGCGCCGTCGCCTCGCGCCCCGGTTCCGAGGCGGCGTGCATCGCGACAAGGCTCAGCACCTTGTCGAATTCGAGCGCTTTGAGGTCGCGATCCCGCATCGTTTTGTTCGTCCCGTCCGCGGGCTGCGCATTCGGGGCGGCTTAACGCTAATATCTAGCCGAAACCGCCGCCGCTGGCACCATCAGAGCGGGCTGAGGGCAGACATGGATCGAATCGAATCGCGCATCAATGTGTCGTCTGAAGAGTTTCGCAATAACCGCCAAGCGCTCGAAGCGCAGGTCAAAAATCTGCGCGCCGAAATCGAGCGCGTCCGAGCCGGCGGCCCGGAGAGCGCGCGCAAGCGCCATCTGGAACGCGGCAAGCTGCTCGCGCGCGAGCGGGTGCGGATGCTGCTCGACGCGCAGAGCCCGTTTCTTGAACTCTCGACTCTGGCCGCGCACGGGATGTACGGCGGCGAGGCGCCGGGCGCGAGTATCGTGACCGGAATCGGCCGCGTACACGGCCGCGAGGTGATGATCGTCGCCAACGACGCGACGGTCAAAGGCGGGACGTACTATCCGATGACGGTGAAGAAGCATCTGCGCGCGCAGGAGATCGCGATCGAGAATCGGCTGCCGTGCGTGTACCTGGTCGATTCGGGCGGAGCGTTTCTGCCCTTGCAGTCGGAGGTGTTTCCCGACCGCGATCACTTTGGGCGGATTTTCTACAATCAGGCGCGGATGTCGGCGCTCGGGATCGCGCAGGTCGCCGTCGTGATGGGGTCGTGCACAGCGGGCGGCGCGTACGTGCCGGCGATGTGCGATGAAAATGTGATCGTGCGCAACCAGGGAACCATCTTTCTGGCCGGTCCGCCGCTGGTGCGCGCCGCCACTGGAGAGGAAGTCAGCGCCGAAGAGCTGGGCGGTGGCGACGTGCACACGCGGCTTTCGGGCGTGAGCGATCATCTGGCCGAAGACGACGAGGACGCGCTCCGGATCGCGCGCTCGATTCTGGAAAACCTTGGCCCGCGCGGCGCCGCCGCTTATCAGCAGGACGCGCCCGAGGATCCCCACTACGACCCGGCCGAGCTCTATGGCGTAATTCCCACCGACACGCGCAAGCCGTACGACGTGCGCGAGGTGATCGCGCGAATAGTGGATGGGAGCCGGATGCACGAATTCAAGCCGCGCTACGGAACCACGCTCGTGACCGGCTTCACGAGAATATTCGGCTACCCGGCCGGGATCATCGCCAACAGCGGCGTGCTGTTCAGCGAATCCGCCCTTAAGGCCACCCACTTCATCGAGCTGTGCTGCGCGCGGCGCATCCCAATCGTTTTTTTGCAGAACATCACCGGCTTCATCGTCGGCAAACGCTACGAGCAGGGCGGAATCGCGAAGGACGGCGCCAAGATGGTCAACGCCGTCGCCAACGCGCAGGTGCCGAAGTTCACCGTGATCATCGGCGCCTCGAACGGCGCCGGGAATTACGGAATGTGCGGGCGCGCGTTCGGGCCGCGCCTGATGTTCATGTGGCCCAACGCGCGCATCTCGGTGATGGGCGGTGAGCAGGCCGCCAACACGCTCCTGACGGTGAAGCTCGATCAGTTGCAGCGCGAGAACCGCACCATGAGCGAGGGCGAGCAGCGCGAGTTCACCCGCCCGACGCTGGACAAATACGAACTGGAATCGAGCTGCTACTATTCGTCGGCGCGGCTATGGGACGACGGTGTGATCGATCCGGTCGAGACGCGAGCCGCGCTGGCGCTGGGCATCGCGGCGGCGGCCGGCGCTCCGATCGCGCCCGCCGCGCAGTTCGGCGTATTCAGAATGTGAGTTTTTTGGACCGCAAAGTGACGTCTGCTACAAGCAGCGGACGAATCAAGTTTCCTGGTCTGCAAGGACCCGTGCGTAAGTCTTTCGATCAATATTTCCAC
The DNA here is from genome assembly GCA_035531615.1 of Binataceae bacterium (SeqCode). Lineage (GTDB taxonomy): Bacteria > Desulfobacterota > Binatia > Binatales > Binataceae > JBARDN01. The sequence continues at coordinate 46,216 of DATKSQ010000031.1, forward strand.
CGCTGAGTACAATCCCAACGCGCTGACCGTGCATCTGATCGCGCTCCTTGAGCAGAGCGGCCAGCGCCGCTGCGCCCGCGCCCTCGGCCGCATTGTGAGTGTCCGTGAAGTAATTGCGCATAGCCTCTTCGATCTCTTGATCGGTGACAGTGACGACGCGCTCAGCAAACCTGTTGATGATTTCGATCGCCTCGGGGTTCGGCACTCGAACCGCGAGCCCATCAGCGATGGTAATCGCTGATTGCGTAGGCACAGGCTTGTGCGCCGCGAAGGACAGCGCGTACGCAGGCGCAGCCGCGGCGACGACGCCGACGATCCTGGTCGTGAGCCCGAGCGCATCGCGCGCGGCGATGGTTCCGCAAATTCCCGAGCCGAGGCCTATCGGCACGTACACCGTGTCCATACCGCTAACGGCGCGCAGGAACTCAAGCCCGTAAGTGGCAACACCCCGGACGAGCGACTCATGAAAAGAAGGGACCATCGTGAGCTTGCGTTCTCGGGCGACCTCAGATGCGTGCTCGAGAGCATCCTGGAAGTCGCGCCCGTGCTCGATGAGCTCAGCGCCGAACGCCCGTATCGCTGCGTTATTCTCGACGCTGTTGCCATGCGGCACCACGACCGTCGCGCGCAGTCCGCGTCGGCGTGCCGCAAACGCGATGCTCCGGCCGTGGTTTCCGCGCGTCGCCGCGACAATGCCGGCCGGTGCGGAACCTGCACGAAGCAGGTCGTCAACATAGACCAATCCGCCGCGCACCTTGAACGAACCGATAGGCGTGTGATTCTCGTGCTTCACCCAAACCTCGGCGCCGCAACGCGCCGAGAGCGTGGGCCAGCAGATTTCCGCGGTCGGCCTCATCGCCGATGTGACCACCCGCGCGGCTTCCTCCAGTTGTTCGAGTCCCGGCACAGTCATCGAGAAATCTTCTGGTTCGTGAAATCCAGCCGCATGAAAACCGCCCGCGGATCTGGGTTGTATATATATGGCGGGATCTCGCGGAATCCGAGCGAGCGATACAGAGCGAGCGCTTGGCTCAACGACGGCAGGCTATCGAGCAGCATGCGTGCGTAACCGATCTTGCGTGCCTCTGAAATCACAGCCTCAGCGAGCATCCGTCCCAATCCGCGCCCGCGGAACTCCGGCCGGACCCACATTCGCTTCATCTCGCAGGCGCACCCGTCCAATTTTCGCAGGGCAACGCATCCGGCGGCGTCGTCGCCCCGCTGCGCCAGCAGCAGTCGACCAAACGGAGGCGCGTACCTGCCCGGCAGTCCAGCAAGTTCTTCCTCGAAACCCTGAAACGACAAATCGACGCCGAGCCAGGTCGCGTACTCTCGGAACAGCAACCGTGCAGTGTCGATATCGGCATCTGTCGTGAGGGCGAGGATGCGAAACGCACCTCGAAGTCGTTGTTCGTGCGTCACCAATTCAACTCCAGTCAATACATTGTAGGCGGCGGCTGGCGCATGCATCAATGAGGCGCGATGCTATCAGGCTTTCTGATCGCGCGGCGTGCGGTGTAGGCTCGAAACCCCGATGCCCGCGCAAGTCACACACGCGATTCTTGGTACCGCCGGCCATATCGATCATGGCAAGACCGCGCTGGTGCGCGCGCTGACCGGGCAGGAGACCGATCGGCTTAAGGAAGAGCGCGAGCGCGGCATCTCGATCGAGCTGGGGTTCGCCTATTTCACGCTTCCCGACGGCACGCGCGCGGGTGTGGTTGATGTTCCCGGCCATGAACGCTTTATCCGCAACATGCTGGCCGGCGCGCACGGGATCGACCTGGTGCTGTTCACCGTCGCGGCCGATGACGGCGTGATGCCGCAGAGCGAAGAGCATCTGGATATCCTGCACCTGCTCGGCACGCGGCGCGGAATCTTTGTGATCACCAAGTCAGATCTTGCCGACGCCGCGCGAATCGCCGAGGTGCGCGACGAGATCGAACTGCTCGCCGAGGGCACGACCCTCGAAGGCGCGCCGACGGTCGCGGTGTCGTCGCAGACCGGCGTCGGGATGGACGAGTTGCGCGCCGGTATCGTGCGCGAGCTCGAAGGCTTCGAGGGGCGCCGCGCGACCGGAATTTTCCGCCTGCCGATCGATCGATCATTCTTAATCAAGGGGCACGGCGCGGTCGTGACCGGCACCGCGCTGGGCGCCGAAGTTCGCGTCGGGCAAAAACTCCGCGTCCTGCCGCCCGGCGATGAAGTGCGGGTGCGCGGCGTGCAGATGCATTCCGAGCCGGTCGAGAGCGCCGGGCGATGCCAGCGCGTGGCGCTCAATTTGGCGGGCGCCGAGCGGCTCGAACTTCGGCGCGGGCTGGTGCTGGCAGACGAGAAGCTGGACTTCGCGAGCGCGCGCTTCGATGCATTGCTCGAAATTCGTCCCGCGGCCAAACGCCCGCTCAAGGCCAACTCGCGCATCCGGCTGTATATCGGCACGACGGAGACTATAGGCCGCGTGATATTGCTCGAAGACAAAACCGCGATCGCGCTCAAGGAGCGATGCATCGTGCAAATCGTCACCGAAGATCCGGTTGTCGCGCTCGGCGGCGATCGCTTTGTGATTCGCGACGAGACCAACCTGCGCACGCTCGGCGGCGGAATCGTGCTCAACGCGCTCGGGCGCCGCGTGCGCAAGCCGCTTGAACGCTACCGCGCGAACCTTGCCACGCTGCGCGCCGGCGACGGCGATGGCGCCGACGCTGCGCTGGCGATCGTCGATTTGCAGGAGAGCCTGGCGCTCAGCGCGCTGCGCGTGCGGCAGCTGCTAAATGCGCCGCAAAAAGAGATCGCCGCCGCGCTCAAGGACCCGCGCTTCATCAAGCTTTCGATGGGCGATGAAGAAGGCTATACCACCGCCACGAAATGGGATGCGCTCGGCCGCTTCGTGCTCGCGGCTGTGACGGAACATCACACCGCCGAGCCGCTTGCGCCCGGCCTTGAAATGGAGGCGCTGCGCTCGCGGCTGCCATGGCAGGTGAGCGCGCGCTCGCTGCGGTCGATTATCGACCGGCTGGCGCGCGAGATCGAAATCGTGCGCGACGACAGCATTGTGCGCATCGCGTCGCACCAGGTGCATCTGGGCGGCGACGCGGGGCGGCTTGGCGCGCTGGTCGAGACCGCGCTCGGGCGCGCGGGCTTTCAGCCGCCCGACTTAAGCCAGCTTGCCGCCGAGCTTAAGCTCGCGCCGTCGGCGCTCGGGCAACTGCGGACGGTGGTGGCGGCGATCGAGCGTGAGGGGCGGCTGGTCAAGATCGCGACGGATTTGTATTTCGCCCGCGGCGCGCTCGATCGCGCCCGCGCGATCCTGCTCGAACATCTGGCAAAAAATCCCGAGATCACCGCCGCCATCTATCGCGATCTGCTCGGGGCCTCGCGCAAATTCGCGATCGCGATCCTCGACTATTTCGACCATAGCGGCGTCACCACCCGGGTGGGCGATGCGCGCCGTTTGCGAGTCCGCGCGGGCTGACATCGCGCCGCGAAATGAGGAACAATACGTAACGATGCCCGAAGCGAAGGACAATAATCCGTCACGCGGCGAGCTCGTCCGCCTGACTGCCCGGTGCAAGGCCGCCGGTTGAGCCGGCAAGCTGGGTCCGGCGGACCTGGCGGCCACACTTGCACGGCTCGAACTGCCGAGCCATCCCGATTTGCTGGTTGGAATCTCGACCGGCGACGACGCCGGAGTGTTCCGTCTGCGCGACGATTTGGCGATCGTCAACACAATCGATTTTTTCACCCCGGTGGTTGACGATCCCTATACCTACGGCCAGATTTCGGCGGCCAACGCGCTGAGCGATATTTACGCGATGGGCGGGCGGCCGGTGACCGCCCTCAATATCGTCTGCTGGCCGCAGTCCGGAATGCCGGGCGGGATGCTCGCCGAAATTTTGCGCGGCGGTGCGGACAAGGCGCGCGAAGCGGGCGCCTATGTGGTAGGCGGCCACAGCGTCGCCGACGAGGAAGTGAAATTCGGCATGGCGATAACCGGCGTGATCGATCCGCGCCGGATTATCCGCAACGTCGGAGCACGCCCGGGTGACGCGCTGATTCTCGCCAAGCCGCTCGGCACGGGGATCTTGATGACCGCGTTCAAGCGTGACGCGCTGTCCGCGGATCAGTACGCGGCCGCGGTCAAGGTCATGGCGCAACTCAACGCGGGCGCGGCGGCCGCGATGCTCGAATACGAGGTTCACGCCGCGACCGACATTACCGGCTTCGGGCTGATGGGCCACGCCTCGAAGATGGCGGCGGGCAGCGGGGTCACGATGATTTTCGAGGAATCAGACCTGCCGATACTGCCGGGCGCAATCGAGTTGTGCCGCGCGGGAATGATTCCGGGCGGCGGCGCGCGCAATCGCGAGTACTACGCGCCGATGGTCAGAATCCATGACGAAGTTTCCGAGGTGATGGCGGCGCTCGCGTTCGATCCGCAGACCTCGGGCGGTCTGCTCATCGCCGTGCCGGATGCGCAGGCGATCCGGCTGCTCGCCGATCTGCACGGGGCGGGCTATCCCGACGCCGCGGTAGTCGGACGCGTGGCGGAGCGCGGCGCAACTCCGCTCGAGCTGGTATAAGACGCGCGGCTCAGGACGCGCGCGAATCGGGATGAGGGAATCATACGATGGATTTTTTCGAGGTGGCAACCAGCACTCCGACGGTGCGGCGATTCTCGCCCCGGCCAATCGCCGCGTCCGATCTCGAGCGCGTGCTCGAGACGGCGAACATGGCGCCCTCGGGCTCGAACGCGCAGCCGTGGGAATTTGTGATCGTGCGCGAGCAAAGCGCGCGCCGCGAAATCCAGCAGATGTACGAAGCGGTATGGGGACCGTACAAGGAAAGCGCGATTATCCGCAGGCGCAAGACGCTTTCGCCGCGCGCCCACAAGGCGCTCGGGGTCGGCGACGAATTCGCCGCGACGCTTGCGATCGTGCCGGTCCACGTCGTGGTGTTTCTGGATCGGCCCAAGATGCGGGTCGCGCGCGGCACGCCCGAGGACCTGTTCAACTTCGGCGCAACCTATGGCTCGATTTTCCCCGCGATCGAGCTGCTGATGCTGGCGGCGCGCGCACTCGGAATCGGAACCGCGATGACCACGATGCTGTCGTCGCGCGAGGACGAGACCAAAGCGCTGCTCGGGGCGCCCGGGGATTTTCAGCTAATCGCGCTGGTGCCGATGGGCTATCCCGACGGCGATTTCAAGCGCCCCTACCGCAAGCCCGTGTGGCCGCGCCTGCACGACGGCCGCTTCGGGCGTGCGTGGCCGCGCGCTACTTCCGGATGAGCGGAATGACTTCGCGCGCGAACTGTTCGAGTTGCGCCGAACGGTCGCGCGGATGACAAGTCGAATCGATTCCGATATCGCGCGCTCCCGCCTTGATGAACTCTCCGATACGCTCCGCAACCTGTGCGGGCGTGCCCAGCGCGGCGTAACGTTTGGCCGGCTCGCGGAAATCCATCGCATAACGCTTGCTCAGAATTTCCGCCGCAACCCCGAGCGCGGCTTCGTAGGTGGGGCCGAGCGTGCAAAACAGATACACGCCGGTGCCGAAGCGTTCGAGTTTGCGGCCGGCCCGCTGCGTCTCCCGCGCGATGAATTCGAGTCCCTCGCTCACCCGTTTGGGCGTGATCACGTACGGCATCCAGCCGTCGCCACACAGTGCCGCGCGGCGCAGCGCGGCCTCGGCGCGGCCGCCCACGAAGATTGGCGGGCCGCCGGGAGTCGCAGGCTTGGGCTCCATCCGGATCGCGCCGAAACTGAAGTACTTGCCGCGATGCTCGACCTGGGCTTCGCTCCAGAGCCGCTTGATTATCTGGATCGACTCCGTCGCGCGCCCGCCGCGCTGCTTAACGGGAACTCCGCTGGCCTCGAACTCGGGCGGAAATTCTCCGCCCACGCCCACGCCGAAGATGAAATGCCCCGCGCCGAGCATCCGGTCCAGCGTCGCGACGACTTTGGCGGTCGTGACCGGATTGCGCAGCGGCAGTAGATAGACGCTGGTGCCGAAGGTCAGCTCCGGCCGCAGCGCCGAAAAGTAGCTCAACTGGATCAGCGGATCGTTAATCGGGCCGGTGAATGCGACGTGGTCGCCGGCCCATACGATGTCGTAGCCCCATTGCGCGATTTCATCGATCCAGTGGCGCGCCTGCTCGGGGTTCCCGACCCCGGCGGTTACGCCAAATCTGATTCGGTCGGAAACGGGTAACACATCACTCATGGCTGATTCCTAATTCGACCGCGGTTGAAAAACAAATCCAGGCTCGGACCGCCCCGAACCACTGCGGACAAGCCAATCCATCCGGGATTCTTCTCCCGGACGACTTCCCCGCTTTGTAGCAGGATGCCGAAGCGGGGCGCTTACGCGCCGCGGCTCACGGCCGAGGCTTGCAACCCCTTGGGACCCTGCGCCACCTCGAACTGCACCCGCTCACCCTGTTCGAGAGAGCGGAAGCCGTTGCCATCGATGGCGCTGTAATGGACGAACACTTCCTGTCCGTCTTCCATCGTAATGAAGCCGTAACCCTTCTTAGGGCTGAACCACTTGACCGTGCCGGTCGGCATTCCCCCGTACCTCCTGAAGAGCCCCCGCAAGCGGAAAAGACCCACGTTCTCTTCCCTGGGAGCGGCGCCGCCTCCCCAAGCGACACACCTTACCGGCGCGCATATACCATAAGGCGGGCTGCTCGCCAAACGGTCGAAAAGACATAGAAGGCGAGACTGGCGCCGCCGATGCGAGCCGTCGCCCTACAAAATGTATCGAGAATAGCGGGTTACTGGGATGCGCGCGCGGCGTTCAACCGCCAAAGCGCACGATCGGCCGCGCATGGATATGGCAATGGTCCGGAATCTGGCGCATCACGCCGTCGATAATGAACCGATCTTCGCCGTACTTCCTGCGTGCGACCATCGACAACGCCTCGATCATGAACGCGCGTTCGTCGTCGGACGGAGCCACGCGATGGTCTCCGAGCACCGCCATCGGGGTGTCGCACGAATCGCAATCCAGGATCGCGAATTTGAACGGATGGACGAACTGGCAGTAACGCTGCGTATAGTCGCGCAGCTCGCAGAGCTCACACTTGGGCATCGGATTGGCGGCCTGAATCGAGAGCACGCTCCGCGGGCGGAAACTTGAGCCCGCGGAGCGTGGCCGAACCTGAGTTACTGCGCGGCCGGAGATGCAGCAGCCGCGGGCGCCATCGCCTTGTTCTGCGCCGCTTCCCTGGCGGCGCTGCCCTTGCCCTGCGTTTTGGCGGCGGCCTTGGCGGCGGCTTTCGCCTTGCGCTTGCACCGATAAACGCTCGAGACCGAGATCTTCATATCGGTGGCCACTTCCTTGGCCTTCTTGCCGGAGCCGAGCGCCGTCATCACGGCATCGCAATCGACTTTGGCGGCGAGCGCGGGAACCGCGGCTGAAAACACGAGCGCAATTCCGAGCATCGCCGATGCGGCCACAATCGCCATTCTTCTCATAACCGTCCCCTCCGTCTTAGTCTGGTCATTGGGTTGCTCCCGGCAGTATTCCAGAAGTGAGGGCAACAAAAAAAGCCCCTTTCTCATACCCTCCTACAGTTCGAGCATCACCGTGATCCGCGCGCCGGGCGCCTTGAACACGCAGGCTTTCATAATCCTGAATCCGTAACCGGCGCTAACGAGTGCTCGGGAATTTGGGCGCGCGTTTTTCGCGGATCGCGCTGACGCCCTCTTTCACGTCGGCGCCAAAAAAATTCAGCATCTCCATCGCCAGCGACGCGTCGAAGGCCGGCGCCGCGATCCGCAGCCAATTGTTGAGCGCTCGTTTGGTGAAGCGCACCGCCTGCTGAGGTCCGCGCGCCAGCTTGAGCGCCACTTCCATCGCCTTGTCCATCAGCTTGTCGGGGCTCACGCACAGGCTGACCAATCCGATCCGCTCGGCTTCGCGGCCGTCGATGAAATCGGCGGTCAGCAGATAGTATTTCGCCTTCGCCATCCCGCACAAAAGCGGCCAGATGATCACCGCGTGATCGCCCGCCGCCACGCCCAGGCGCAGATGGCCGTCTGTTATGCGCATCGTTTCGGACGCGATACTGATATCGGCCATGAAGGCGACCGCCAGGCCCGCGCCCACCGCGACGCCATTGATCGCGCTGATGATCGGCTTTTCGAGATTGATCATGTTGTACACGATGTCGCCGGCTTCCTTG
>DATKSQ010000032.1:0-59306 GCA_035531615.1 Binataceae bacterium (SeqCode)
GTAATCCCACACCGGCAGCTCGCAGCGCAGGTCGCGTCCGGCGACGGTGAAGACGGGATGCGGCTCGATTCGCACGGTCAGAAACAGGTCGCCATTAAATTCGGGACGCGGGCCGCGCCCGCCCTGCCCTTTGAGGCGCAGATTGGTGCCATCGGTGACGCCGGGAGGAATCGTGATTTCGAGCGTGCGCGGCTGCGAGATTACCCCGGTGCCTGCGCATACCGGACACGGCGCGGCCGAACGGATAACGCGGGTCTTGCCCTGGCGCTCCTCGCCGGCAACCATCCCGGTTCCTCCGCATGCGGTGCATTCGTCCTGCGCGACGAGTTCGAGGCGCTGCCTGGCGCCATGGATCGCATCGGCAAGCTCGATTTGAACGTCGGCGCGCAGGTCGGGCGCGCGTGCCGGCTCGGAGTCGAAATTGAATCCGCGCCGGGCGCCGCGCGCCTGGCCGCCGAAAAACTGCTCGAAGAAATCGCTGAAGCCTCCGGCGCCGGCGTCCATGCGCCCCGAGTATCGCGCACCGGCGCCCGCGCGCTGGCGCGCCGCGGCTTCCTGCGCATAGCGGCGCAGCATCTCTTCCTGCGGGATGCCGTGTTCCCAGTCGGCGCCCAGCTCGTCGTACTTCTTGCGTTTGTCGGAGTCGGACAGGACCTGGTAGGCCTCGTTGATTTCCTTGAAGCGCTTCTCGGCGTCCTTATTGTTGGGATTGACGTCGGGATGGAATTTGCGCGCGAGCTTGCGGTACGCGGTCTTGATTTCGGGTTCGGTCGCTCCGCGTTCGACGCCCAGGGTCTTGTAGTAGTCGCGAAATTCCATTGCGCAGAGTTTCGTTCAGACGATCCAGCTATTCAAGATGCGCATGAAACCTCCTCCGCGCAAGCAGGCATCCGTCATCCCCATGTCCCCGGCCGTCATTCCGAGCCCTAGGCGAGGAATCCCGGTCTGAGCGCGCGCCATTTTTCCGGTGATGTGATTAAGCAGCGCAGGCGGTTGCATGAGCGCCTCGGGATTTCTCGCTTAGGGCTCGAAATGACGCGGAGCGGGGCCCGTTCAGGGCTCCGATACATCCGGCGATGACCCCGGTTGCGGGTCCGGGTGCGGCGGGGCGGTCAGCGCGGCGAGTTTCGCTTCCATCGCGCGAAGCTCGGCTTCGAGATTCGCCTGGCGATTCCAGATGAACATCACGTACAGGAAGATCGCGGCGAAAATCGCGCTATAGGCGGCCAGCAGAAATCCGAAGTGATCCATTTTTGTCCCGATAGTTGGTTCCGTGCGTGGCGCGACCGCACTATACGCTTTGCCCGCGGCGAAACTCCGCGATCGCGACCGCGCGCGCGATCGCGCCCAGCCGGGTGCGCGCCCGCAGCACCGCCAGCCGCAGCGTCAGCAGCCACGCGAGCATCAAGGTAAACGCCGCGATCGACACCAGCAGCGTCACGATCATCCGCGGGTCCTGCAATCCGTGGCCGCCCTGGCGCGTCACCAGCACGGCGGGATGAATGGTGCGCCACAGCCGCACCGACACGATCACGACCGGCACATCGAGCGCCGCGACGATCCCGACCACCGCCGCAAAGCGCGCGACCTGCTCGCTCTCCTCGAGCATCCCGCGCATCATCAGGTATCCGCCGTACAAGAGCCACAGCACGAATGAGGTCGTCAGGCGCGAGTCCCAGGTCCACCATGTTCCCCAGATCGGCTTGGCCCACAGCGAGCCGGTTATCAGCATCAAGGTGCAGAACAACATCCCGATTTCCGCCGCCGCATAACCCAGGTCGTCCCAGATCTGCCCGCCCAGCCACAGAAAGAAGACTCCCGCGACCGCCACGATCGCGAACGCGGCAAACGCGACCCACGCACACGGCACGTGGAAATAGAAAATGCGCTGAACGATTCCCTCTTCGGCCTCGGTCGGCACCCAGGCGAAGATCATCCACAGCGATACCGTGATCAAAACCAGCGTCGCGGCGCCCAGAATATTGCCCAGCCGTTTGCTCATCCCCGTTCGACCCTACTCTTCTCCGATCACGTGCTCGAACAGCAGATAGCCCGCGGCGACGAACAGCACGTCGAAAGCGACGAGAATCGCAATCCAATCGCGAGCAGCGCCGAGCGGCGCGCCGGATAGCGCCGCGGCGCTGGCGCGCACCCCGGCGACCAGGGCGGGCACGAACATCGGCACCACCAGCAGCGGCAGCAGCAGCTCGCCGCCGCGCGCGCGTCCGGAGATCGCGGACAGCAGAGTCGCCAGCGCGGCAAAGCCGATCACGCCGAGGATCAAGATGGGCGCCATGCGCGGCAGCGCGCCCGAAAACTCGAGATTGAAAAACAGCACTGTGAAAATCGCGCCCGCCCCGAGCGCGACGATCATGAAGATCGCCGCGGCCGCCAGCTTGGCGGCGTAGAGCACCGCGCGATCGGCGGGGCTGATGAGCAGCGCGCGCAGGCATCCGTTTTCGCTTTCCGCCATCAGCGCGCGCGACGCGCCCAGCATCCCGGCGAATACCAGCGCGATCCACAACGCCGCGGCCGCCGCCTCGGGACCGCGCGCCACGGCGGGGCCCAGCGCGAACACCAGCACCACCAGCACCAGCATCGCCAGCGCGACCATCGCAATCGTGCTCGTGCCACTGCGCAGTTCGAGCCGCAGGTCCTTGGTGAGGATTACGACGAACGCGCTCATTGGCTTTGCCGCCCGAGCAGCGAGCGCAGCCGGCGCGCGCGCGACGGTCCGGATTTTTCGAGGTAAGGAACGACCCGTCCGCGTGAAATCTGATATTGTTCGAGCGCGACACCCTCGATTGCGAGCGCGCCGTGCGCGCTGGCGACGATCGCGCATCCGCGCGCCAGTTCGCCGCGAATCAGATCGGCCATGATCGCGGCGCCGTCGGAATCGAGCGCGGCGAATGGTTCGTCGAGCAGCAGCAGGTCCGGCGCGGCCAGCATCGCGCGCGCGGCGGCGAGTCGCTGTTCCATCCCGCGCGAAAACTTCCGCACCCGCTCGCCGGCGAAATTCGCAAGCCCGACGCGTCTGAGCCATCCAAGCGCCACGCCGCGCGGATCCGCGACGCCGTAGAGCGCGCCGTAAAACTCGAGATTCTCGGCCGCGGTCAGGTTCGGGTAGAGGAAGCTGCGATGCTCGAGCATCCCGATTCTGCGCCGTGCGGCGGAGTCAAGCCGGCGCGAGTCCTGTCTGAGCACCATCGCGACGCCCGCGGTGGGTGCGGACAGGCCAGCCAGAATCGCGAGCAAGGTTGATTTGCCGGCGCCGTTGCCGCCGATAATCACCGCGGCGCGCCCCGCGTCAACCCGCAGATCAACCTCGAGCAGTACCGGGGTCAGGCGATAGCTCTTGCCAAGCGCGATCGTTTCGACCGCCGCGGCCGCCATCAGTCGTTCCAGCCTGTGGCGCGGCCGGCGGGACGCAGCGCGAGTCCGCATTCGCCGCAGAAGCGCGCGTCATTGATCGTCCGGGTGCCGCACTGCGGACAAAAGCGCAGTTTGCGCTGCGCACTCGATGTCGAGCGCGGCAGGCCGAAGGCGGGCGGCTGCACCACTTTTGGCGGCTCGACGCGCCGCGGCGTCTCGAGATGCAACGCGGGCCGGAGCACGGGAGCGGACGCGGCGGCGCGGGCAGAGTCTGCTTTCGAACGCAAATTTTCGAGCGATTGCATGGCAGCCAGCGCGCGAGTCTCGAGCGTCACCCGCAGCGCTTCGTAGTCGGCGTCGGAGAGCTTGCCCATCTCGCGATCAAATTCGAGCTCGCGCAATCCCTGCACGGCGAGTCCTCGCTCGTGCTCGAGTCTCTCGGCGTCAATCTCAGCGGCTTTTTTGACGCGCGCGGGCAGCAACCCTCCCGCAAGTGGAGCCGCAACGAACATCGCGACCCCGGCCACGATCATCGCGGCGGCAAGATAGAGCATCGCTCAGCCGCCCTTCCTTAGATCTTCGGCGAGCTTGCGGCGCAGTTCCGGATCGAACGGCGACCCATCGGCGTCGGTTGGCGCAGGCGCGGGAGCCTGCGGATCGGGCGCGCGATGCCATCGGCGGGCGGTGAAGACGATCAGCACTCCGCCCAAGAGCAGGGCGCCGAACGGCGTCGTCCAGGCGAGCAGGTTGAAGCCAGAGGTGGTGGGCGCGGAGAGAACCTTCTCGCCATACTTGCGCTGGTAAAACCCGATTATCTCGACCTGCGATTTGCCCTGATCGATCATTTTGCGGATTTCGTGCCGGGTCGGAACCGCGAAGCCGCACGTCGGCATGTTGCAGTTGGCGACGGTCAGGCCGCATCCGCACTGGCAGGTGAGAGCCTGACTGACCTGCTGGGCGGAAGGACGATCGGCGCCGTATGCGCGCCGGAGGCCAAAGCTTGTTGCCACCAGGATCGCGAGCACGCACGCGATTGATGCCGCGTGCATCGGGCGCATCGGGATTGACGCCGTCGCGCGCACGATCATTCTCCGCCGGGCGCTGGTTCGCCCTCGAGCGCGGACGGCGCCGCGCGCGCCACCGCGGCCGCGATCGCGGCGCGCTCACGCACGTTGGGCCACATGACAACCACGGTGCCGATCGCCATCAGCAGCCCGCCCGCCCATAGCCAGAACACGAGCGGGGTCAGGAAGACCTCGAAGGTGGCCTGATTGCCGTCGTCGTCAAGTCCGGCGAGCACGACGTAAAGATCGGCGACGGGAGTCGAGCGGATCGCGACCCGGGTGGCGGGCTGCTGCTCGCGCTTGTAGAAGAGTTTCGCGGGCGCCAGCTCGGCGACTTCGCGCCCCCCACGTGAGACTTCCAGGCGGGCGGTCGCGGTTTCCATATGCGAGGTGTCGTGCTCGGACAAGCCCAGGTAGCGAAGCTGATACGCTCCGATCGAGAAGCTCTGGCCCACGCGCACGCTCTTTTTCACCTCGGTCTTGAAGAATGAGGATCCGATGATTCCGACAAATGCGACGATCACGCCCACATGGATGATATACCCGCCGTAGCGCCGGTTGTTCTTGGCGATCAGATTGACCAGCGCGGTCGGAGCCGGCTCGGCCAGCATATGGCGGCGCGCGCCGACGCCGCGGCGGAACTCGACGGCGATAGTGCCGAGCACGAATGCGGCCAGCGAAAACGCGGTCAGCACGTACCATGCGCGCAGACCGGCCGCGAGCGCGACCACTCCCGTGGTCACGCCAACGATCGCCGGCGCGGCGAAGCTCTTGACCAGATTGCTCGCCGTGGTGCGCCGCCACGCGATCAGCGGCCCGACGCCCATCAAGAAGATCAATCCCAGCGCGAGCGGCCCGGCCACGCGATTGAAGAACGGCGGCCCGACGGTGATCTTGACGCCGCGCACGGCCTCGGACAGGACCGGAAAGATGGTGCCCCAGAAGACCGCGAACGCGATTCCGATCAGGATCAGGTTGTTGAACAAAAAAGCCGCCTCGCGCGACAGATACGACTCGAATTCCGCGGGGCTGCGCAGCTCTTTTGCGCGGAAGATCAGCAGCCCCGTGTAGGCCACCGCAACGGTTATCAAGAAGCTCAGAAAATACGGCCCCAAGCCCGACTGGGTGAACGAATGCACCGACGAGATCACGCCGCTGCGGGTGATGAAGGTGCCGAACAGGGTCAGCCCGAACGCGAGCCCCACCAGCGCAAGGTTCCAGACCTTGAGCATGTCCTTGCGCTCCTGGATCATCACCGAATGCAGGTACGCGGTCATCACCAGCCACGGCATGAAGGCCGCGTTCTCGACGGGATCCCACGCCCAGTAGCCGCCCCATCCCAGAACCTCGTAGGCCCAGCGGGCGCCGAACAGATTGCCCAAAGTCAGGAAGAACCACGAGAAGATCGCCCAGCGCCGCGTCGAGCGAATCCATCCGTCGTCGAGCTTGCCTGTGATCAGCGCCGCGGCGCCGAAGGCGAACGGCACCGTCGCGCTGACGTATCCGGTGTAGAGCGACGGCGGATGAATCGCCATCCAGTAATTCTGAAGTAATGGATTAAGATCCGTGCCCTGCGCCGGGATGACCGCCATCAGGTCGAACGGGCGGGTCACAAAATTCAGCATCCCGAGAAAAAAGATCGCGACCCCCGCCAGCACCGCCATCGCGTACGGCGCGAGCGCCGGATTGCGGCGCCGATTCTGAAAGGCCGCGGCCGAGGTGAAGATCGTGAGCAGCCAGGTCCACAGCAGCAGCGAGCCCTGCTGCCCGCCCCATAGCGCCGTGAACTTATATGCGGTCGGCAGCGTGGTGCTCGAATACGACGCGACATATTCGAGCGAGAAGTCGGAGCTTAACAGCCCCGTCCACAGCGCGACGACCGCGATCGTCACCATCGCGCACATCGCCCAGATAGCGTGCCGCGCGCTCGCGACAAACTCGGGGCGGGCACGCCGCGCGCCAAAGACGTTCGCGCCGATCGAGTAGATCGCGAGCATCAGCGCTATCGCCAGAGCGAGTCGGCCTAGATCGGGCATCGCATCCTATTTTGCTTGCGCGGGCTTGTACTTGGAAGGGCAGCTCGTGAGCACCTGGGTGGCGATGATATGCCCCGACGAATCGAGCTTGCCCTCGACGATCACGTCGCGCCCGTCGGCGAACATGTCGGGCTTGGGCTCGCCCGCGCAGGTAACCGCATACGCCACCGGGTCAGTCGCGGCAACCGGCTTGACCGCACCGCCGGCGTTGGGGTCGGGAATCGGCACGATGGCGAATTTCAGCGTAAGCGTGTTCGGATCCCACGCAATCGAGCCGGGCCGCACCCGGCCCGCCACGCGCAGCGGCTCTCCGGCCAACTCGGATTGGCGGGCGCCGACTTCATCGACGGTCAGGTAATATTCCGAGGTGTTGCGGATCGCGGTGGTGATCAAATAGACGATCGCGCCGACGATCAGCGCCGTGCCGATAACAAATCGCAGCCGGAAACGCATGACCAAAGATTATCCGCGCGAATCGCGCGAGCAAGCAAGCCGCGCCCGCGAGCGCCCTACTCTTCCGATGCGGCGCCGCGCGATGCGCGCGGGCCGAAGGCGACGCCACGCTTGCTCGCGCGGATGAAATCGAGCAGCTCGCGCACCTCGGCGGTCGGCGGTCCCGCCGCCGCCAGGCGCTCGAGCGCGAGCGCAAGATTCTGGCGCGCGCCGAACAGCACCGTGAAGGCGCGCCGCAGCGCGGTGATCGCGGCGGCGGAAAATCCGGCGCGCCTAAGCCCGATCACGTTGATCGCGCGCAGGGTATGCACACCGTCCACGATACAGAACGGCGGGATATCCCTGCTCATGCGCGAGCCGCCGCGGGTCAGCGCCAGGCGCCCGATCCGCGTGAATTGATGCACCACGCAATTGCCCGAGACCAGCGCGCGGTCGCCGACCTGCACCCATCCGGCGAGCAGCGCGCCGCCGGCGATAATCGTATGATCGCCGATCCGGCAATCGTGCCCGATATGCGCGTTGTGCATCACGAAGTTGTCGCTGCCGATCGTCGTGACGAGGCCCTTTTCGCATCCGCGATGCACCGTTGCGCCCTCGCGGAAGATATTGCGATCGCCGATTCGGACCTGGCGCGGCGCTCCGCTATACGACAGGTCTTGCGGCTCGTCGCCGATCACGGCGAAGGGATGCACGACGTTATCCGCGCCCATCTCGGTGTCGCCGAAGATCACGACATGGCTGATGAGCCGCGTGCCCGCACCGAGGCAGACGCGCCCTTCGAGCATGCAAAACGGCCCCACCTCGACGCCGGGCGCGAGTACGGCCTCGGGGCCGACGACCGCCGACGGATGAATCTTCGGCGCGGCATCGCGTGAGTGGGGCATCGCGGCTCAGTTGAGGTTCGGCTTCTTGAGCAGGTCTTCTTTGCGCCGGTCACCGGGTTTGCGCCGATCATCTGGATGCTCGGAGTCGTCTTCGGCCTTGCCGCCGGCGACGCGATAATCCTCGGCCGCCCAGGTGCCGAGATCGACCATCCGGCATCGCTCGGAGCAAAACGGCCGAAAGGAATTGGCCGGCGAGGCATCAACGGATTTTTTGCACGTCGGGCATCGCATGGGAGGCTCGCTCGATTCTGAAAAATGCCAGATCGAGCACACAGGCGCAATCGCGCAAATCCGCGCATCGCCACTGAGGGCGTCAGGACTCGCCTCTCAAAAGCACTCGGGCGGCCGGTGATGAACCGGCCGCCCGTGACGCAAAGCCTCAAGTGGCGATAGCTCTGCGAGCCGAGGCGCTAATGGCCTCGCCTCTGATTGTCACTTTGGCCGTGGCTCCGGCTGGAGTGTCCAAAGTTGAACATGTCCATCAGATCTCCGATCGCCGGGCCGTTGGTCGGCACGTAGGGATTATCCTTGGCCGCGATCGGGTTTGGCAGGTTGTCGCGGCTCCGATCCGATATGACCGGCAGACGCCAGTTCGCCTCGACGAACTTGGCGAATGATACATGATCATAGTAGTCATGCACCACCGCGCCGCCCACCGAGAAGGGCGATACCACCAGCATGGGGATGCGCGTGCCGTCGCCGAAGAAATCTATCGGCTGGATATAACCCGAGTCGTAGTAGCCGCCGCCTTCATCGACAGTGATAACGATCGCGGTGTCCTGCCAGAGCCGCGGATTAGCCTGCACCATGTCGATGATCTTGTGCGAAAACGCCTCGAACAGCTCGAACTTCGATGACGCCGGATGCCCGTCGAGGAAGCCGTCGGGCTTCACGATCGACACCGCCGGCAGCGTGCCGCCCTGGATATCGGCGTAAAGCTGATGGATGCCGGTCAGGTTCTGGCGCAGGGCGGGGTTGGTCATGATCTGCTTCGAGTAGAGGAACGGATTGCAGATATTGCAATAGCCACCGGCATTGGGCAATTCTTCGCCGGTCTCGTTTCCGTTCGCCCATCCCTCGCCATAGTATTTCCACGACACATTATTGTTGCTCAGCAGCAGGCCGAGATTGGGCTGCGTGGACGGCGGAATAGTGAAATCGGACGGTCCGCCAACGTAGAGTTCCTGGCCGGTTCCGAGGTAGGCGGGATTGTAGTTGTTGACTATGTAGTACGAGTTGGCCGCGCAATCGCCGCCGTTGAACGGACTGTATGGCAGCGATTCCAGGTAAGCCATGATCGGCGCGACGCCAGGCTGGGACGAATCCGCGCAGTTGACGTACGAGCCGCCGCTGTAGCCATCCTGAGTATAGAAGTTATTAGTGCCCGATTGCGGATTGGGATTCTCAATCTGATTCGCCGGCGGCGTGCCCGGAGTACCGTCCGGATTCGCCCAGTAGATTTCGGCGCCATAGCCAATCGCGATGTGATTGGCCCCCGTCCCGCCCATTATCGCCTGATGATAGTTGTCGCTCAGCGCGTACTGCTGGGCGAGTTGCGTGAAATACGGCACGTCGCCCTGCTGATTGTTGTAGTAGCCCATCGCGATTGCGCCCTCGCCCTTGAAGCCCGACGGCTCGGTTTTGCCGTTGCTGCCGGTGGCGACGGTGGTCTCGACCCACGGGAACAAATCGTTCTGGCATCCGCTCGGGTTGGCCGGCGTCGCCGCCTTGATGTTGCAATCGGTCTGCTGCCACATCTGGAAGAAGCGATGAACGGGGCTGCCCGCGTAATCGTCGTAGGAGATGAAATCCGTGATGTCGAAAGGTCCGTTCGCGAGCGGACCGCCCGCCGTGAATCGCGTATCAATGCTACCACTGGTAAGGCCGGTGCCGCCGATGGTCAGCATGTAATAGTCGGCCAGCGGCAGCGCGGGTTCGAGCGCTTCGGCCGCCGCGACGCTGTCGAAAAATGGCGTCGTCGGTCCGCCCACATTCGGGTTCGGCAGACTGGAATAGGCGCTGTCCTTGGCGGGACTGATCGCATAGGTACTCGTGTCGGTGGCCTGGAACTGCTGGGTCTGGTCGAAATTCGGACCCGGCGTGCCGTCGGCATTGACCACGCCTTCGGAAAGAAGGTTGTGCACCGATTGGCCCGGCTTCGGAACATAGGTGCCAAACACGTGGTCGAAGGTGCGGTTTTCACCGATGATCAGGATCACGTGTTTGATCGGAGTCGCGGTCTGGTTGTCGTTGTTGGGCCGGTCAGCGTAGGCCAGCGGCGCAGCCGTCTGTCCCGCCAGCATCGCGCTTAACGCGGCAGCGGCGATCCATTTTCTCCGTCGAAGTTTTCGCATCGCAAATCCTCCTGGGTTAGAGCGTTGATGACCCGGCCCAGTGGCCGATGCGCGATCATCCAGGAGAAAAGTTGCGCGCGATCGATTGCTCAGATTACGCGCGGAAGAAGCCTTCGAGCGGCCGCGATTACGCCGCGATGATCGCAGGCCACGGCGTCCACAGGCCGCGGGAAAAATAGCACGCTATGGCATTCCGGAGATTCCGCAGGCGCGAAAATCGCGCGACGGGTAACTCCGTGTTCATGGCGCAGCGCGCGAGCGCGGCGGCGCTCGCGCTCACAGCGTGCCGAGCGGGAGCTCCTGCAAGAGCACTCCGCTCTTGGTGATCTTGAGGCACTGGATCGGGGCGCGCGCGAAGTCGGGATCGCATAGCGGCCGGTCCACCCCCGGGCATCGGTAGAGATACGGCTCGAGCTGCTCGCACTTGGTGAGATCGAAACTCGCCGTCGCCGCCTTCTGCGCCGGCGTCTCGCTCGAGGGCGTGACCGCCGCGCATCCCGCGATCGCAATCATCGCGCCGCCCGCGAGCATCGCGGCCGCCCGCGCGCGGCGTTTCATCCATTCGCTCAACTCAATACACCTCATTGCCGGCGCAGTGGTCCGAGCCGCCTCCGGCACGGAAGCTTCCGCTATGCTGATCGTAGAAGACGCGCTCGAAGTAGCAGAACTGCCGCGCCTGCGCGGGCCCCTTGTACAGGATATGGATATGGACCTGCAGCTTTGATTTTCCCGAGACCACCGCCTGGTAAACCTCGGGCGTGAAATAATTGTAGAAATAGTGCGGGACGCCCGGCGAGAGAATTCCCGCGTCCATCGTGGTCATCTCGCCGTCGGTGTTTTTGGCCGGCTTGCCATCGACGATACTGTGCACGCTGACCAGCGCGTCGAGCGCCGGGATTTTGCCGAAGTTGCTGAAATTCACCGCGATCCGCGGGCTCGCCGATTGCGTCTCCTCGAATTTCACCGAGGCCACGCCCACGAACGGACGATCCGAGACCGCGAACACCATCCGCGTCACCTGCGCAGTGCGCCACGTCGCATAGGCGCTGAAGCCGGTGGCGAGCACCATCAGGATCGCCATGAAGTCGGCCAGCCGGATCGCGCGTCCGATGCGGATCAGTTGCGAGCGCTCGTGCCGCTCGAGTGCGCGCTCCTCCGCGAGCTCGCGCGCGAGTTTTGCGGCGGCGTCCCCATCCCCGCGATGAGTTTGCTTTTTCTCGCTATCTCGCATGCGGCTTTCCCCTGCCCCGGCGTCCTGCGCGGCCATGCCGTGCCGATCATCTTGCTATGGCGCGGCGAACCATAGCACCGACAGCGGCGGCAGCTCGATCGAGATCGAATGCGCGAACTCGCGCCACGGCTGCGCCTGGGCCTCGACCCCGCCCAGGTTGCCGGAGTTGCCGCCGCCATAGATAGCGGAGTCGGTGTTGAGAATCTCGCGGTACCATCCCGGCGCCGGCACTCCGACCCGAAAGCGGCTGCGATGCACCGGCGAGAAATTGCACACGCAGACGATTTTCTGTCCACTGGCGGGCGCGATTCTGATGAACGCGATCGCGTTGTCGGCGGCGTTGTCGGCGTCGATCCAGCGGAAGCCCGCCGGATCGCAATCCGCCTCCCACAGCGCCGGATGCGCGCGGTACAGGCGGTTCAGATCGCGCACCAGCGCGCGCAGTCCGCGATGCGCCGGGTAGCCGAGCAGATGCCATTGCAGGCTCGAGTCGTGGTCCCATTCCGACCACTGCCCGAATTCGTTGCCCATGAACAGATGCTTTTTGCCGGGCCGCGCCCACATGTAGCCGTACAGCGCGCGCAGGTTCGCGAAGCGCTCGGCGACGGTGCCCGGCATCTTGTCGAGCATCGCACGCTTGCCGTGAACCACCTCGTCATGCGACAGCGGCAGCATGAAGTTCTCGGTCCACGCGTAGAGCATCCCGAAGCTCAAATTGCGCTGGTGCCATTTGCGGTAGATGGGATCGAGCGCGAAATACTCGAGCGTGTCGTGCATCCAGCCCATGTCCCACTTCAGGCCGAAGCCCAGCCCGCCCATGAAGGTCGGACGGCTGACGCCGCCCCACGCGGTCGATTCCTCGGCGATCATCACGATACCCGGATTGAGCGCGTAAACCTGCTCGTTGAGCGTGCGCAGAAAGGTAATCGCGTCCAGGTTCTCGCGGCCGCCGTACACGTTCGGAATCCACTGCCCGTCGCGGCGCCCGTAGTCCAGATAGATCATCGATGCGACCGCGTCCACGCGCAGGCCGTCGGCGTGAAACTCGCCGAGCCAATAGAGCGCGCTCGCGGTAAGAAAGCTGCGCACCTCGTTGCGCCCGTAGTTGAAGATATAGGTGCCCCACTCAGGATGATCCCCCAGGCGCGGATCCTCGTGCTCGTAGAGCGCGGTGCCGTCAAAGCGCCCCAGGCTGAATTCGTCCTTCGGGAAATGCGCCGGCACCCAATCCAGGATCACGCCGATTCCGCGCTGATGCAGCTCGTCGATCAGGTAGCGCAGGTCGTCGGGCGTCCCGAATCTCGCCGTCGGCGCGAAATATCCGCTGACCTGGTAGCCCCACGACCCGGTGAACGGATGCTCCATCACTGGCATCAGCTCGACGTGCGTAAACCCCATCTCTTCGACGTACTCGCCAAGTAGCGGCGCAAGCTCCCGGTAGGTAAGCCATCGATTGCCCTCTTCCGGGACGCGGCGCCATGAACCCAGATGCAGCTCGTAGATCGAAAGCGGAGACTTGCTCACCTCGCGCGCGGCCCGCGCCGCGAGCCACTGGGCGTCGCGAAACTGATAGCTCGATCGATAAACGATCGAGGCGGTCTCGGGCGGCGCCTCCATCCGCATCGCGTAGGGATCGCTCTTGAGCAACAGAGATCCGTCACGAGTGCGAATCTCGTATTTGTACACCGCGCCCGGCTCGAGCCCCGGAATGAACAGCTCCCAGATTCCGGAGCTCCCGAGCGCCCGCATCATGTGCACGCGCCCGTCCCAGCGGTTGAAATCTCCCACCACGCTTAAGCTGCGCGCGGTGGGAGCCCAGACCGCGAACGCGACTCCTTCGATTCCGCCGTGCTCGAGCGCGTGCGCGCCCAGCTTGTCCCAGGCGCGCTGATGCTTCTGCTCGCCCCATAGATGCAGGTCGAGCTCGCCCAGCGTCGGCAGAAATGAGTATGGGTCGCGCGCCGTGACCACCGCGCCATCGGGATAATGAACTTCGAGCCGATACGGAAAAACTTCCTTGCGGTCGTTGACTGTCGTCTCGAACAGCCCGCTCGCGCCGGCCTGGATCATCTCGTGGCGCACCGAGGCGTCCATCAGTATGAAGACCTTTGCCGCCCCCGGCCGGAACGCGCGCACGATCACCCTGCCGCCCGACGGATGCGCGCCGAGAATCGAGTGGGGATCCGGATGCTCGAGCGCGAGCAGCCGCTCGAGGTCGGTGCGCGGCGCACGTGAGGCCGGGGTTTTAGGCTCAAGGTTCGTGGTGTCCATGCTCCTTGCAGAGTTCCAATTCTGGATTCTAGACTATGCTGCGCGCGCGCGCATCGCCCGTCCCGCGAATTCCGCGCCTTATCGATCCGACCCGCCACGCGCGTAGTTAACGAGCGTTAAAGAGGCCCTGCCCTCACGGAAAGCTAGTCCTTCACGCTGCCGCAGCTGACGCAGAAGGCAAGAACGTAAATCCCTGCGAGCACCAGGTCATTGGCACACGCGGTGTAATTGCTTATACGAAACGTGTTCACTATCAGTTGCGTAGGTTCGAGATCGCAGAGGCGACGTTTGAATTGTACTTCGCGGCTGCACTGCCAGAGCCGGACCGCCTCGCGGGAGAATCCGAGCAGGTGCTCAAGGGAAAACAAGATGGGAGGGGGATTCCATGCTCGCAAAGCGTAGCCGGTTTCGACTCGCCAACCTAATGGGCGCATTCTCCTTGACTCTGTTTTGCTGTTCACTTTCCGTTCTCTCGTCGGCGCCGGCTTGGGCGCAAGCAAGCCCGACCCCCACGGCGCACCCGCTCGCGCACGTGGCAATTCCGCTTCCCATCAATCCGCCCAAGGGTTGGAACGCGAGCCAGTGGGCCAGCTTTCGGGCGAGATGCCAAAGATATTACGACAAGAAAATCCCCTTGACGCTGGGGGAAATTCGCACGTTGGAAACCTGCGCCACCTTCGGGCCCTATCCGTCCTCTGTCACCCGCGAACCGCCATCGGCGCACTCTACCTCCCTCCCCCCGAATGGCATTGCCGACGCCGGCGCCTAATCCTGAGTCCAATCTGATCGACCCGAGCGGCACGACTCCCATCGGTCCCTCCGGCACCCCGATCACCGCCGATTCGGAGGACGCGTGCGTCGCGGGCCAAGGCGAACCGCCCGATGTCGCTGCGGACGTGTCGCCTACACAAATTGTGGAAATTATCAATTCTGGGATTTGGATTTCAGACAAAGCTGGCAACCTCGCTGCGGGGTTTCCGGAAAGCCCGGGCACATTTTGGGCCGCGAACTCGCCTCCCAGCGGCGATTTTCTTTCGGATACACAGGTCGCCTGGGATCCGTTCGCACAGAGGTGGCTGGCTTCGACACTTGCCATGCCGACTACGTTGGATAACGGCGATCTGTATATTGCGTTCAGCAAATCTTCTGACGCGACTGCGGGCTGGAATTTTTACAAGCTTGCGAACGTGTGTTCGAGCACCCAAAATGGGCAGTGGCCCGTCCCCGATCAGCCTGTCATCGGCTACAACCAAACGTGGGCAGCCATTGATCTTCAGTGCAGAGGCGTTAAAGGGATTGGCAGCGGATCGGATCAGCTAGTGCTCATAGCGGATTCCGTGCTTACGCAGAGTCCGGCACCGACGACGCTAACCGCGACCGTCCTTACTCCGCCCGCCTTTGGCTCGCGACCTTCGCGAGACATCTCCGCCGGCGCCGGCCTGAATTTATTCCTCGCGGCATCTTCCGTGCCGTCCTCAAGTTCGCTTCCTTATGTTGAAGTATATCAGATCGACGATTACGGTGGGCTTTCCGTCGTGGGGAACAGCCCGGGCAACGGCGTGCCCGGAGAGTATGGAGGCTTTCCTTCCGCACAACACGACTCCTGCGGCGCTGGATCAGCTTGCGCGGTAAACCTTCAGGACGCGCGAATCACAAATGTCGTCTTACAAAAAGGGAGCGACGGCAACAACTACCTGCTCACTTCCTTTCACGCCGGAGGTGTCGGAACCGGCACCGTCCAAGCCCTATGGTTCGTTCTTCGGAACCCAACCTACCGCACCCCCTTCACAGCGTGGAACGAATTTTACGTGGGCGGCCCGGGCTGGTGGGCGGGCTATCCTACGATTACGATGGATAACGCTCTCGGCATTGCGTTTACCTTTCAAAGTTTCTATTACGGCTCAAATATCTATCCAAATTGGTATGTAGCCAAGGGTTTTGCATCAAGTGGCAGCACAGGCAATGGCGGGTCTGGAGGTCCGCCGCTTCTGGGTTATGGGATTCTCTCCAACGCTTATCGCGGGCCCTATGCGGGGTGTGCAAGCCTCACTCCGACTCGATGGGGCGATTACATGTCCACGGTCTGGGATCCGAATCTGCCCGCGCCCGCGGCCGGCAACGGCTTTTGGACTGCACAAGAGTATTCCAACGGAGGCGGCGCCCAGACCGGTTCTAACCAATCGACCCAGATAACGGCGTTGGCGGACCCGCTTCCGAATTACGTTAGCAATAGCCAGAACGAATCCGAATGCGGTGGCGGCAACGGCAGCGCCTGCGTCTTGAAACTTACGACGCCGTCCGGTCTGCAGAATGGGGACGTGGTGCTAGCGTTTCTCGACATGGGCGGTAACTTCCCGAAGCCGCCGGCACCACCGCCTGACAAAACCTGGACAGAGCTTCCTATCGCAAACCAGAGTGCTGCGACGAGTATGCTTGTCGGATCCTGCGCCACACATGATCTCTCGACGATTTACGCCTATGCGCACATCTACGGCTCGTCGACGGAGAGCGGCACCTACAAGTTCAGCCACCCAATCTACTACCTCTGCAACAACCCGAGTGCATATCCGGAGCTGGAGGGAGCGCTTTTCGCGTATCGTGGGGCCGATCCGACCGCTGCGGACTATCTCGTGGACGGATACGCGTCCGCGCAGCAGACCGGCACGGTAACCGTCGGACCTGCGCCGAGTTCATCGCCGTCAGAGGGTACGCTTATCAATGTCTTTGACGCGGGCGGCTCCGAAGGCGGCGAATATTATGAGGGTTGCGGAAGTCTAAGCGGTTTGACAGGCTCGCCCATCGCCAACTGGGAAACCCTCGTCGCCGGCTCAAACATTGGCTTGGCCTGTTACGAGATAGCGGATCTCGGCATTCCCACCGCTGGGACCGCGATTAACCAATATTCCGCCAACACAACCGCTAGCCAGTTCCACACCTTCGGCTGGCAGGTGCTCTTGCCGCCGAAGTGATAGATTTTCGGCAGCGCAGTCCGCGCCTGTGCCGCACTCTCCGACGGCGTGCGCTTAGGAACGGCGGGCTTCGGCGCTTCTCGCGACTTCGCTGCGGTCGGGTACGACGACTTCGAAGAGTGCCGTGTCCCCGCTTTGGGTCATCTCGCGGCGGACCGATCCGTCCACGAGCAGATATATCCGCGATGCTCCCGGACGAAACGCGCGCACGACCACGCGGTCACCCGCCGGATGCGCGCCGAGAATCGAGTGCGGGTCCGGATGCTCGAGCGCGAGCAGCCGATCGAGGTCGGTGCGTGGCGCGGCGACAGGTTTGGCTTTCTCCGCCAGATTCATGGTCCTCGTTGCCGATCTGAAACTTTACGCGATCTGCGCCACATGAGATTCAAGATGAACGCGCGGGCGCGCGCATCGCCCGCCGTCGCTATCGCATGGGCCCCGAAGCGCGGTAATCTTTCGTCAAAGCTCGCAGCCGGGAGAATTTCGCCGATGGCATCGACGCCCAACCCGCCAGGCCGCGCCGCACCCAATCCGTTCGATCCGATGATGGGACAGCTCGAAGTCCTCGAGCCCGGCCTTGCGATGTTCCACGGCTTCGCCAATGTCGCCTTTGCTTACGGACGCGGCGAGATGCTCGCCGCGGACACCAGTTCGCGCGCGATGGGCGCGCGGGCGATCGAGGCGATCCGCAAAGTGACCGACGAACCAATCACGGTGATTGTCTATACGCACGGCCACGGCGACCACGCCTTCGGCACCGAGGCGTTCATCACCGACGCGCTGACTCGCGGCTATCAGCGGCCGAAAATCTGGGCGCACGAGGAACTGGGCGCGCGCTTCAAGCGCTACGCGCGGACCGCGAAATGGCAGAGTCACATCAACCGGCTCCAATTCGGCGCGGCCTCGGGTGCAGTCGCGGGAATCTTCCAAGCGGAATCCTATCACTACCCAGATTTGACATTTCGCGGGATGCAGTTGCTCGAACTCGCCGGAGAGGCCGTCGAGTTGCATCACGCGCGCGGCGAAACCGACGACGCCGCGTGGGTCTGGCTGCCGCTGCGCCGCGCCGCGCTGGTTGGCGACCTGATAGTCTCTTCGCTGCCGAACACCGGCAATCCGAACAAGGTCCAGCGCTACACCCTTGAATGGGCCGAGGCGCTCGAAAGGATCGCCGCGCGTAAGCCGCGCCACGTCCTGCCCGGCCACGGCCCCGCCTACCGCGGCGAGGCCGAGTGCGAAGAGCTGCTGCTCGAAACCGCGCGCGCGTTGCGCTTCATCCATGACGAAGTCGTCGCGCGCCTGAACGCCGGGCAGTGGCCGATCGACATAATCGAGGCCGATATCGAGCTGCCGCGCGAACTCGCCGAAAAGCCGTTTCTGGCTCCTGTCTATGGATGCACCGCCTTCGTGGTGCACGACGTGATCCGGCGCTACGCAGGATGGTGGTCCGGAGAGCCGTCGCAGATGTTCCCGGCGCCGCGCAAAGACCGCGCCGGCGACCTCCTGGCGCTATGCGGCCGCGAAGCGGTTCTCGAACGCGCGCGCAAGTTGCGCGCCGAGGGACATCTTCAGCGCGCCCTGGCGATCGCCGAGCTCGCGATCAACGCTAATCCCGATGACGCCGAAGCGATCGCGCTCAACGCCGAAATCCTCGAGGCGCTCGCCGCCGCCGAGCGCTCGTTCATCGCGCGCAACTTCTTCGCCGGCGCCGCCCGCACCCTGCGCGACCGCATCAAGCCCGCCTGATTCCTCCCCCGTTGTTTGAGAGGCCGTCGATAAAAGAGGTTCCCGATCAGGGCATCGATGAAAGCGCGGTGAGCCAGATGGCGGCGAGGGGCTGCGGTGGACCGACGGGAGAAGCGCTGAAGATAATCAGTATGGTCCGCGATAGCGCGAGGTGGGCCGCAACCCTGAGGTTGTAGGCGATGCAGTGCAGCGCGAACCCTGCGCGCACCGCCATGAGTCCGCGGCGGAGGAAGCGATCCAGGTGCTGTAGCCCACGCAGCCGCGCGAACACCGGCTCGAGCAGAACCTGGCGCCGCCGGTACTCGCGTCGTGCGCGCGGCTGGCGCAAGACCTGCTGCATGGCCTCTTTGATCTCTTCCCCGGCGTAACGCCGCAGGGTCCTTCCCCGCGGCGCCTTGGTGCATTGCGCGCGCAACTCGCAATCGCTGCATTGCGCGCCACGATAGCGGACGTACCGGGCGCCGCGCCGATCGCGCGCACGATAGTCGAAGTGTAACTCGCGTCCAGCTGGGCAGCGGTAGCGATCGTGCTGCGCCTCGTAAATGAACTTGCGCTTGTCGAAGTACGGCCCGCCAGTGCGCCGGCGCCAGTCCGCGTCACTGGTTTTCCCGCTTGGGCACAGCACGTTGATCTCGCGCTCGGCCAAGCGACTGAGCAACTCGATTCCCATGTAACCCGCATCCAACAGCAACGCGCCCAGGGCGCCGCCCAATGCGCGCTCATGTTGCGCCAGCATCGGCCACAGCGCCGCACGTTCGCTAGTGCACTCGACCCGCTGTCCGACGGTCAGCACCCCACTGGCCAGCACCGAAGGCTTGTAGGCGGGACGCAAAATCCCATTCTTGAGCGGCTGCAGCGCGCCGTCGGGCTCCGGAAGCTCCAGCTCCCGCGTGGGCTGCTCCGTACTTGCGCGGGGTTCCCCGGGCTCGATTGCTGCCGCTTCCTGCCGCAGCCGTCGATAGCTGGGGGCCGCTTCGATCACGGTCCGATCCGCCGCGGCCCACCCCCACCGGTAGGTGCAAGCGCCGCGCGAGGACCGCGCAGGTGACATCCTGGCGCTATGCGGCCGCGAAGCGGTTCTCGAAAGCGCGCGCAAGCTCCACGCCGAGGGACATCTTCAGCACGCCTTGGCTATCGCCGAACTCGCGATCAACGCAAATCCCGATGACGCCGAAGCGATCGCGCTCAACGCCGAAATCCTCGAGACGCTAGCCGCCGCCGAACGCGCTTTGAGACCGCCCAGACAGAGCCCTACAGGTCTGAGCCATCCGATGATTTTCGCAATTGCGACTGCCTCGATTTCTACCAACCAATCCGGATCTATGAAGCGGTCGTCGCTGCCGAGGCACCAAAATGGACTCAAGCGAATGCCCCATCACCGAAATAACTATCGTGTCGTGTCGATTCGGAGACCGTTCCACATTCGATTGGCAGATTCGCTGACTTCACGGCGAGCGCGCCCCTTATCTGAGGCATGGGCAATGAGACGCGCCGCTTCATTCATTGAGCCCATAATCATATGGGCCAGAGCCTCCACCGGTTGCTCTTCGATGATTCCGGCCGCGATCGCCGCCTCGATGGCTGCCTTCAATCCGGCCAGATAGTAGCTCTCATCCGATTGCCGAAACCCTTCCGTGCCAAGCACGGCCGGGGCGTCGATTAATACGATTTGCTGAACTGCCGGGTCCAGACACGCTTCAAGAAACGCCTCGTTTGCGGCCATGAGCGCGCGCCACGTATCGCTTTCTTTGGCTGCGGCTTCCATGCATTTGGCAGCAACTTTTGACTGTTCTTCGTGCAAGACCACTCTGAACAGATCCTGTTTGTCCTTGAAATGATGATACAGAGCGCCACGAGTCACTCGGGCACGTCGCACAATCTCTTCAGTTGCCGTGTCAGCGTATCCGCGCTCGGCGAAGAATCTGCGCGCAATTCTCAGGAGGGCGGCCCGGGTGGTGGCGGAATTTTCAGCCTGGCGACTCTTGACTGCCATACGTTCAATAGGTTAGATACACACAGTACGTAGGTTCTGTTTCCTCCGTTTCGCTTATGGAGGTTAGCATTGAAAGCTTCTGAGTTCCAGTCCTCCCGGAAGTTTGTCCAGACCGCGTTTGGACGCATCGCCTACGTCGAGCGCGGAAACCGACCCGTCGCCCTGTTCGCCCACGCCTTTGCGCTCTGCGGTTATCAATGGCGCTATGCGCTGGATGAAGTCTCATCGATGCGTACCTGCGTCGCGCCGGACCTGATGGGTGTTGGGTATAGCGAAATTCCCGCTCGGCAGGATATTTCGTACGAGTCACAGGCCAAGATGCTCGCTGCATTCCTGGACGCACGCTCGATCAAGCAGGTTGACCTGATCGGCAACGATACGGGCGGCGGTGTCAGCCAGATCTTTCTGTCGCTTTATCCCGAACGCGTGCGATCGCTGACGCTGACGAATTGCGAGGTACACGATCTCTGGCCGAACGCGATGTTGCAGCAGTTCTACGGTGCACTCAAGGCGGGCGTGGTAGGAGAAATGCTCAAGAACATCACGCGCGATCCTTCTTCGGCCGCGCAGCTCGCTGTCGCGTACGAGAATCCGGAGAGTCTGAGTAAGGAGTCGCTCGAGGTATACTTCGGTCCCTTCGTTGACTCTGAACAACGCCGCGAGCAGCTGAAGGGTTTTTCGGAGGCGGAACGAAACCGTGATCAGCTAGTTGCAGCGGCCAAAGGGCTTCACGCATCACAGATCCCCGCGCAGGTTTTGTGGGGCGACGCGGACACCGCCTTTGATACGCCATCCTCCATCGATTGGCTTAAACGCAATCTGGGCGGCCTCCGCAAAGTAACTACCATTGCCAGGGCAAAGCTATTTTGGCCTGAGGAACATCCGCGGCTGCTCACCGTTCTGCTCAAAGAGTTCTGGTCCGGACTGGACTGAATAGAATTCGGAGTCGCGGCAATGTGACGCCGCGTCTGACCTTTGAATCGAAGACGAAACATTTCATCGGGAGAAGAAGATGAAGACGGAAACAGTGGAATACAAAGATCGCGACGTTCGCCTCCTGGGATATCTGGCGTACGACGACAAGGTCAGCGGCAAGCGCCCCGGCGTCATCGTAATGCCCCAGGTATGTGGCCCCGGCGTTCATTCCAGGACAAAAGCCGAAAGGCTCGCGGCGCTGAGCTACGTCGCGTTCGCGGGCGACTATTACGGAAACGGGCGCGAGCTGGACAACCTGCCCGACGCGGTACAGCTCGCGCATTCGCTGTTCGAGGACACCAGCGCGCTGCGCAGGCGCGGGATGGCGGCGCTCAACAAGCTGGCTTCGCTCCCCCAGGTCGATTCGTCGCGGCTTGCATCGATCGGATTTTGTATGGGAGGAAACTTTTCTCTCGAACTCGCGCGCGAGGGCGCACCGCTGCGCGGTGTCGTGAGCTTTCATGGCGGTCTCCATACGGAGCGCCCCGCGCAGAGAGGTCAGGTAAAAGCCAAAATTCTGGTCTGCACAGGCGGGGATGATCAGTTGGTACCGCTCGAGCAGGTCAATGCGTTTCAAGCAGAGATGATGGCCGCGAGTGTTGACTGGCAGGTGATTACATATGGTGGTGTGAAGCATAACTTCACCGACCCCGACGCCGCCCGACTCGACAATCCAGCACTTGAGTATCACAAGCTGGCCGATGAACGGTCGTGGAATGCGATGGAGGGTTTCTTCAAGGAAATATTCGCGTAGCAATCCGAGAGCCATCGTCTGAAACCGCCCCCCGATCGCTCTTTTATTAAAAGTCCGACAGAGGATTTCACCGCGGGAGGAATATGAACGCAAAACAAGTTGGCCTTACAATCGTGCTTGCAGGATTTGCGGCTCTTAACGCCTATGACTTCTATATTTACGGCGCACAGGGCTTCCTACACATAGCTTTTACCAATGCAGGGACTACCGCCATCTTCGCTGACCTGGTGATCGCGCTGACTATGGTTGCGGTGTGGATGACACGCGACGCTGCACAACGCCGCGTTAACGTGCTGCCGTATCTGCTGTTGACAGTCTGCCTCGGCAGTATCGGGCCGCTGGCCTATCTAGTCGGGCGTTTTCGAAATGGTGCCGAGAACTCAAGCGCTTCCATTGTGCATTCGCGCCAAGCATAGCGGGACGAAAGTCGTCTCGTTAAGGGCCGGTTCGCGATACAAGATCCTTGTCCCTGCAAGCGGACTCGGGCCAAGACGTTACCGATTGTCGGAACCGCAGGCGCACGTTCGGGCTTTGAGGCTCCGCTCTAGCTTCGTCGGTGGGATTAAGCACGTGAATATGCCTCAAGGTGAAACCTTATTCCGAGTGAAGCGGAATCTGCGTTTCGTTTTGCGCGGCACCTGGATCTCCGAATCGCGGCATTTACGCCTGACCACACGATTTTACAAATCAAATTATTCGAACCAGGAGAAAATGCGCTCATGAAGAATTTCGATTCCGTCGATGAAATCAGGAAGCGCATCAATGGGCCCATTCCTTACGCGGAATTTTTACGGATCCCACCAATGAGTTGCGGCGTCTATGTGCTGAAACCCGGCGACCAGGACATGCAACAGCCACACAATGAGGATGAGATCTACTACGTCGTCAGCGGAGCCGCGCGCATGAAGGTGGCTTTCGCAGATCGGCCCCCGGAGGATCGTGCGGTCGCAGCAGGGGATCTCATCTTTGTTGCCGCACGAGATGAGCACGGTTTCCACAGCATCGAGCAGGAACTAGTCCTGCTGGTGATCTTCGCACCCGCCAGAACGATGTAGGCACGAACACTCGGCGGCGTACGCACGCGCGATAATCGGGCGCGTTTGCTGGAATCCACAATCCGGAGGCGAGGCGAACCTGAACTCGAGAATCGGGGCATCCTTCTGGCCTATATCGCGCGCAGGCTCACCGTAGGAGGAGCCGAGTGGAAACGAAGCTGAATTCCAGAACAACCGCGAAGCGATCCGGCGCGCGGGGTTGCGCCGGGCACTGGGTTCCTGATTGTTTTACAGCCGCGCGGGGCTGCGCGCGCGATCTATGGGCCGGATTTTGCTCCTTGACGACGAGCCTGACATGCTCGAAAACTGCCGGCGCATCCTTACCCGCGCCGGCCACGAATGTCTGCTTGCGAGCGACCCGGCCGAAGCGATCGCGATGCTCGAGACCGCGCTGCCCGACCTGGTGATCACCGACCTGCGGATGCCCGCGATGGACGGGCTCGAAATGATGCGCCGCGCGCATCAGCTCGACCCCGCTCGCCCGGTCATCATGCTCACCGCCTTTGCCACCATCGAGTCCGCCGTGGCCGCCGTCAAAGCGGGAGCGTTCGATTACCTGGCCAAGCCGTTCACGATGGATCAGCTCGCGCTGGCGGCTGAGCGCGCGCTGGCGCAGCGCAGCCTGATAATCGAGAACCGCAACCTGCGCGAGCAGCTAAGCGGCGTCCTGGGTTTCGAGAATATCATCGGCTCGAGTCCCGCGATCCAGCGCGTGATCGATTTCGTGCGCAAGGCCGCGCGCAGCGAAGCGAACATCCTGGTGCTCGGCGAATCGGGCACCGGCAAAGAGTTGGTTGCGCGCGCGATTCATGCCAACAGTCCGCGCGCGGCGGGCGCGTTCGTGCCGGTCGATTGCGCGGCGCTGCCCGAGAATCTGCTCGAATCCGAGTTGTTCGGCCACGAACGCGGCGCGTTTACCGGCGCGATCGCTTCCAAGCCGGGGCTGCTCGAAACCGCGGGCGGCGGCACCGTGTTTCTCGACGAGATCGGCGAGCTGCCGATCGCCTTGCAGGCCAAGCTCTTGCGCGCCATTCAGGAGCGCGAGATTCGGCGCGTGGGCGGCACGCAAGAGGTGCGAATCGACGTGCGGATTCTGTCCGCGACCAATCGGGACCTGCGCGCGCTGGTCGCGGCGGGAAAATTCCGCAACGATCTCTACTACCGCATCGACGTGATCGATGTCCTGCTGCCGCCCCTGCGCGAGCGCAGATCCGACGTGGCCATCCTGGCCCAGCGATTTCTCGAACGCTACCGCCGGCCCTCCGACTCGGCGCCGCGCGGCTTCGAGCCCGACGCGATCGCGGCGCTCGAGTCCTACCTGTGGCCCGGCAACGTACGCGAGCTGCAGAACGTCATCGAACGCGCCTGCGCGCTCGCCGACGGACCCACGTTGACGGTTCACGATCTTCCCGAGAAAATTCTCACGCCGCAGGCCGCGCAAAGCGCCGGCCAGTCCGGCAATGGCGCCGAGTTGAGCTTCAAGCAGGCCAAGGCGAAATGGATCGAGGAACTCGAAGGCAAGTATTTACGCGAAATTCTGGATCGCTTCCACGGCAATGTCTCGCAGGCCGCGCGCGCCGCAAAGATGGATCGCACAACCTTCCATCGGATTTTGAGAAAGCATCGCATCCGTTGACCGAACCGCTCCGCACGCCTGCTCCCGGCGCCCGCCCACCGCCCGCGCCTCAGTCGGCCGACGGTGCGGATGCGGCAATCTGCCCGGCCACCTCCACTATCCCCGGCAAACACACGGCGAAGCTCGTGCCCCGTCCCGGTTCCGAGTGCGCCGAGATCGTGCCTCGATGATCGCTTATCACCCGCTCAGAGAGCCACAGGCCTAGTCCCGTGCCGTCCTTCTTGGTGGTGTAAAAAGGCTGGAAGACCTTGGCCAGAACCTCGGGCGGAGCACCGGCGCCGTTGTCGCTGATTACGATGCGAATCCATCCGGGACGGCCCGGATCGGGACCGGTCTCGATTCTGATTAGGTCGGCGTTGGCCTCCCGCGCATTCGTCAGCAGGTTGACCATCACCTGCTCGATCCCGGTCTCGTCGGCCAATACGCGGGGAATCGCACGATCGAGGGCGAGCTCGAGCCGCGCGCTCGCGCTGTGCGGTTCGCCAAACATCAGCATCGTGATCTCCTCGATCGAGCGGTTGACGTCCACCGGGGTTCGCGATCCAGGGCGCTGGCGGGCCAGCGAAAGCAGATTGTGCGTGATACGGCTGGCGCGTTCGACGTTGCGCCTCAGAACCTGCAAATCCTCGCGCGAGTCGGGCGAAAGACCGTCGTTCGCTGAAAGCATCAGCTCGATTCGAGAGGAGATTACCGCCAGCGGATTGTTGAGCTCGTGCGCGATTGCGGCGGCGACGGAGCCCAGCGCGTTGAGCGTCTCGTTGCGCCGCGCCTCACGCTCCATCACGCGCCGGGCGGTGATATCCGAGACGAACGCGACCATCCGATCGACGTTTTCATAAACGACATGGCTGACACTGACCTCGGCCGGGAACTCGGCGCCGTCCTTGCGCGCGCCAATTATGTCCATCCCCGTCCCCATCTTGCGCGAGCGCGGCGCCTGGAAGAACGCCGCGCGATGACCCGCATGGGCGCCGCGCAGCCTGGCCGGCGCCAGCAACTCAATCGGCTGGCCGATCAGTTCGGGTTCCGTGTAGCCGAACATCGCCAGTGCGTGCGGATTCACCTGGACAATCGACCCATCGGGATCAATTTGGACGATTCCCTCGACCGCCGAGTCGAAATAGGCGCGGGCGCGCGCCGCCGATTCCTGTTCCGCGCGCACCGACTCATGCAGCCGGCGCGCGTAGCGGCTGGTGACAAGGTAGAGCGTGATTCCGGTAACGCAGGTAAACGCAAACCGGTTGAGCGCGATCGAATGCGGCGGCAACAAGCCCAGGATCAGGTTGGCGACCCCGAGCCACAGAATTCCAGCCGCCAGATAGATCAGCGCGATCCTGAGCGGCGAGCCGAGCAGGCTTTTTGGTGGTGGCGTGAATACCTTCACCACGGGCGATACCCTGTCATCACGAGGCGCGGGGTGCGGCACGCACCGCGCGATGCCCGACTGTAACGCTCGCGCGGGCCTGTTGGTAGGCCGCGCGGCGTAATGCGGACAAGGGGTGGCTGGAAAGAAAGCCCTGAACGCTCCGGTTCAGCGATTTCGGTGGGTACTCGACACTGCGGCCGCCCGGTCGATGGGTTTCGGGTCGTGCGCCGCAATCCGCGCGTCCCCGATCTCGCGCGTGACGATCACGATCCCGGAAATCTCCGGCGCGTCAATCCGTACCGGCGCTATCGAGAGCGACAGCGCCAGGCGTGCCCCGTCATTGCGCAGCCGCGTCGTCTCGAATGGCGCGATCACTTCGCCGTGCAGCGCCCGCGCGTACAGCCGGCGGGTCTCGACGCGTAGATTGGCGGGGACCAATACCTCCGCCTGCTCGCCGATGATCTCGGAGCCGCGATAGCCATAGATGCGCTCCGAACTGGCGTTCCACGAGCTGATCCGGCCGGCGGCGTCGATTCCGTGGATCCCTTCGGCCATCGCACTGACCATCGCGGCGATCATCGCAAAATGGTCCTCACGGCGTTTGGTTTCGAGCGCGGTCCGAATGACCGTGACCAGGTTCTCGAATCCGTCGGGCTTCAGCATGTAATAGAAAAGACCGTACTTGAATGCCTCTGCGACGACCTCTTCTCCGCCGTTGCCGGTCAGGAAGATGACCTTGCATCGCGGCCATCGTTTGCGCACTCGCTGCAGGACCGACAATCCGTCGCCCCACCCGAGCCAGTAGTCGGTGATGACCACGTCGATATTCTCGCGCCGCAAAACTTCGTTGAACTCGAAGCCCTCGCCTACGATCAGCACCTGATCTGCGGGAAACGCATGTTGGATCCGCCGCTGCATCACCATCCGATCGGTCGCGCTGTCTTCAACCAACAAAATGTCCATCGATTACTCGCACTCCCACGGGTATTACGCGCATCACAGGAGGTTGACGATCGGGTGAGATTCTGCGCGCCTTGGGTATGGATCGAGCAAGCGATGTGCCGAGAGCACGCAGTCTGAGCGTGCGGCGCTTACGACTGAATTAAGTAGGAATCGATGGCGAATCAGCCTTTTAGGCTGTCAATGCGCACCCGACGCCGCCGATCCGATCAATGCGGCGGCTGCCACTGCGTCCCGCGATGCGACACTTTTTTGTCAAAATTGAACATTCGGCCCACGAGTCCTTGGTCGCATGCTCCCGGCTTGGCGAGCCCGTGAGGCCGCGGACCGGTTCACGTCTCGAATTATAAGACTCGGCGAATTACACCCAGATTCGCATTGCTGACACTCAAACTGCTGCTTTGGGCGCGCGAGCACCGGCGGTGGCCGGGATGGATTGTGGCGCATCGAGGCCACACTCTGGGGAGTTTTTCCCCGCATTTTCAACAGGTTCTTTCGCGTTTGCTCGATAATCTGTCTGGCACGGACGATGCTCCCACGAGACAAAAATGACTCCGTCCGCATTCGTTTGCGAACCGAGTGCCGAGCAAACATTTGCGTGCGCATCAGTGCAACTGAAGCGGCACCGAATCTTAGTCCGCCCAGAGTGTTGAACGGGAGGAGACCAGTGTCGATTAGCGTTAGTAGCGACAATCGTGTGCCAGATTCCACGCGGCCCCTCGATCCCGTCAGCACGGAATGCGACCGGCCCGACCCTTGGTTGAGCGCTGCATTCGCGCCGGATTTCCTGGTTCCCGCGCAGTATTACGATTTGACTCGCCGGCGCAGCGGTCTGGACGGTGAGACCCGCCTGGTTTACGCGGTGCTCGAAGATGCTGTGCGATGCTACGTGAAGAATTCAGGCGCCAGCCGCGGAATCCGTCACGCCCTGTTTACCGAGGTGCAGAATTGGTTTCAGGCACACTCTCAAGTGCCGGGACTTTTTTCGTTCGCCTATGTCTGCGACGTGCTCGGGGTTGACCCCGATTTCCTGCGCAAGCAACTTGCCTCGCTCGGTCCAGAAGATTTGCCCACCAAGCAGATGCGCTCAGTCGGTCGCCGCCACGTCGTCCGCTCCGGACGGCGCAGCTCCGGCCGTCACCGGATGCGCGCGCGCAGCCAGATGGCTGATTGACGCGAGGGCGAGGCCCTTCACCACCGCGCCAATTTCGCTTGAGCGCGGCGCGTGGAAATTGCTAAACCACTCCTGACTGGAACATCCGCCGCGGGGTATCTAACTCCACGCGCCAGCCTCGCAGAGGTAGCAACCACGTGGTTCAACCGATCGAAGAGCAACATGCCGTCGCGGGCGCCTCTCTATCGATGATCCGCGGCGGGAGCGGAAAGCCGCTCCTTATCCTGCACGACGAATTGGGCTACCCCGGCTGGACGGCATGGAACGAAAGCCTGGCCCACGAGCGTTCGCTGCTAATCGCGCTGCAGCCGGGCTACGGCAAGACCGCGCGGCTCGACTGGGTTCGCAGCTATCGCGATCTGGCGGGATTTTACTCGCAGGCGCTGCGCGAGATGCGCCTGGCGCCGATCGACGTGATCGGGTTCTCGGCCGGCGGATATCTCGCCGCCGAGATGGCGGCGGCGGATCCGAAGATCTTCTCGCGGATGGTCCTGGTCGCACCGCTGGGCATCAAGCCGGCCGCGGGCGAGATCCTCGATTTCTTCGCGATGACGATTCGGCGCCACTTGCGCGCGACCGTCGCAGATCCCGCCGGCGCCCCCGAGTTCGCGAAAATTTACGGCGGTGAAATGACTCCCGCGCAGTTCGAGTTGTTCGAGGACGCCCGCGCCGAGAGTGCGCGCATCGGATGGGAACCTTTCATGCACAACCCCAGCCTTCCGCACCTGCTGCACGGGGTTGGAATACCCACGATGCTGATCTGGGGGACGCGCGACGCGGTGGTGCCGCGCGGATGTATCGACGGCTACCGCGCCGCGATCGCGGGCGCGCGGGTTTCGCTCATCGAAGGCGCCGGACATCGGCCCGAAATCGAAAACTCCGTCGAGTTCGAGCGTATAGTCACTCGATTTCTCGCCGAATAGGCATCGGCCGACGAAAAGGAAGCTGGCTCTATGAAGATCGGCTATTTCACGGAACGTCCGGCGCGCTGGGTTCCCGAGGAAGCGATCCTCGAAAATCAGGCGTATTTCGCGGTCTCGAACAAGTATTTCGACCGCGAGCAGGCCGCGGCCGACTACAATTACTATCTCGACGAGAATTGCTACGCCGAGGAACTCGGCTACGACATCGTCGCCCTCAACGAGCATCACGGCAACCCGTTTTGCATGGGCAGCGTGATGAATGTCGAGGCGGCGATCCTCGCGCGCATCACCAAACGCGTCAAGATCTGCCTCATCGGCAACCCGCTTCCGGTGATCAAGCATCCGCTGCGGATGGCCGAGGAGCTGGCCGAAATTGACTTGATCTCGCACGGACGGTTAATCACCGGATGGGTTCGCGGCGCGGGCTCCGAGCAGTTTTTCAACAACGCCAACCCCGCCTACAACCGCGAAATGTTCAACGAGGCCCACGACTTCATCGTACAAGCGTGGACCCGGCCCGGTCCGTGGCGTTACGAGGGCAAGCATTTCCATTATCGGCACGTTAATCCGTGGGCGCTGCCCTATCAGAAACCGCATCCGCAGTTCTGGATCCCCGGCGTGATCAGCCCCGAGACCGCGAAGTGGTGCGCCGAGCATCGCTACCCATACATCGGACTCGGCACCGCGCTCGGTCCGACCTGCGACCTGTGGGATTTCTACGCCGACGAGGCGTGCCGCCACGGCTATCAGGCAGGCCCCGAAAACTTCGGCTACCTGATCCCGACCTTCCTTGCCGAAACCGAAGCGCGCGCGCAGGAACTTGGCCGCGGCTTCGTGTACGGCGGCGGCCAAAACGCGTTCTCGCGCACCGAGCATTCGCTGCCGCCCGGCTACAACTCCAAGGATGCTATCCGCCGCCTCGCCAAGCAGCCGCAGGGAAGCTGGCTGGGAGTCAGCGGCGACAAGCTGCGCGGGCATGTCGAGGACACCGAACCGGTCGATTACGACGAAGTGCGGCGCAAGCTCGCCGCCGGATTCCAGAAAGCCCAGCGCGCGCTATCGGTCGTGATTGGCACCCCAAAAACGGCCCTCCCGAAGTTCAAGGCGATCCTGGACGTGCTGCGCCCGGGCGCGCTCATCGTGTTCGGCGTGCAGGGCCGGGTCAGCAACGCCGATCGCCAAACCAGCATGCGCCTGATCGCCGAGGAAGTGATGCCCGCGCTCCGAGAATACGCCCGCGAGCTGGATCTCCCCGACGCCTTCGAGCGCACCCCCGGCTCGGTAAAGCTACCCTCCGGCGTAAGCCGATCCCCGGTAGCCGACCGCGCCGCATTGAAGGAGCTGGGCCTCCTTTAGAGCGAGGCCTCCCTCCGGTCCCTCGCCCTGAAAGGGAGAGGAAACAATGCACCCAAATCGATCCAACCTCTTTTCCCTCGCCCTGAAAGGGAGAGGTCAGGTG
Organism: Binataceae bacterium (SeqCode); assembly: GCA_035531615.1. Classification (GTDB taxonomy): domain Bacteria; phylum Desulfobacterota; class Binatia; order Binatales; family Binataceae; genus JBARDN01. The sequence continues at coordinate 30,676 of DATKSQ010000032.1, forward strand.
AGGGTCATTACCCAGCGCGGCGCGCAAGCGCCGCGCGATTCTAGATTCAAATGACCGCTCCGGCTGCCCGCCACGATCGAGCACGGATCCTGCGTCAGACTCAAACCGATGCGGAGCGCACCCTATGGTCGCATCTGCGCTCCCGGCAACTCGGCAACCTTAAATTCCGCCGCCAGCATCCGCTCGGCCCATTCGTCGCCGACTTCTGCTGCCTCGAGCCGCGACTCGTAGTGGAACTCGACGGCGAGCATCATGAAATGCGTCAACCGCAAGACGCCAGCCGCACCGCGCTTCTCGAAGCTCGCGGATTCCGCGTAATTCGTTTCTCAAATTTCGAGGTCCGAGACGATCTCGGATCCGTGCTGGAACGAATTCTGATAGCCGCCGCGGACCCGTCTCAGGAAAAATGACCCTCACCTATCCTCTCCCTGACAGGGAGAGGAAACAAAGCACGCAAAGCGACCTCTTTTTCCTCGCCCTGAAAGGGAGGTGCCACTGGCACACGGTCAGGTGAGGGTCCTTTCGGTTGCATTGCTCAGATATCAGATCCCTTTTCCTGCGCGCCGCGACTTCTTGATGACGCTCAGTGAATAAGGTAAACTAGTAGTTGTGATCGAATGCGGCCGTCCGATGCCGCGCTAGCCCGAATCCGAAAGTCCCCGCCCGGCGTTGCGTGTCGCGACGAGTCCTGCCCGACAGAATATCGAAGGCCGTTTGAGGAGGTTGAGATGTTCAGCCTTATGGCTTCCCGCGTCAGGCGCAAGGAGGGCGAATATGGGCGCTCGAGAAAACGCAATGCGCCTCAGATTCGACGCGTCGAAGTATCGCATGACTGCCGGAAACGAGCCTCGGCGCAAGGAAGAATCGGATTCGCGGCCAAAAGAAAATTGCAACGAACCCATCGCGCCGCGACTCGAAGCTCCCCTCCCGAGCGTCCTCATGTTCCTGGAACGGCTCGATTGGAAACCTTGAATCCTGTCGGCGGACCTAATACGCGTTAGTGTTGCTATGAACGACCTCGAAACATTTCGTAAAGAAGCCCGCGGCTGGCTCGAATCCAATTGCCCGCCCGAGATGCGCAAACCCTCGCAGTCCGAAGATGACACCTGCTGGGGCGGACGCAAATGGAAGTTCAAATCCGAAGCGCAGCGCCTGTGGCTCGAGCGGATGGCGGCGAAGGGATGGACGGTGCCCGAATGGCCGCGCGAGTACGGCGGCGGCGGACTCGGCCGCGACGAGGCGAAAATCCTGCGCCAGGAGATGCGCGCGCTCGGATGCCGCTCACCACTCGACAGCTTCGGCATCTGGATGCTCGGCCCGGCCCTGCTCAAGTACGGCTCGGAAGAGCAGAAGCGCGAGTATCTGCCGAAAATCGCGCGCGGCGAAATCCGATGGTGCCAGGGTTACTCCGAGCCGGGCTCCGGCTCCGACCTCGCCTCGCTGCAAACGCGCGCCGAAGATCGCGGCGACCACTACCTCGTCAACGGCTCGAAGATCTGGACCTCATACGCCGATAGGGCCGACTGGATTTTCTGCCTGGTCCGCACCGATCCCGCCGCGCCCAAGCATGAGGGCATCAGCTTCCTGCTCTTCGACATGGAGAGCGCAGGAGTCTCGACCAAGCCGATCACGCTGATCTCGGGCGCGTCGCCGTTTTGCCAGACCTTCTTCGATGACGTCCTGGTGCCGAAGGCAAACCTGGTCGGCAAGCTCAACAAGGGATGGGAGATCGCGAAATACCTGCTTACCCACGAACGCGACATGATCGGCGGGATGGGCCAGACTTCGGAAAATCGCTCGCTCGGGCAGATCGCCGCCGAGTCGGTCGGCATCGAAAACGGTGTGCTCGCCGATCCGGTGCTGCGCAGCCAGATCGCCTCGTTCGAGATCGACGCGTGGGCGTTTCGCCTCACGATGGAGCGCGTCGGCGACCAGGCGAAGGTTGGCCAGGCGCATCCCGCCGTTTCATCGCTGCTCAAGTACTACGGCACCGAACTCAACAAGCGCCGCCTCGAACTGGTGATGTCGGCGGGCGGCGCGAGCGCGCTCGAATGGGAAGGCGAGAGCTCGCACGGCGGCGCGACCGTGCGCGCGTGGCTGCGCTCGAAGGCCAACTCGATCGAGGGCGGGACCAGCGAGGTCCAGCTCAACATCATCGCCAAGCGCATCCTCGGCCTGCCCGACGCGTAAGTGGACTCGCGCGAACCTGCTCACCGCAAAGAGAGATCGCGATCGGATTTATTGAAATGGCATTAGTTCTAACCGACGAACAGACCATGCTCCGCGATAACACGCGGGGCTTTCTAACCAAGAACGCGCCGGTGGCCCATCTGCGCCAACTGCGCGACACGCGCGACGCGACCGGATTCTCGCGCGCGCTGTGGAAGGAAATGGTCGCGATGGGTCTCGCGGGCATCCTGGCGCCCGCCGATTACGGCGGACTGGGACTCGGCTATGTCGAGGCCGGGATCGTCATGGAAGAACTCGGCCGGACGCTCGCGCCGTCGCCGTTTCTCGCGACCGCCGTGATTGCCGCCAGCGCGATCGCCCATGCGGGAAACGACAAGCACAAGCGCGAGCATCTGCCGCGGATCGTCGCGGGAGATCTGATCGCGACCCTCGCCGTCGATGAAGCGGCAAAGCATCGCCCGGAAAAAATCGCGATGGCTGCCGTGCGCTCTGGAAGCGGTTTTGCGCTGAACGGTGAAAAATCCTTCGTGCTCGACGGCCACGTCGCCGAGCTCCTGATCGTCGCCGCGCGAACCGCGGGCGCGCCCGGCGAGCGCAACGGAATCACGCTCTTCCTCGTCGATGCGACGGCCAAAGGCGTCACCGCCGAGCGCACCGCGATGGTTGATAGCCACAACGCCGCGCGAATCCGGTTCGACCACGTGAGCGTGGGCGCCGATGCCGTGCTGGGCGAGATCGGCGCCGGATGGAAGCCGCTCGAGGGCGCGCTCAACGCCGGACGCGCCGCCATCGCCGCCGAGCTTTCCGGGCTTGGCGATGAAGCGTTCGCGCGAACAGTGGCCTACCTCAAAGAGCGCAAACAGTTTGGCAAGCTGATCGGCCAGTTCCAGGCCTTGCAGCATCGCGCCGCGGTCCTGTACTGCGACCTCGAACTCACCCACGCGGTGGTGCTCAAGGCGTTGCAGTCGCTCGACGAGTCCTTCGACACCGCCGGCGCGATCGTCTCGGTCGCCAAGGCCAAGGCCGGCGCCACCGCGACGCTGGCCGTGCAGGAAGCAGTGCAGATGCACGGCGGAATCGGGATGACCGACGAATTCGATATCGGCCTGTTCATGAAGCGTGCGCGCGTCGCACAGGAACTGTTCGGCGACGCGAATTTCCACGCCGATCGCCTGGCGCGGATGAATCGCTACTGATGAAAATCGATATGGACGCGGGCTTTCAGTCGCGCGGCTTTCTCGACAGCGCCGAGCTTTACGACGCGATCTATCACTTCAAGAATTACGCGCGCGAGTGCGCGCATCTGCGCGGCCTGATCGAGGCCGCGGTTCCCGGCGCGCGCGGCGTGCTCGATGTCGCGTGCGGCACCGGAGCGCACGCGCAGTCCCTGAAGGATCACTTCGCGGTTGATGGAATCGATCTGAACGAAGATTACCTGCGCGCCGCGCGGCGCAAAAATCCGGCCGGTAATTACGCGCGCGCCGACATGACCGGCTTCGACCTCGGCCGCACCTACGACGCCGTCACCTGCCTGTTCAGCGCGATCGGTTACGTCGCCACCGCCGAGCGCCTGGCCGGCGCGGTCGCCGCGATGGCGCGCCACGTGCGCCCGGGCGGCGTGCTGATCGTCGAGCCGTGGCTGACGCCCGAGGCGTGGAAGCCCGGCGGCCAATTCATCAACACCGGGCAATTGCCCGACGGCCTGATCTGCCGAATGAGTCACAGCGGGCAGCAAGGAAATCTGTCGGTTCTGCAACTGCACTACCTGCGCGGCAGCGTGCGCGGAATCGAGCACTTCAGCGAGCGGATGGAACTTGCGCTCTTTACCCGCCAGGAAATGACGCGCGCGTTCGAGGACGCCGCGATGGCCGTCAGCTACGACCCCGAGGGGCTGATGGGCCGCGGCCTGTACCTCGCGCGCCATCGCGCGTGAGTGCCACGCTACATCGCGGCCGACGATTGCGCGGGCAGCGCGAATTGCTCCTGCTCGCGCTCGAGCGGGCGCATCCCGAGCATCGCCGCCGCGCACATCGCGAGCATCACGATAAACGCCGCGATCGCCGGCGCGTAGCTGCCCGTCACGTCAAAGATTCGTCCGGTCGCGATCGGACTCGCGAACGCCCCGAAGGTGAAAAACACGCTGGTGATTCCCATCACCGAGCCGAGCCGCCTTACGCCGAGCGATTCGATCATCACCAGCGGCATCTGCACCGCCAGCGCGCCGGCCGCGAATCCTCCCGCCACCACGTTGACCACCAGACCCAGCCCATGCACGGCGCCCATCAAGCCCACCATCCCGATCGAGGCGCACGTAAAGGTCACCACCATCGCCATCCGCGCCCCGGCTCGATCCGCGAGCGGGCCGCCGAGCAGCGTGCCCGCGGTCGTCCCGATCAGGTAAAGGCTCACCACCGTGGCCGCGAACGCGGCAGTGTAGCCGATTCCGGTCAGGTAGGCGATAAAATGCGCGCCCATCCCGCTGCTCAATCCTGCCAGCATCTGGATGAGGCAGAGCAGCCAGAACGAGCGCGTGCGGCGCGCCTGCGCGAGTTCGAGTCCGGGCAGCACAACCGAGGGCGCGGCGGCGCGGGCGCGCGCCTCGGCGCCGCCGCCGGGGCGTGCCGCCTCGCGCGCGTCAGAGGCTTTCGAGGTCTGCACGAAGATCACGATCATCGGCACGACCACGAACAGGATCGGCAGCGCGAGGATCAGGTAGCCGAAGCGCCATCCGCCCGACGCGATCGCGTAGGTGGCTATGATCGTCATCGCGGCGCCGCCCAGCGTCGCGCCCGCGAACGCGATCCCCATCGCCAGTCCGCGCCGCTGCTCGAACCATCCCGCGATGATCAGCGAGGTCGGAATCGTAGTCGTGGCTCCCACCGAGATTCCGAACAGCCCGTTGATCGCAAGGAACTGACCGAAGCCGGTCGCGCGGCTGAGCGCCAGCCACGCAAGGCCGGTGACCGTGGCGCCCACGATCATCATCTTTTTCGGATTGACGCGGTCGGCGACGAGCCCAATAAGCGGTCCGGCGGCGCCGCCCGTGATCCATCCGATCGAGACCGCGACCGACAGCTTGGCGCGGGTCCATCCGAAGGTCTTGAGCACCGGCACGAAGAACACCGCGCCGCAATTTATTCCGCCCCAAATGAAAAACATCGTGACGAAAATTGCGCCAACGATGATCCACCCCCGGCGTTCCCTATCTAGCATGCAGCTCTCCAAACGCGCGATCGATCGCGCGCAGCGGATAGTAGCACGCGACGCGAAAAGCACCACCCGGCGCGATCAATCGGGCCGCGGCGGTTGTGCGCACGGCGATGCCCTCAGAGCATCGCCTCGATCAGGCTCGGACCGGGCTCGCCGAGCGCGCGCGAAAGATGCCGCACCAGGTCGTCCGCCGTCTCGACGCGGACTCCGGGCACGCCCAGGCCGCGCGCCAGCTCGGTCCAGCGGATTTCCGGCGCCGCGAGTTCCGTGAGCATCCGCGCCTGCCGCCCCGGTTCGGTGTTGCCGGCGCGCGCAGCTTCGATCTGCAAAATCCGGTAGGCGCGATTCGAGCAGACGATGGTCGTGACGTTCAATTGCTCGCGCGCCTGCGTCCACAGCGCCTGTACGGTGTACATGCCGCTGCCGTCGGCTTGCAGAGCGATCACGCGCCGCTCGGGACAGGCGACGGCCGCGCCAGTCGCGGTCGGAAACCCCTGCCCAATCGCGCCCCCCGTCAGCGCCAGGCACGAATGCGGCAGCGCACCGGCCGCCATCGCGCCGTACGGACCGCCCGAGGTCGCGCTTTCATCGACCACGATCGCATGCTCGGGTTGCAGCGCCGCCAGAGCCGCGCCGAGAGTTGCGGGATCGAGCTTTCCGCCCGGCACGGCGGGGCGCTTCGCCGGCGCGACTGCGACCGCCGCCGGCGCCCCGATCACTCGCGCGAGATCTTCTAGCGCCGCGGCGATATCTTCTTCGGGACGGGCAAGAAGCTCGACTCGGCAGCCCTCGGGAGCGAGCCGGCTCGGCACGCCCTGGTAGCCGAAGAACGCGACGGGATCTTTCGCGCCGGCGAGCACGATAGTTTCATTTCCGGCCAGCGCCTCGATTGCCTGCTCGGGAAAATACGGCAGCCGCGCGGGCGACGGTATTCCAGCGCCGCGTTCAATCCGCGCGGTGAAGGTCTCCGTCATCAGCTTGCAACCGCTGGCGGCGGCAACTCGCGCAGCCGCTCGCAAGCCCTTCTCGCCGAGCGCGTCGCCGCCCAGAAGGATCGTGAGCGGACGCTTGCGGCCCAGAATTTCCGCCACGCTCTCGATTGTGTTTCCCGCCACCGCCGCACGGCGGACCGGAACTCGCGCAGGCGCCGCACCCGCGGCAGGATCCCACTGACAGTCCGACGGAACGATCAGCGTCGCGACCATCCCGGGCGGGGTCAGCGACGCCGCGACCGCGTCAGCCATGTCGCCCGCGAGCGCCCGCGCCGATTTGCACGCGCGCACCCATCCGGACATCGGGGAGGCCAGCGATACGATATCGCTCGCCAGCGGAGCGTCGGCGGCGGCGTGCCAGGTGGCGTGATCCCCGACGACATTGACGATCGGCGAATTCGCACGCCGCGCGTTATGCAGATTCGCAAGCCCGTTGGCCAGTCCAGGCCCAAGATGGAGCAGCGTCATCGCGGGCTTGCCCGCCATCCGCGCGTACCCGTCGGCGGCTCCGGTGCAAACGCCCTCGAACAGGGCCAGCACCGCGCGCATCCCGGGCGCGGAATCGAGCGCGGCGACGATCGGCATCTCAGTAGTGCCGGGATTGGCGAAACATACTCCGACTCCCGCGGCGACGGCGGTGCGAATCAGGCTCTCCGCGCCGTTCATCAGACTTCGCTCTTTCTCGAGTCGGAGCCAAGCGCCACGCGTCTGACCGATTCGGTGTCGCTGCCCTGATGCCCTACTTTGTGCGGCGCGGCGGGCGCCTCGACGACTCGATTTGCGAGCCGGCCGAGCCCGGTGACTTCGACCTCGACCAAATCGCCGACGTTCATCGGGCGGGAATTCTTGGGCGTCCCGGAAAGAATCACGTCGCCGGGAAGCAGCGTGATATATCTGCACAGGTCGGCGAGAATATAGTCGATTGGAAAGAGCATTTCCGTGACCGCGCCATCCTGCACCGTCTTACCATTGATATAGGTACGCACCGACGATTTGCGCACATCGGCGCCACTGACTATTCCCGGACCGATTGGGCAGAAACCGTCCTGCCCCTTCACCCGCAGCATCGAGCCGGCGTCCGTGTCGCGATAATCCTGGCATCCGACATCGTTGGCGGGCGCGAAGCCGGCGATATAGTCCCACGCCTCGGCGCGGCCCACGTTGCGCATCGGCTTGCCGATAATCACCGCGATTTCGCCCTCGTAATTCAGATACTTGGCGCCCGCCGGACGCGCGAGCGAGCCGCGATGCGAATTGAGCGCGGTGACCGGCTTCTGGAAATAAGTTGGCGTCTCGATCGCGGGCGCCCGGAACTCGACGCGGCGCGACTCGTAATTCAAGTGGATACAAAGAATCTTGGTGGGATCGCACGGTGGAAGATAAACCGCCTCGGCGTCGGCGATCGTTCTTCCGTCACCGAGCGTCAGGCGGTCGCCGTCGGGCCGCACCCATTTTGGCTGTCCTTCGTGCAATATGCGGCGCCATTCCTGGCGCGGTCCGTCCAATACGCTCATGGTAAATTCTCCCGATGAAAGCGGTTCAAATAGTCATTCAATAATCAATCACGGTCAACCCGCGCGCCCGCCGCCCGCCAATCGCCGGCCGGCGCCTCATGCGAACGAACCCTTGAGGGCGGCGATATTCTTCACGTCGCAATAAAAGTCGAAGCTCCAGTTCCCGCCTTCGCGGCCGATTCCGGAATCGCGGCTGCCGCCGAACGGCGCGGCCAGCTCGCGCACGAAAAAGCAGTTGATCCACACCGTGCCCGCGACGACTTGCCGCGCGATACGCATCGCCCGCTCGCGATCGCGGCTGAAGATCATCGCGGCCAGGCCGTAGCGGGTGCCGTTGGCGAGCCGCACGAGCTGGTCTTCATCGCGAAACGTCTGCCAGGTCAGGACGGGGCCAAAGACCTCGCGCTGGACGATTTCGGAATCCTGCACAGCGCCCTCGAGCAGCGTCGGCTCGAAGTACAGTTCTCCGGCGCGGTCGCGATGGCCGCCCCAGAGCGGTTTCACGCCCGCCTTGAGCGCGCGCTCGACGAAGCCCTCGACGCGGCGGAAGTGCTCAGGCGTGATAAGCGGTCCGACGCGGGTGGTTTTCTCGCGCGGGTCGCCGACCGTCAAATGCGCGGCCGCCGCGCGCAGCTTGGCCTGAAATTCATCGGCTACTATCGCATCAACGAGGATTCGCGTTCCGGCCAGGCACACCTGCCCGGCGCCAATATATTGTCCGGCGGCGGTCTGCGCGGCCGCGTCAAGGTCGGCATCGGCGCATACGATGAACGGAGATTTTCCGCCGAGCTCGAAGCTGACCGGGGTCAGCGAGCGCGCCGTCGATTGCCCGATCAGCCGCGCCGTGTCGGTCGATCCGGTGAAGCTAAGGCGGTCGATGCCGGGATGCGCGGCCAGCGCGGCGCCGGCAACTTCGCCGATTCCCTGCACGACGTTCAGGACGCCGGGCGGCACGCCTGCCTCCGCCGCCAGATCGGCCATCATCGAGCAGGTCAGCGGCGCCCACTCGGGCGGCTTGACCACCGCGGTGTTGCCGGCGGCCAGGGCGGGCCCGACCTTCCAGGTGGTCAGCATGAACGGCGCGTTCCATGGCGTGATGAGCGCTGCGACTCCGGCGGGATCGAAGCGGACGTGGTTGACCACCTCGGGCGAGTCGATAGTTTCGTCATCGAGTTTGAGCGCCCAATCGGCGAAGAACTCGATATTGTGCGCGGCCCGCGGAATCACGCGCGCGAGATTGCCCATCAGGAGCGAGCCGTTGTCGGCGGTCTCGACGGCGGAAAGCGCGGCGGCGCGGTCGCGAATCGCCTGCGCGAAATGCCTCAAGATCGGCGCGCGGCCCGCGGGTCCGAGCGCGGCCCATGCGGGAAAGGCGCGGCGCGCCGCCGCCACCGCGGCATCGACTTCGGCCGGGCAGGCGGCGCTCATGTCCGCCAGATGCGCGCCGTCGATCGGCGAGCAGGTTTGGAATTTGGTGCTCGACTCGACGCGTTTGCCGTCGATGAAATTGGCGGTCGAGACTTCGACCCCCGCGACTTTGACAGTGCTCATCGTTCAAAACCTCCGCGGCAGATTGCGCGTCTGGTGCGGATCGGGCTCTGGTTCAGGGGCGGGCGAACGCGCTCCGAGAATCCCGTCAACCAAGCGATCGGCGCGATCGCGCGACGCGATCCGATGCGCGATCTGGTAATTGCGCGCCCCCGACGCAAGATAGAAACGTTCGTACAACTCGTTGCGGCTGGCCAGCGCGCTGCCCACAAAATCCCACGCCAGGCGGAAGATGCGCGCGCGCGTATCGGCCGTAACCTCGCCCGCGCCGCGCAGATAGCGCGCCGCCAGATCGTGAAGCTCGGGGTCGGCGAGCTGCGCGCGAGTCGGAGCGGCGAGCAGATTGTGCGATCCGATGAGCGTGATGATCTCCGCGACGCGCGGGAACCAGCCCGGCAGCGCGGCGCGCAATGCCGTCAGCGGCGGACCCGCCGGAAACCAGACTCCGCCGCCGTAATCGAACGCGCCGGCTTCGGCCGCCAATATCGCGCAGCGGGTAAATTCCGCATACGTCCAGATTTCGCCCAGCATTTGCGTGGTCGCCGGCGACGCGTCGCCTATAGCCTCGGCCATCCGGCTCGCCAGGCCGTAGGCGAACTCGAGCTTGGTCTGCGCGCGGATCATCGTCTGCTGCATCACGTTGGGATACCACCCGGTGATCATCACGGTGTTGTACGCGGTCAGATTATGATCGATGAACACGCGGTCACGCGGCACCTCGACGTCGTCGAAGATCACGAAACCGTCCTGCTCGTCGAAGCGGCTCGAGAGCGGATGGTCGAGCGGATTGCCCGCGGTCGCGCAACTGTCGCGGCACATGAACTTCAGTCCGGGCGTGGTCATCGGGATGCAAAACGAAAGCGCGTAATCGTCGGCGCCTTCGGGCAGCGGGATGGCGGGATAGACCGCGATTTCATCGGCGAACGGCGCGAGCGTCGCCAGGATGCGCGCGCCGCGCACCACGATTCCGCTACTGGTGTCCGCGATCTTGCGCAGCGCGACATCGTTGCCGGCCTGCGGCGCGTCGCCCTTGCTCTTGTCGATGGTGGGATGAATGAGAGTATGGGTCAGCACCAGGTCCTTGCGCGCGAGCTGCTTCTGATACGCGACCAGGTTGGCCGCGCCGCGCTCGTTGCCCGCAACCGACCATTCGTCGGCGCGCCCGGCGAAACCGGCGAAGGTGACATTCATGTAGTCCGGGCTGCGGCCCATCAGGCCGACACTGAACTCGGCCGCGCGCTGAAGGCCGCGATGGCGGCGGTCGAGATCGTCGCGCGAGCGCGGAATCATGTGGCTTGCGCCAATCGCCTCGCCGGTCTCGGGATCGGCAATCAGGCAATCGGCGGCGGCCTGATGCTGCAAGTCGAACAACTGCGCAATCGTGCGCGCGGCCCCGGCGAACGCCGGATGCGCGGCGATATCGCCGACCTTGTCGTCGCCGACCCAGATGGAGCGCGAGGGCTTGAGGCCTGCCAGATACTCGGCTCCGGTTCGTGCTGGCATGTGAGTCTCCTTTTACGGATGCCTGTGCGCCGCGCGCGGGCTGCGCGGCGCGCGGCGCGGCTCGATTGCCGCGGAACCGTCGCTCGCGCGCAGGCCGTCGAGTTGCAGCTCGAGCGCCGCGCGCACACGACGCCGACAATCCCAAGACCGCGTCCGGCTCCCGCCAAGCCAGCGCTGAAGCTGCTGATAAAACAGGCCAAAGAGATTTTCGGCGAGCTGGCGCGAGGCGATATCGCCGCGCAATTCTCCGCGCGCCTTGGCCGCTTCGATCAGCGCGGCCATCCGCGCGTACAGATTTTCCATGAACCCGGCGACGCCGTGGCGCGCGTCGGGTGCGAACGGCAGCTCCTTGACGAAAATCCGCGCCAGCGCGGGGTTCTCGGCATGATGCTCGATCATCGCGCCGAACAGGTGCATAAGCTGCGCGAGCAGCGTCCCGGGCGGCATCGTCGCCACGGCGTTATCGACCGCGGCGCCGACCTCTTCGCGAAAAATCAGGACCAGCAGATCTTCCTTGGATGCCGCGTAGAGAAACAGCGTGCCGGCTCCGATATCCGCGGCAGTCGCGATCGCGCGCGTGGTCGTGGCCTCGAAGCCGCGGCGGCTGAACAGATTGCGTGCGACGCGTTTGAGGCGCTCGAGCTTGGCGCGCTTGGAGCGTTCGCGAAGGCCGGGGGCTGGAATCCGCAATTCGTCGGTGGCCGCATCCATAAATGAGCATGCTCAGTTTTGAGCGTGCTCACTCAATAGCGCCGCGCCACCGGCCCCGTCAACTCATCGCGGACCCGCTCACGCGGCCTTTGTCGCGTCACTCGAGCGCTTCGGGGCCTTCCGGGCTGGTCAGGGCCTCGAGCACGTCGGTGGTGGTCAGGACGCCGGCCAGGGCGCCGTCCTCGACCACCGGCAGAGCGCCAATCTTGCGCTCGCGGAGGATCCGCGCCGCGTCGCGGATCGCGGTGTCGGGCGTGACCGAGACGAGCTGCTGGGTCATCGCCTTGAAGGCTTCGATTTCGTGCAAATGGCCGGTCTGGTTGCGCAGGTCACGATCGGTGACGATTCCGACCGGCTTGCCATCGCTGACGATCGGGATGCATCGAAAGTTGCCTTCGATCATCTTGCTCTCGAGTTCGGACAGCTTGTCTTCGGGCGCGGCAACGACGGGGTTGGCGGTCATCCAGGATCGGACCCGGCTTCGATCGGCTCCGTCGTTGCGCGTGGTCAGGACCGGACAGTCGGCCTCGCGCAGGACGATTTCCGCGATACTGCCGAGGAAAAAATGCTTGAAGCCGCGCCGCCCGTGCGTCGCCATCACGATCACGTCGGCGCTGGTTTTGCGCGCCGTCTTGAGAATCGCCGCGGCCGGCTCACCCACTTGGGTTATCAGCTCGTACTTGAGTCCTGACAGCCGCTTGCGCGCGATATCCACAAGCCTGCGGCGCGCCGCTTCCTCCTGGCCTTTGTACAGGTCCACGTACACCGGCATCGCGGTCGCCTGCACGATCAACGGCACCACATGCAGCACGAAGACGGTGCCGTCGTGCTCGCGCGCCATCTCGGCGCTGATCGAGAGCGCACACAGCGAGTTTTCGTCGAAATCGATCGGGCAAAGAATTCTGCGGTATGGAAATGGCAAGATCGATTCTCCTTGCCGCCATGTGCGACTCGGTATTCGAGCAACATCAATCACAAGCGATTCCTGTGCCATTAGCTCGGCGCTCCGGCGAGCGTGCAGGGCGAAGCGATCATGGCGAAAAGGCTGGCGGATAACGCGATCCAGGCGGAGCGACTCGCGCTTCGATGTATCCAAAGGCGCCATCGGGAGGGCATCACGGTGATTCCAATCGGCATCGGAGGAGCACGCGCCGCTTGAGACGCCAAGAGAACGCATTAGCCGCATACGATCGAGCGCGATGGCCGCCGAATTGCTTCCGATTCTGACGATGGGCCTGACTTCGCGATCCCAACCTGCGTGGGGGTGATCGAGGGATATCTAAACGCCGTCCTGGGGTCGGGGAAAGTCACGGAGCCGCAAGAGAAGTTGAGCCAACGGAACCTCCCGCCAGCCAGAAGGATCCTGAAATGACGAGCGAACGACTCGAAACCGGCAAGGGAAAAATCCGCAGTCTGAGCAGGCGCGGCACGCGTTCGGACAAGAGTCCGCCGGTGGTGCGCAGATCGCGCCGCTACACCGACCCTTCGATCTGTGGAAAATGCGGCTCGGTATATACCTCGAAGACCTGGCGCGAGCGGCGGCGGCTTACGCCCGAGTTGATGAACCGTGCTACCTGGAGCACTTGCCCCGCCTGCGAGCAGGTGGGCAAGGGACAATACTTCGGCCGGGTCTTGCTTTCGGGTCAGTATTTGTTGAGTCACCTGGATGCGATCAGGGCGCGAATCACAAACGTCGAGCGGCGCGCCAGGTTCACGCAGCCGGAACGGCGCGTGGTGGCCAAAGATTTTGACGGCGATACCCTCGAGGTACTCACCAGCTCGCAGAAACTGGCGCATCGGATTGCGCACGAAATCGAGAAAGCGTTCGGCGGGCGGGTAAGTTACTCGTGGGCAGACTCTGACGGTACACTGAGGGCGACATGGTATCGGGACTAGCACCGCGGGCGAGCACGGGCAGCCGTCGCGCCGCGGACCGGTTGGCGAATCCCGCGGCAGCGCCGAGCGGCCGCCACGCTCGAATCGTCGATGGATCGGGTGGTCCGGAAATGTCGCATTGCCGACTTGCCTCACAAGCGCGCCGCCCGCGCCCGGGCTCCGCGTGGCTGTTCCTTGCGCACGCCGCTTTTTGCGCGGCTCTGATGCTCGCCGCGACCGCGCGAACCGCGATCGGCGCACCGGCGGCCGGTGAGGCTGATTATCAACAGTATTGCGCCGGATGCCACGGGAAGGACGCCCGCGGAAACGGACCTGACGCCAAGGTAATTCCGCTCTCGCCGCCGCCCAGCGACCTGACCGGCCTGGCGCGCGCTCACGGCGGAAAGTTTCCGTTCGATCAGGTGGTTGATGTGATCGACGGCCGCAAGGCGGTGCCGTCGCATGAACGGATTCAGATGCCGTTCTGGGGGGTCACGCTACAAAAGCCCGGACAGGAATTCAGCCCGGCAAGCGACGCCGATGTCAAGCGTCGAATCGAGGCGATCTCCCGTTATCTGGAAAGCCTGCAGCGATGAGCCTGCGCAGCGCGCGAGTGGATTATGGCGCCGACGACGCGCGTCTCGGCCACCGGCTGGCGGCGCTCGCAAATCTGGTTTGCGCGAAGATTCGCGTGCATCGCTTCCCCGACGGCGAAGTGTTGCCGCGGATTGCACCACCCGCCGCAACCGAGGCGATCCTGGTGTGGAGCCTTGATGGCGCGGGGGCCAGCCTAATCGAGGCGCTGCTGGCCGCCGACGCCCTGCGCCGCGCCGGCGCCCGGCGCGTGACGCTCGTCGCGCCATACCTGCCATACATGCGTCAGGACAAGGTGTTCCGGCCGGGCGAGCCGATATCGCAGCGGGTGATCGGCGCGATGCTCGGCAGCGCGTTCGACCGCGTGGTCACAATCGAGCCGCATCTTCATCGCATCAGCCGGCTCGGCGAGGTTTTCCGGTGCCGGGCGGATTCTCGAGCTGACCGGCGCAGTGGCGCCGCACGCTGGCTACCGCGCAGCAGAGCGCGCGCTCGACTCGGGGGCTGCGCTCAAGAAGTTCGACGAGATTGCCACCGCCCAGCGCTCGCGCGAGTTGGCGCCCGAGGTCCGATATAGATTAGAGGTCGGCGCCGCGAGCCAGAGCATCCGGTCCGCCGCCCGTGCCGCGCGGCGCTACTCGAGGTGGTATTTGGCGATTTTCGCGTACAGCTTCTTGCGCGAGATCTTGAGCATCCGGGCAGCGGCGACCTTGTTGCCGCCGGTGCTCTCGAGCGCGCGCCGGATCAAATCGCGTTCAGCCTCGGCGAAGCTGCCCACCCGATCGCCGCCGGGCGGCGCCGGGGCCGCCGGGCGCACGCCCGAGATCGCCTCGGGCAGATCCTCGAGGCGCAGCACCGGCGCGCGGCCGAACGTGAACGCGGTCTCGACCGCATTGGCCAACTCGCGCACGTTGCCCGGCCATTGGTATGCGGTCATCGCCTCGAGCGCCGCGGCCTCGATTCCGGCGACCGGCGCCGGACGGAGTCCACGTTCGTTGAGCAGCTCGATAAAATGCTCGACCAGCAGCCCGACATCGTCGAGCCGGTCGCGTAGCGGCACAATCGTCAGCACGCTGGCCTGAAGGCGGTAGTAGAGGTCCTGGCGCAACAGACCCTGGTGCAGTGCCGCCTCGGGATCGCGATTAGTCGAGGCTATGAGCCGCGCGTTCACCGCGATCTCGCGCGTCGCGCCTACAGGGCGCACGGTCCGCTCCTGCAGGACGCGCAGCAGCTTACTCTGGGTCTCGGCGCTCATCTCGGTGACTTCATCGAGCAGCAGCGTTCCACCCTCGGCGGCGCGGAACAGTCCTTCATACTCATTGGTGGCGCCGCTAAAAGCGCCGCGCTTGTAGCCGAACAACTCGCTCTCGATCAGGTCGCGCGGAATCGCCGCGCAGTTGAGCGCGACGAACGGCGCGCCCCGCCTTGCGCCGCATTCGTGGATCGCCCGCGCGACCAGTTCCTTGCCGGTCCCGCTGTCTCCCACAACCAGCACGGTGCCGCGCGTCGCACCAACCGCCTCGATACGCTCGTACAGCTTGCGCATCATGGGATTTGCGCCGATCAGGCCGTGAAACCGGGTGCGCTGCGCGGCAGGCAGCCCCCGGGCCTCGCGTTCGAGGGCCTGGATTCGCGCGCCCGAGACCGCGGCGGTCGAACGGAAGTAGGTATCGGCCAGGATAATCATCCGGCAGTGACTAAGCTTGTCGAAGGTTTGATAGGTCTTGCCCATCGTAAGCGGAGATACCGGGAAGACCGCGGTGGCGCTTTCCTCGAACAGATGCATCGAGACGATCAGCTCCGAGAACGGCACCCCACGCTCGGCCAGCGTGCGCCCTATATGGCGCATATCGGCGGCGAAGCCCTCCATGTCGCTGGTGAGCAAATCGCGCAGTGTGGTGTCGAGCTCCAAGCCGAAAATCGCGAAAAATTCCGTTCGCGTCAGCGCCCGCTGATCGCCGAAATGCAGCGTGTAGAGATTGTACCAGTTGGCCAGTACCTCATCGCGATGCGAGCGAATCGCTTCGAAGACCGGGCGCAGCTCGTCGAGCTCTTCATCCCACAACAGATGGAAATAGCGCGGCGCGGGCGGCACAGGATTGGGCAGCGGCGTCAATTCATCGGACGGAGGCTTCATGCACGAACCCTGTGATTAGTCTAACGTTCCGCACTGCCGCGCAGTGTCGCCGACGGCAACAGATGCCGTCGAGGCTGTACCGATCGAATGCACCCACGGCGCCCACAATATTGTCCGCAAATCGATCGGCACGCAATTGTACACCGACTTCCAGAGCCGACAAATCAAGACCTGCCGATGGCACGATTTGCGCATCACGCCTTCCGGGGAGCTTATCAGCAGGGCGCCGGGCCAGTTGGGGCGTAGCGCCGCAGCTTCGATTTGCGTAGCGAGATCAACCCGAGGTGAAGCAATAGCTCAAATGGCTACGCGACACCATCTTGCACCGGTGGGAGGAGCGAAAATCGCCCGGACGCGGGCTCTGACGGGTTCGCCTCCGGCGCTGGTGGTGCTTTCCGAGGACGACTCGATTCGTGCGCTGGCCGCCGAGGCCACCCCGCCGGACTGGCGGGTCGAACGTCACGATGGATCGGTGTCGGGCCGCGAACTCCTGAACCTGCTCAACATCAGGATCGTGATTCTCGATGACGACAAGATCGAACCGGGAGATCGCGGATGGTTGCTCGGCCGGATTCGGCACGCCGCTCCACAGGCGCCAATCCTGTACGTCGCCGAGCATCACGACTCGGAGACGGAACGGCAGGCTCGCGCGGGCGGCGCGCAATACTACTGCGCAAAGCCGATCGATCGCACGGTGTTCATCCAGGTGCTGGGCTCGTTTCTGCGCGCCGCGAAATAATCCTCCCAGGCAGGCGCTACAGCACAGTTACGGCCGGCCCTGCGCGCACCAGCGCGATCAAATTTTTGAGAGTGAAGCTGATGGCTGAATACCAGGGATATGAGATCCGGCAGAACCCGCACACCGGACGCTGAGAGATTTTCTGGAAGGACAAGCGTCTCGAGCCCGACTTCGCAACCCGAGTCGCCGCCGAGGACTGGATCGACGATCAGTTTCCGTCGCATCGCTTCTGATGCGATTCAAGCTTTAGGCGCGGCGGCCGGCAGCCCGCGGAAGATCCGTTCGGTGTGGAGCGCAATCATCAAATCCTCGTTGGTCGGGATAACTCGCACGGCGCATCGACCGCGCCGCGTACTGATCGTGTCTTGATTCGCCGCATTGCGCGCGGCATCGATTTCGACGCCAAGATGTTCGAGGCCGGCGCAGATTCGCGCGCGAATCGGGGCCGCGTGCTCGCCGATTCCGCCGGTGAAGACCAGCAGATCGAGCCCCTCGAGAGCGGCCGCGTATGCGCCGATCTGTTTGCGCGCCTGGTAGCAAAACATCTCGAGCGCCAACGCGGCCTCTGGCAGGTCGGCCTCGCGACCGAGCAGTGTCTTTACATCCGCGCTCAACCCCGAGACACCCAAGAGCCCCGACTGAAAGTTAACCAGCTCGCCCAGCCGGTCGGCGTTGTAGCCCATTTCCTTGATCAGATAGACAATCACGCCCGGGTCCAAATCGCCGCCGCGCGTGCCCATCATGAATCCGCCCGCGGGCGTGAAACCCATCGTGGTATCGATTGGCGCACCATCGCGCACCGCGGCCATGCTGGCGCCGCTGCCAAGGTGAGCGATAATCAGCCGGGCGGGCGCAGCGGCGCCAAGTTGGCGCATGATGTACTCATACGAAATGCCGTGAAAGCCGTAGCGCCGGATTCCCGCATCCCACAGCGCGCGGGGCAGAGCAAGGCGCGCGGCAACCGCGGGCATCCGGGCGTGAAAGGCGGTGTCGAAGCATACGACCTGAGGAGTCGCGGGAAACCGCGCGGCGACCGCGTCGATCGCGTCGAGCTCCGCGGGCAGATGCAGCGGCGCGAACGCAATCATGCCACGCAGAGCGGCGAGCAGATCCGGCGTCACCAGCTCGGGCGCCCGATGCGCCGAACCGCCGTGGACGATTCGGTGGCCAACCGCGTCGGGCGGATTCGGCACGAGCTTCAGCACTTCGTCGAGCAGCGCGGGCACGACCGCGCCCCGGTCGGACCAATCGCGGTCCGAGCCGACGAGCGCCTTCGCCTTGCGGTCACGAATCCATAAGCGGCCGCCGCGCTCTCCCACCTGCTCGGCGGCGCCTTCGGCAAGGAGCTGCGTGGTGGACCCGGCGAGTCGATAAAGACTGAACTTGCGCGACGACGATCCGCTGTTAAGCGAAAGAATGACCACGCCGCCGGCTGGAGAAATCGGGTCAGGAGAGGTTCCGGGCGTCATCTGCGCACTGACTTGAACATTACGGCTCGGGTCGCGGAAAACCGCGCCATCCGCCGCGGCGATCGATCGCCAGCATAGCACTTCGCGCGCCTTCGGCACGCGATCCCGCGGCGCGCCAAGCACATAATGCAGCGATCACCGCGGCGGCGGAAAGCACGGCAGCGCGTTCACCAGCACGTAATCGTAGGCGTGGTTATTCCAATTGAAGCTGCCGGCCGGCGGGCCGAAGTACTGGGTCAGGGACGCGCGATGGTCCTGCTGCGACCACGATTCGGTCTTCGCCGGCGCATACGCCATATACACACTTCCGCCCGGAGGGACCGCGGGACCAAGCGGAGGGTGAAATCCCATCTGCATAAAATTCACCGCCGTGCGCCATCCGTCCGCCCCGGAATCATCGTCGGCCAGAGGTGTCCACAACGTGAGGTCGTGGTCAAGCCTGGGGCGCAGTTCGCGATATTCCGGCGTCGCAGCCGCGCCGGTGCGCAACTCGATAACGCCCGGCGGCTCGCGCCTGAGTTGTGCGCATCCTCCACCCGCCCCATCATTACCGGCGCTGGCAGCATCGTCGGCGGAATTGCTCTGCGAGGCGCCCACGGCATGCGACGCGGTTTGGATCATCGCCGACCCCGCATCCGCGGCTCCCTGCAGCGCGAGCGGCGCGTACTGCAGCGCCGCCATCCAGCATCCGCACGCGCCGATCGCAGCCGCGGCGGCCAACAGCGCGGTACTCCAGTGACGCACAGCCCTGATGGTGCGCGCGCGCTCCTCCTCCATAAACAAGCCCACCCGGCGTGAGTCTAGCATGCGCGCGGGGCGCTGCCTGCGCCTCGAATGGGATTTGACACCGCGCGGGCCTGCTCGTACGATCCGCGCCAGAGCGGGCGTAATTCAGTGGTAGAATGCCAGCTTCCCAAGCTGGACGTCGCCGGTTCGACCCCGGTCGCCCGCTCCACTTATTACCACACGGAGAGAAGCGTTTTACTCGACAGCGCGAATCAGCGATGCGCCACACCAGCAACCCATCACCTGCCGGGTTGCTGCTCACGGATCGCGCGGCCCGGATGAACGCGGCGATCTCGTAGCGCTTCATTCGCTCGACGGTCGCCGCCGCCCATCGCATCGAGCCGCTTTTCGCTCAGCTTCGAGGGCAAGATGTGGGTGCGGAGTATGGTGAGGTAGTCGTATGCCGTCGCCGCGCTGAGCTGCGCTCGCCGCTCGTCCAGCCAGCTACTCGCGAAATGGCCCAACGTCGGAGTCGCGGGATTTTCGGGCTTCGCGATAACTTGCGGGCCGAGGCGCTCGAGATTCTGCTGGTAGGAAAACGCGCCGCGTAGCGCACTATCTATTTTCGTGCGCAACTTCACGCAACTTCATTCAAATGAGGGCACCGTCGAAGAATAAATCTACATAACCGCGGGTTCCTGGTTATAGGACTCACGGGCTGCGGTAAAAAGACGCTCGCCGACCTCGCCAAATCGTTCCGCCCACCCATTCGCGGCAGCGCGCCTTTCGTCGATCCACCCCGTGAGAAGAACGTCACCTGGCTTCAGCCACGGTTGATCGCGCAGATCGCATTTCAGGAATGGACAGCGGACCAAAAGTTGCGACAGCCAGTCTTTCCAGGTCTGCGCGACGACAAAGAGCCGAACGAGCCGGTTCTGCCGGAATGAAGAGCGAATATCTCGCTTCGCCATTAGAACGCTACGCAACCATCAGCGGTCCCGGGATTTCTATCCAGATGGGCGCGTACTCGATGGCCTATCCCCAGCCGCGGGCTTCGCGATCGACACTGATGCTCGATGAGAGATTCCCTGCATTGGCGGTGCGGGCCATACCTCGACTCACAACCTAGCGTCCTTTGCGCAGATACCAGGGCACATTTACGATCACGATGCGGTGCGTTCCCTGCGCCAGAAGACGTGCCGCGAGAATCCGGGCGCGCTGGTTGTGAAGAAAATATTGGTACCATTGCCGTTCGACGAGCTCCGGCAACAGCACCGCGATGGTGCGATCCGGGTTCTTCCGCCCGACCTCCAGGACGTGATCGATAATCGGCTGCACCACGAATCGAAACGGTGATTTGAGCACCGTCAGCAGCGGGACCGCCTGCTTCGCCTCGCGCGCCGGATTTTCCACCCGCGTCGGCCAAATCCGTTGGAGCGATTTGGTCGCGTCTTCGCTCTCGATATGCAGCACTTCGACCTCACTGGACAGCGTCATCGCGAACCGCAGCCCGTTTTCCGCGATCGAACTCCAATCGAAGATCGGCACGATCACGATCGGCTCTTGCAGATTCTCGAGCTTGAGCTTGCCGGGCGCCGCAGTTTCTCGTTCGATTCTTTGATAATGGCGACCGACCGCGAGCATCAGCGCGACCAGCGAAGGCACCAAGAGCACCACCATCCACGCGCCCGCCATGAACTTGACAACCGTCATCACTACTACCGTGAAGGCAGTCGCCGTCGCCCCGAGTCCGTTCACCGCCATGCTGACCTGCGCACCTCGCTCCTGGCGCTTCCACCAATGCGCGACCATCCCGCTCTGCGACAGGGTGAAGGCCAGAAATGCTCCGACCGCGAAAAGCGGAATCAGCCGGTCAGTAATGCCGTCGAACACGATCAGCAGTGCTCCAGACAAAAACGCGAGCACCCAGATGCCTCCCGAATAGACCAGCCGCCGCCCCTGGGTGGTGAACGAGAGCGGCAGATAACCGTCCTCCGCCACAGCGCGGCAAAGTCGCGGGAAGTCGGCAAACGAGGTATTCGCCGAGAGGCACAGCACCAGCAGAATCGAAGTGATGCTTACCCAGTAAAAGATTCCCCGACCGGCGACTGCGCCGATCAACTGAGATAGAACGCTCTGGTACTGCGATGTCCCCGGTTCGGTCGCGCCGACGTGGTAGGCATGCGCGAGGTATGCGATGCCGAGCAGCAGCACCATCAGGATCCCAATGATGATTGAGAGAGTGCGGCGCGCCGCCGGCACGACCGGCTCGCGAAACGCTTGCACGCCGTTGCTGACCGCTTCGACGCCGGTCATCGCGGTGCAGCCGCTGGCGAACGCCCGCAGCAGCAGCCACGTGCCCACAGCTTCGGTGGCGTGGGCGAGACGTGCCGGGGGAACCACCGGATGGGGATGACCGCCCGCGGAGATCGTCGCGATCAGGCCCCAGAAAACCAGCGCGCTCAGACTCAGAATGAAGGCGCAGGTCGGCAGCATGAACAGCGTGCCCGCCGCGGCGATGCCGCGTAGATTCACCAAGGTCAGCAGGACCAGAATGACCAGACAGAGTGTGAGCGTATAAGGCTGAAGGGCCGGGACGGCCGAGATCAGAGCCCCGATGCCGGCCGAGATTCCGACCGCGACATTGAGTACGTAGTCTGTCATCAGGGCCGCCGCCGCCAGCAGACTAGCGTTGGTGCCGAGGTTCTCGCGGGCGACAGTGTAGGAGCCGCCGCCGTTCGGATACGCCGCGATAGTCTGCAGGTAACTGACGTAAACGATGCCGAGCACAATAACGATCGCGATCGTGATCGGAAGAATCAACGTCAATCCCGCAGCGCCGAGCGGCAGCAGTACGGTCAGTGCCGCCTCGGGGCCATACGCAGCCGAACTGAGTGCATCGAGTCCAAAGGTCGGTACGCCCACGGCCGGGCCAATGCGTTGTTCGCCGGCCTCATTGGAGGCGAGCGGGCGTCCAAAAATCCTATCGATCAGTGACATGCTGTGAGTTCACTCGCGCCGACGTCCGGAAATTTATCGAATACCTGAAGCATCGTCAGGCCGTTCTGCCAGAGGCAATTTCAAGGTGACGGCTTAATCAAAGAACGGCGCCGCCCCTCGAAAAAGCCGCTTCAACCGGAATTTCCTTTTTGACTTTCCAATTCCAGCTCGTGCGGTAAATGCGCCAAACTTGAGGAACCGGATAGGCCTGCTCAAAAACGCACACGCCAACACTCGAAGCACGCGCCCTTGCCCCGCAAATTCGCGCGCGCCTTGGGCTCGTCCCACGCAAATCCCAAGGCCGCCCTCCATATGTGCAGGTGTACATGAGAAAAGGGCGACCCGTCCATCGGCTGCCCCTGTGTGGGCTTTCAGTCTCGGGATGGGCGAACTTATCGCGCTTGCCTCACTCCGAGGATATAATCGCACGCACGCTGTGCCTGGACGGCGGCGCGGATAATGAGCTTCCTGGTCATCGCGGACCTGTGCCGCGATGTATGCGGCGGAGTTGTCGATCGTTCGGTTCTCGATGCCGGTGAACTGGCAGAGATAGGCTCCCCGTCATTTTCCGACATGGCGCCGCTTGTGAATTTGACTTGCAGTTCGGCCCTCTAGGACGGCTGGTCGCAGCGTAGCCTAGGGAGCCCGTGTGACCCGGTCAAACGGGCGACGCCCAACTCAGGACGCCACGTCAGCGCACTTGCCGGCGGCGCTTCAGCGACGGGCACAAGCGTTGAATTATAGGGTTCTTACGATTTCTTAGCCTCTGAGGATAAGTTTCCTAAGTTCCCTTTAATTGGACCCTCGCAAGAATCCTTACGCGCCTGGCGCCGGAACTCGCTGGTCGAGACGACCTGATCGAGCGCGCCGCGATCGCGCTCGACAGGATCAGGGCAGGTCGAGCAGCACGAAGTCTGATCCTGCATGGGCTCGGAAACGCCGCTCATGAGTACCACACGGCCGTCGTGCTCTTCGTCGATGAACTTCAGTACGTGCGCGAGGATCAACTCGCCTCGTTGATCAGGGCTCTGCACGGCGCCAGCCAGCGCCAACTCCCGATCACGATGCTTGCGGCGGGGTTACCGCAATTGATCGGTCAAATGGGACGCGCCAAGTCATACGCGGAAAGGCTGTTCGAGTTCGTCGAGATCGATCGGTTGGATGATGAAGCGGCCCGCGCCGCGCTATGCGTGCCGGCACAAAAGGAGCGCGTCGCCTTTGCGCTATACGCGATAGCCGAGATTTTACGCCATACGATGGGATATCCGTACTTTCTCCAAGAATGGGGCAGGCATTCCTGGAACGTCGCGGACGCATCGCCGATTTCGCGAGCTAACGAGCGCCGCGTGACGACCTTGGCACTTGCGGAATTGGACGCCGGCTTCTTTCGCGTGCGCCTCGATCGGCTGACTCCTGCCGAGAAACGTTATCTGCGTGCGATGGCGGAACTCGGTCCTGGACCGCACAGATCGGGTGATATCGCGGAACGCCTCGGCAAAGGCGTGACAGATGTGCTGTCGAAACTAGCGCAAGCCGCCGAGCGCCTCGGCAAAATGGCCGGAAAAGGTGGCGGCACCGCGCCGGCCTATGCGCAACTGGCCGAGGCGCTGAGTCAGCTTCGCCGCAACGGATGATCAAATCGAGAATTGTGAGCCGCGGAATGCGTTTAACCTCAAATCTAAACGTATTCGGATAACCGAGCTTTCGCCACCATTTGTGCTTTGGATAACCAACCTGTTGCATGGTTCATTGGCTGCCCAATGTATGCTCAACGTATAGTTCGGCGGTAGCAGCACTATTGTTGGGAGACGAAATTGCAAGCAGCTAGGGCTACATCACCGTTGGCGTCGCGAAGTGCTCTAATCCGGGGCGGAAATTTCAAGAGCGAGCTTCTTTCTTTAAGCGCACTTATTCCGGTTAGCAAGGCAACCAAGTTAGATCACCCGGAAGTCCGGAGACGCGGTTAATGAAACTTCGAAAGATCGGAGTCCGGCGCTGTCAGCAAGTTTCGAGCGGCTTGATTATTTTTGGCCTGCTCGTTGAAATTTTCACCCTGCTTTGGTTTAGCCCACTTTCGTTTGTGCTTTTTGTGGTCGTCGGTGTGACCCTAATAGGAGCGGGCATCCTGGTTTATCTCGTTTCGCTGGTCTTTGCTGTTTCTCCACCTGCAAATAATCGTGCATGAAATAGGAACACTCACGTTGGCCTCAGATTCGGCGGGCGCGAAGTAAGCGGGAAGTTATGCTCGGACTAACCGGTATCCTAATCGCCTTGGTCGTACTGACGATCATTATGGCCGCAGTGTTTCTCGTGTATCCCGCCGTGACTGTGGAAGCTTCGGGCAAGATTCTCGCCTTCTTTGCGTTATGCATTCTCCCCGCATTATGCATCGGCACGGGCATGTCCGTTCAAAATGAGCGTTCGAAACAGACATCATACTGTGTTTCGTGCCACAGCATGGTAACCCACGGGCAAAGTCTGTACCTGCTGGATAGGCAGTATATCCCTGCCCAACATTTTCAGAACCACCTCGTGCCGTCGGACAAGGCCTGTTATACCTGCCACACCAACTACACCATGTACGGCCCATTGAAGGACAAGCTTAGAGGCTTAACATATCTGTACATGGAGTATCTGAGCACTCCACCAAAGACACTTCATCTAATCGGCACGTACCCTAATTCGGAGTGCCTGCACTGCCATATGGGCACCCGCGACTTTGAAGATAATCTCGCGCGCATGCCGCCTTTAGCTTCGCTCGAATCGAATCGAGTATCGTGCATTTCAAGCGGTTGCCACGATATGATTCACAACGTTTCCAAAATAGATCATGTGAAAATGTGGACTGGCGGAGCGGTGGCTTCCGATTCGACCTCAGCCTCGCCAGCTAACGCGAAGCTGCCCGTTGCGAACGGGCCAGTTGGAGGTTCGGCGGGCAAGACCGCTGACAGCGGGGGAAAGGCTATTTTCGATTCTCACGGCTGCAAAGGATGCCACGGAGAGGCTGGTGGCGGCGGTGCGGGGCCGGCGCTGACTCATATTTCCAGTCAGTATCCGTCCGCTAAATTGACGGCTCTTCTGAAAGCGCCGACGGCGAAGATGAAGACCGCCGGCATGGTCCCGCTGACCTTGAATGCTGCTGATATGAAAGCTCTCGTTACCTACCTTGGCAGCCTTGGCGGCAAATCAGCCGCGGCAGCAGCGACACCATCTGTTTCCGGCTGGTCCTCAGCCTCGCCGGCTAACGCGAAACCGGCCGCCGCGAACGGGCCAGTTAAAGGTTCGGCGGGCAAGACCGCTGACAGCGGGGGAAAGGCTATTTTCGATTCTCACGGCTGCAAAGGATGCCACGGAGAGGCTGGCGGCGGCGGCGCCGGGCCGGCGCTGACTCATATTTCCAGTCAGTATCCGCCCGCTAAATTGACGGCTCTTCTGAAAGCCCCGACGGCCAAGATGAAAACCGCCGGCATGGTCCCGCTGACCTTGAATGCTCCTGATATGAAAGCTCTGGTTACCTACCTTGGCAGCCTTGGCGGCGGATCTGCCGCCTCAGGAGCTAGCAGGAAGCCAAGTGCCGCGCCC
This sequence comes from Binataceae bacterium (SeqCode), assembly GCA_035531615.1. Lineage (GTDB taxonomy): Bacteria > Desulfobacterota > Binatia > Binatales > Binataceae > JBARDN01. Next base: position 56,466 of record DATKSQ010000032.1, read on the forward strand.
GCGTCATCGAAACAAGAGCCCGCAGCGACGTATCACAGCTTCTGCGCCTCCTGCCACGGCGACAGCGGAAAAGGAAACGGGCCTGGAGCGGTGGCATTTAATCCGGCGCCGTCGGACTTCACCGACTGCGCAAAAATGAGAATGCGTTCCGACGAATTCCTCTATGAGGTTGTGGCTAAGGGTGGTTCGGCGGAGGGTTTGAGCCGCAATATGCCTGGTTGGTCGGAGGCGTTCACCGGCAGTCAGATACATGGGCTCGTAGAGTATTTGAAAAGCTTTTGCAGATAGACGGCAAGCGCCAGAAACACTCGCGCAGTGCGCTTGACACAACGCACATCCTTTCCCGACTTGAAGTGGGTTAAGGACGGCCAGACGATTGAACTAGAAGCTTGATACTTTCGGTAATAACTCGGTCGCGACCGCAAGCTGCCATTGTGGCCCTCTTAGGCTCGATTGTTCATGTGGATGGTGGCTGAGGTTTTGGGTATGGGTAGAGACTCTCTCGGGCTGGGGTCTGACTGCGCTCGTCCTTGCAAGCTTGACCGGGTTGGTCAGGCGCGAGTGATCACCCTCACCTTTCAAGCCCTTCCCCCCTTTCGATCCGGCAATGTCCGAATGAGGCTCAGGAGCATCAAGCCGCCGGAAGCGATCTGCCAGTTGCGTTTTCCAAGGACGAGATCGCCGTAGCGTTCGTCCCACTCTCGCCGTGCCTGAAGATAGAACTCGCTTTCCATCTGCTGCTCCGGTCGCCCACGAATTCCTTCCAGTGACGGCCGAGAATGTCAGCAACTGACGGACCAATTCCCTTGAGTTCCTCGCGCGGCGAACAGAGGATTCGTATTTGGGTGAGCACAAGCGCAGAGTGCTTTCGCGCTGGGCGTCCGGTAGGTTCGTGATGTGGCGGATGACTTTTTCGATGAACCGGAGGAGGTGTGCCGCGAATCGGAATTTCAGCGCGCGTTGGTGAGAGTATACGAGGGCAGATCCGGGCCTTCACCTCCTGTGATTATTCAGAGCTTCGGCGTGGACATCCCTATGATACGAATGGCTCGACGGTGGACACGCACAGGCCGATTCGCGCCGCGCGCTCTTCGAATCGCTTGCGCATACTCCAAGACCTGGGAGAAAACCTATGCAGACGTCTCACGTTCGGCCTGCGGTGGGTGCGGCTATGTCGAGTGCATCAGCGCTTGGCCTGAGGGTCGAGGACGCGGTCGTTCTTCACGCGTCGAACAGGCTCGCTGTGCGTCTGCTGCCTTGTGACGTCCTTGCCCGTGTCGCGGACGTAGCGCATCAGGTGGCCAACTTCGAAGTCGAGCTTGCCAAACGGCTGGCGCAGACCGAGAGCCCGGTGGGGGCCCTTGAGCCTCGAGTGGAGCCGCGTGTGTACGTGCGTGACGGCTTCGCGGTGACGCTGTGGACCTACTACAAACCTGTGCCGCCTCTGGAGGTCGCGCCTGCCGAGTACGCACGCGCTCTTGAGCAGTTGCACACCGGCATGCGACATATCGACATTGCGACGCCGCACTTCACAGATCGAGTCGCCGAAGCGCAATCGCTCATTGCGAGCCGCGATCGCACTCCTGAGCTCTCTGACGCCGACCGCGAGCTACTCAGCAACACGCTGCGAAGCCTGAGGCGGGCAATCGAAAACCGGGGCGCCCCCGAGCAGCTGCTGCACGGCGAACCGCACCCAGGCAACTTGCTCAGAACCAAGAAAGGGCTGCTGTTCATAGACCTAGAGACATGCTGCCGTGGGCCTGTCGAATTCGACATCGCCCATGTCCAGTTGCCCCGCTTTCCCGACGAGGTGAGCAAGCACTATCCAGGTGTTGATCAACAACTGCTCCGCGAGTGCCACGTCCTCGTGCTCGCGATGATTACAACGTGGCGCTGGGATCGAAACGACGAACTCCCGAATGGTCGCCGATTAGCTCTGGACTGGGTCAGCGAGATGCGCTCCGCGTTGGAGCGCTACGGGCTCGATGTCGCACGCTGATGAAGTCCCGTTTGGCGCCGACCTTACAACTCGGCGGTGCACCGGGTGTGACTTTGGCGTTGATATCGACCGAGCCACGGAGCTGGACGTCGGTTTCAGGCAAATTTCTGTCAAAGTTGCCGGGAGAGCGGTCAAAATCGGGGTCGGAGGCGGGAATTCGAAAATTAGAAAATCCTTGTAGCTCAAGGATTTGCATCCTCGGGTTTCCCCGGCTCTCCCGCGTCGGCGCCCTTCCCAAGCTGGATGTCGCCGGTTCCACCCCGGTCGCCCGCTCCAACTTTTCGGACCGTCGTCTGACTTGCCCCGGTTCCGGCGGCACGACCGGGCCGCGTTTGCGCTTGCTGAAATTATATTCGCGCTTCATACATCCTGCTTCTCATACTTGGCGCGAACGCGTTTGGTGGTCCTGCGAGCGGGAAGATTCTGAGCATCCGATCTGTCATATCGTGATGAAAGCGGTCAGCTTGGCGCGGACGAGCTGCGCTACATCCGGCGGCACAGCGGCGCCCGCATAGCGGATGGGGCGCGCCGTCGTGTCGATACTGCGGATATGGCTAATCAGAATTTCTCCGGCGATCGGCAGGCCTGGCGGCAAAACGACGCTGGTCGGAAACGGCCGGACGCGCGACGTGATCGGGCAGACAACGGCCAAGCCGGTGTGCTCGGTGAATATGGCCGAAGATAGCACCAGAGCTGGGCGGCGACCGGCCTGTTCCCGGCCTCTGGTTGGATCAAAGTCCGTCCAGATCAAATCCCCGGCGCTGGGTACATACGTCCGCGCCATCATTCTTCGACGATCTCGCGTCCAACATCCGGTCCCCAGTCGAAGGCCTTGGCATAGA
>DATKSQ010000033.1:0-24604 GCA_035531615.1 Binataceae bacterium (SeqCode)
CCCGACAACGCGGTCCGCTACTTCGTCTCCTATTACGACTACTACCAGCCCGAGGCCTACGTGCCCTCGACCGACACGTTTATCGAAAAGGACTCGAGCATCAACGATGAGATCGACAAGCTGCGTCATTCCGCCACCAAGGCGCTGCTCGAACGTAATGACGTCCTGATCGTCGCTTCGGTTTCATGCATCTACGGCCTCGGCGAGCCTGAGGTCTATTTCGAGACCGTGGTGTTTCTCGAAGAGGGGCAGACGGTCGAGCGCGATCGCGTGTTGCGCAAGCTGGTCGATATCGCGTACCAGCGCAACGATTACGATTTTCATCGCGGGACGTTTCGCGTGCGCGGCGACACGGTCGAGATTTTTCCCGCCTACGAAGAGCAGCGCGCGGTCCGAGTCGAGTTCTTCGGCGACCAGGTCGAGGCGATGTATGAAATCGACGCGTTGCGCGGCAAGGTAATCCGCAAGCTCGCGTCGGTCGCGGTCTATCCGGCGTCGCATTACGTGACGACCTCGGACCGGATGGAGCGCGCGGTGGTGGGAATCCGCGCGGAGCTGAAAGAGCGGCTCGAGTTGTTCCGCGCCGAGAACCGCCTGCTCGAAGCGCAGCGCCTCGAGCAGCGCACGATGTACGATCTCGAGCTGTTGGCCGAGATGGGCTTCTGTCCGGGAATCGAAAATTACTCGCGCCATCTGACCGGCCGCGCGCCGGGCGATCCGCCGCCGACTTTGCTCGACTACTTTCCCAAGGACGCGATTTATTTCATCGACGAAAGCCACGTGACCGTTCCGCAGATCGGCGGGATGTACCGGGGCGACCGCTCGCGCAAACAGACGCTGGTCGATTTTGGATTCCGGCTGCCTTCGGCGCTCGATAATCGTCCGCTGAATTTCGAAGAATGGGAGTCGCACGTAAACCAGGCGATCTATGTCTCGGCCACTCCCGGCGACTACGAGCAGCAGCGCTCCGGAGGACTTATCGTCGAGCAGCTTATCCGGCCGACCGGGCTTATCGATCCGCAAATCGAGGTGCGCAAGGCCGGCACTCAGGTCGATGACCTGCTCGAAGAGATTCACAACCGCGTCGCGGCCGGCGAGCGCGTCCTGGCCACCTGCCTGACGAAAAAGATGGCCGAGGACCTGACCGACTACTACCACGACCTGGGCGTGCGCGTGCGTTACCTGCATTCCGATATCGAGACGATTGAACGCGTCGAGATTATCCGCGGGCTGCGCAAGGGCGATTTCGACGTGCTGGTCGGGATCAACCTGCTGCGCGAAGGACTCGATCTGCCCGAGGTCTCGCTGGTCGCGATTCTTGACGCCGACAAGGAAGGCTACCTGCGCTCGGCGCGCTCGCTGATTCAGACGATAGGACGCGCCGCGCGAAATCTGCACGGCCTGGTCCTGATGTACGCCGACCGGATGACCGACTCGATGACCAAGGCGATTGGCGAGACCGATCGCCGCCGCGCCAAGCAGGTCGCCTACAACACCGAGCACGGCATCACGCCCGCAACGATTATCAAGGCGATCGACGCCTCGCTGGTCGAGATGTACTCGCCCGAATGGGCGGTCGTGCCGGAGATCGACGACAAGCCCGGCGATGAGGATCTGCTGCCCGCGCACGAGCTGCCCGAGCGGATCACCGCGCTGCGCCATGAGATGATGGACGCGGCCGAGAAGCTCGACTACGAGCATGCGGCGGAGCTGCGCGACCAGATCAAACGGCTCGAACGCAAGGCGTTCGGGATGGACACCGTTCGGCCCGCGCCGGCCAAGGCTCCGGCGGGATCGGCGGGGACGCACGCGAGTGATCCGGGCCGAGACCGGCGCGGCCTGAAAAAAGCTCCCGAGGCGCCCATCAGGATGCGTCCCCGCAAAGGCGCCGGCGCGGCGACGGCAGTGGCAGCGGCGAGCAAGCGCCCGGCGCGCCAGGGCAAGCTCAAGCTAATCCCCGACCCACCGAAGTAGTTTCACGCCCTGAAGATTTTTTATTTCGGTCCCTCACCCGCGCCTTCGGCGCGACCTCTCCCGAGGAGGAGAGGATCAGGCGGCGGTCGCGGGTGAATTGACCTCGGTGCGCATCCGCTCGACGAGTTTTCGGGTGGCGTCGGCGCCGAGGATCTGATCGGCCATCGGATACAGCACCATTTCCTCCTTCATGTCGTGGCTGTGCAGGAGGGCGTACGGATCAATTGGCTGACCTTCGACCGCCTGGATGCCGGTCCATCGCTCCTGCACGGTCAAAAGCGGGGCGAGCCGTTCGAGCATCCGCTCGATCTCGCGATGTTCCATGCGCATCGCGTAGGTCGGCCCGCTGCCGTGCATCCCGGTCTTCTCGTCGATAGCCGGGAACAGGATCTGCTCTTCCATCGCGATATGCCGGCGCAGTGCGGCGATAAACTCGGCGGCGCGGGTGTGGGCGGCGGCGAAATCCTCGCGTTTCAGCGCGGTGATAGTTTCGTCCCACAGTTTTGCGATGCGCTGATGGTCGGCGGTCATGGAGCCGGTGATCGAATCGGCGCCGGCGGGCTGACGGTTTTCGGCGGTGCTCATCGGATGGCGACGCTCCTGCAAGAGGTGAAGTTCGCGCGGCGGGTGCGCGGGCGGCTCTCAATCAGATCATATAGGTGGCGCCACTGGCTGGGGCAAGAGCGGCGGATCGCGGGAAGCAGTGGTTGACTTGCACGGCGCGCATGAAAAAAGTTATTAACCAGATAGTTAATAGCTGACTTGGGAAAGCGCGTCACGACTACCCGCCGCAATATCCGCGATCTTGCACGCACCCGCGAAAGGATTCTCAAGGCGGCGCTGGCCGAGTTCTCGGCGCGCGGCTTCGCGGGCGCCCGGACCGAGCGAATCGCGCGGCGCGCGCGGGTCAACAAGCGGATGCTGTTCTACTGCTTTGGAAGCAAGCGGGCCCTGCACGCCGAGGTGTTGCGGCGCAAGATCGCCGACAAGGCGGAAGCGATCGCCTCGACGCCGGAAGACCTGGCCGCGGCGCTCAAGTACTGGGCTGAAATCGGAACCGGAGACGGCGACTGGATTCGGATGCACGAGTGGGAGGCGCTCGAACCCGGCGCGTGGCCGACCGTCGCGCGGGCCGAACGCCGCCGCCTGTTTGTGAGCGTGCATACGCGCTTGCGCCGCGCGCAGTTGGCGGGCGCGGTGGCGCCTGGAGTGAACCTCGAGCAGTTGTTTCTTTCGGTTATCGCGCTGAGCGCGTTTCCCGCCGCATTTCCCCAATTCACCCGCCTGATTACCGGCTTCGGCCCCCGCCATCCGCGCTTCCGCCGCGCACGCGCCCGGTTTCTGGGCTGGCTCGGCGCGCGGATGGCGGCGGTGGCGCCACGGCCCTTGCGCAAAAGGCGGAAACCCGGATGAGCGCAGCGTCGATTGCCGCCGAGCTCAGCGCCGACCAGGCCTGGCGCCCGTCGCATAATCCGTGGATCGTCGCGATGACGGTGACGCTGGCAACCTTCATGGAGGTGCTCGACACGAGTATCGCCAACGTCGCACTGCCGCATATCGCGGGCGGGCTGTCGGCGGGTGTCGATGAGAGCACCTGGATCTTGACCTCGTATCTGGTCTCGAACGCGATCGTGCTGCCGATCAGCGGATGGCTGGCGGGCGTGTTCGGACGCAAGCGGTTTTACATGGCGTGCGTGACGGTGTTCACGATCAGTTCGTTTCTGTGCGGGCTGGCTCCCTCGCTGGCGATCCTGGTCGCCCTGCGTGTGGTCCAGGGCGCCGGCGGAGGCGGTTTGCAGCCGAGCGAGCAGGCGATTCTGGTTGACTCGTTCGCGCCCGAGGAACGCGGGATGGCGTTCGCGGTGTACGGGATGGCGGTGGTGCTGGCGCCGGCGATCGGGCCGACGCTGGGCGGGTGGATCACCGACAACTTCACGTGGCGCTGGATTTTCTTTATCAACGTGCCGGTCGGAATCATCTCGCTTATTCTGAGTTATCGGGTGGTCGAGGATCCTCCCTACGTCGTGCGCGAGGTCAAGGAGCGCACCCAGGCGCTGCGGATCGATTATATCGGGCTCGGGCTGATCGCGATCGGGCTGGGCTTTTTGCAGGTGGTGCTCGACAAGGGCCAGCGCGACGACTGGTTGCAGTCGCAGCTTATCGCGACGCTCGCGGTCTCGGGCGCGCTCGCGCTTGCGGCCTTTATCGTATGGGAGCTGCGCACCGAGTATCCGGTGATAGATCTGCGGCTGTTCAAAGATCGCACCTTCGCGGTTTCGTCGATAATGATGTTCACGCTGGGAATTGTACTGTTCGGAACCACCGTGCTGCTGCCCGAGTACGTTCAGGAACTGATGGGATACACCGCGCAGCAGGCCGGGATGGTGCTGACGCCGGGCGGCTTCGCGATGATGGTGACGATGCCGATCGTAGGCGCGCTGGTCTCGCGGGTCGATGGGCGAATTCTGATCGCGATCGGATTTGTCATCACCGGGGCTGCAATGTTGCACATGGCGGGAATCTACCCGGGGGTCGATTTCCGCACCGCGATGCTCTATCGGATCTATCAATCGATGGGGCTGGCGTTTCTGTTCATCCCGATCACTACCATGGCGTACTCGGGGATGCGTCCCGACCAGAACAACGACATCTCGGCGATCATGAATTTCACGCGCAATATCGGCGGCAGCGTGGGTATCTCGATGGTGACAACGATTCTGGCGCGCCGCGCGCAATTTCATCAGACCGCGCTGATATCCCGGCTGACGCCACTCAACCCCGGTCTGCGCGCGCGGCTCGACGGGATTGGGGTGCAACTCTTTCGCGCGGGCGCCGACCACGCCAGCGGCCGCGCGCTCGGGATCATCTATGGCGGCGTGCTCCGGCAGGCGAGCGCGCAGGCGTACGTGGATGTGATCTGGCTGATGGGGATGGTCACGCTGGGCGTATTGCCGCTGGTATTATTGATGCGCAAGCCAGAGCTTGGAAACGGCGCCACGGCGTTACACTGATTGACGCGTTCTCAAGCGCGGATTCCTATTTCACCGCGGCGCCGCCGGCGGCATCCGTCACTGGCCGCCAAGTCTTGTCCGGATTGTACTGCGTCATCGCGGCCGCGATTTGCGCAGTCTGCGGACCCAGGTCCTTTTGATAAATCTGGCCGTCCTGATTGACGATGAAGGTCATCACGCCCGAGTCCCTATAGCTGGCCGGATAGGCGACCAGCGCGAATCCGCCCGTCATCTTTCCGTCAACGACGTAGTTCATCGTGCCGCCGGAAGCGGACGCTCCTTGCTGCGTAATTAGGCGATAAATATAGCCGTGGAAGGGATGCGGCGGAGTCCCGCTATGGTGCTGATAACCCTCGATCGCGGCGTCCGCGACCAGAGGTCCAAGGGGGCTTTGAGGTTTCTCGCCGGCCTTGACCGGCCAGTACAGGCCGTCTTGTGTTCCCGGCGTGCTGTGAAACTTCGGAGAATATTGATGCACCGAGTTACCGTCGTGAAGCGATGAGTAATACTGATGCTCGCCGGCGGCGATCGCCTGGCAAACTTTAATAGCGCTCAGCTCGTTGGCTCCAATCCGCCGAAAAAGAACTTCCTTGCGGCCGGATTTGGTGTCGAAATACCACTGCGAACCGTTTTTCCGCAGCGGAACCGGGTCGGGCCAGTTGTTGGCGCCGATGTAGAGAAACACGCGTCCGTCGGCGGCGGTGGCGAACTGATGGAGCTGCTTATATTTCCGGGTGAATCGCGCGCGCCGGTTCTGGTCGGCGGTGTGATCGCCAGAGGAAATCAGGTCACGGGCCGAGGGACCCAGAATCGCGAGCAGTTCCTGATCATTATTGCTCTCGACGGCAGCCGCCAGCGCATCCGCCGCCGCGCTGGGCGAACTGAAGGTCTTCTGGCCCGGCTCCTGTGCGAACGCCGCGCCGCCGCCGAGCGCCAGTACGAGGCTAATGCTAATCAACAGGACCTGCGTGAGTCGCCGATCGGTCGTACGGATTTGATTATCGTCCATCGCTTGAAGCATAGCTGTATCCCGGCTTTTCATTTTTTCCATGAGCATCAATCGCGATCGTGATCGCCGCCACCGAAGCTGTTCTCTCCACGCATCCCCTCTCCAAAAGCATCGCCGCCTCCGCCATATCCGGAGAAAATACTTCCGTAATCGTCGCCTCCGCCGCCCCAGCCGTTGTAGCCGCCCCCATAGCCACCATAGTCGCCACCGTAACCGGGTCCATACTCGCCGCCATAGCCGCCACCTCCCAACAGTCCCCCCAGTCCGGGGCCGCCGCCGCCGCCGAAACATCCGGCAGCCAGCATGGTTGCGAAAATAGCCGCCACAGAAATTAGCAGGGTACGTCCACCGATTAGTTTCATGCGATGCCTCTGTGTAGGGCGCCGGTGCGCGAATCGCTCCATTTTTTCTTCCTGATTCAGATTTGCCCCAACCTGAGGCGCTCCGCAAGCCTCAAAATGTCGCACCAATGGTCCCGGCTCAAGTCGTATCGCCCCGCTGAAACGTGAGTTTTGTGGTCGTCTGCCATGCGCATCTGCTGGTGCCATGCGCACATGCTGGCGGCTGGCGCGCCCATCGGCGCATAATCCGTCCTGTTGGGGCTTGGATGTTCTTTGTGGGGCGTCGTAAAGGGGGGCTATCGTTATCGCCGCCGCGTCTGCCAGCACCGCCGCGGAACCTAAGCCGACGTCATCCTATGATGACTTCTGGCTGGCCCTGCAGCGCAGGATTGTGTCGATCGCGCATTCGATCGACGTGGCGCCAATCTATGTCGTGGCGGGTGCGATCGCGCTTGGCGATGGGCTCGGAAATTTCCGCATCTTCGCGCCCGGATGGCTGGCGCTCGCGCTGACGGCGGCTGCGATGTGCGGCTATTTGGCCGTGCGTCCGCGGCTTGGCTATGCGATAGCGATTATCGCGATCGCCGCCGCCGCCACGATTCCGGTCCGCGAGCTGCTCGCACCCCAAATCGCTCCCGGTTCAATCCGCGGCTTCGCCGACGGTGAGAAAGTCACCCTCGAAGGCGTGCTCGATCGCGCGCCCGAGCGGCTGCCCAATCTGACCCATCTCTACCTGATGGTGTCGCGCGCAGGTCCGGCGGGCGGGGCGCTCGGCGCGGCGAGCGGGCGGGTTCGAGTCGCAGCGCTGGATTTCGCCCGCTATGGAATCGGCGACGTGATTCGCATCACAGGGAAGATCCGCTTCCCGCGCAATGACGGCAACCCGGGCGAGTTCGATTATCAGGGTTACATGGCGCGCGCCGGAATCGCCGCGACTCTGACCGCGCGCGAGCATTCATTCGGTACGCCCGCGTTCTCGATGATCGGGTATCGCAGGATGGCTGTGGCGGGCGCGATCGAAAGCGTGCGCGCGCGAATCGGCGCGTTTTTCGATGCGAACCTGGCCGAGCCCGAGCGCGCCGAGATGCGCGCGATCGTGATCGGCGACCGCGGCGGTATCAGCCAGGAGCTGCGCAATCGATTTGCGCGCACCGGGATGGCGCATCTGCTGGTCATCTCGGGACTGCATCTGAGCTTCGTTGCCGCCGCGGTGTTCGCGATCGCCCGGCTATTGATGATGCTCGCGCCCGGGCTTGCGAGCCGCGGATGGGCCAACAAGGCGGCAGCTCTGGCGGCTGGCGTCGCGGTATGCGCATACGCAGCGATTGCAGGGCATCATGTGTCCACGACGCGCGCGCTAGTGATGGTGCTCGCGTACATGTTCGCGATCGTAATCGACCGCGCGCGTGAGGCGCTGGCGAGCCTGGCGCTGGCCGCGATCGTGATCTGCGTCGCGCTTCCGGGCTCGACCGCGGACGCGGGCTTTCAGCTCTCGTTCGCGTCGGTGATCGCGATCATCCTGGGGATGCGCCGATTCGCGGCGTGGATCAGATGGCGCCAGCGCCGCGGACGACTGCTGCGCGAGGCTCCGGCGCGCGGATGGATCGCGGCCGAGGGCGTGCTCGCGTACCTGGGCGTGTCGTTCTGGGCGATGATCGGGACGGCGCCGCTGACCGCGTTTCACTTCAACCAGGTCTCGATCGTGGGACTGGCGGCGAACGCGGTCGTGGTGCCGATCATGGGATTTTTCGCGACCCTGTGCGGGCTGGGCGCGGCGATCCTGAGCTTTATCTGGTCGCCGCCGGCGCGCGGGTTACTGTGGGCCGGCGGGGAGGCGCTTGGGCTGGCGAATCATCTGGCGGCGTGGTTTCTCGGATGGCCGGGTGCGTGGACGCGCATCTTTACGCCGACCATTTTCGAGCTCGTGCTCGCGTACTGCGCGATGCTGCTGTGGCTCGGCGCGCCGCTCAAGGAAGATCCGCGCCTCGCGCATCGTCCGCCTCCGGCTGCTTCCATAGATAATGCCGCTGCCGGAACTCCGCCGCGAATCCGATGGCGGCTCGTCGCGGGCGCGGTGCTCGCCGTCGCGATGCTCGCCGACGGCGGATGGTGGCTCAGAGATCGGTACTTCAATCCGGAGCTGCGCGTCACCTTTCTTGCGGTGGGGCAGGGCGATGGCGCAGTGGTGCGCTTTCCGGGCGGGCGCGTGATGCTGATCGACGCGGGCGGGGCGTATCGCGGCTACGACTATGGTGAGCGGGTCGTCGCGCCGTATCTATGGTCGCGCAAGATCATGCACGTCGATTACCTGGTGCTGAGTCATCCGGATTTGGATCACTTCGGCGGTTTCGCGTATCTCGCTGATAATTTCTCGCCCTCGAGCTTCTGGTCGTCGGGCGCGAGCAGCCCCGATCGCGCCTTCGGCCTCCTGATGACGGCGCTCGGACGCGACCGCGTGCCGATTCGGGAGATAGGAGATTCGCCGGAGCGCGAAATGATCGGCGGGGTCGCCGTTCGAGCGATCGAGCCGCACGCCGCGCGTGGCGATACGCATAACAATAGCTCGCTCGTGCTGCGGCTCGAGCTCGGGAAATCGGCGTTTCTGTTCACCGGCGATATCGAGGCCGCTGGCGAGGCGGCGCTGGTCGCGTCGGGCGAAGACCTGAGCGCGGCGGTGCTGAAGGTTCCGCATCACGGCAGCGCGACCTCCTCGACGCCGGGATTCATCGCGGCGGTGCATCCGATCGTCGCGGTGATCTCGGACGGATACCGCAACCGGTTTCATTTTCCCGCCGCCGCCGTCGTGCGCCGCTATCAAGCCGCCGGAACGACGGTCCTGCGCACCGACCTAGACGGCGCGATAATGGCGCGCGCAACCGCGCGCTCGATCGCGGTGCGGACATTTCGCGCGCTCCCAAAGTCGCCGGCCAGCGGACCCTGACGGGCGACTAAGCCTGTCTGATCCCTCGCCCTTTCTCTGATCCCTCTCCCTTTCAGGGAGAGGTTAGGTGAGGGACCTTATTCAGCGCGGCGCGCCAGCGACGCGCGATTAAAAGAGCGAAGCGGCGCCCTCACCCGCGTGCCAGTGGCACCTCCCGGGGGAGACCTTTGCGTAACTGGTCGGAAACTCGAAAGGGCGAGATTCCTCGCGACGGTTCGCCGCGCGACCGCCTGTGAACGACCCGTGACCAATCGCTTAGACGCGCTCGGAATGACAATTTCTCTTGGGTTTTCGTGTCATTCCGAGCGCGAGCGGGCGCTGCGTATCGCGTCGAGCGTCAAGCACCAAGCGGCAAGTGTCGCGAGGAATCTCGCCAATCGCGCCAGTAGCCCTTGGGATTGAGTTACGCAAAGGTCTCCGATCAGGAGAGCGGCTCAAACTGCACGACGGTCAAGTCTTCGAGCACTTGTTCGGATGAGAAGGAATCTCCGATTCAAAACCGGACGCTATCCTACGCCCGTGCGGGGTTGACGAAATTCCACTGCTGTGGGAAACTCCGGTCCAGATAGAGATACCGCGCCCCGGGCGACGGCGGCGCTCTGCTGTTTTTCGATCATCAGGCATTTTGACTACCAGGATATTTTCGGAGGATTCCAATGGCTGAACAGGCTCAGGCGACTGATTCGGGACCGCGCCCGATTGTCCCATTTCTCAAGCTCGGATCGACTCCGCATCTCGAGGGGCTGAAATGCTCCTGCGGCGCGGTTTTTCTCGACCCCAAGCGCATTGCATGCTCGAAGTGCGGAGCCGCGGGGACGCTCAAGCCGGTGCCGCTGTCGAACAAGGGCAAGGTCTATGTCTTCTCGGTCGTGCATCAGTCTTTCCCCGGGATCAAGACGCCCTACATCACCGCGATTGTCGATCTGCCCGACGGCGTGAGCGTGCGCTCGAACCTGATAGATATGGATCCCGACTTCGCGCAGAAGAACCCCGGCAAGATGTTCGATCTGCCGGTCGAGATGGTAACCTCGGTGGTGGCCAAGGATCGCGACGGCCACGACGTGGTCGCGTTCCAGTACAAGCCGAGCAAGAACTGAAACCCGGCGCGCTCAAGCGGGGCGCCATGAAATTGCAAGCGACGGACCCAGCCCGCGGCCGGGCCGCCAGGAGGTTCCAAGATGGATAACGTTTATGTTCTCGGCACGGGGATGATCAAGTTTGGGCGCTATCCCGAAAAGACCGTTCCGGAACTGGGCGGCGCGGCCGCGCTGCTCGCGCTCAGTGATGCCGGCATCAAGATTCAGGACGTCGAGATGTTCGCGTGCGGAAATCTGCAGCAGTCCAACGCGATGGTTGGCCAGCGCATCCTCCAGCAGATCGGCCAGACCGGAATCCCGGTGATTAACGTCTCGAATGCCTGCGCTACCGGCTCGACCGCGTTCCGCGAGGCCTATATGTCGATCGCCGCGGGCATGTACGACGTCGCGATGGCGGTCGGCGTCGAGCAGATGGGCAAGGCCGGCCTGCTCGGTGGTGCGGGCGCCGGCGATCCCGCTTACTCGACCGAGGGCAAAATGGGCTCGGGCCTGATGCCGGCGGTGTTCGGCCAGGCGGGTATCGAGCACATGCGCAAGTACGGCACCAAGCTCGAGCACTTCGCCAAGATTTCCGTGAAGTCGCACAAGCATGCGACCAAGAATCCGTTCTCGCAGTACCGCAATGAAGTCACCCTCGAGGACGTGATGAACGCCCGGATGGTCGGCTATCCGAACACGTTGTATATGTGCTGCCCGACCGGCGACGGCGCCGCGGCCGCGATCCTCGTGTCCGAAAAGAAGCTCAAGCAGCTCGCCGGCGGACGCAAGCGCGCCAAGGTGGCGGCGTCGATTCTGACCTCCGATCCGTACACCGATCGCACCTTGACCCTGCCCGATGTCAGCACGCTGACGCGCCGCGCCTCTAAGCAGGCGTACGAGAAGGCGGGAATCGGACCCAAGGATATTGCGCTGACGGAGCTGCACGATTGCTTCGCGACCGCGGAACTTGTCCATTACGAAAACCTGGGCCTGTGCGGCGACGGCGAGGCGGGCGAGTTTATCGACAAGAAGGGCGGAGTGCATCCCAGCCTCGGCGGTTTCGCTCCCGTCAACGTGTCGGGTGGCCTGCTCTCGAAGGGGCATCCTCTCGGCGCGACCGGCGTGGCGAACATCTGCGAGGTCGTGTGGCATCTCACCCAGGATGAGCGCGCGAAGGACCGGCAGGTACCCAACGCCAAGGCCGGCCAGGCGCACGTGATCGGACTCGGCTCGGCCTGCACGATCCATGTCCTGACGGTGTGAAGACGGGATCGACTCCTTAGAAGGAACTGATAAGGGGCCGCCCGAAAAGGCGGCCCTTTTTCTTTTTCGCGCGCACGTTTAGATTCGATTGGTACCTGACTATGGAAGCCCCGACCCAGGAAAAATCCACCGCCGAAAAGCTCGGCTACGCGTCCGATGCCCGTGTGCTGATCATCAATGCCGACGACTTCGGGATGTGCCATGACGAGAACGAGGCGACGATCGAGGGTCTGGGCGCGGGGATTTTCACCTCTTCGACGATCCTGACGACCTGCCCATGGTTCGAGGAGGCGGCGAATTTCGCGCGCGCGAACCCCGCCGCCGATCTCGGGGTGCACCTCACGCTGACCAGCGAATGGCCGTCCTACAAATGGGGTCCCGTGATGGGGCGCAACGCGGTTCCCTCGATAGCCGACGCGCGCGGATACCTGTGGCCCGACGTGCCGGAGGTGTACGCCAACGACCGCCTGGACGAAGCGGAAGAGGAGCTACGCGCGCAAATCGATCGGGCGCTAGCGGCGGGAATCGACGTGACGCATATCGACTCGCACATGGGTCCGCTGCATCTGCGCGCCGACTATCACGAGATTTACTGGCGCCTCGCGCGCGAGTATCGGCTGCCGATCCGGATGACGCCGCGGAGCTTCATGCGCCGGATGGGCTTCGACGCGATTCTTGACGGACTCGATCGCGACGGGATTCTCTATCCCGATAATTTTTTGGCGCATCCCGCCCGCAAGCTCGAAGAGACCGAAAAGTTCTGGACCGATTCAATCCGTGCGCTCCGGCCCGGCGTCTCCGAGTTGTACGCGCATCCGGCTCTGGCGCGGGCGGAGTTGCGCGGATGCGCCAACGACGCCGATCAGCGCGAGGCCGACTTCCGGTTTTTCACCTCCGAGCGCGCGCGGCGCCTGGTCAAGGACGAAGGCGTCGAGTTGATCGGTTATCGCAAACTGCGCGACGCGATGCGTGCGGCCGGGCCACGCTCGTAACACGCGGATGGAACTTACCCGGCTAAGAGGCTTTCGCGATCTGCTCGGCACCGAGGCGCGCGCGATGGCGATCGCCGAGGATCGCGCCCGCGAGGTCGCGCGTCGGCACAACTTCAGCGAGATCCGGATCCCGGCGCTCGAACGAATCGAGCTGTTCGCCCGCTCTTCGGGCGAGACCTCGGATATCGTCGAGAAGCAGATGTACTCGTTTGCCGATCGCGACGAGGCCGGCACGATCGTCGCGCTGCGTCCTGAAGGCACGCCCGGCGTGGTGCGCGCCTATATCGAAGCGGGACTCGACCGCAGCGATCCGGAGCAGCGTTTTTTTTACTCCGGGCCGGTGTTCCGGCGCGAGCGCCCGCAGAAGGGACGCTACCGCCAGTTTTATCAGTTCGGGGTGGAAGTCTTCGGCCGCGTCGATGCGGCGTGCGACGCCGAAATTTTGATCATGGGCGACGAGATCATTAAGAGCCTGGGGATCGCCGCGAGATGCGAGATTAACTCGATCGGCGACGCCACCTGCCGTCCCGCCTATCGCGCGGCGCTCATCGAATGGGGCCGCGCGCATCTCGAGCAGCTTTGCGAGGACTGCCACAATCGAATCGATCGCAATCCGATCCGCATACTCGATTGCAAGATCGACGCGAAGCTGGCCGCGACTGCGCCCTCGAGCCTCGACTACCTGTGCGATGATTGCCGCGTTCATTTCGATTCGGTTCGCGAGCTGGCCGCCGTGGCCGGCGTCGAGACGGCCGTCAATCCGCGCCTGGTGAGGGGACTCGACTACTACACCCGCACGGCGTTTGAGTTTATCGCCGAGGGCCTGGGCGCGCAGAGCACCGTGATCGGCGGCGGCCGCTACGACGGATTGGTCGAGGCGATGGGCGGTGCGAAGGTCGCGGGAATCGGATTCGGGATGGGCGTCGATCGAATGGCGCTGGCGCTGGAAGCGGCCAACCTCGTTCCGGCCGCCGGTCCCGACGCGGTGATGATCGCGATGGGCGCATCCGCGCTCAAGAGCGCGATTGTGATCGTACGCGAGCTGCGCGCGGCGAACCTGCGCGTCGAAATGCTCTCGTCCGAGCGCAAGCTAAAGGCGCTCCTCACGCGGGCGGTGAAGATCGGCGCGCGCTGCGCCGTGATCATCGGTGAAGACGAGGTCGCGCGCGGCTGCGCCCAGCTCAAAGACTTGAAGACGAGTGAGCAGCGCGAAGTCCCGGCGGGTGACCTCGCCCGCGAAATCGCCACGGTGCGAAATACCTGACTATTCCTTGCGCGCGATCGGGCAGGTATCCTGCGCTGAGAGTTTGTGATTTTTTTGATCGTCAGCGTTTGGTGTCATCCTGAGCGAGCGCTGCGCGAGTCCCTTCGGCGCTGCTCAGGGCAAGCTCCGGACCCCGGAAAACATTCGGGGTCTTTCGACTCCGGCTGCTGCGGCCGGAGCCTGCCCTGAGCACTGCCGAAGGGCTCAAGATGACACGAATTTGAGCCGACCGCGAAAACGATCACAGACTCTGAGATATCCCTGAGCATCGGAGCCAATGTCGAAAGCAGAAATATATTCACCGCTGCCACCGTGGCCGCGCACCGATTATTGCGGCACGCTGCGCGCGACCGACGCGGGGCGCGAAGTCGCGCTGCACGGATGGGTGCAGACCCGGCGCGATCATGGCGGGCTGATCTTTATTGACCTGCGCGACCGCGAGGGGATTGTTCAGCTCGTGCTCAATCCCGCGCGCGACGCAATCTCGCATCAGGCGGGCGCCGAGGCGCGCAGCGAATTTTTCGTGGCGGTGCGCGGAACCGTGGTGCGCCGCGCCGAGGGCACCGTCAACGCCGAGCTGCCGACCGGCGAGATCGAAATCGCGGTCAGCGAATTCGCGATCCTGAACGTATCGCCGCCGCCGCCCTTTGCGATCGGTGACGAGGACACCGCCGCCGAAGAGGTGCGCCTGAAGTACCGCTATCTGGATTTGCGGCGGCCTGCGATGCAGCGCAATCTGCGCTGGCGGCATCAGGCGCTCCAGGCGATCCGGAACTATCTGGACGGGCAGGGCTTTATCGAAGTCGAGACCCCGATTTTGTTCAAATCGACCCCCGAAGGGGCGCGCGATTATCTGGTGCCGAGCCGCGTCAATCCCGGCAAGTTTTACGCGCTGCCGCAATCTCCGCAAATCTTGAAGCAGATCCTGATGATTGGCGGACTCGACCGTTACTACCAGATTGCGCGATGCTTCCGGGACGAAGACCTGCGCGCCAATCGCCAGCCGGAGTTCAGCCAGATCGATCTCGAAATGACCTGTCCACGCCCCGAGGACGTGCAGTCGGTCGCCGAAGGGATGATCGCGGCGGCCTATCAGCGCGTGCTCGGTGTCGATATCAAGCCGCCATTCATCCGCATGCCGTACGCGGAGGCGATGCAGCGCTTCGGCAGCGACAAGCCGGATTTGCGCTTCGGCCTCGAGATCAGGAACCTGACCGCGGCGTTCGCCGGGACCTCGTTCAAGGTCTTCGCGGAAGTAATCGCCCACGGCGGCGCCGTGTACGCAATCAACCTGCCGGGCGCCCATCAGTTGTCGCGCCGCGAACTCGACGAAATAATCGAGACCGTGCGCACGCGCTATTCGATGGGCCTGGCGTGGATCAAAGCGCAGGACGCCGCGTGGCAGGGCCCGATCGCTAAATTCCTGTCCGATGCCGAGCGCGCGGGCGCCGCCGCGATCGCGAAGCTCGCGCCCGGCGACACGATGTTCATGATGGCGGGAACGCCGGCCAAGGTGCTGCCGGTACTGGGCGATCTGCGGCTGCAGCTCGGCGCGAAATTCGCGCTCGCAAATCGCGACGACCTCAAGTTTCTGTGGATCGTCGATTTTCCGCTGTTCGATTTCAGCGAACCGGACCAGCGGCTGGTCTCCGTCAATCATCCCTTCACGGCGCCCCATCCCGACGACCTGAGGATGCTCGATTCGGCGCCCCTCAGCGCGCGCGCGATCGCCTATGACATGGTGCTCAACGGGCAGGAGCTGGGCGGCGGCTCGATCCGTATCCATAGCCGGGAGCTTCAGCTTAAGGTATTTAAGTTGCTGGGACTGTCGCGTGAAGAGGCGCTCGAGCGGTTCGGCTTTCTGGTTGAGGCTTTGGGCTACGGCGCGCCGCCTCACGGTGGATGCGCATTTGGTGTCGATCGGTTGTGCATGATGCTGTGCGGAACGGACTCGCTGCGCGACGTGATCGCGTTTCCGAAGACCCAGAAGGCGGTCGATCCGATGAGCGGCGCGCCTTCGGAAGTCGATCCACGCCAACTCCGCGAGTTGTCAATCAAGGTGACGTCATGATGACGAAACGGATTGTGCAAATTGCCTGGTCGATCGCGATGACCCTGGCGGTCGCCGGATGCCTCACCGTTCCCGCGGAAACCTTGCAGGGCGCCAAGCAGACCGTCGCCGACCTTACGCCCAAGGACGTGACGACGCACTCGGTGCGCTCGATCAAGACGATCAAGATCGACCGGATCGCGGTGATGCCGATTATCGATGCCCCTCCGCCCGGCGCTCAGCCGCTGTCGCCCGGCGCTGGCGACGCGATCACAGCGGAACTCTACAGCCAGGCTGCGATGGCGGGCGGATGGGAACTGATCCCGCAGGACGATATCGTGCAGGCGATGCAGAAGATGCCGCCGACAACTCCACAGAATATCGATCAGAACGCCCTCGAGCTGGGGCATCTGGTTTCCGCCGACGGGGTTCTTTACGGCACGGTCGAGCGCTACAAGGAACGGGTTGGGCTGGCGTACGCCTCCGCGGAGCCGGCCTCGGTGACCTTCGGGCTCAAATTCGTCGATACCAAGAGCAAGCAGGTAGTCTGGACGGCGCGTTTCGCCAAATCGCAGAAGGCGCTCTCACAGAACATCTTCAACCTGGTGAACTTCGTGCAGCACTCGGCGCGCTGGGTCCGCGCGAACGAGATCGCGCAAGAAGGTGTGCAGCAAGCGGTCGCGGATCTGCACGGCAACTTGAACCTGCAGGAAAACGTCAAGCGCTTCGAGACCGGAACCTATGGCGAGTTGAAATCCGGACAGCAACGCTACAATTTCTCCAACTACTCCAACGGTCTGTATTGATCGGTTCGTCCACAGCCCCGGAGCGAGCCGGGCGCACGATCGGCCAAAGAGAATGACCGGCGTCAGGTCGGTCATTGATTATGGTTTAGTCCCACGGGGAGCGCGGCTTCATCCGCAATGCCAGCGCGACCGCGGGATGCGCGACATATCCGTCGTAGGTGTTGAGCCCGTGGCGGATCGCCGGGTTGGCGCGCCCCGCCTCGAGCAGCCCGCGATTCGCGATCTCGAGCGCATAGGTTAGCGTCGCGTTGGTCAGCGCGTAGGTGGACGTATGCGGCACCATCGCGGGCATATTCGTCACGCAGTAATGCACCACGCCGTTTCGGATGAAGGTCGGCTTGCCATGGGTGGTAGGCCGCGAGGTTTCCGAAACGCCGCCCTGGTCGATCGACAGATCGACGAGCGCCGCGCCCGGCTTCATCTTCGCCACCAGCGCCGCCGACAGTAGGCGCGGCGTGCGCGCGCCCGCGACCAGCACGGCGCCAATCACCAAATCGGCCTGCCGGACTTCCTGTTCGAGAGTCGCCCGATTCGACATCACGGTGGTGGCGCGCCCGGACAACAGATCGCTCAGGTAGCGCAAGCGCGAGGGGTTCACGTCCAGAATCGTGACCTCGGCTCCTATTCCGGCGGCAACCCGGCACGCGTTGAAGCCCGCGATTCCGCCCCCGAGCACGACGACCTTGCCGGGCCGCACTCCCGGCGCGCCGCTGAGCAGAACACCGCGTCCTCCGTTGCGCGCCTGCAGGCACCACGAACCGCACTGAATCGCCAGACGCCCGGCAACTTCGCTCATCGGCGCAAGCAGCGGCAGGCTGCCATCCTGGAGCTGAATTGTCTCGTAGCCGAGTCCCGTCACCCTGCGCGCCAGCAGCGCGCGGGTCAGGCGCGGATCGGGCGCGAGATGGAGATAGGTGAGCAGGATCTGCCCGGGGCGCAAATGGCGAAACTCGGACGGCTGCGGTTCCTTGACCTTGAGCACCAGGTCGGCGCGCGCCCAGACCTGCGCCGGGCCACTGGCAATCGCCGCGCCCGCCGCGCGATATTCCCGATCGCTGAAGCCGCTTCCAGTCCCGGCTCCGCTTTGCACCACGACACGATGCCCGTGGATGCGAAACGCCGCGGCGCCGGCGGGGGTCAGCGATACGCGGCGTTCGTCAGGTTTGATCTCGGTGGGAACTCCGATCACCATCGGGGCTTCTCCTAGCTGGCTTCTGGCCTCGGTTCGATGCGCGGCGTGTGGCCCGCGCCCGTTGATGTTACACGAAACCAGCGGTTCCGGCCGCCGCCCACGCATCGACGCGGCGCCGCCGCGTGGGCGCGATCGTCGCTCGTCAGTCAAGAGTCGCGATGCGCACGGCGCCGTGACCGCGATCAATTCGGAACTTGACAAGACTATTTGTGCCGCGCTTGATGACAATGAAGGGATCGCGCGAGGCTTCCGATTTTCAACCGCGCGAATGAGTGATCCCGGAGCCGGGGGAGGAGTCATGGAGATCCCACAGGGACTCAAGTTTTCAAAAGAGCACGAGTGGGTCACGACCGAGGAGTCGGTCGCGACTGTTGGCATCACCGATCACGCGCAGGAGCAACTGGGCGAGATCGTCTATATCGAGCTGCCGGCGGTCGGCGAGAAAATCAGCAAAGATGACCCGTTTGGAGTGATCGAATCGGTCAAGGCGGTCTCGGATATTTTCGCGCCCGTGAGCGGCACCGTGATCGAGGTCAACGAGGATTTGCCGGATACCCCGGAAGTCGTCAACGAGGACCCTTACGGCGACGGATGGCTGATCAAGGTGCGGATGAACGACCCGTCGGACCTCGAGGATCTGCTGGACGCCGACGAGTACGCCGAGCTGGTCGCACGGGAGAAGGAATGAGCCTCAAGTGGTCGGCGCGGGCGCAGCGGCGAAACTCGAAGCAACCGCCTTGGCCACCGAGATTCTGAGCGCGGCGGTTTGCCGCGGCGGATTGATAAACACCATCAGGAACTGCGCCGAGTGTGTCGCGTCCACGGCGAAGTTTTTCTGCGGGTCGAGCCGCTGCAAAAATTCGATCTCGCGCGGCGTCATCTCGCCTACCATCTTTTCCGTAAGCCCATTGCCGCAGTACGACGTCTGGCCGCCGACTTGGCGCTGGGCGCCGTCGAGCAGAGTGACGGCGATGAGGATCTCGTGAAGGGGATCGTTGCCGACGTTCTCCGCCGTGCCGCTGACCAGCAGCGCCACGGCGCCGCCCTTGATCGGCTGGTACTGCGCGCGCACGTTGTGCAGCGCCACCAGCATCGCTGGCACGATCGGGCGCGTGAAGTGGGCGCCCAACCCGGGCGCCTGGCTGAGCATCCGCGCGCTGGCGACCGGTTCGCCGCAGATCGCCATGCTGGCCAGACCGAAGCCGACCGCGACCGCAAAGAACAGCGCGATGAACCATCCTGCGGAATGCGCCGGGCCGCGCGACTCGACATACGCCACATCGTCGGGAAGCCCGTCGGAGGCGTAAGCGTGCTGCGCGTCCGATGCGCGCGCGGGTCTGGCCGCGGCGGTGGCGAACCGGGGCTGTGCGATCCGGAGTTCTCCCGGTTTCGTGCGCGTGGCGAAAGGCGGCGCAGTGCCGCGCGCTGCGGCGGCATCCGCGGCCGGTTCGGACTGGCCGTCGATCGCGAGTGCCGCGCGCGGAGCAAACTCGGCCGGCGTTTCTCCAACCTGCCAATCATCCGCTTCGCGTACCGAGGTGTCGGCGGTCTCCTCCGGCGCGCCGAGGCTGCCTTCATCGCTGAAATCGAAACTGAGATTCTCGCCCGCGTCCGGCTCGACGGACTCGCGCGAAAAGGGCCGGTTCATCAATTCGGCGGTCGAGGGCTTGGCGGGTTCGGGTTCCGCGGGTGGAGCCTCGCGCGTCGGCGGCTCCGATACCACCGCGGCCCCCGCTGGTTCAGGATCAGCGGACAGAGGTATGGCGCCCTGCCGCAAGCCGGCGGCCCCATCCGCGCGCGGCGCCGCGCCCGAGCGCTGGCGGGGCGAAGTCTTATTCGGACGCGCCGCGGCCGGGTCGGCATTGAACACATGACCGCATCGCGAGCACTTGAACGTTGGAGTGTCGTCGGGCAGCACCCGCTCGTCAATTCGGTAACGCGTATGACAGCTCGTGCATTGGATCTCGATCATCACCGCACCTCACAGCCGCGCAAGGAAATTAGCATACCGCGCTGCTCCGCGCACGACAGGCATCGGTCCCGCGTCAGGTGGCTGCGATGCGCATAGCGCTGCTCTCGCGGCGTTTCGACCCGGCTGGCGGCGGAACCGAGCGCGACCTGACGGTCACCGCGGGAATCCTGGCCCGCGCGGGCCATCGCGTGGTCATCTATGCCGATGAAATTCGCGCGACCATCCCTGAGTTCGAGGTGCGCCGGGTCGGCGGACGATCACTGCCCCGGTCGCTCGCGATGGCGCGATTCGCATACGCCGCGCCGGCCGCTGCGCGGCGCGACGGCGCCGAACTGGTGCTGAGTTTCGCGCGCACCATCGGCGCCGACATCCTGCGCTCGGGCGGCGGCGCGCATGTCTCGTATATGCGCGCATCGCGGTTGTGGCGCGGAGCGCCGCGGGCGCTGGCGATGCGCATCGCGCCGTATCATCGCGCGCAGATGCTGGTCGAACGCCTGGGTTTCAGGTCGCGCTCGCTAAGGCGGGTGATCGCGGTGTCGCAGATGGTCGCCGACGATCTGATGCTGACCTTCGGGATTGCGGCGCGACAGATGGTCACCCTGTATAACGGCGTCGATCTCGAACATTTCAAGCCCGCTCCCGGTCCCCCGGTGCGCAGCGAAATTCGCATCCAGTTCGGCGTTCCGCGCTCGGCCGAGCTGGCGGTCTTTGTCGGCAATGGATTCGCGCGCAAGGGACTGCGCGCCCTCCTTGCCGCATGGAAGGGGCTCAGCGGCGATCCATATCTGATCGTGATCGGGAGCGACCGCACGCGCGGATCGTTCGAGCGCCGCGCCCGGCGGCTCGGTATCGCGCCGCGGGTGATATTCGCCGGCGCGCGGCCCGATGTGGTGCGGTTCTTTCAAGCCGCGGACCTGCTGGCGTTTCCCTCTCTGTTCGAGCCGTTCGGCAATGTCGCGCTGGAAGCGATGGCGTGCGGGATTGCGGCTGTTACCAGCGCTTCGTGCGGAGTGGCGGAGGTCATGCCGCCAGAGTTGCAAGCGACGGTAGTAGGCAATCCCAGCGACGAGAGCGAAGTAGCTGTCCGGCTGGGCGTGACGCTCAAGGAGCGAGCGGCGCTGGCTCCCATCGCGCTTGGGGTCGCGCGCCAGTTCACCTGGGCGCGCCACGCGCGGGGACTTGACGCGATAATCGAATCGGTCAAGCGCGAGCTTTAGGGGGCTGGGATCCGGCCAATCCGTCGAACATCCCGTGCGCCACCGCCGCGCGGCGCTCCTCGCGTGCGATGCGCTCGGCCGAGGCGCCGGCGATTCGTGCCGCGCGCAGCCGAATCCACGCGATTGCGTTTTTGCCGAGCACTTCGACGGCGGAGTGCGTCTCATGCAGCATCCGGCAGCGCCCGCGCTCCCGCGAAATCCGGATGAACCGCTCGCGATCGGCGCGCGCGGGATCAACCTCGTGATAGACGGTCGCCGCCGGCGCGTAACCGATTCTAAAACCCGCGCGCCCGAGCCGCGCGGACATTTCGGTTTCCTCTTCGTGTCCGCAGGCGCCCGGGCCCAGACGTTCATCAAACGGACCGGCGCGCGCAATCGCGGCGGCGCGAAACGCCATGTTGGCGCCGATCACGCCGCGCACCTCGATGACTTTGTCACCGTAGTCGAAGATTGGCAGGTCGAGGTAGACCCACTTCGCGCCCAGCTTCGCGGCGGGATCTTCCATCGCGACGACCCGCCCAGCCATCGCGGCGAACTGCGGATGCTGCGCGAAGAATTGCTCGACGGCGCCCAGGTAATGGTCGCTGGCGATCAAATCGTCGTCCAGGAAAACCAATATCGCGCCGGTGGCCGCGGCGACCGCGCGATTTTGGATTCGGCATTTACCGGGACGCGGCTCATGCAGATGAGCGAGCGGCGGGAGGCCGGCGGGCAGCGCGGCCGGCTGCGCGGAGCCATTTTCCGCCACGATAATTTCGTGCTCGCCGGGGCGTAGCTGCGGCGCGAGCGAGCCGATGAGCCGCGCCAGCGACTCGGGCCGGTTGCACGTCGCGATAATCACCGACAGGTTCATCGCCGCCGGAGCGTCAGGATGCGGACGCGCCGCTTGGGCCGGCCTTGCGGAAGCGCATGATGATATTTTCGTCGAGCAGGCAGCTCGCGCTGGTCATGAAGCGGAAAATCTCGCGGTTGATCCCGCGTTGTTCGGGATCCTTGACGCCGCGAACGTAGAGCAGCCACGATGCGGCCGCGATCAAGGGGTACATCAGAGGCGCAACGATCCACGCTTTTAGCTTGCGGCGGCTCTTCCCCAGCGCGTCCATCTTGAGGCCGGCGCCGTGCGCCATCCAGTGAAAGTCGTTCAAGCCCATCACGTGCCAGTTACGTCCGTCGGAAACCCGGTAGCGATAGGGCAGCGGCGCGCGGCGGCCCTTGTAGTAGCCGGTCAGCAGATAATGAATTCGCGAGGTGACGTTCAGGCGGTTGGGCGTGCTCAATATCACGGTGCCGCCGGGACGGAGCACGCGCGCGATTTCGGCGAGCGCGTGCGGGATATCGGCCAGATGCTCGATCACCTCGAGCATCACGACCAGCTCGAATTCCGCGTCGCGAAACGGGAGATTATCGTTCAGGTCGGCGGCGACCCATCCGCGGCGCTTGGTGCGCCGCTCGACGCCGATGACCCGCCATCCGCGCTCGGCCAGCTTCGCGGTCGAAAGCCCCTCACCGGCTCCGATATCAAGCGCACACGCTTTGCCCGCGGGCGCGGGCGCAAGGGCAATCGCACCGTCAACAATTTCACTCATCGCAATTCCAGATTGTGCGGCACGCGGGCGCGGGCCACAAGCCTTGCGCCGGGATTGGCGGCGGCTTGAATCCGAACCCGCCGCCGGATAAACCCTATAAACTCAATCGCGCGCGAGAGTGGCGGAATGGCAGACGCGCAAGGCTCAGGACCTTGTGAAGGCAACTTCGTGGGGGTTCAAGTCCCCCCTCTCGCACCAATCCCGGCCGGATTCCGATCAATAGGGTGAAGGCGAGGGTGAAGGCGCCGCGCCGGATCCCTTGTCACCAGAGGTCGCGGCCCCGTGGCACTTGGCGACATCGGTGATGCTCGCGCCGACCGCCGACGCGATTTCCGCGTCGGAGCGGCCCGACTCGGACTGCAGCTTGACGACGTTGCAATCAACGTGATCGGTCGAAAGCGAGCTGCATCCGCCCAGCGCACCCGCCATCAGGAGCGATCCCACGGCCGCGGCGATTGCCAATTTCCGGCTGATTCCGTGCATAAAAATTCTGTCCTCCTGCGAACTCGCTGGCCCTCCCCATTCGGGCCATGCGCACCATATTACCAAGCCTATCGATTTGACAAGCGAGTCCGCGCCAACCGGCTTGAGGCGTTTGCGCCACGCCAATATGATTCCGGTTGAGGGCGCGGACCGCAAGCCGCCGCTCGAATCCGTGCGCGGACCTGGAAGGTGAAATTGGAACTCGGAAAAACCTACGATCCCAAGGCCGCCGAAGAGCGATGGTTCCAGCGGTGGATCGAGCTGGGCTACTTCAAGGCCGATCCGGCGCGCCCCGGCCCGGTTTTCTCGATTGTCATCCCGCCGCCCAACGTCACCGGGCAGCTTCATCTCGGCCACGCGCTCAACGCGACCCTGCACGACATCATCGTGCGCGCGCGCCGGATGCAGGGCTACAACACGCTGTGGCTTCCGGGTACCGATCACGCGGGTATCGCGACCCAGAACGCGGTCGAAAAGACGATCGCGAAAGACGGCAAGAATCGTCACGAGATGGGCCGCGAGGCCTTCGTCGATCGCGTCTGGCAATGGCGCGAGGAGTACGGCGACCGCATCCTGATGCAACTGCGGCGCATCGGCGCGTCCTGCGACTGGAGCCGCGAGCGCTTCACACTCGACGCCGGGCTGTCGCGCGCGGTTACTACGGTTTTTGTCGAGCTGCACAGGCGCGGACTCATCTACCGCGACCGCAGGCTCATCAACTGGTGCCCGCGCTGCGAGACCGCGCTGTCGGATTTGGAAGTCGAGCACAAGGACACCGCCTCGAGCCTGTGGTACATACGCTATCCGTTCGTCGATGGTTCGGGATCGATCACGGTCGCGACTACGCGGCCCGAAACGATGCTCGGCGACACCGCGGTCGCGGTGAATCCCACCGACGCCCGCTACGGCGCGACGGTGGGCCGCGCACTCAGGCTTCCGCTCGTGAAGCGCGAGATTAAAATCGTCGCCGACGCGGCGGTCGATCCGAAGTTCGGCACCGGCGCGGTCAAGATCACGCCCGGGCACGATAGCAACGATTTCGAGCTGGGGCGCCGCCACGGACTCGAACAGATTTCCGTGATGGACTCGCGGGCGCGGATGAACGAGAACGCCGGCGTCTATCAGGGACTCGAGCGCGATGCGGCGCGCAAGGCGATCGTCGCCGACCTCGAAGCGCAGGGGCTGCTCGAAAAGATCGAGCCGCACACCCACGCGGTTGGCGTGTGCTCGCGATGCGACACCGTCGTCGAGCCGATGCTGTCGGAGCAGTGGTTCGTGCGCGTGCGCGAGATGGCGCAGCGCGCGATGGACGCGGTCAAGCGCGGCGACACCACCTTCTATCCGAAATTCTGGGAGAACACGTTTTTCAACTGGATGGAAAACGCCTACGACTGGTGCATCTCGCGTCAGCTATGGTGGGGGCATCG
>DATKSQ010000034.1:0-2738 GCA_035531615.1 Binataceae bacterium (SeqCode)
TTTTTTGTCCTTGCTGAACTTCTCGAGTTCCTCGCGCTTCTTGCGCTCTTCGAGCTCGAACAGCCGCGCGCGCAAAATCTTCATCGCCATCGCGCGGTTCTTGTGCTGCGAGCGTTCGTTCTGGCAGGTCACGACGATTCCGCTCGGGAGATGCGTCATCCGCACCGCCGAGTCGGTCTTGTTGACGTGCTGTCCGCCGGCGCCCGAGGCGCGATAGGTGTCGATACGCAGATCGGCGGGATTGATGATCACCTCGATCTTGTCGTCAATCGCGGGGAACACGAACACCGACGCGAACGAGGTATGCCGCCGCGCATTCGCGTCGTATGGCGAGATGCGCACCAGGCGATGGATTCCCGCTTCGGCGCGCAGGTAGCCGTATGCGAACTCGCCTTCGACCTCGAAGGTGGCGCTCTTGATGCCGGCGCCTTCGCCGGGCTGCAGGTCGGCGATTTCGGTCTTGAAGCCGCGCCGTTCGGCCCATCGCAGATAGAGCCGCAGGAGCATCTCGGCCCAGTCCTGCGCTTCCATTCCACCGGCGCCCGGATGAATCGAGACGATAGCGCCCAGCCGATCGAACTCGCCGCCGAGCATCACCTCGAACTCGCGCTGGCGCAGTTCCTCGCGCGCGGAGTCAAGCGCCGCCGCCGCCTCGCGCGCGGCCTCGCTGTCTTCCTTGATGTCCTTGCCGCTTTCGGCGGGAGCTTCCTCGGCCGCCATCTCGAGGAACAGGCGTGCCTCTTCGAGGCGTTTTTTCAGGCGCTCGAAACCGGACAGGCGTTCGCGAATCTGGTCCTGCTCGCGCAGCGCGGCCTGCGCGGTCTCGGGACGATCCCAGAAATCGGGCTTGCTGGATTGTTCGAGAAGCTGGCCGCGGCGGACGGTCAGTCCGGGGACGTCAAAGACGCCTCCCGAGCTTGTCGGCGCGATCCTCGAAATCGGTGAGCTCTTGTCGCATATCGCTGATCATGGGGTTACCTCGCGCGGGCGCAAATGCCTCCGCGAATCGATCATTATGCCACAGATCCCTGCGCGATTTAATGGCTCGCGCGGGAGTGGCCGTTGCGCGCGGCGAGTTGCTCGGCCAGGGCTTCGAGGGGTTTGAGCTTGCGCGGGAAGCGCCATGCGGCGAGCAGTGCGAGTGCGGTCAGGATGAAGCAGAGTTCGGCGAAAACGTCGCCCGCGATCGTGTAGAAGGTCCGCACCGGACGCCATCGGACGACGCCGATCTCGCTGCCGCGCGCGAAGATCGGCGTGCTCTCGGTGATCTCGCCGCTCGGCTTGATAATCGCCGTGATTCCGGTATTGGCCGCGCGAATCATCGGCGCCTTGGTCTCCGCCGATCGCATCGCCGCCATCGCAAGCGACTGGTACGGCGCCGAGCTGCGCCCGTACCAGCCGTCGTTGGTGATGTTGACCAGCACGTCGGCGCCGACTTTGACCTCGCGCCGGGTCAGATCGGGAAACACGCTCTCGTAGCAGATCAGAACGCCGAGCTTGGCGCCGTTAAGCGGGAACAGCGTCCGCTGGGTTCCGGCGAACATGTCGCCGAAGCCGGGCACGACGCGATTGACGATGAAGCCCAGCACCGCGCGGAACGGGACGTATTCGCCGAACGGTACGAGCTGCATCTTGTCGTAGTATGCGATCACCTCGCCGGTGGCCGAAACCAGGTAGGCGCGATTGTAGAAGCCCGGATGGCCGCCCTGCTCGCCGAGCGCGGGTGCGCCGAAGAGGATCGGAACGTCGATCGAGCGGGCGAGCGCGAGCAGCGCGTCACGGTATCCGTCATCAGAAGCGAATTCGGCGGGATAGCGGTCGTCGGGCTGAAACAAGAACGCGGCGGCCGCCTCCGGCCAGACGATCAGGTCGGCGCCGCGCTTTGCGATCGCGATGGTTTCATCCTGGTAGATTTTGAAGCTCTTGGGCAGGAAGCTTGGATCCCATTTCAGGGATTCCGGGATGTCGGCCTGGACCATCGCGGCGCGGATCGTTCCGGCGGGTTTTTCAGTGCGAAGATCGGCCAGCCGCCATGCGCCGAAGCCGAGCACCGCGATCATTGCACCCGTCAGGACCGACAGGCCGAGCGCCTGCTCGCGCGCGGCGCCGCGGCGCAAGACGACCAGGTAGACGACGGTGTTGAAGAACACGATCAGCGCCGAAATTCCGTACACGCCCGTGAATTCGGCGAACTGGATCAGTTCGAGATGCCGGTAGGCCGTGTAGCCGAGCAGATTCCACGGAAAGCCGATCGGAAAATAGGTGCGAATCCATTCGACCGCCGTCCAGACGATCGGCAGCACTGCGAAGATCGTCTGCACGTCGGCGAAATGGTGCAATGTGATCGTTACCCAGTAGAGCGACGCCACGTAGCACGCGAAGCCCTGCAGCCAGGCGTACAGGAACACCTTGCGATGCGTCTCGCCTTCGATCGCATAGAGCAACGGAACCAACGCTACCCAGGCGGCGAAATTGAAGTCGAACTTGGGAAACGCGAGTGCGAGCGCGAGTCCGCTGGCCACCGCCAGCGCGGCGCGGGTCGATACGTTCACAGCTATCCTCAGGCGAATCCGGGCAGGTCCGTGATCGGGATAACGCCCGCGCACGGCGGGTCGCCGTCGAAGCGGTCGTAGAGTTCATCGGCGTCGCGCCAGTTCTCGACCAACGCCACGGCCGCGCGCGGCGCCAGTCGCAGGTCGCCCGCCACGCGCCATTCACGCTCGAAACTCCAGTCGATC
>DATKSQ010000035.1:0-7105 GCA_035531615.1 Binataceae bacterium (SeqCode)
TTCCAGCCCCATTGTCCATTACCTTCAGCATCGGTGGCGTCTCCTTCCACCCGGCTCCCACCGGGGTTCGCGTGGTCTACGCGGAAGGGTACGCCGCCTTTTTCATGCCGTCACGATCCACAACTTTCGGTAATAACTCTCTCTCCAACCGCGCAAGAACCTCTGCGTAAAGCCTGAGTACCGTCAACCGCCTAGCTGCATCTGACATTTCGGGCCTCGTCCGCTTAAAGGCAGTCTACTTTAAGCGCGGTTGGTCGAGAATGGAACCATGGGCTAAAGCTGTGAGCGATTCATGGGGATATATGCGTAGTAGGCACCGAAACGGGTTTGCGATTGTAGTTTACATAATACTTCTTATGCGAAGTTATATTATGGCCGGTGCAGGGCAAATCCATTGGTGGCGCGGGCGTCTCGCCCGCGCTCGTTGGCGGGCGGGACGCCCGCCCTACCGATGACGAGGCGGTACGGCGGGAATACTTGCGCGAGGCGGTTGCGCGTGAGGATGCCGCCTGAGCCGGATGTGGCGACGCGCGGCTTCGGGATTTCTCGCCGGGGGTGCTCATGCGTCGGGATAGCCTCGGTGATGGCGAGCGCCCGCTCTGGCTCGAAATGACGCTGGCGAGGCCATCCGGATCTGGCCCTCTCCCTTGAGATTGGGAGAGGGCGGCGCGGCGCGGCGATTGCTCTTTTTGCAATCGCCGTGACGCGCGGGTGAGGGACCGCCGCAATGGAATTCCGGGACGCATCGCGGCGGCGAACTCGGATTGCGAGTGCGAGTGCGAAGCGGGAGGACGCTGCGCGATTTCGGTTTTGAACTTCGAGCTCGCGGACCTGCTTGGCATCAGCGCAGAGCGAGAAAAGAATTCCTGCTGTCGGTCCCTCACCTGACGCGCGCAGCGCGCGCCATCCTCTCCCGAATTTCGGGAGAGGGAATCGGCGGCCACCCTCGCCCGGCGCGATGCGCCCGCAGGCTCGAATCGGCGCGCGATTGGCCGCAGACCTGGCCTCTCGATTACCGGGCGAGGAGGCGACCTGATCGCGCGAGAATCCAATCGGCGGCCGCTATACTATCGGGAGGCGTTTGACAAGGCTGAACTGTTCAGCCTTACGCACTTTTGAATCAGCCGCTAGAATC
Organism: Binataceae bacterium (SeqCode); assembly: GCA_035531615.1. Taxonomy (GTDB): domain Bacteria; phylum Desulfobacterota; class Binatia; order Binatales; family Binataceae; genus JBARDN01. Next base: position 1,136 of record DATKSQ010000035.1, read on the forward strand.
GGTTCCGTGATGACGCAAAGCAAATTCCCTCGCGCCGGTTCTTCGCCTTCGGGGAACCGTTCCGCGCGGCGGATTCGGGCATCCGGGGCCGGCGATGCTCGCGGGTCCCTCGGAAAAAATCGGAACGAAGCCAATAATTGCTTGATATTCAGCGGGGTTTTTCATTTTTCAACTACCACGGCGAACCACCCCGGGACGCGCGGCGGTTGTTTCAGTGCGTTTCGCGGCCGGAAATCGCCGCCCCGGTCATGACGGACTGGAAGAGTCCGGTGCGGGTCCGTATCATGGACAACTTATGAGTCATCGAAACTACCTGTTGCCTCCACGGTTTATGCGGATAATCGTCCTGGGCGTCGCGATTGCGGGTAGCGCGGCGATGCCAGCCACCGGACGCGCCCAGGCCGCGCCACCGCCCGCCGTGGCGACCTTCGCGGTGCCGAGCAATCCAGCGCGCGACCAGGCGGTCAGGCTTTTCTTGCAGCGCAAATTCCGGATCCCGACGATCGAGGAGATCAAGCTCGGTCCTCTCGAACGCACCGGAATCCAAGGCCTCTACGGACGCGCGGTCACGGTGACCAACGACAAGGGGCAGACCGCAAGCGTCGTGATGTTCACGAATCCGGATGAGACCAAGGCGATTATCGGCCAGTTCATGGATTTGAACGCCGACCCGTGGGGCCGCACCGACATGCGGATGATCCATCTCGAGGACCGCCCCACTCTGGGCCCCGCCGACGCTCCGGTCACGATCGTCGAGTTCGCCGATTTCGAATGCCCGTTCTGCGCGCATGCGTTCGGCGAGATCGAGACGCTGGCCAACACGACCTACAAGGGCAAAGTCAAAGTCGTCTTCAAGAACTATCCGCTGAACGTGCATCCGTGGGCCCGGACCGCCGCGATCGGCGCCGAATGCGCCCGGCTCCAGAACCCCGAGGCGTTCTGGGATTTCGCGCGTTACTTCTACGCCAATCAGGGACAGATCACCGCGCAGAATGTTCAGCAGAAGATTGACGAAGAGACCGGCAAGCTGTCGCTCGACGATGTCGTCCTGAAGGCTTGTATGAAGGGCACGCAGGCGGCGGCGCGGATCCAGCAGGACCAAGCCGATGCCGCCGCGGTCAAAGTATCTTCGACGCCGACGTTCTTCATCAACGGAATCTCGGTGGTCGGCCTGCCCGAGGGCAAGGTATTCAATTTCGTGATCGATTCGGAACTGGCCAACGCTGCTGGCGCGCAAAAGGCGGCCGCGGCGAAATAGCGCTCAGACGGATTCGGCGATGCCCCGCGCATCAGACGATCAACGCGCGTGCTGCCGGATCGGAAAGATCAGTGCGCCGCGGAGGTGGCCGCCGCGGGCGGTGGAATCACCACCGGCATGGCGCCCGCGGGCGCGGCGAGCTGATGCGCTTGCGGCTCGGCTGGACCCGCACCCAGCATCGCGAGCGACTCGAGCACCTCGGCACGTTGCTGCGCGTAAGGGCGCAGGACCAGAAAGGCGCGATAGGCCTGAATCGCGCCCGCGCTGTCGCCCTGCTCCGACAGCATCCGCGCAATCGCAAGCTCGGCGCGAAGCTGCTCGGGACCGGGCACGCCGGCGGCCTGCTGATAGGCGCCCTGCGCCTTGTGCAAATCGCCCATCCGTTCGTACACGACGCCCAAGTCCATCAGCGCCAGGCTCGAGAACTCGGGATCGTGATAATCCGCGACAAAAGCGATAAGCGCGTCGCGCGCCTTGCCGAGATCGCCTTCGCCCTGGTAGGCCTGCGCCAGATACAGGCGCGCAAGCTTGCCGATTCGCCGGTTGGGCTCCGCCGCGCCCAGGCTCGCGAACTGGATCTCGGCGATCTTGTACTGCTTGGCGCCCAGCGCCGTCAGAGCGCCGTAAAACGCATCGCCCGCCTGCCGGTCGCGGCCGCGTTCATAGGTGTACATCCCGAATGCCGCCGCGGCCGCGACGAGCACGATCACGGCTGAGATGATCACCTGGCGGAGATTGCCGAGTACGAAATCCTGGACGTTCTCGGCCAAGCTCTGGAAATCGGTCGGCTGTTTGAGTTCCTTGCGGGTTATCTTGTGGCGAGGCATCGCAGCGGGTCACTCGTCGGTGCGCCCACCGGGCGATGGGGCAAGGCGCAAAAAGGTCGCGGCGAATGCCGCGCACGGCGCTGGGTCACATCTTGTATTTGAAATCGTCGGGCGACATCCGTTCGAGAATCTCAGCCCATTTGTCGCGCGAGACTCCCGCCAGATTCTGGTCGGCGCCCGAAGGCTCGGCGGCGCTCTCGGCCTCGCGCAGTTCGCTCGAGTCCTCGAGGACTTTCTTGGCGACATAGATCGGCGACTTGGTGCGCAGCGCGATCGCTATCGCGTCAGAGGGGCGCGAGTCGATTTCGAGCGCCCTGCCCTCACGGGTCCGGAGTTGCAGGCGCGCGAAGTAAGTGGTCTCGCGCAGTTCCGTGATCTCGGCGGACTCGACCGTCGCACCGAATTCGGCCAGCAGGTTTCGCACCAGGTCATGGGTCTGGGGACGCGGCGGGCGGATGCCCTCGAGCTCGGTCGCCATCGCGGTGGCTTCCAGCGGTCCGATCCAGATGGGCAAATTCATCCGGTTGTCGGGATCCTTGAGCACCACGATCGGCATCTTGGTGGTCGGATCGAGAGTAATTCCGCCCACCAGCATCAGGATAAAATCTTCTCTATGACCGGCCATCAGGGCGTTCTCGATGCTTATTAGGTGAAGGTCCGCGCGCCGGGGCGGCGCCGTGGTCTGATCTCCCGTTGGAGTTATCTTGGCCCAAAGCCGAACCGTGGTCAACCAAAGGGTGGCAAAGGCCCGCGTCAGCCGGGCGATCAGCGCACCACAAGGCGATCGACGACCCGATAGAGCTGGTTGAGATTGCGGCACTCTTCGACCATGTCGCAGTGGAGCTGGTACTTGTCCATCTCGCTGTCGCCGAAGCCCCAGGTGTTGCGGCTTTCGGGGTTCAGCCAGATGACGCGTTTGGCTCGCTGCCTGATTTCGCGCAGGCACCAGTCGTGCGGCAGATTATAGTTGTTACGCGCGTCGCCCAGCACGATTACGGTGGTCCGCTTGTTGATCGCGCCGATATGGTCGGCCACGAAGCTGCGGAACGCGTAGCCGAAGTTCGAGTGCGCGTACACGTTGATGATATCGCCCTTGAGCGCAACGTCCAAGGCTTCCTTGATGTCGCCGGAGCGGAAGTGTTCGGTCACCTCGCCGATCTCGCTGACGAAAATGAAGCTGCGCACGCGCGAGTACAGGTCCTGCAGCGAGTACACGAACTGGAGCATGAAGCGCGAGGCGTTGCGCACCGAATCCGACACGTCGCACAGGATCACGACCTGCGGCTTTTCCTTCTTGCGTTCCTCGAAGCGCAGCTTGAATGGCACCCCGCCGCAATCCATGTTCTTGCGCAGGGTTTTCTTGATATCGAAGCGCCCCTTCTTGGCGTGCTTGCGGCGCACCGAAATGACGTTCTTGAGCCGCAGCGCCAGCTTCTGCACGGCCTCCTGCATCTTCTTGAGCTCTTCCTCGCTCAGGTAGTAGAAGCTCTTTTCCGCGATCTGGTTCATGCGCTGATCTTCGCGCTGGCGAATGTCGCGCTTCTCGCGTTCCATGCGCACGTAGCGCCGGATGATATCCTCGAGCGCCTTGAGCCGCCGTTCGAGGTACTCTTCCATCCGCGCCTTCATCGCGTCCCCGAGATCCATCTTTTCGAGCTGCTCGCGCAGCTCTTTGATCTCGGCCTCGATCTTGTCCAGGCCCAACTCGCGTGCGAGCGCGCGGGCGAAATAGTTCTCCTCGATCGTGCGCTCGATTCCCTTCAGGCGCGCGGCCCGCGCCGCCTCGCGCAGCTTTTTTTCGAGCGCGCCGGAATTATTCTGCAAGAGCTGCTTGGCCAGCTCGGAAAGATTCTTGCCCTCTTTCTTGAGCATCGCTTCGATCTGATCGAGGAATTTCTGGAACTCCTGATCCGACATCGAGAGCGCGTCCTGCACCGCCTGGCTGGCCTGCTTGATAATCTCGCCCAGCCCGGAGAAATAGACGTCGAAGAGTTCCTCGAAGACCGGCAACTCGCTCGACCGCTTGACCATCGTGGCCCGCAGCGCCGCGCGAAACGCGTCGCGTTCAGCGAGCCCGGTCAGCTCCGCGGCGCTGAACGCATCGAGCGTCTCGGCGAGCGACACGCGCACACCATTGTCGCGCAGCAGCTTTGCGAATTCGACGAGTTTTTCCTGCATCTCGAGTCTCCGCTCCGCCCTATTCTACTCGGCGATCCGCGATCACCGCTCGGGCACGCCTCGGGTGAGTGATCCTTCGCTCACTCCGTTCGCTCAGGATGACCCCTCGCACACGGCTCGGGGTCAATTGAGAAGGTCCTTGTCGCTGCTGCCTGTCGTCTCGGCGCCGCGGCGCGCGCGCACCCGGCGCACGTAATCCTTCAACTCATCCTGCGCTTTGCGCACGTCGCCTTCGTACTTGACGATCGTGTCGAGCGTCTCGTTGACCAGCTCCTGGTCGAGACTCTCGACGTTGAGCAGCGTCAGCGCCTTGACCCAATCCAGTGTCTCGGAGATGCCGGGAGTCTTCTTGAGATCAAGCTTGCGCAGCGACTGGACCACGGTCACCACTTCGTCGGCGAGCTTCTGCGCCGCCTCGGGAACCTTGAGCTTGACGATCTCGAGTTCCTGCTCGCGGCTCGGAAAATCAATATACAGATGCAGGCATCGCCGCTTGAGCGCGTCGGACATTTCGCGCGCATTATTCGAGGTCAGAATCACCAACGGTATATGCTTGGCTTTGAGCGTACCCAATTCCGGCACCGAAATCTGAAAGTCGGAAAGCAGTTCGAGCAGGAACGCCTCGAACTCGGAATCAGACTTGTCGATTTCGTCGATCAACAGCACGCACTGCTTCTCCGAGCTGATCGCCTTGAGGAGCGGACGCGGCAACACGAAGCGCTCGGAGAAGAACACTTCGTCTTCCTTCGCGATCCGATCCACCGCTTCCTTGAGACTCTTGGCGCCGGTCAGCACCTCGCCGATCTTGTCCTTCAGGATCTGCGTGTACAGAAGCTGCTTGGCGTATTCCCATTCGTACAGCGCCTTGCCCTCGTCGAGCCCCTCGTAACATTGCAGGCGGATTAGCTCATCGCCAAGCGAGGTCGCCAGCACTTTGGCCAGATCGGTCTTGCCGACTCCGGCCGGACCCTCGACCAGCACCGGCTTGCGCATCGAGGCAGCCAGGTAAATGACGGTGGCGATGCGGCGGCTCGCGATATAGTTGTTCTTCGCGAAGCGCTCGATTACGTCGTCGATCGATGAAAACATCCAGCCTCCAGAGCGGACGCGGCAGCCACCCACGCTTCCGCGCGCAGATGAAATCCAATATCACGCCCGGTCCCATCGAGGAAACCGGCCACGCGCCCCGCGGGCGGCGGCGCGGCGGCCTAAATGTGCAGCGCCTCGAAGACCAGGTCGCCGCTCTCGAAGCGCTCGCGCGACAGCGCGGCGGCGTCGAGCGCGGCGTAGCTGCCGGTCGCGATCAGATCCGCCAGCGCCTGCCCCGCCCCGTAAGATTGCATCACGCCGCGTCCGCTGAACGAGTGCGCCTCGAAAACGCGCGGCGCTGCACGGCCGACAATCGCGCTCCGATCCGGGCTGACTTCGTACAGACCAGCCCATCCTGTGACGTGGCGCAGGCGCTCCATGCAGCTCATCCGCGAGTACATCCGCGGCCAGACCTCGGTCTGGAAAAATGCCTCGCCGTCGTAGTTGAAATGATATCCGGGCGGCTCTTCGGGCGGGGAATAGCCGGCCAGAATATGCTGCCCCTCGTTGTGGAAGTACACGCCCGAGGTATCGACGATCATCCCATAGCGCTCGAGCCGGGTAGTGCGGTTATCGACCAGGCAAATCTGCCGCCGCACCGGCTCGCTGTAGTTCTTG
>DATKSQ010000036.1:0-7460 GCA_035531615.1 Binataceae bacterium (SeqCode)
GTCAGGGCCGATCTCATCGGACAGGATCGCGAAGCCCTCCTCGAGGACTTCCTTGATAAGCGCGAGCAGCTCATCCGCCTTCATAGTTTTTCGCGATCAGATCGATCGCGTCCGCACCGATTTTGTTAAGCCGCGAAGCGATGCGCTCTAGTAGCGATTCCAGCGGCTCTTTTTTTTTTGCGCGGCCGAAAGCGCGGAGTCCGCACCGCCGTCACCACTATCGCCGCTGCTCGATCCGCCTGATTTGATTGGAACCAACAGATCGTCGCCGACTTCCGGTTCCGGCAGTCCGAGTTTATCGAGCACCGTGCGCTGCCCGACCTTCAGTCCGCGGTCGACCATCGCTCCGACCACGTCGACGAACACCTTTACATCCTGATCATCGGGGAGCCCCAGCCAGAATTGCGGATACTTCTTTTGCGGGCCGATGTTCAGATCGACCAGCGGCTTCACGAGCTGGCGGCTGATACTGAGCGAAAGCTCGCGCGCGTCGTACGCCAGGATGTCGCCCTTGACCGACTCGTGGACCTGGGCCGCGGCCCGCGAGCCGCCGCCCTTCGGGAGCTCGGTAGTGAGAGTTTGGCCGAGCACGAGCTTCGACATCGCCGCGTCGAGGTACATGCACAGCTTCTCGTAAAGCTCGGCGCTCGCACGCGCCTGTCCACCGCTGTCAACGAACTCGATGTTCATCGACTCCGGAATGATCGCGGCGGCATCAGTTCCGATCGCGGCGACCGCGCGAAGCAACGTTTCCTTGTCCTGCTCACTCGCGCCCGCGCCATATTTTCCGGTGCGTAGCGGCTGGCCGAAAATTTCACAGAAGGTGATCCAATCCTTCAGGCAATAGATCTTGAAGAGGTACGCCCACGAGGCGATCCGGGTCAGGCCGCCGCGAATAGGGAAGCCCGCTTTCGCTCGCGAAACATGCTGGATGAATTTGAATGGCGCCAGCGGCGCGGTCATCGGCTGATATCCGATGCGCGCGTCGGGGCTGCCGCCCATCACCGGCTTGTACGCGGTCTTGGATAGTGTCCCGGGCACGCCCGGGATCTCCGGCCCGACGTTGTCGAGCGTGCGCACCAGGAGTTCGGTCCCGCTTATCCAGTCGAACATGAACCAACGCGGGTCGCGCCATTCCACACTGCGCGGAACCCACTGCTTGCCGCTCTGGTCCCAGATTATTTCCGAGGCTGAAAACCCTTTGCCGAGCGAATCGAGAATCGCCACCAGGTCCATCTGCATTTCGCTGTCGAGTAGGACCTCTTTGACAAAATCCGCGATCTTCTGCGATTCCGCGTCTTTTCCGGCCGGCTTGATGATCGGTTCGAGCTGCGCGACCGCGCGCTTGCGAGTATTCAAGATGCCCGAGTAGTGCAGGTCGCGCTCCTCGATGTCCTCGCAGAGCTCCAGATAGTAAAAGGGATCGCCGTACTCCGCGATCCTCATCACCGATGACAGCCGCTCCGGCGTGAGTCCGGCCGCGACGTGCACAGTCGAATAGATATTGCGCAGCCCGGCGAGTGTCGGCGCGGCCTGCTGCTGTTTGAGCCGGCTCAGATCGACCTTGCGGCCGAGATAGTCATATAGGATTGGATCAGCCATCAGCGCAAACCAAACCAGCCGCCCGCGCGCTTGAACTTCGAGAGGCTATAGTCAGAGGCTTCATCGTTCCGATCGGCGTCCGCCGATCCTTCGTCGAAGAACTTCTTGAGCTTCGCGGGACGATAATCGAACACCTGTGGATCAAGCTTGCTCGCGTACCACGCCAACGCGCCCGCGATCGCCGAATCGCCGTGCCTCTGGTTACCGGCTGAGTCGGTGGTCCTGCGCTCGGGAACCTTGGCGACGCCCTTGTCCATCACCAGCGCGCGATGGTCGCTCAAAACCTCGCTATCGCGTGGCAGTTCTATCGTTCCGTCCTCGAACGCGGCCTTGTAGCGCGGCATGTTGTCGCGATACCACTCCTGCGAGAGCATCACCTGCTCGATCCGCTGGCCGTATCGGATTGCGGCGCGCTCGGCGAGGTATTGGCCGTTGCCGCGCGCGTCCATCGCACCTGCCTGGAAGCGCGGGAGACGATCAACGACGTAACAGAGTATTTGCTCCTGCTGGCGAAAGGGTACGTTGCGCAGTTCGAGCAGGAACGGGGTCCGGCGCAGGAGATTCGGCATGAACTGAAGCGGCCATATCACGGTGAGGTCGCCACTGCGGCCGAAATCCTCGCCGAAGCAGGTCATCAGCTTCGGATCGAGAGCTTTCAGAATCGGTTCCAGCTTTTGAATGCAGAAATCTTCGGCGTCCTTCATCCGTTTGTGCTCATCGCGATCGAGAAACGTATAATCGCGCTGCCAGCGGATGATCGGAACCTCTTCGCGCATGCGGGATTCGATCAGCACAGTCGGCAGGAACACTCCGCCCGACGCACTGGGTATGCAGAGCAGCTCTTCATCGGCCTTCGATCCATATTCGGCGAACAATTCCGCGCGGAACCTCGCCTCGGCGGCTTCGCTGTATGCGATGCTCTGGTCAGCGCAGATTGCGCGGTAAAGTCCCTGCCTCATCGCATCGTCGAAGGTGGTGCGATGGAGTGAGTATTTGAGACGTCCCGCGCGGATATTAGTGACCAGCTCATTGAACGCGCTGTTCTCGCCGTTGTGGGTCGAGATGATATGCACCCGGCCGCCCCAGATTCGGAATGCGAGCGCCGCTTTGAGCAGCCCTTCGAGATCATCGTGGAACGCGGCTTCGTCGATGACCGCGAGGCCCTGTTTTCCGCGCAGGTTCGAGGGCCGCGACGACAGCGCGACGATCTTGTGCCCGCTAGCGAAGCGAATCCGGTAGGCGAGGATGTTTTTGTCCTCATCCTCGATCACGGTTTCCTCGATCGCCTCGGCCGCTCGCTTGAGCCGCTTGACCCACATCGCGGCGGTCTCAACGAACTCGAGCGCCATTTCCTTGTTGTAGCCGATGTACCAGCAGTCCATGCCGGCTTTGCCGGCGGTCGATGCGGTCAGCGCGCAATCGAATGCTTCCGCCCATGTGATTCCGATGCGGCGCGACTTCTCAAAGCACTTCACGCCCGCCTGGTCGGCGATCCATTTGCGCTGATAGGGGAGGAAGAGATCCGTCAGCTTCACACTTCCACCTCGGCGATCGCTTTGCGGATCGCGGCCGCGGTATCGGCCGACAGGCCGCCGGCAGTCGCGGCGGCATCGATATCCTTCAGCGCGGGCGCGACTTTCCTCGCGAGCTCGGCGGCGATCTCCTTGCGGATGCGCATCTCGAGCTCGACCGTGGTTTTCTCCGCGGCGGCGAGATTCTTGATCGCGGTCGAAAGAAAAAAGAGTTCCTTGGAATCGATCGGCTTGTCGGGATCGAGCTGGTTAAGCGAACTCAGCGCATGCGCCGAGAGAAGCTGAGTCAGCAGCCGTCCGACGTTGCCTCGCGTATTCTGGCCAGCCTGTTCGATTGCGTGCGCGGCAACCTCTTGTGCTTCGCGGATACGATCGAAGGTCTCTTTGTATTTATGGAGATAACGAGCCAGGCCCGCGCGCGAAGTTGTCGCCGCGGCCGCGGGATGCTGCGCATGCAGCCACTCGAGGAGTTGATCTATCGTGAACTGGCCTGTGCGCCAGCTTTGCTCCAGCTCCTCGCGCACCGCGCGCGGAAACCGTGAGATCTTGGATCGCTCCATACGGTCACTTCGGACTCGGGCGCTTGATGCCTGGTGTGGTGATGATACCCGTCGCGGCCTCGAACCCGCGCTGGGTCAGCGTCGCGATCATCAAGCCTTCGATCTCTTCAATTGTTACGAGCCCCTGTTCCCTGAGCCACGCGAAATCCGTGCGGACCTGGTCGCGCGAGACGACGTGGCCGAATTGGCGCACCACCGTCGCGATCAGGGATTCATTCGATTCGTATCCGCCGCAGGCTTCGAGTGCGCGCAGGATAACGAGGCGCCGATCCTCGGCTAGAAATTCAGCAAACTTGGTACTCACTTATTCTCCAACAGAAACTGCTGAATCGAATCCATGCTCGTGCGCAGATGCTCATGCGAGGTTTTGAGCGACTCGATCGTCGCGTTCATCCCCTTCAGATCGCCGTCGAGATCGAACAGCTTGTCGCGAATCTCCTTCCACGATGCTTCCTTGATGGTGGTCTCGACCAGGCTGACGCGCTTTTCGAGCGAGCCGAACTGCTGCTGCGAGGTGAACGCGCGCCGCGCCCACGAAATATAGACCGCCGAGGCCGCGCTGATGACCGTCGAGATCGCGATCGCCCAGCGGGTGACGATTTCCCAGTCCGACGCCAACATTGCCTATCAGCTCGCGTGGGCGTCTTTCGCCAGGAGCATTCCCGTGCCGGTTAAAGCGCCGAGCGCGGTGATATAGTCGTGCGCTCCCAGTCTTCCCATCAGGAATCCAGCGCTCAGCACGAGCACCGCGACGCCGGTGAGAGTGGTTCTCCAGTTTTTCAACAGGACGCTCATGCTGCTTCTCCGATCGCCGCCAGCTCGGCGACCAATTGCGCCATCGTGTCTTTCGACGGCGCGGTCCCGCTCTGGCTGATCCACTCCGGCGAGAGTGTCACCTTGACCTCGTCGCAATACGCGGCGAGGAAAGCCGGCGTCATCGGCTGCACGCCTTTTCCCCAGGTCGCGATGTAATAGAGACTGCCGTCATAGTGAGTAATTGGAACGTCGTGGCCACCGATGAGCGGGGAACCAGCGACCACATCCCATTCGTTGCCCGCGTTGAACTGATCCATCGCGGATTGCGGCAGTTGGATGCCAAGCTTGACCCCGCCGAATATCTGCACCGCCCATTTGAGATGAGCGATGTTCGCCGGGTCGATAGTCGCGTGGCCGGCGTTCTTGACGCCCAGATAGCCGGTCTTTTCCAGAAACTCGCAGACCGTTTCCATATCCGCGCCCTGGTCGCTCGACGGTACATCGGGATTGAATCCGGTGATCGCGGAATAGAGCGCGAGCGTCTGCGCCGCAGTCGGCGTGATCATCTTTCCGGCGTTCGCCGTGCGGAGCATCACCAGATGCGACTCGTCGGCGCAGGTGCAGTCGCCGTATTGATCGTTGCCCTCCATGCCCCAGTTTCCGCCGGTGAGCTGCTGCACCGGCGCCGACCAGTCGTCGCTCGCGGCGGGAGGAGCGCCGAGTTGATCGAGTAAGCGCGCGAGCGCAATCGCGGCGCGCATCGTTTTGAGCGAGTGCCGCGCCGGGCGCCTGCCGAGTTTGTAGATCATCGCGTGAGATACTCCCGCCGATTCACCGGTACGCCCGGTTGAGCCAGCCTGGTAGAAATTCCTGGTCGTGATTCGGCAGCTCGATCGCGGCCGCCGCGATAAAGAATCCGGCGGCCTCGCTGCGGAGCGCCGCGAGCAGCGGAGAGAGCGCGCCCGAAGCAACTGCGCTTGAAATCTCGATCGTTGCGGCTCCCGTGACGGCTCCGATGATGCCGTCCTCGAGCAGTGGACGCCCGCACGCGCGGCAGGCGCGCTGGAGGCACTTCGTCGCCTCGCGCTCTCCCATCACGATTGCGAGATCAAAGACTTTTGCGGAAATCGCAGGTGCAAGCCGCCCGAAACCCCAGTTGAGCCAGTAGTCGCGGTAGTAAATCGCGATCGCCTGGTCGCGGGTCAGATGCTCGATATCAAGATTCGGATAGACGCGCTTGCTGATGCCCCACCTGGTCGGACCGCCGGCGTCGTAGGGATCGTCCACATAGCCGCCTTCGTCCGGAAGCGTGTACGCGATAGCGGCAAGAAATTCAGCGGGATATGCAGGCGCGGCGTTCACACCGCGCGAGGGTATTTTCCGCGCTTCGAGGTGTCACAGTCTGACTTTGTTCACTGGGGTGAAGCGGTAAGCGCTCTCAAGTAATTATAGACCTGCTGCGGGTCGGTCGTCTCGGGATTGGCAGGATCGGGGATCAGCTTCCGGATGTAGCGCGTGCCGAGCTCACTGCACCATTGCCTGTGCTTGCCGGCGAATAGATTGATCTGCCAGGGCAGATCGAACTGGCGCAGAATTTCCAGTGCGCCCATTCCAAGCGCCACCCCGGTCAGGTCGTATCCGCGGCCCACGTACTCGTGGATGATCTGAAGCAGCGCATCGCGCTTGAGTGCCGGGTCAACTTCGATCCGGAACAGCGCGGTTGGCTGCCCGTCATACACATTCCAGGGCGAGAGTGAGATTTTCGGTTCGATCGCCTCCAGGATTTTGCCCTTGGCTACCACGAAGATGTGCGACCATGTCGCGTTGAAATCGAGCACTTCGTGCGCAAGGCGCTCGCCCAGAATAATTGCGTCGGAGACCAGGCCGCGGCCGCGCAGGCAGCCGATATCGCCCAGAATCCGATCGGCCCATGCGACCTGGGTTACCTTCGGCATCCTGCGTCTCCTATTTCCCGCTGAGCACCGCGGGCGCGACCGCGAACGCGCCGCCGATCACCGCCGCGTTGGCGTAAGAGCTCCACAGTCCCGACGGCGGATTGCCATTGGACTGTCCGAAGCCGAGCAGTTTGTTCGAAGAATCGAAGCAGGGAATCGCGGTTCCTGAGCCCCAAAAGTTGTGCGCTTCGATAAAGTCGCAGTGGCCATCGGCGAAGGCGATGCGCTGCGCGCTGCCGCTGGTGCATCCGGAAAAAATCGCGAGCAGCAGCAATATAGGGACGAGCTTCACGCGAGCTTAGGCGTCGCCTTGTCCGACGACCTGAAAACCGGCGGCTTCGATCATCTGGCAGGCGGCCTCAAAATTCGCGGGCTTGCACTGGACTTCCATCCCATCCAGCTCGACGACGGGGCGCGCGATCTCTTTATCCCCGAACGGAAAGATGAGGCCCGCGCCCGCAAGGCGCCCAAGCACTGGCGGCAGATCGCCGTCCAAATCAGTGTCAGCGCCGGCGACGATAGTGATGATCCGCGGCATCGGTGTTTAATCTCCCGATGCGTCGCACGGCGTGAACGGATGGCTGAGTGCGGCCAACCATCCAAAGTCGCAGCCGGGCCCGATAAACAGCCCGCAGCCGCCGATCGCAAGCACGGCGGTGATAGCCAGTACGATGACTGCGCGCTTCATGCTATTTGCCCGGCGTCGGGGCCGCGCGCGGCGCGATCGCGCTCATCTGCATCGGCATCATTGTCACCGGCACGGAAACCGTTGGCGGGCAACTTGAGGTCACCGCTGCGTTCCACAGACCCCCGGCCATTCCGCCGAGCGCCGCGAAAAGCATGGTATTCGATACTGCGGAAGACGCTGCCGACGCGCTTGTCGCAGCACCGGCATTGAAGATCGCTGGGCCGGCCATGCCACCGACCAAACTCGCCTCAACCGCGTTGGTCGTGATGTTGGGATTGCACCAGCCGAAATACTTGTCGAAAAAGCCCTGCACGACGGGCTGCGTGCCGTTGCCAGTCGGCGGCTGTTGATTGAGCATCGAGCATCC
>DATKSQ010000037.1:0-14451 GCA_035531615.1 Binataceae bacterium (SeqCode)
GAGCGCTTGGGAATCGGGCGCGGTTTGAAGGATGAACGACAAGATACGCATACGTCTTAAGGCGTACGATTACCGCCTGCTCGATCAGTCGGTGCGCGAAATCGTCGATACCATCCGCCGTACCGGCGGACGGGTCGCCGGCCCCATTCCGCTCCCGACCCGGATCGAGCGCTTCACCGTCAACCGGTCGCCACACGTTGACAAGAAGTCGCGCGAGCATTTCGAGATCCGCACCCACAAGCGGCTGCTCGACGTGCTCGAACCCACCCAGCAAACCATCGACGCGCTCGGCAAGCTCGACTTGGCCGCCGGCGTGGACGTTGAGATCAAGCTCGAGTAGCGGCGATGCTTACTGGACTGATCGGCAAGAAACTCGGGATGACGCAGGTGGCCGACGCGCAGGGGCGCGTGCGCGCCGTGACCGTCGTCCAGCTCGGACCCTGCACCGTGGCGCAACTCAAGACCAAACCGACCGACGGCTATGATGCGGTGCAGGTGACGTGGGGCAAAAAAAAGCTCTCGCGCGTGACCAGCGCGTTGCGCGGCCATTTTAAGGCCGCCGAGGTGGCGCCGGGCGTGCGCACTGTAGAGTTCGAGCGCCGCGGCGAAGCCGAGCTCAAGCTCGGCCAGGCGATCGCGGCGGGCGACGTGTTCAAGCCGGGCGATCAGGTCGATGTCGAAGGCATGTCCAAGGGGCGCGGCTTTTCGGGCGTTATCCGGCGGCATCATTTCTCCGGATTTCCGGGCTCGCACGGCACCCATGAGTACTTCCGCCACGGCGGCTCGATCGGCAACCGGTCGTATCCGGGCCGCGTGCGCAAGGGACTTCGGATGGCGGGGCAGCTCGGCAACGAGACCGCGACCGTGCTGAACCTCGAGGTGGTCGAAGTGCTGCCCGAAGAGAACGCGATCGTAATTTCCGGCGCGGTGCCGGGCGCCGACGGCGGAGTTTTGATCGTCGAGCACGCGGCGCGTCCGCGCCGGCGCGCCAATGTGGTGGCCGCCAATGGCTAGACGCGCGGCACAATATAATCCGGTGAAACTTCCGCTCTACTCGGCCGCGCAGGAACGCACCGGCGAAGCCGAATTCGCGGGCGCGGTGTTCGGCCGCGAGGGCGATAACTCGGTGGTTCACGAAGCGGTCCAGATGCAGCTTGCCAAGCGCCGCTCGGGAACCGCGTCCACCAAGACCCGCGGCCTCATCGCAGGCGGCGGACGCAAGCCGTGGCGCCAGAAGGGCACCGGCCGCGCACGCGCGGGTTCGACCCGCTCGCCCATCTGGCGCTCCGGTGGAACAATCTTCGGCCCCGTCCCGCGTGACTATTCCTATCAGATGCCCAAGAAGGCGTGGCGCCGCGCGCTGTGCCTGGCGCTGTCGGATCGCGCGCGCGGGGGCAAGCTTTATATCGTCGAGGCGCTTAGCCTCGCCGAGCCCAAGACCAAGCACGCCAAGGCGTTTCTCGAAAAATTAGGCGTAAGCCACGCCCTGATCGTGTTTGGCGAAGCCGACAAAGGTTTCTACCGCGCGGCGCGCAACCTGGCGGCGCATAAAATGCTGGCGCTGGCCGGACTCAACGTCTTCGACCTGCTGAATTACGATGAATTGGTGATGACCGAAGCCACCGCCCGCGCTATCGAAGCGCGCCTGGGCGCCGACGCGGCGCCGGCTGAGCCGTCCGCTATCGAACCGGCCGCGGGAACCAACGGGGGTGAGGCGCGATGAGCCTCGAGCAAATCGTCCTGGCGCCGCTGATCACCGAGAAGGGAACCTTCGTCGGTGAGCACACCAATCAGGTCGTGTTCCGGGTCCGTCCCGATGCGAGCAAGGACCTGATCCGCGACGCGATCGAGCAGCTTTTCAAGGTGACGGTGCTCAAGGTCAGAACCATCAAGCTGATGGGCAAGCATCGGCGGCGCGGAGCGATCAAGGGGCGCCGTTCGGACTGGAAGAAAGCGTACGTGACGCTCAAGGAAGGCGATCGGATCGAGTTTTTTGAAGGGGTCTAGCCGAGCGAGATCAACATGGCAGTAATCCAGCTAAATCCGCGCACTCCCGGCCAGCGCTTCATGCAGATCGCCGATTTTTCGGATCTGACCAAGAAGGCGCCCGAAAAGAGTCTGCTGGAACCGGTCAAGCGCACCGGCGGACGCAACAACCGCGGCCGCATGACTTCACGCCATCGCGGCGGCGGACACAAGCGCCGCCTGCGCCTGATCGATTTCAAGCGCGCTCACGACGGCGTAAGCGCGATCGTCGCCGCCCTCGAATACGATCCCAACCGCTCGGCCAATATCGCCCTGCTCCATTATGCCGACGGCGCCAAGGCCTACATCCTGGCCCCCGACGGACTTAAAGTAGGGGCCAAGGTCGAGTCGGGTGAGAACGCCGATATCAAGCCCGGCAACGCGCTCAAGCTCAAGAATATCCCGCTCGGCACTGTCATCCATGCGATCGAGCTCAAGCCCGGCGCGGGCGCGCAACTGGTGCGCGGCGCGGGTACGGCGGCGCAGTTGATGGCCAAAGAGGGCAAGTTCGCGCTTTTGAAATTGCCCTCGGGCGAGCAGCGCATGGTGCAGGCGGAATGCCGCGCCAGTATTGGACAGGTGGGAAATCTCGACTTCGAGAATATCTCGATCGGCAAGGCCGGGCGCTCGCGATGGCTCGGCAAGCGCGGACATGTTCGCGGAGTCGCGATGAATCCAGTCGATCATCCGCACGGCGGCGGCGAAGGACGCTCGAAGGGGAATCATCCCCAGTCGCCGTGGGGACAGCCGGCCAAGGGTTACAAAACCAGAAAGAAGAAGCCGTCGGATCACTACATTATCAGCCGCCGGCCGCGCGGGAAGCATTAGCAAGCCATGAGATCGGTAAAGAAAGGCCCGTTTATCGACGGGCATCTGAAAAAGAAAGCCGAGGCGGCGGTCGCCGCCGGTGACAAGCGGATTATCCGCACCTGGTCGCGGCGCTCGATGATCCTGCCCGAGATGGTGGGACTCACGTTCGCGGTGCATAACGGCCACAAGTTCATCCCGGTGTATTGCACGGAGAACATGGTCGGACACAAGCTCGGCGAGTTTTCAGGCACCCGGACCTTTCACGGCCATGCGGGCGATCGCAAGGGCGAGGTCAAGCAGTCTGCCGCCCCGGCCGCGGCCCCTGCCGCGGCGGGCGCGAAGGCGGGCGCGTAAAGCGCGCGCGGGTCTCGAGAGACACGAGTTACAAACATGGAAGCGTTATCGCGTCACCGGTACATCCGAATTTCCCCGCGCAAGCTCAAGCTGGTATGCGATCTGGTGGTCGGCAAGCCGGTGGGACAGGCGCTCTCGATTCTCGAGTTCACGCCCAAAAAGGGCGCGAAGTTCGTATCGAAAACCCTGCTCGCGGCGGTCGCCAATGCGCGCGACCAGCAGAATGTCGATGAGGACAAGCTGTTCGTGAAACGGGCTACGGCCGAGACCGGACCGACCCTGAAGCGTTCGCTGCCGCGCGCCCATATGCACGCGACGCCGATCTTGAAGCGCACCAGCCATTTGACCGTGATCGTTGACGAGCGCGCTATTTGAGGACAATCGATGGGCCAGAAATCACATCCGCGCGGGCTTAGGCTCGGCATAATCGAGGGCTGGGATTCGCGCTGGTTTTCGAGCCACGATTACGCCGCGCTGCTCCACGAGGACATCAAGCTGCGCGAGTTTATCAAGCGCCGCCTCTATCACGCCGGCATCTCGAAGATCGAAATCGAGCGCATGGCCAATAAGGCCAAGGTGAATATCTACACCGCGCGTCCGGGTATCGTGATCGGCAAAAAAGGCGTCGAGATCGACAAGCTCAAGGCCGATATCCAGAAGCTGATGAAGGGCAAGGACACCTTCATCAATATCCACGAGGTGCGCCGCCCCGATCTCGATCCGCAGTTGGTGGCCGAAAATATCGCGCTCCAGCTCGAGCGCCGGGTCGCTTTTCGCCGCGCGATGAAAGAAGCCGTCACGCGCGCGATGCGGATGGGCGCGCAGGGCGTCAAAGTCCACGTCGCCGGACGCCTGGGCGGCGCGGAAATCGCCCGCCAGGAATGGTACCGCGAGGGGCGCGTGCCCTTGCAGACGCTGCGCGCCGACGTTGCCTACGGATTCGCAGAGGCGCGCACCACTTACGGCCAGATCGGAATCAAAGTCTGGATCTTCCGCGGCGAAATTCTGACCCGCCAGGAAGAAGAGGCCAAACGCACCGGACAGGCGGCCCAGCAGCAGTAACCCTGGCAACACCATGCTCTCACCCAAAAAAGTAAAATGGCGCAAGATGCAGAAGGGGCGGGTGCGCGGCGCCGAGTCGCGCGGACTCGAACTCGCCTTCGGCGATTATGGACTCAAGGCGACTGAGACCGCGCGCGTCGATGCGCGCGCGCTCGAAGCCGCGCGTATCGCGCTGACCCGGCATATCAAGCGCGGCGGCCGCGTGTGGATTCGCGTCTTCCCCGACAAGCCGTTCACCAAGAAGCCCGCCGAAACCCGGATGGGCAAAGGCAAGGGCGGACCCGAGGGATGGACCGCGGTGGTGCGGCCCGGACGAATCCTGTTCGAGATGGAAGGTGTCGATCGTCCCACGGCGCGCGAGGCGATGCGGCTTGCGGCGCATAAGCTGCCAATCAAGACGATAGTCGTCGAGCGCGAGGAGAGTGGCCTTGGAGCTTGACGAAATCAGGCAGATGAGCACCGGCGACCTGCGCGTCAAGGAACGCGAGACGCGTGAGGAGATCTTCCGCTTGCGCCTGAAACTGCGCACCAACCAGCTCGACAAATCGTCGGCGTTGGCCGGAGCGCGGCGCGAACTCGCCCGGATCCTGACCGTGATCGAGCAGAAATCCGCGGACGCCCCGGGCGCCGCGAAAGCGAAGCAAATAGATGCGTGAGCGAACCAAACGGCGCGAGGGCACGGTGGTCTCCGCCAAGATGGCCAAAACCGTGGTGGTCCAGGTGGACCGCCTCGTCGAGCACGCCCTGTACGGCAAGCGGATGCGCCGGCGCAAACGCTATATGGCGCACGACGAATCGAGCCAGTGCCACGAGGGCGACCGGGTCCAGATCATCGAGTCGCGCCCGCTCAGCAAGAGCAAGCGCTGGCGCGTCAGTAAAGTGATCAAGCGGGCGGCAGGGTGATGAAGGTTAAAGCGCGATGATTCAGACCCAGACAGTTCTCGATGTCGCCGATAACTCGGGCGCGCGCAAGGTCATGTGCATCAAGGTGCTCGGCGGATCGCGCCGCCGCTACGCCTCGGTCGGTGACGTGATCGTGGTTGCCGTCAAGGAAGCGATCCCCAACGCCAAGGTGAAGAAGGGCGACGTGGCGCGCGCCGTGATCGTGCGCACCGCGCGCGAGATCAGCCGCGACGACGGCAGCTATATCCGCTTCGACGGCAATTCGGCGGTGCTGATCGACGCCCAGCACGAGCCGATCGGCACCCGAATCTTCGGGCCGGTCGCACGCGAGCTGCGCGCCAAGAAGTTCATGAAGATAATTTCGCTCGCTCCAGAGGTGCTCTGAGATGGCGCCCGCGACCCGGCAGGCAAAATACAAGATCCGCAAGAACGACATGGTGATGGTCGTCAAGGGGCGCGATCGCGGCAAGACCGGCAAGGTGATGCGCGTGCTGGCCGAGCGCGGCCGCGTGGTGGTCGAGCGCCTCAATATCGTCAAGCGCCACTCCAAGCCGCGCGGCGCCGCAAGTCCCGGCGGGATCGTCGAGAAGGAAGCCGCGCTCGATATCGCCAACGTGATGTTCTTTTGCGACCGCTGCAATGCGCCCGTCAGGCTCGGGGTTAAACTTGCCGCCGACCGGACTCGAACCCGCGTATGCCGCCGATGCGGCGAAGCGGTGGGTAACGACTGATGGCTGATAAGACCGATAAAACCGACAGGCCGCAGAAGGCCAAAAGCCCGGAGGCCGCCGCCAAGGGGTTGGCTCAAAAGGCCAAGGCCGCGCAGGATAAGGCCGCCCGCGAAGCCGCGGCCGCGCAGGCGCGCGCCACCCCGCGCGCGCCCGAGCCGAAAATCCCGGCCCGAATGCGGCTTAGGTTCGAAAGCGAGATCCTGCCGATGCTGATGCGGGAGCTCAAGATCGAAAACAAGATGCGGGTGCCGCGGCTGTCCAAGATTACGATCAACATGTCGCTCAGCGAAGCGCGCGACAACGTCAAGGTGCTCGACCTCGCGGTCGATGAGATCGCGCAAATCTCCGGCCAGAAGCCGGTGCTGACCCGCGCGCGCAAGGCGATCTCGAATTTCAAGCTGCGCCAGGGGATGCCGATCGGAACGATGGTCACGCTGCGGCGCGAGCGGATGTGGGAATTTTTCGACCGCTTGGTGAACGTGGCGCTGCCGCGGGTGCGCGACTTCCGCGGAATCAGCGAAAAGGCGTTCGACGGCCGCGGCAATTATTCGCTCGGCCTGCGCGAGCATACGATTTTTCCCGAACTCAACCTCGACAAGGTTGACCGGGTCAAGGGACTTACGATTTCAATCACCACCACCGCGCGCAGCGACTTCGAGGGGTTGACCCTGCTGAAGGCGCTCGGGATGCCGTTTCGCGGCCAGGCCGAACCCGTGGACAAGCCCGCGGCGGCCGCACCCGCGGCGCCTGCGCCGGCGTGATGGCGGGTGTAGGACAGAGGACCGATGGCTAAGAAGTGCCTGAGAATCAAGGCGACCCGCACCCCGAAATTCAAGGTGCGCACGCATAACCGCTGCCCGCTGTGCGGGCGCTCGCGGGCCTACTACCGGCGCTTCAAGATGTGCCGGCTGTGCCTGCGCAAATACGCGCTTCGGGGCCAGCTTCCCGGCGTCGTCAAGGCGAGTTGGTAGAGAGAACCGCATTATGTCCAGGACCGATCCGATCGCAGACCTGCTGACTCGAATCCGCAACGCGATGCGTGCGCGGTTCAACGAGGTCATCGTCGAACACTCGCGCCTGCGCGAGGCGATTTGCCGCGTGCTGGTCGCCGAAGGTTTCCTCGACGGGGTTGAGCCCGGCGGCGAAGCGCCCAAGCGCAAGCTGGTGATCAAGCTGCGCTACTCGGCCGCGCGCGAGCCGGTGATCAAGGGAATCCAGCGGGTCAGCAAGCCGAGCCTGCGCCGCTACGCCGGAGCCGACGAGATCTCGAAGGCGCGCGGTGCGATGGGCGTGCATATCGTCTCGACGCCGCTCGGCGTGATGAGCGGGCGCGAGGCGCGCCGCAAACGCGTGGGCGGAGAAATTCTCTGCCGGGTCTGGTAAACGGAGCCCCTGATGTCGCGTATAGGAAGATTGCCGGTAAAGCTCGAAAAGGGCGTCAAGGCCGAGATGGCTGGCGCCACGCTCAAGGTCGAAGGGCCCAAGGGCAAGCTCGAGCATCGCCTCGAATCCGGATTCACGGTCGAGATCAATGGCGCCGAACTGATCGTCAAGCGTCCCGGTGATTCAAGCCAACAGCGCGCGCTGCACGGGCTGACGCGCAAGCTGGTCGCCAACATGGCCGAAGGCGTAAGCCGGGGTTTCAGCAAAGTTCTCGAAATAAATGGAGTCGGCTACCGCGCGGAGGTCAAGGGCAACCAGATCAACCTGAGCCTCGGCTACTCGCATCCGATCGTTTACCAGTTGCCGCCCGGCGTCAGCGCCAAGGTCGAGCGTCAGGTGCTGATCACGCTCGAGAGCGCGGACCGGCAGCTTTTGGGTTCGGTCGCCTCCGAGGTGCGCGAGCTCCGGCCGCCGGAACCTTACAAGGGCAAGGGAATCAAGTACGCGACCGAAACCATTCGCCGCAAGGCGGGCAAGGCCGCGGCGGGCTCGACTTCCGCCTAGATTAGAGCGAATCAGGATCAGCAGGGTATTAAGCAGGGCGACAAGAGAAATGTTATCACAGCGTACAGAAAAACGCGGACTGCGCCGCCAGCGCGTTCGCCGCAAGGCGACCGGCACCGACGCGCGGCCGCGGCTTTCGGTTTACCGGTCGCTCAATCACATCTATGCGCAGGTGATTTCCGACCAGAGCGGACGGACGATCGCGGCGGCATCGACGCAGACCGAGACGGTGCGTGACGCGCTCAAGAGCAAGCGCAACCTGGCCGCGGCGAAAGCCGTCGGCAAGGCGATCGCCGATAAATGCCAGGCGGCCGGAATTCACAGCGTGGTGTTCGACCGCAACGGATTTCTCTATCACGGCCGGGTCAAGGCGCTGGCTGATGCGGCGCGCGAAGCCGGATTAAAGTTCTGAAAATCGAGGCACGACGTGGCGCAACGCATTGACCCGCAAGGGCTCGAAATCAAGGAAAAGGTCGTCCACATCAACCGCGTCGCCAAGGTGGTCAAGGGCGGACGCCGGTTCAGCTTCTCGGCGCTGGTGGTGGCGGGCGATCATAACGGCCTGGTCGGATTCGGATTGGGCAAAGCCAACGAAGTTCCCGAGGCGATTCGCAAGGGCGTCGAACGCGCCAAGAAGAGCCTGGTCCGGGTACCGCTGCGCGACGGCACGATTCCGCACGAAGTGGTCGGCCATTTCGGCGCGGGCCGGGTGGTGCTGAGGCCCGCGGCCGAAGGCACCGGGGTTATCGCGGCGGGCGGCGTGCGCGCGGTGGTCGAGCTGTGCGGAATCCGCAATATCCTGACCAAGCGGCTGGGCTCCTCGAATCCGCACAACCTGGTGAAGGCGACCCTCAAAGCGCTGCTCGAGCTGCGCAGCCCCGAAGATATCCTCAAGCTGCGCGCGCGTTCCGGTGGTGAACGCCCGGAGGCGGCGTGAGCCGCGCCGCATGCGCGAAGGACGTTTTTCGAGTCGTCGATCGGTCAAACGAACAATCGGTCAAGCCATTGGGCCAAGGTAAGCTATTCGGTCAAGTTACATGAGCGACACGATCCGGGTTAAACTGGTGCATAGTCCGATCGGGACCAACAAGCGCGTGCGCGCCACCGTGCGCGGGCTGGGGCTCCGCAAGGTGGGCAGCGAGCGCGAGCTAAAGCGCACCGCCCCGGTCGAGGGTATGATCCGCCGGCTAAAGCATCTGGTGGCCGTGATCGAGAGCTGACCGGCGTGACAGCGGCAGGCGCGCTATGCGCACCGCCGAGAAGTAGGCAGTAGAGGACGCGATGAATCTCAGCGATTTGAAACCCGCACCGCGCTCGAAGCATCGCATCAAGCGAATCGGCCGCGGTATCGGCTCGGGCCACGGCAAGACTTCCGGCCGCGGACACAAGGGGCTTGGCTCGCGCTCGCATGGCAATACTCCGCCGGGTTATGAGGGCGGGCAGATGCCGCTGCAGCGGCGCACGCCCAAGCAGGGCTTTCGGCGCACTCAGAAGAGCCAGGCGCGGCGCGAGAAATTCGATCTGGTGAACGTTGGGGCGCTGGCGGTGTTCGCCGACGGCGCGACGATCGACGCGGCGATGCTGAGCGAGCGCGCGATCGTGCGCAAGGGACGCAAGATCAAGATTCTGGGTTCCGGTGAATTGAAGGTCCGGCTCACGGTGCGCGCCGACGCCTTTTCGGGCAGTGCGCGCGAAAAGATTGCCGCCGCGGGCGGCAGCGCGGAGCTAATCGCCCCGGCCAATGGCTGATGCTTGACGGGTTCTCAAACGCCTCGCATATTCCGGAGCTGCGCCGCCGGCTGTTTTTTACGGCCATGATGCTGGCGGTGTACCGGATTGGCGTCGCGGTGCCGACTCCGGGAATCGACGGACAGGCGCTCGCGTCGTTCTTCGACGCCGCGTCGGGCACGATGTTCGGCTGGGTGAACCTGTTTTCGGGCGGCGCGCTCGAGCGCTTTTCAGTCTTCGCCCTCGGCATCATGCCGTACATCACGGTCGCGATTATCATCGATCTGCTCAAAGTCGCATCGCCCTATATCGACGAACTGTACAAGGAAGGCGAGGCCGGCCGCCGCAAGATAACGCAGTACACGCGTTACGCGACGGTGGCCCTTGCGATCCTGCAGGGCGCGATGATCGCGCTCGGGCTCGAGAAGATTCAGGCTCCCGGCGGTGGCTCGGTGGTGTATTCGCCGGGCGCGTCGTTTATCGCGATGACGGTGATAACGGTCACCGCGGGCGCGATGTTCGTGATGTGGATCGGCGAGCAGATCACCGAACGCGGTATCGGCAACGGCATCTCGCTGGTGATCATGGCGGGAATCGTGGCGCGGTTGCCGAGCGCGCTGACCACCACCGCGCAGTTCCTGCGCGAGGGCGAGATGAGCATCTTCACCTTCATCTTCATCCTCGCGATCGCGGTCGGCGTCACCGGCGGGATCGTGTATATCGAAACCGCGCAGCGCCGGATTCCGATTCAATACGCGCGCCGCGTGGTTGGGCGGCGCGTGTACGGTGGGCAGTCCTCGCATCTGCCGCTCAAGATCAACACCTCGGGCGTTATTCCGCCGATCTTCGCGTCGTCGATTCTGGTCTTCCCGGCCACGGTCGCGCAGTTTCTGCCCGCGCTCAAGAATTACTCGGCCTTTCTGATGCCCGGCGGTCTGACTTATGACCTGATTTACGTCGTGCTGATCGTGTTTTTCTGTTACTTCTACACTGCGGTCACGTTCAATCCGGTTGACGTGGCCGACAATCTGAAAAAATACGGCGGCTTCATTCCTGGTATCCGGCCGGGC
Organism: Binataceae bacterium (SeqCode); assembly: GCA_035531615.1. Taxonomy (GTDB): domain Bacteria; phylum Desulfobacterota; class Binatia; order Binatales; family Binataceae; genus JBARDN01. The sequence continues at coordinate 10,631 of DATKSQ010000037.1, forward strand.
CGCTACACCGCTGAATATATCGATCGCGTGCTGTCGCGGATCACGCTGGGTGGCGCGGTTTACGTCAGCGCCGTGTGTATTTTGCCGACGATTCTGATCGCGCGCTTCAACGTCCCGTTCTACTTCGGGGGCACCGCGCTCCTGATTGTGGTCGGAGTCGCGCTCGATACCGTCGCCCAAATCGAAACTCATCTGCTCACCCGCAATTACGAAGGCTTCATGCGGCGCGGTCGGATTAAGTCGCGTAAGGGTGCGTAAATCGTGCGGCTGGTACTGCTGGGCCCGCCCGGCGCGGGCAAGGGGACGCAAGCGCGGATGCTTTGTGAGCTGGCGGGCATCCCGCAAATCTCCAGCGGCGATCTGCTCCGCGCGGCGGTCCATGAGCAGACTCCGCTCGGCGCCGAGGCTGCGGGCTACATGGACCGCGGAGAACTGGTCCCGGATGATCTGGTGCTGAACCTGATTGACAACCGCTTGGGCGCTCCCGACGCCGCCAAGGGATTTATCCTCGACGGATTCCCGCGCTCGGTCGTGCAGGCCGAGGCGCTGCGGGCGATGCTTATCAAGCGGCGTGGCAAGATACTCGATCGCGTGATCGCGTTTAGCGTGCCGGATGAGGAGATCGTGCGGCGTATCTCGGGACGGCGCACCTGCAAGAAGTGCGGTGCGATGTACCATCTGGTCTCGGAACCACCCAAAAAACCGGGGGTGTGCGACCAGTGTGGCGGCGAACTCTATCTGCGCGAGGACGATTCCGAACCGACCGTGCGCAATCGGCTGAGCGTGTACAACGCCACCACCCGCCCGCTGCTCGATTACTATGGCGGGCTGGGAATTATTGTGCGGATTGATGGAACGGGCAAGCGCGAGGACGTTGATGCGCGGATTATCGCCGCGCTCGGCGAGCTGATGCCGAAGGCGGCGCGCGCGAACCGCCAAGGCGCGAGCCAATTGAAGCCGGCGAGGCCAAGGCGATGATCACGATCAAAACGCCCCAGGAAATCGCTATCATGCGCCGTGCCAGCCAGATCGTCGCTGAGGTTCTCGATGCGCTCACCACCGCCGTGCGTCCAGGGCTGACGACCGAGGAGCTCGATCAGCTGGCCGAGCGCCTGACGCTCGACAAGGGCGCGCGGCCCGCGTTCAAGGGCTACAAGCCCGGTGAGGTGGTCTATCCGAAGTCGCTGTGCGTCTCGATCAACGAGGAAATCGTCCACGGCATCCCGTCGGGCCGCAAGCTTCGCGCGGGGGATATCGTCGGGCTCGATTACGGCGTCGTGTACCAGGGCTTTTACGGAGACTCCGCGCGCACCGTGCCGGTCGGCGAGGTTCCCGAAAGCACCCGGCGCCTGCTGCGCGTCACGCGTGAGGCGCTGTACGCCGGAATCGCGCAGGCGTACGCCGGCAATCGCATCTCGGATATCGCGTGCGCCGTGCAGGCCGTGGCCGAAGGCGCTGGCTACTCGGTGGTGACCGACTTCGCGGGGCACGGGATCGGACGGCGGCTGCATGAGGACCCGCAGGTGCCCAACTATTTCCGGCGCGGGATGCCGAATCCCCGGCTGCACGAGGGGATGGCGCTGGCGATCGAGCCGATGGTCAATGAAGGAACCCCTGATCTTGAGATACAAGCCGATGGGTGGACTGCGGTAACGGCAGACGGTAAACTATCGGCCCACTTCGAGCATTCGATCGCGATCACCTCAAACGGACCGATCATCCTGAGCGAGCTGGACAATATCTAATGTCTAAGGGCGACTCGATTGAAGTTCAGGGCCTGGTTAACGAGGCGCTGCCGAACGCGGTGTTTCGGGTCACGCTCGATAACGGGCATAAGGTGTTGGCGCATATTTCGGGTAAAATGCGGATGCATTACATCAAGATTCTTCCCGGCGACAAGGTCACGGTCGAGCTTTCGCCCTACGACCTGACGCGCGGCAGAATCACCTATCGGCAGCGCTAGGCGGCGCGCCCGGTCAAGCGGTACGAAACGATGAAGGTTCGAGCGTCGGTAAAAAAGATTTGCAAAAATTGCAAGGTGGTGCGCCGCGAGGGCGTCGTGCGCATCCTGTGCTCCAACCCGCGCCACAAGCAGCGCCAGGGCTAGGACCTCGGACGGCCGAAGAAGGAATTTGCGATGGCACGTGTAGCGGGAGTTGAACTGCCGAAGAACAAGCGGATGGAGATCGCGCTGACCTATATCTATGGGATCGGACGCTCGGCCGCGGTCAAGATTCTCGACAAGGCCGGTGTCGATCGCGCGCGCAAAAGCGACGACCTGAGCGCCGAAGAGCAGAGCCGCATCCGCCAGGTGATCGATACCGACTTCGAGGTCGAAGGCGATCTGCGCCGCGACATGCAGCAGAACATCAAGCGCCTGATGGACCTCGGATGCTACCGCGGCATCCGGCATCGCCGTTCGCTGCCGGTGCGCGGCCAGCGCACGCATACTAACGCGCGCACCCGCAAGGGTCCGCGCAAAGTCGTCGCGGGCAAGAAGCAGGCGCCGACCAAGTAAACCGAATCCAAGCCAGGCGCCCGCGCGGCGCCCGGAGATCGCTTTCGAGCACGAGAGGCCAGATGGCAGACGAAACCAAAGAGACCAAACCCGCTCCCGCCCCCGGCGCCGAAAAGGCCGCCGCGGCCGGCGGTGCCGCCGCCGCAGCGGCGCCGCGGCGCAAGCGCACCAAGCGCTCGGTGCCCGAAGGCATTGCGCACATCCACGCGACCTTCAACAACACTATCGTGACGATCACCGATCAGCAGGGTCTGGTGATCGCTTGGGCCAGTGCCGGCTCGGTCGGCTTCAAGGGCTCGCGCAAGGGCACTCCGTACGCGGCGCAGATGGCCGCCGAGGCATGCGCGCGCAAATGCTCGGAAGTGGGGATGCGCGCGGTGGTGGCTTATGTCAAAGGCCCCGGCGGCGGACGCGAATCGGCGGTGCGCGCGCTTCAGGCGACCGGACTCGGCGTAATCTCAATCAAAGACGTGACCCCGATACCGCATAACGGATGCCGTCCGCCAAAGCGGCGCAGGGTCTGATCACCTCTTAACAAGGACGAACCCACGTGGCGAGAAATCTTGGTCCTGTATGCCGGTTGTGCCGGCGCGAAGGCTTGAAACTTTTCCTCAAGGGAGAGCGATGCTTCAGCGACAAGTGCGCGATCGAGCGGCGTAATTATCCGCCCGGCGCGCACGGGCAGTCGCGCACCCGCTTTTCGGAATTCGCGATCCGGCTGCGTGAAAAGCAGAAGGTCAAGCGGATTTACGGGATGCTCGAGAAGCAGTTCGCGAGCTACTTCGAGGAAGCCGAACGGCTGCCTGGAATCACCGGCGAAAACCTGCTGGTGCTGCTCGAACGACGGCTCGACAACGCGGTTTACAAGCTCGGCTTTGCGAGCTCGCTCGCGCAGTCGCGCCAGCTCGTCCGCCATGGCCATTACCAGGTCAACGGCAGGACCGTCACCATCCCGTCCTATCAGCTCGAAGTCGGCGACGTGGTGAGTATCACCGAGAAGAGCCGCGTCAAAAAGGTGATTGTCGAGGCGATCGAGATGGCGCAGCGGCGCGGCACGCCGCCGTGGATGGCGCTCGAGCGCGAGCAATTCCGCGGCACCTTCAAGGCCCTGCCGGCGCGCGGCGATTTGACCATGCCGATCAGCGAGAAGCTGATCGTGGAACACTATTCGAGATAACCCCTAACGGAGGCGGAGCTGCCTGCGGGGTCCGTGGCGGACCCGACCGCGGCGAAAATTCCAACAGCTCTTGAAGCGGCGAATTATGCAGAACGATTGGCGAGATCTGACCAAACCAAAATCGGT
>DATKSQ010000038.1:0-2196 GCA_035531615.1 Binataceae bacterium (SeqCode)
AAGAGCGCGGGCGCGGCGGCGGCGGCCACGCCGCGTTGCGTCAGGAATTTCCGGTAACTATCGCGCGTCTGCGCGGTGTCGCCGTGCTTGAGCGATGATATAAATCGAGCCCAACGGAGTGAATGCGATGGCTGAATCGAAGACGGATCAAAGCGCGCTCAAACGCGACCAGCGCGCGATGTGGGACGACAGCGCCGCGGGATGGAACAAATGGTGGCCCGTTTTCGAGCGCGCCGCGCAGACGGTCAGCGACCGGCTCGTCGAACTGGCGGGCGTTCGGCCCGGCGCGCGGGTGCTCGATATCGCAACCGGCAACGGCGAGCCCGCGGTGACCGCCGCGCGCGTAGTGGGAAAATCCGGCCATGTGGTGGGCGTCGATCAATCGCCGGGGATGCTCGCAATCGCGCGCGAGCGCGCGGCGGCGCTCGGCCTGGGTAATCTCGAGTTCGTCGAGTCCGACGCCGAGTCGATGGCGCTGCCGGCCGCGAGCTTCGATGCGTGCGTGTGCCGATGGGGCCTGATGTTCATGCCAGACCTGACGGGCACGCTGCGAACGATACGCCGCGCGCTCAAACCCGGCGCGGGCCTGGCGACCGCGGTGTGGAACTCCGGCGACAAGGTTCCGATGATCTCGCTGGCCTCCGACGCGGTGCGCGAGATCGCCGGACTAAAGCCGCCGCCGCCCGGCGCGCTCGAACCGACGCGGCTGGCCGACACCTCAATTTTGAAAGCCGCGCTCGAAGCGACGGGATTCCGCGCGGTCGCGATCGAGCCGATGATCGTCACGTTTGATTTCGCGTCGCCGGCGGAATTTATCGCGTTTCGCAGCGAGGTCGGCCGGGCGCAGGCGATGATGGCGAAACTCGAGCCAGCGGTGCGCGCCCGGGTACAGGCCGCGATCGGCGAGGCCGCGCGAAAGTTCCAAGGCGCCGACGGCCGCGTGCGTCTTCCCAACGAGACGATTTGCTTTTCCGCACGCGCCTGATGCTCTCGCCGCGGCCATCCTCGGATCGGCGACTCGCGGAGCCGAGCCGATGGCGGTGAGCAGCTCGAGCCCGGCGCCGCCACAATCGCCGCTGTTCGACGTAGTCGTGGTCGTGCTGTTCGCATCCTTCGCAATCGCACTCGCCGCGGCGCCGCGCGGCGAAGATTTTCCGCTGGTCGCGCTCGCGACAGTGATGATCGTTACCGCCGTGTCGGCGCTGCGCAATGTTCCGCTTGGGATCATCGGATGCGCCGCGCCATTGACCCGTCATCTTGGTCTCGCACTCGGCGCCATTTCGGGCTCCGAGCCGAACGCCGCTGATGCCCCGGCGCAGGTCCGAAGCAGCCCGCTAACCGAGGCGGTGCTGGCGCCGCTCGCGCTTTTCCTTGCTTTCAGGATCGGCATCTTTTCGCGCCAAATGGATATGGAGTTCACATTTCCGACCGGCGCAGTCGCGTTTCTGCGGCAGCATCAGTTGAGCGGATATATTCTGTGCAAGTTCAGCTGGGATGACTACGTGCTTTACCATTGCTCGCCGGATAGTCATGTCTTTCTCGATACCCGCTACGAAATGATTTATCCGGATCGAATCGCGCTCGAATACGAGGACTTCTATCACGATCGCCCGGATGCCGCGCGAATTCTCGCTTCGTACCCGCACGACTATGTAATGCTTGACCCCGCCGCTCCCGCGAACGCATTGATGGTCTCGTCCAAAGGCTGGAAGTTGATATATCGGGATAATCAGGCACTGCTCTACGCGCGCGCAGCGTCCCTGGCGGCGGCTTCGCCGGAGCTCCCGGTACTGGCGGTCGCACCGCCTTCGAGGTTCCCGTAAGCCCGAGGGGGGCGCAATTGGAAAACAATTCACAGCTTGCGTCATGCGCCGTATCCGCGACTCGCGCGGGATCGGTGATTCGCTATTCTCCCGCGCTGGTGCTGATAGCGATCATGATAATGGACTCGGTTCGGGTCGCGGACCCCGACCTCTATGGACATCTTCGCTTCGGCGAGCAGATTCTGCTAACCGGCCATATCGCACGCTTCGATCCATTCTCGTACTCCATTGCGGGATTGCGATGGGCCAGCCACGAATGGCTATCCGAAGTAGTAATTGCTTGGTTCTATGCGCATGGCGGAGTAATTGGGCTGAAGCTGATGAAGCTTGGATGCTCCGCGGCGCTCGTGATGATGCTGTTCGCCGCGATGCG
>DATKSQ010000039.1:0-32647 GCA_035531615.1 Binataceae bacterium (SeqCode)
TTCCAGCCCCATTGTCCATTACCTTCAGCATCGGTGGCGTCTCCTTCCACCCGGCTCCCACCGGGGTTCGCGTGGTCTACGCGGAAGGGTACGCCGCCTTTTTCATGCCGTCACGATCCACAACTTTCGGTAATAACTCTCCTGGGCGAGAACGCCCGGCGCAGCATCCCGGTGTGCGGTCCTGGGGCATTCGTGCTCTTGAAGGCGCTTGCCTTCAACGCCCGCGGATACAACAAAGACGCTTACGATCTCTATTACGTTGTCCGCAATTACGGGCACGGAGTGGACGAGGTGGCCGCTCGATTGCGGAAGTTGCTGCGCGAGCCGGAAGCCGTCGAGGGTCTGGAAATACTCCGGCGTGATTTCGTGGATCGCAACGCTGTTGGTCCGATGAGAGTAGCTCAATTCCTCCGCGGAACTGCGGACGACGCCATCCAGGCTGACGTTGCAGGCTTTACCCGCCGGCTGCTCGAAGCCTCTCACCGCAAGCCCTCCAGACGCGGCAAGCCAAAGCGAAAATGAGCGCGAAAGTTCTTGATCACGCGGGCGCTGAACCCGGCCACCCGCTCGATCGGATGCGGTGGCGACGTGAGGCGCGTAGCCCGGCGCTTATGCGTCGCGCAGGGAATCGACCACGGCTATGCGCGCCGCGCGCAGCGCGGGCAGAATTCCGCCCAGCACGCCGATGATCGCGGCCACGATCAGCCCCGAGACGAACGCGGCCGGCGCGAGCCGGAACGAGAAAATAAAGGTCGCGACGTTCATCATCCGGCTCTCGAGGCCGGTTGCGTACGCGACCGCGACGCCCAGGATTTCGCCCGCGACGCCGCCGGCCAGTCCCAGAATTATGCTCTCGAAGACGAAGCTCAGCACGATACTCTGGCGGCTGAAGCCGAGCACGCGCAGCACGCCGATCTCGCGCGCGCGCCGCGCCACGGCGGCGTACATCGTGTTCATTCCGCCGAACATCGCGCCCACCCCCAAAATCAGCGCCACGACGATCCCCAGATTGCGCAACTGGTCGGCCAGATGCGACTGCGCCGCGTAAAACCGCGCCTCAGGCATCGCGTCAAGCTCCAGCCGCGCGTCGTGGGTGAGCGCGGCTTTGAAGCTCGCGCCCATGCCGGGCCTGAGCGTCACGTGCATCGTCGAGTAGATGCCGCCCATGTGCACATCCTGCTCGAGCAGATCCAGATCGGTCCAGACCTCTGATTCGCGCGCGCTGCCCTCGTCGGAGAAGATTCCGACGATGTTCCATTGATGCCGTCCGAAGCGGATCACGCGCGGCGGCGCGAGCGCGGGAAACCGCGCGGCCAGGCGCCGCCCGATTATCATCTCGGTGGTGCCCGCGGCCGGCATCCGCCCGCTGACGATTCGGATCCCGCGATGGACCTCGAACGCGATCGGATACACGCCGCGCAGAAACGTGAAAGAGCTTGCGTCGATCGGTCCGTCGGGGGTCGGATTGAACGCGGTCACCGTCTCGGGCGAGATCAGCGGCGCTCCGGACCGATCTTGTGCAAGCTCGGCGCGGCTGCGGAGGATCTCATATTGCTCGCGCGTGATGCTGCTCGAGGGTTCGGCGGTCACCGCGCGGCTCAGCACGATCCAGTCGTGCGGCTCGCCCTCGCGCGCCATCGTGGTGCGCAGCCCCGCGACGAATCCGAGCAGCAGGAACATGACCATCACGACCAGCGCGATTCCCAGCGCGGTCATCGCGCTGGTCGTGCGCCGCACCATCAGGCTTCTGAGATTGTATCTGATCGGGACCATCGGGTTCGCGCGCCGCGTCGTCTCGGTCCGCTATCCCACGTGCCGGATTGCGATCGCGGGCGCGATGCGCAGCGCGGCAAAGACCGGAAGCGCGCCGCTGAGCAGCCCCACTGCAATCGCGACGCACACCGCCTGCGCCGCGCCCGCCGGAGTCACCCATAGCGCGCTCATCCGCCCAATTGCGCCCATCGTGGTGCCGCCCCAGAAGACAGCCAGCGCTGCCGCCGCGCCCACCGTGCCGCCGAGCGCGCCCTGCGCGCCGCATTCGCCCAACAGCATCGCGGCGACCGCGCCGCGTCCGAAGCCCAGCGTGCGCATCACCCCGACCTCGTTCATCCGCTCGCGCACCGTCATCGCGGTCGAGTTGGCCGCGATCAGCAGCACGGTCAGCACCACGACGACGCACAGCGAGAGCACGATACCGCGCACGTTGCCCAGGATCGAAAGTCCGCCCGCCAGCGCGTCGCTTTCGGTGACAGTGCGGGTTTCGAAATCCGAATTGCGGAAGGTCGAATCGATCTCGCGGATCAGCGGCGCGACCTGGGCGGCGCTATCGACTCTCACCGCCAGGTTCATCGCCAGGTCGGGATTGGGCAGGCCCGCGGCGCGGGTGGCTTCCTCAAGGTAATCGCGCCGGAACGCGAACAGGTTGGGATAGCGATTGGAAGGCATTTCACCCAGCAGCACGAAGCTGAGTTTCAGATGCCCCGCGCCGACTCCGCGCAGGGTCACCTGCTGGCCCGGATGCCAGTGATACTTGCTCATCAGCACGTGACCGGCGAATGCGCCGCGGCGCTCGCGCGTGAAGGCGCGGCGCACCTGGCCGGTCAGATCGTAATCGGGAAATACGTCGGCGATTTCGAGACCCTCGGCGACCGCGAGAATGTGGTCGCTCACGTCCTGATAGGTCGCCGGCCAGGCCTTGATCGCGACGCAGGCCGCCGCGCCGGGAATCTCGCGAATCTGATCGCAGTATCGCGCCGGCATCCCGTACAGCGGCAGGTTGCGATTGATCACGATCAGGCGAAGCGTCGCCGACGCGTCGTGTACGATGCGGTCCATCGAGCCCGGCACCGAAACCAGCACCAGGTAAACGAACGTCGCCAGCGCGATCGTCAGTGAAGTCAGCGCCGTGCGCCGCAGGTTGCGGCGCAGGTTGCGCACGATCAGCTTCAGCAGATACAACCCGTTCCCCGTTCGAGCCGCGATCGACAACCACCGGTCTCCGGTTCCGCGCACGGCCCCCTCCGCCGCGCAGTCCGGCGCGCGCGCTAAACTGGATGTCAACTCCCGCGCGCGACATCTCCTAGTACCCAAGCGCCCGCGGAAATTCAAACCCCGCGTTGTTAGATGCACCCCGCTTCGACTATAAGAATTGCTATCGCGGAGGCGTTTGCCGATGGGACCGTTGGATGGAATCAAGGTTCTCGATCTCAGCATGGTCGTGGCGGGACCGTTCTGCACGATGATTTTGGGCGATCTCGGAGCCGACATAGTAAAAATCGAGCCGCCGGAAGGCGACGTCACGCGGGTCGTGGTGGCCCAGGAGCGCGGCGGAGTCCCGGTCGGGATCCTCAACTGGAACCGGAGCAAGCGCGCGATGGTGCTGGATCTCAAACGGCCCGGCGCCGCCGAGGTGTTCCTCAAGATGGCGGAGCACGCCGATGTCGTGATTCAGAATGTGCGCCCCGGCGTAGTCGATCGTTTAGGCGTCGGCTACGAGGCGGTCGCCGCCCGCAATCCGAAGATCGTCTATTGCTCGATTGCCGGTTACGGCTTCAAGGGGCCGTACCGCGATAAGCCCGCCTACGACCCTATTATCCAGGGAATTGCGGGCGTGATGGCCACCCAGCGCACCCAGGGACGCCCGCGCGCGGTCAAAAACATTATAGCCGACAAGATTACCGCGATGACCGCCGCGATCGCGATTCTTGCCGCGCTCAACGAGGCGCGAACCGGCAAGGGCCAGCATATCGAGATCGCGATGATCGACGCGGTCGCCTACTACCTGATGGGCGACACGATGGCGCGCCATACGTTACTGCCGCACAAGCCCGGCGTACCGCCTGCGATGGGCACGCTCGATCCGTTCAAGACGGCAGATAGTTACATCACGATCGCGCCGCTGACCGACAAGCATTGGACCTCGATGCTGGCGGCGATCGGCCGTCCGGAATTGTTCGCCGGCGACGAGCCGCGCGCCGAGCGCGTCCGGCGCGCGATCAAGGCGCTCATCGATATTTTCCCGACCCAGACCTCCGCCTACTGGCTCGAACGGATCGAGCCGGCGGACGTGCCGTGCGGCGCGGTCAACGATTTCGACACGATCTGGAACGACCCGCAATTCGTCGTCAACGAAACCTTCGTCGAGTACGAGCATCCGCAGGCCGGCCGCGTGCGCGGGGTACGCTCGCCCGCGCGATTTTCGAAATCGAAGACGGATCTGTGGCGCCACGCGCCGGGACTGGGACAGCATACCGATGAGATCCTCAAGGATTTCGGATTCGCCGCGAGCGAGGTCGCGCGCCTGCGCGAAGAGCGGGTGGTGAAGTAGAACCGCGTCGACCGCGAGATGCGCGGTAGGCCCGATTCACCGCGACGGTGGATTTGGCGGATGCGCATTGATTGGCGGCGACATCCCACGCCGGGCTAATTTGCAAGCCGCGATCCTTCCGTCCGGATCACGCGATACAATTTCATCGCGTCCGGCGCGATTCGTCGTGACGGCGCAAATCATGCGAATTGCCGACACTATGCGGTCGCGGAGCTGGGGCCCCGTGCTGCCCGCGTTCGCGAGCCTCGTGATTGTCGCCAGCGCGGCTCTTCTGCTAATTGTCGCCGCGACATTGCCCGAGCGGTCAGGGCGATGGGACTTCAGCATATATTACGCGTCCGCGCTGATGATGCGCCGGGGCGGAAATCCATACCTCGAGAGTATCGCTCCAATCGGGCGGCGGCTGGGACTCGAGACCACGCCGATCGAGCGCGCGGATTCTATGCCCACCTTCGTTTTGTGCTTCGAGCCTCTGACCCGCTTTTCTCCGCGAACCGCCTATTGGATATGGTTCTGGATAAACCTCGCCGCGTTGGTTGGCGCACTGGCTATTCTGTTGGCGCCGGCTGCCGCGGGGCTATACGTGTCGGCCGCGCTCGTGGTGCTTGCGATCATATTTCCACCGGTCGCGATTCATTTTTTCTGGGAACAAAGTCAATTCATCGTCCTGCTCGCACTTGCCGCGGCGTATCGCCTCTCGGCGCGCGGGTATGATTCGGGCGCGGCGCTGGCGATCGCATCGGCGGCGCTCCTGCGGCTGTTTCCGCTCGCGATGATCGGCTACTTCATCGTGCGCAGGCGATGGCGCGTGATCGGATGGCTCGGGGTATGGCTGACGCTCGGCGCGGCCGCCACGGTCGCGGGAATCGGAGCGCCGCGATGCCTCAGTTACGCGGGAGTGCTGCTGGCGCTGGGCGGGCGTGACTCGCTCGCAATGCCGGCAATCTTGGCGCTCAGTCCCACCAACGTATCGCTGGCGGCGTTTGTCTCGCGTCCGCTCTACTGGCTCGCGGGGCCTGACCTGCCGGCTGCGCTGGGCGTGATGCGTTACATAGCGATCGCGCTCGGGGAATTTGCGGTGCTGTTCCTGACGGTGCGGGCGACTTGCGGCCCCAATAGCGATCGCGACGGTCGCGGGTTTGCGCTATGGACGGCGGCGCTCCTGATGCTGGCGCCGGTGGTATGGCTGCATTATCTGGTCCTGCTGATAATTCCGTACCTGCTGGGAGCGCTTGCGTGGATGCGCGGGCGGATGGTGGACCACACGATCCGCGCGGCGGCTGTGAGCTGCATCTTGATCGCGATCGTCACCCCAGCACTCGACGTGCTTGATTATCGAGCGACCGGATTCCCCGCGATGCTCGCGGCCGAGTCCGGGTTCATCGCGATGTGCTCGGCCTATGCGTTCGCGTACCGTTTTGCCGTGCAAGATCGCGCATGAGATATCCCGCGCGCACCGCTGCGCGGTCCGTTCAGCGCGATTGCGCCCCCTTCGGGACCATCAGATAGGGCGGCGCGGGCTCCGCAAGCCTCACGTAGTTCCGCTCGATCGCCGCGCGCAGAGCCGGCCAGAAAAGCGGGCGGCCGCGAAATTCGCGTCCGAGTCCGTCCGCATCCAGCGCGAACGCGGCGATCCTGCGCTCGCGAATCTCGGCTATCAATTGCGAATCGTCGAAGCTGCCGGCCGCGTGCATCGGGTTCATCAGCATCAGCTCGATAAATTGTAGGTTTGTCCTGGGATCGATAACACACAGGTCCGCCGCGTCAGTCAGGATTGGTCCGTCGATCGCTTTGAGCCGCGCAAGCGCCGCCGGATCCCACGGTTGCGGCACGACGACCGCGCATCGCAGCGAGGGCCGCACGACAGCGGCGAGGGTCATCCCGCGAATCGCGGGCGTTGCGATCAGGTAGCCGAACAAAAGCGCCAGCGCCGCCGCGACGCCGACGGCCGCGCGGATTGCGGGAATTTGTTTGAAGGAGATCCGCGCGAAGATGAACTCGATACCGCCAGCGGCGAAAACCGCAATCGCCGCCAGCGACGGCGTGAAGTAGTATGCATTGCTGCCCCAGTGCAGCGACGAGAGGAAATTCTCGATCAGCGCCGCGCCCAGGTAGCAGAGCATAAGGCGTCCGGGATTGGCTCCGCGTCCCGATTCGCGCCGTCGCGAAACCGCGAGCATCGCCAGCACCACCAGGGCGGGATTTCCGCCGACCAGTATCGTCATCCACAGGATCGCTCCGCGCAGGTCATACGGCGCACCGCTGAGCGCGTCAAACGAATTCAGCCAGTACCACGGATAGACCCGCGCGAGAATTCCGATCGCGCCGCCGACTGCCGCAAGCCACGCCGCTCCTGGAGCGAGCGCGCGCCAAGGCCGCCGCGAAATGCAGTGGTACAACACCACCCCGGCGATTCCCGCGATCTGGCCCTGCTTGATGAAAAACGCGGTGGCGAACAAGCCGATCGCCGGCGCGGCCAGGCCGCTCGCGAACGCGAGGACTCCGCCGAACTCGCACGCGAGCGCGGGCATATCGACGCGAAAATCGAAGCCCCAGCGCTGGACTATCGGCGCGCAAAGGAATGCGAGCGCCGCGACCGCCGCAGCGCACCCTCCCGCGCCGGACTTGCGCGCGAGCGCGTATATCAGCGCGCAGACCGCGAGCGTCGAGACGATCACGACGCAGCGCCCCGCTTCCAGAGCCGCGAGCGGACCCGTGCCGAAGCGCGGCGCGAGCGCGGCCGTAATCCACGGGACAATCGGTCCGTACACCATCGGGACGTATGGCGGGGTGCGGAAATCGCGGTAGAGCGGAATTCCGCGCAAATACATATTCACTCGCAGTGCGAGTTGCGCGGGGCCGTAATCCCAGGTGGCGGGCGTATCGACGCGGCATACCCATCCCTGGATTGTGCGCGCCGCCGGCACCAGCATCGTGGCGACCGCGGCGATGAGCGCCACGCAGTCGCCTCGGACACGCGCGTTGCTGCTTTGGGAATTTTCGGAAATCACAGGAGCCACGCCAACCCAAGCACGAACGGTGGAAAACTTACGAGACGCGCCGCGCGGCTGCAAGCAGTTGGTGCGATGCAATCCCCGTGCGGTTCTGGCACACTCGACCATCACGGGGGTGCGCCTGGCTACGCGCCGATGAAATCAGTTCCAAAGATTCTGGTCGCGCTCGCGCTCGCCGCGACGCTGGCAGGATGCGCCTCGGCGGCCAAGCGCGGCGCCGCCGCCGCGCCCGCTCCCGCACCGCGAAAGCCGCCCGCGCCGGCGGCGATACACAATCAGGCGATAGGTAGCCATTCGCCTTACGCAATCACCTCCGGCGCCGACGGCAACATCTGGTACACCGAGTATCAGGGCGACGGGGTCGGGCGAATCACGCCCAAAGGATCGATCGCGCGCTACAAGATCGACTCGCGCGGCTTCGCCGAGCGTATCGTGGCCGGACCGGACGGCGCGATGTGGTTTACCGATCCGGCGGACAATCGCGTCGGCCGGCTCGATTATAACGAGCGGGTCACGTATGTGCGGCTGCCCAAAGAGGACAGCGGTCCCACCGGAATCACGACTGGCCCGGACGGCAACCTGTGGTTCACCGAACATTCCGGCAACCGGATCGCGCGCCTGAGTCCACACGGCATGCTTCGCGAATTCGATCTGCCGCACGGCTCGGGCCCCGCGCAGATCGTCACCGGGCGCGACGGTAATCTGTGGTTCGTCGAGGATCGCGGCAACCGGATCGGCAAGGCCACTCCCAAAGGCAGGATCACCGAGTATGCCGTGCAGACTCCGAACGCCAAGCCCGGATGGCTCGCGGCGGGATCCGACGGCAACGTATGGTTCACCGAGCTGGCCGCCGACAAGGTTGGCAAGATCACTCCGGGCGGCGCGATTACCGAGTATCCGCTGCCCGACTCCGGCGTGCCGCTGTCCATCGCTTCAGGAGCCGACGGAAACCTGTGGGTCACGATGGCGCATGCGCCGATTATCTATCGGATCACGCCGGTCGGCGTGATCACCGCGTTTCATCTCCGGCGCGGTGTGATTCCCGGCTTCATCACCGCGGGACCGGACGGGAATCTCTGGTTCAGCGAGCCCAACGGCAGAATCGGCAGGATGACGACCGACGGGCAGATTACCGAATTCACCGTCGCCCGGATCGATCAGGGTTGATGTTTGGCAGCGCGAAAGGCCTGTAGCGCTAAATACCTCGATGTGAATCGCGAGTGCGGCAGCGGCCCGCGATGCACTGGCATGAAGCTGCCGAGCGTCGAGACCGCCAAGAGTTCGAGCCAACCTGATTATCGTTAGCCCCCACAGCGGATGACTCCACCGGATACAGGTTGGTTCCGATGGGGCCAACTTACGGCGCGAACGCGCGCGCTGGACGCCGCGGCGCTCTCGGGCTTGCGGCATCGGCGTTACGCGTAAATTGGCGGGTGGAACGGCGCTTGCGGCGCAGCGGCGTGTTCAGCCGGCATACGCGAAGCTAGAGGTATGACTTATGCAACTCGAATTCTCTGGTCTGGCGCAGCATTTGGCACAGGGAGAGATTGCGATGGAAACATATCGTGAACTGTATCTAAACGTCCCGCAGGAATACGAGGCGCTTAGGGACGCCGCGCATCGGTTCGCCAAAGAGGTGATGCGGCCCGCGTCGATCGCGCTCGATCGCATGGCCGACCCGGCCGATGTCATCGCGCCCAACTCTCCGCTGCGCAAAGTGCTCAAGCAGGCCTACGGACTCGGCTACCACGTGTCAGGGTTGCCCAAGGAACTGGGCGGGCTTGGGCTGGATCCGCTCGGCTCGCACATCTTTCACGAGGAGCTCGCGTGGGGCGCGGTCGATCTTTCGCTAAGCATCGGATGCGCCGGCTTTCCCGCGTTCACGGCGACGATCGGCGGCAATCCGGAACTGTATGAGACCTTCGTCAAGCCATACGTCGAGGATCGGGAAGCCAAGCTCATCGGCTGCTGGGCGATCACCGAGCCCAATCACGGTTCCGACCAGGTTATGGTTGGCACGCCCGAGTACCACGACCCGCGGGTGACGGGCCAGGTGGTCGCCCGTGCCGACGGCGACTCGTACCTGATCAGCGGACAGAAGTCGTCGTGGGTTTCCAACGGCACTATCGCGACCCATGCCGCCCTCTACCTCACGGTCGAATCGGCGCGCGGGATGGGCATGGCGGGCGGCGGCGTGGCTGTTGTGCCGCTGGACCTGCCCGGCGTTTCCAAGGGCAAGCCGCTCAACAAGCTGGGCCAGCGTTCGCTCAACCAGGGCGAAATCTTTTTCGACAATGTGCGCATCCCGCGCAGCTACATGGTCGTCGGTCCCGAGAACTACGAGAAGCACACGACGCAGACACTGACCGGGGCGAACGGCGGTATGTCCACCGCGTTCACCGGACTGGCGCGCGCGGGGTTCGAGGCCGCACTCCAGTATTCGCTCGAGCGCATCCAGGGCGGCCGCCCGATCTGCGAGCATCAGCTCGTCCAGAAGCATCTGTTCGAGATGTTCACCAAGGTCGAGGCGTGCCGCGCGCTGTCGCGCGCGGTGACGGTTTACAATTCGAGTTCAGGTCAGCCGTCGCTGGAGCACGCGATTGCGGCCAAGACGTTCTGCACGCAGGCCGCGTTCGAGGTCACCAGCGATGCGCTCCAGATCTTCGGCGGCAACGGCCTCAGCAAGGAATACCCGATCGAGAAGCTGTTCCGTGACGCGCGCGCCTCGCTGATCGAAGATGGCACCAACGATGTGCTGAGCCTGGCGGGCGCACGCAAGCTCATCGCCGCCGCCGCCAACGGCGTATCGCCGCATCACCACGCGGCATAGCCCGACGGCTCGCGACCAGGGAGTGTAAGCGGCGATGGCGCGTGCGCAAGGTGCGATTGAACAGCTTATCCGGCTCCGCGTGAAGCAGCATCCGCGCGAAACCTGGCTCAAGTTCAAGGATTCCGAGTTCACCTGGGAGCAGGTGCTCGCCAACATCCATCGCGCGGCCAATGGGCTGCTCGCACTGGGCGTCAAACCGGGCGATCGGGTCGCGCTCATGATGGGCAACCGGCCCGAGTTCCTGTGGGTGCATTTCGCGCTCGGATTCATCGGCGCGGTCAGCGTGCCGGTCAATACTTCGCAGCGCGGCGCGACGCTCCATCACGTGCTCTCGGATTCTGACGCGGCGGCGGTGATTTTCGATGAAGGGCTCCGCGACGCTGTGCTCGCGGTGAAGGCCGCTGTGCCCAGCCTGCGCGCCACGGTGGTCGCCGACGGCAAGGCCGGTAACGGCGCGGACGCGACTCTCGAGCACCTGCTCGATTATCCTGACAGCGAGCCGGACGTGGACGTGGGCGAGCACGCCGGCGGCGGCAACATGATGTACACCTCGGGCACCACCGGGCCGCCCAAGGGTGTCGTCGCCAGCGGCGGCGACCCGCTGGCGCTGCCTGTCGTATTCAAGGCGCTCGGCATCAAGCCCGGCGAGACGATGTACACCGCGCTGCCGCTGTTTCACGGCAACGCGCTGATGATCTCCGGGTTTGGCTCGATGGTCCTCGACGCGAAATTCGCGCTCGCCGAGCGTTTCAGTGCGTCGCGGCTGTGGGACGACTGCCGCAAGTTCGACGCGGTCGAGTTCAACACCCTTGGCGCGATGATCCCGATCCTGCTCAAGCAGCCGCCGCGCCCCGACGACCGCAAGCATAACGTGCGCGTGGTGCTTTCGGCGGCGTGCCCGCCCACCGTTTGGCGTGAGTTCGAGGCGCGTTTTGGCGCGCGCATTATCGAGGTTTACGGCATGGTGGACTCGCCCGGCTTTCTCATGAATGACGTTGGCCGGGTCGGCTCGATGGGCAAGCCGGTTGGCGAGGTCGAATTCCGCGTGTTTGACGACAATGACCAGCCGCTCCCGCCCGGAAAGGTGGGCGAGCTCTGCTTCCGCCATCCCAAGGGACAGCTCAGCGCCTACCACAAGCTTCCCGATGCAACCGCCGAAGCATACCGCGGCGGCTGGTTCCACTCGGGCGATTTGGCCAAGACCGACGAGGACGGCTTCTACTATTTCTGCGGACGCAAGAAGGCCTCCATCCGGCGCCGGGGCGAGAACATCTCCGCCTGGGAGATCGAAACCGTGGTCGATCAGCATCCCGCCGTGCTCGAATCGGCCGCCTATGCGGTGCCCTCGGAGCTGGGCGAAGATGAAGTCAAAATCGCGGTCGTGCTCAAGCCGGGAGTGCGGCTCGGCCCCGAAGAGCTGATCGAATACTGCCGCGGGCGGATGGCCTATTACGCGGTGCCGCGCTTCATAGAGTTCGTCGATGAGTTGCCGAAAACCGGCACTCAGCGCATCCAGTACGCCGCGCTCAAAGCGCGCGGCATCGCAAACGCGTGGGATCGCGAGGCGGCGGGCATAAAGGTCTCGCGCATCTGATTTCGCGCCGCTTCAGGAGAGAGTGTCATGGAATTTCAGGAACTGGTTGGAACCCGCAGGTCGATTCGCTTCTTCGATCCAAAGCGGCCCGTCGAGCAGGAAAAAATTCAGAAGATTCTCGAGGCCCTGCTGCGCGCCTCATGCGCGGTCAACGCCCACTGGCTGCGGGCGGTGGTGGTCAAGCGCGACGACATTCCCAAGGACCAGATCGAAAAGCTCAAAACCCCCGTCCAGGCGGTCGTCATCGAACTGGCGCCGGTGCATATTTACCTGTACGCGGATCTCGGTGTCGTCAACCGCGTGCAAGGCACGCGGCTCAAGGAGCTGTTCAACGCGGGTGCGGTCAGCGCGAGCCACGGCTGGAGCCCGAAGTTCGTTGACGAGATCGTCTATCCGCAACTCCTGAAGCCGATGACGCAATCGCCGCATTACCCGGTGATGGCGGCGTTCGATTGCGGCGTCGCCACCTGCCAGGGACTGCTGATGGCGTTCGAGCTGGGACTCGGCGCATGCCTGACCGCATTCGTGGCGCCTGTGATCGGCGAGATCATCAAGCCGCCGCAAGAATGGCTGCCGCTCTATGCGCTCAACGTCGGCTACTCGCTCGAGTCGCGCGAGGCGGGCGGGCAGCGGCCGCGGCCGCCATTCGAGGAGCAATACTTCCTCGGGCGCTACGGCAATCCGTTTCCACGCGATCCGAAAGTAGTCGAGGAGCTGCACAAATCGAAGCTGATCCAGGCCCCTGCGCCACTGCCGGGCCGCCGCGACGAGCTGCGCAAGCTCGCGCGCCAGCTCAATTTGCCGGAGTGACGCGCGCCTCGATTCGCTCTGGCACAGCGCGTGCGCTGCGTACCTGCCGTTCGTGTCCGCTCCGGGACCAGAATAGATGGACTCGACCAGGCTTCGCGCGGATGCGCCCGTCACTGGTCGAGTTCCGCGTAATTGCGCTATAAGCACATCGACAGGAACCAAAACGCTTCAGCAGTTTGGATTCCGAGCCAACAGGGAGATTCACATATGGGCAAACTCGATGGAAAAGTGGCGGCGATTACCGGCGGCGGCCGTGGCATCGGCCGCGGGATCGCGAAGTTATTCGCGAAGCACGGCGCACAAGTTGTCATTAACGATCTAGGCGTCACGGTCGCCGGAGAAGCAACCTCCGTCTCTCCGGCCGACGATGTGGTCAAGGAGATCAAGGCCGCGGGCGGCACGGCGGTGTCCAATCACATGGATATCGCCACGCTCGAGGGTGGCGAGGGGCTGGTCAATCAGGCGATCAAGGAATTCGGCAAGCTCGACATCCTGGTCAACGTCGCGGGCATCCTGCGCGACCGCATGATCTTCAACATGAGCGAAAAGGAATGGGATGACGTGATCCGCGTGCATCTGAAGGGGCACTACTGCACGATGCGCCCCGCGACCGCGCACATGCGCGAGCGCAAGTACGGCAGGGTCATCAATTTTTCCTCGAACTCGGCGCTTGGCAGTCCGGGGCAGCCTAATTATGCCGCCGCCAAAGCGGGAATTTTGGGCCTCACCTACAGCTCCGCCAACGCGCTCGGCAAGTACGGAATCACCGTGAACGCGATCATGCCGGGAGCCGCCACGCGCATGACCGATACCATCCCTGCCGGCCGGATGCCCGGCGCGACCGGACTTGCCGCCAGCGAGAGCGCCGAAGGCACTCCGCGCGATCCTGCCAACGTCGCGCCGATCGTGCTCTTTCTGGCCAGCGACGAGGCCTCGGCCGTATCGGGGCAATGCTTTGGCGCGTCGGGCTACCGCATCATGCGCTACCGGCATATCGCTCCCGACAAGATTCTCTACAACAAAGGCCCTTGGGATATCGATGAGCTGTTCGAGCGGCTGAAGACCACGCTGCTTACCGACTTGGGTACCCCGCGAATGTAGCGCGCCATCGAAAATACCCTCTCCCCCCGGGAGGTGCCACTGGCACGCGGGCGGCGCGGCGCGATGCTTGCGATTTTTTTTCGCAAGCATCGTGACGCGCGGGTGAGGGTTCTTACTCTGCAATCACCGCGACGCGACAGGCTGCTCCTGCAGATGACTGTGCAGGAACGCCGTGGCATGCGCGGCATATCCGGCGGGATCTTCATAGATTGCGTCGCCGTGTCCGTCCGCCGGGACGATCCAGAGTTCCGCGTGCGACGGGCCGGCCGCGTCGCGAATCGCCTCGGCGTCCGCCACGGTCACGATCTTGTCGCCGCGATTCTGGATGACGAGTATCGCCGCGCCGCCGAGCTTGCGCGCAGCGCGACCCGGATCGATCCGCCATAGCGAATGTCCCATGAATAGCCCGGCTTCCAGCATGACCGTCCGCGAGAACGCGGGGTTAAGTCCCGCGATCGACGGGATGCGCTGGAACATCGCGGCCAGATTGCGATACGCGCTGTCGGCGATGATCGCGGTGAAGACCGGATGCTCGGCCTGTGCGAGCAAGATCGCGGCGGCGCCCTCCGAGACTCCCAGCCCCGCGATTTGCGTGAACCCGCGCCGCTTGAGGTCGCCCGCCCCGGCCAGTACCACCGCCCGCTCGCGCCATCCCCATCGGGTTCCGCGCGCGGGACTGTCGCCGCTCGCGAGCGCCAGCGTCGCATAACCGGCTGCGTGCAGGAATTTCATGTACGGCAGCATCGCGCGCCGGTCCGCGCCCGCCGGCGGCATCAGCAGCACCGCGACGGGTAAATTTCCCGCGACGAACCAGGCTGGGACGGCGCTCTGGTCCTCGACCGGAATCGTCAGGCTCTCGAACGGCGCCCCGAACGCAGAGCGCGGATCGCCCGGCTCGGAAGCGTCGGCAATCGGAGCGTGCGGCCCGTATATGTCCGTGTGTCCATCTTCGAGGAACGGTGGGTATGCGAGCCGATACGCGACGACACAGGCGGCGCCGAGCCACAGGATCGCAACCGTGCCGATCATCGCGCCGCCAATCCATCCGAAACGCCGCGCATGGACTTTGGCGACATCAGTAGGCGGCTCGGCGGGTCGATTGACGGCGGCTGGCATCGGTTATGATGTGGCCGAATCGGGCGCCGGGGGCAAGCACGCGGCGTGAATCGGGATTGCCTTGCGTGGCTTGTCGCGGATTGCGCGGCTCCATATGCTGCTTGACGCGGATCACGCCGCCCACGGGAAATGAGTGACTGGGAACCCGAGCTTTACAATCGCTTCCGGCGCTTTCGGGCCGAGCCGTTCGAGCACATCCTTGGACGGCTCGCGGGACGCCTCGCGCTCGCTCCCGACAGCGCCGTCGCCGACCTCGGATGCGGTCCGGGCGACAACGCCGCCGAGCTTGCGCGGCGCGTGGCCAGCGGCCGAGTGCATGGAATCGATCTGTCGCCAGCCATGATCGAAGCGGCGGGCAAGCTGCGCGCGGGATTGCCCGCCGATCTGCAGGCGCGCCTGTCTTTCGCGTTAGGCGATATCGCCGAGCTGGCGAGCACGCCTTCGTACCCGGTGATCTTCTCGAACGCCGCGCTGCAATGGATCCCGAATCATCGCGCGGTTCTTTCGCGATGGCTCGGCGCGCTCGACGCGGGCGGCACGATGGTCGTGCAGATGCCGGCCAACGAATCCGAAACCGCCAAGCGCGAGCTTGATCGGATCGTCGGCGAGCCGCGATGGTCCGAGCTGCTCGGCAAGTCAACCCGTCCCTTTGATCAGGTTCCGCCGCCGGAGCATTACCGGCGGCTCATGGACGAGATTGGATTTATCGAGGTGGATTGCTACCACCGGACGTTTCATCATCCGATGAACTCGCCCGCCGAAGTCGTGCAGTGGTATCGCTCGACCGCGCTGCGTCCTATCCTCGCGGCGCTGCCCGCCGGACGCCGGGAAGATTTCATGAGCGCCTATCGCGAGCGGCTCGAGGGTGCCTACGGAACCTCGGGTCCGATGACCTTCGATTTCAAGCGGCTCTTTGTGTGGGGCCGCAGGAGCGCTTCCTGACATGACGCGGCGTACTATTACTCCGGCGCTGGTTGCGCACGGCGGAGCAGGAGCAATTCCGCCGTCGGCGGGAAAAGAACGTTCCGAGCGCAAGCGCGCGATGCTCGAGGCGGTCCGGCGCGGCGCCGATATCCTGAAGGGCGGTGGCACCGCGCTCGATGCGGTCGTCGCGACGATCATCGCGCTCGAAGACCATCCCCTGTTCAACGCCGGAACGGGATCGTTGCTCACCACTGACGCAACGGTCGAAATGGATGCGTCAGTGATGGTCGCGGGCGATCCCACCGAACCCGGACGTGATTTCCCCGCATCGGCTCGAGGGTCCGGCGCCGGCCCGGTATCCGCCGGTGCGGTGGCCGCGGTGGGGCGCGTGCGCAATCCAATTCTGCTCGCGCGGGCAGTGATGGAAAACACCCGCCATGTGCTGATGGTCGGGCAAGGGGCCGAGCGGCTGGCGCGGCGGGCGGGAGTGCCGATGTGCGCCAACGAGGACTTGATCACCGATCGCGCGCGCGAGCGATGGCGCAAATTGCAGGAGAGCGTGCGGCTCGGAATTTCCGGCGCCGTACCCGGACACGGCACGGTGGGCGCGGTCGCGATCGATTCGCGCGGCGCAATCGCGGCCGCGACTTCGACCGGCGGAGTGCCCGGAAAAATCGCGGGCCGGGTTGGGGACTCGGCGATAATCGGAGCAGGCACTTTCGCCGACTATGCCGGCGGCGCGTCGGCGACCGGCTACGGCGAGGCGATTATCCTGACCGGACTGTGCCGCGACGCCGTGCGGTCGCTCGCCAGCGCCACGCCCGCAGTGGCCGCGCGCCGCGCGATTGCGGAAATCCTGGGCGGCGCCAATGCCGAGGGCGGAATAATTCTGCTCGATCGGCGCGGGCGGATCGGTTTCGCGCATAACGCGGCGATGCAGGTCGGAATCTACCAAGCCGCCACGGGCATTCGCCATCTGTGGCCCGATCCGGTCAGGCGGGGCGGACCGCGGCCGCAATCGCCCCGGCGCAAATGAGCGCGTCTTCCCTCAAGGCCGGCGCGGCCATGCATATTGAGATTGACGATATTGATCCGCCGCGCCGTCTGGCGTGGTGGATGCTGGCGGGAGCCGCGCTGATCGCATTTGTGGTGCTCGCGCAGGGTATCACGGCGCCATTCCAGAAAGACGCGGAAGCGCAATCCGCCCAGTGGACGCAGTCGGTGGCGGATGGCCATCTGATGGCGCCGAGCGACTACTATGGCCGCCTGATCGAAAAGCCGCTGCTTTATTATTGGTTGAGCGCCGCGGCCGCGCGGCTGGCGGGCGGCAAGACCGACGAGGTCAACGCGCGAATTGTTCCGCTGCTCGCGGGAACCGCGCTCGCGCTCGAAGTGCTGGTCTGGACGGCCGCGAACTTGGGAGAGGCGCAGGGATGGCTCGCGTTTCTGTTCCTGATCGCCACCTATGGGTATTCGTCGCGCGCGACCCTGGCGCTGACGGACATGCTGATGACTTTTCTGATCGTCAGCACGCTGCTGATTCTCTATCCGCAGGTCGAAGGAGCGGCGTCGCCCACCCGGACGATCGCCGCGATCTGCGTCGTGCAACTCGCGGTGCTGACCAAGGGCCCGGTCACGATAGTCCTCGTCGGTATGGCGGTGTTCGTGTACTTCGTCCTGACCCGGCGCAATCCCTTAGCGATCCTGCGTGAGGGCTGGATATGGGTTTTCGCCGGCGCGGTGACGGTGCTGACGGCGGGATGGTATTGGCTGTGGGCCGCGTTTGGATCCTCGAGGATCCTGCCGATCTTCCTCGCGCAGAATTTTGGGCATTTCCTGCCGGCGAAATACGGCGGCACTGGCGAGGCGGCGCGCCCAATCTGGTACATCACGGCGCGCCTGATTGGAGGCGCGATGCCGATCGTGCTGCTGATCCCCGCGGCGATCGCGGGATTTCTGAGCGGCGAGATCGGCCCGGCGCGGCGCCGGCCGCTGGCCTTCCAGGCCAGCCTTGCGATCGCGGTGATCGCGCTGTTCTCGATCGCGAGCGCCAAGCGCGATGATTATATCCTGCCCGCGCTGCCGGGCGTCGCTGTCCTGTGCGCGTCGGTGTTCGTACTCGAAGACCCGGCAAGCGGCCGCGCGCGATGGGCGCGCAGGCTGCGGGGCGCCGCGGTCTGCGCGATCGCGCTCGCGATGGTAGCGGCGGTGGGCGCGGGAGTGTGGCTCGCGATATCGCACGCGCGGGTGGGGCTACATCTGCAATCGAGCGATGCCGACCAGGTGGCGCTTTACGCACAAGGGTTTGCGACCATGCGCACGGGATACCTGTTGTTCGCGATCGTGGTAGCCGGCGCGGGGATCGCGGCGTTTTTCGCTATCACGCGGCGGCGCGCGATTTTGGCCGGTGCCGCGGCGGGCGTCCTGACGCTGGCGGGATCGATGCTGGTCAACGCGATCGTGCGGCCGGCGCTGGCCTGGGAGCGCAGCGCGAAGAGTTTTGCATTCGTGGTCAAAGAGCAAGCCGGGGCGGCGCCGGTCTTTGTGGTGCGCGAGCCGAATTACGACTTTTCTTTCTACTACGGGATCGAAGCGCCGCCCCTGATGGGACGGAGTCGCGTTACGCCGCTTTCCGGAGCGCCGTCCTATCTGGTCGCCGATGACACCCAGCTTCGGAGCCTTGCCCCGCAATATCGCGACCGGTTGACCTTGGTGGTCCGCTCCCACCTGATTGGCCACGACGGTCCGCTGGCGCTATACGCAATCGCGCCGCCGCCGGCGCGCTGAGATTGCCTGCGGGCGCGGGAATCGGTAGATAGGGGAATCATGGCCGACCAGATTGAAAAAGCCGAACGTGCGATGAGCGTGCTGATGCGGCTCGCTATCTGTGCGATTTTGCCGCTATGGGCGCTGGCGATGATCGTGCTCGGAGCCGAGTATCGATCGCTCTGGTGGATCGGGACCGGACTCGCGGTCGGCGCGGTCGGCCTTCTGATGCTGGCGGGCAGCCCGCTCGCCGATCTCATCATGAAAGATCGTTAGCGAACCATTGAGCTTGGGTAAGGCGTTGATACTGGCAGTGACAAAGCGTTCATCGCCCATGCTCCCTTGGCTTCAGGTCCAACGATCTGGGTGCAAAGGTCTGGCTGCACGTTGCGAATGCGGCCGGCCACAGAAACATCTTGTTTCTATGACTCTGGCATACGTTGACAGCTCTTGCGGGTCGCGTTCAACGCTGTGGCAGGGACAATCTTCCAAAGAGGTGTACTCGACACTCTACCCCGCATTCCTCAGCGAACAGAACAACTCTGGGGCGCTGCTTTGGGCCGGTTGTCCGATAACCCGTGCGTGTGTTCCCCGATTTCGAGGTTATATTAGAAAATTCTAATAAATCTGTCAAGCGAAATCGATTGCGCTATTATATTTTTCTGATAATCTTATGATCTGGACGTTCGACGACTTTATCGACAGTTCGGGCCAGAGCGTGATTGAAGAGTGGTTCGCCCGAATCGGAGAGGAAGCCGAAGCATTCATTGAACGTCGCTTGAAAGATATGAGGCCCATGCGCGAATGGCCGGAAAAGTGGGCCAGCAAGTACAAGGGGACAGATCTTATCGAGTTACGAATTACATTCAAGAAAGTCCAATATCGACCGCTTGGTTGCTACGCCCGGCAGTTCCACTTTTGGTTGCTTGCGGGAGCCATTGAAAAAGGAAAAATCCGGAAATCGGACCTCGAGACTGCGCAGCAACGAAGGAAAATAGCGATGAACGATACTGGCAGGATTAGAGAGCATGAGTTCTAGGAACCTGCGGAAGTTTTTTCGCAAACGATATCGCGACGTCTTCGGTACCTCGATAACAGGAATTACCGCCGCGCAGATTCGCGCGATGCGGGAAAAGAGCAAGTGGAGTCAAGAGGAACTCGCCCAGAAGGCCGGAATGGCCCAAGCGCGAATATCGCTGCTGGAAAATCCGAACTACGATAACCTCAGTTTGAATACGCTCAAGCGAATCGCCAACGTCTTCGACGTGGCGCTGATCGTCCGCTTCGCACCCTTCAGCAAGCTTTTCTCTATGATCGAGAACCAGACCTTCGAGACCCTCGCCGCACCGAGTTTCGTGGACGAATTCGGTTCAGGGGCGGCACGGATCATCACTCCAAAGGCGAAAGTAATCGATCTCGATGATCGCCTGCGAAGAATGGTGCGAATAGGCGGTGCGCAAGAGACTGGCGGAGCTCCCCCAACCCCGCTCGGCTCGCAGCATAACCCGGAACCAAATCGTCTGCTCGGGATAAGATGAAGCTTATCAACGTTCCGCTCGCGCAAAGCGTAATCGCGGTTACGCCAAATCGAGGATTTGGATACCTGCCGGAAGCGGTCAAGGCGGTCGTCGATCGCTACAAATTCGTGGAGTTTCCGACCGACCCGCATCAACTGTTTCCTCTTGACCCCAACGGTTCAATTAATTTCCGGCACGGCAAGTTGGACGTTGACGATCGCGTAATTGTTATCGGCTGGCTACAGGTATACCAATCGGGGCTTTCGATAAGTACCGACACTGACACTCGCGACTCTGATCTGGTCCTAGATGATGTGCTCAAGTGGGCTGCCGCCAATTTCAAGTTCGAGTTCGAAATCATTCGACCTATCGGTCATTCGAGCCAATTGGTTGTGCAGTTTGAACGAAAACTTTCCGAATTCTTTCCCATGTTGCGGCCTGCAATCGGCCTTGTTCAAAACCGCATCGACGATTTCTATCTCGTGAAGCCGCCCTTCGAACTGACTTCCGTGGTCTTTCATTTTGACCAGACCGTCCAGCCAGGCTTTGCGCCGAGCGCTATTAAGATTGAACCCCGGTCGGCGACGCCGTTTGAGAGGCACTTGTATTATTCAGAGGCGCCGCTGAGCACGCTCGACCATTTAGAATTGCTTCGGCGATTCGAGAAGCATTGCTTGGAAGCCGGACGCTGAATTCCCCGCAAGCCGCCGTTTCGAACGAATCGCCAATGGCCATGCCGGTCACAGTCCCAAAGCCGCCGATTTGCCCGCTTGTGCGGCGGCGAGGTATTGTCAGCTCGGATGCCAATTTTTGAATATCAATGCGCCCGCTGCCATCGGATCAGCGCGCACGTCGTGCTGAGTCCGAAGAAGCGCGAGCGGCGCTCGTGTCCCGAGTGCGGGGCGGCGCGGCTAAGGCGCGTGATGTCGGCGTTCGCGGTGGTCGCGAGCGAGGCGTCGCGGCTGCAAAATTTCGACCCCTCGAAACCGCGCGACGAATCGTTCTATCGCGACTCGCGCAACGTCGGCTTGTGGGCGAAAAAGCGCGCGCAGCAGATGGGCGTCGATCTTGGCGAAAAATTCGACGCGACGGTCGACAATGCGCGCACCGGCAAGCTGCTTAAGGATATGACGTAGCTCCGCGGCTGGCGGTTAATCTCCTGCCCCCGGTGGGGCACGCATCGGCGACGCGCCCGATGTGGTACACTTGATAAGCAAGCCTCACCAATCGCGGAGGCGGGAAAAATGAGCGACGAAAAAGACCGGCTGGGTGATAAGTTTCGCGACGTGGAAGCGGCGCGCGAATCCGAGTGGGCGCGCCGGCGCGACCAGGAGTTGCTCGAAAAAATGCGCGCGCGAGCGAGCGCGGCGCTAAAATGCCCCAAGTGCGGCGGACCTCTGGCCGAGCGGGTGCAAAATGGGATTGCGATGCGCGCTTGCCCCGCCGGCGACGGCGCGTGGCTCGACGCGCACGCGCTCGAAACCCTTGCAAAATCAAGTGGTTAGAAGGCTCGGGCAGATAGCCGTCCGCGTCCACGGCTACTGCGATGAAGAAGGATCGCTTAAGTATCGTTTGCGCCCCCAAAAGTCGTGCTTCTTGACAGTTCGATCCGGTCCAACTAATTGAGGAGTCGGTAATTCATCCATGTACCTGAGCTTCGGCGTGCCGCTTGCCCTGACCGTGATCGGAATCGGTTTTGTCGCGCTGATGTTCGGCTTGCAAAAGCTGCTCGCGCCCAACAATCCATATGCGCGCAAGCTGATTCCCTACGAATGCGGCGAGCCCCCAACCGGGCGCGCGTGGATTAACTTCAACGTGCGTTTCTACCTGATCGCGCTAATCTTCGTCGTGTTCGAGGTCGAGGTCGCCTTCGTCTATCCTATTGCCGCCGTCTATCTCGATTGGGTGCGCAACGGCGCGCGGATCGCGGCGCTGAGCGAAATTTTGATTTTCCTGCTGATCCTGTTCGTCGGCCTGGCCTATGTGTGGGTCAAACATGATCTCGAATGGATCAAAAAAGTTCCCGACCAGGAACTGGGACGATAATTAGTTATGTCGCTGCTCAACACCCTTCCGGATTATGTGCTCACCACCAAAACCGACGAGCTGCTCAACTGGATGCGCAAATCGAGCATCTGGTACATGCTGTTCGGCTTGGCCTGCTGCGCGATCGAGCTGATGCATACTGGAGGCCCGCGCGCCGATATCGAGCGCTTCGGCGCCACTCCGCGCGCCTCGGCGCGCCAGTCGGACCTGATGATCGTGGCCGGTACGCTGACGCTCAAGATGGCGCTGCGCACGCGGCTGCTCTACGACCAGATGCCGGATCCGAAGTACGTTATCTCGATGGGCTCGTGTGCGAGTTGCGGCGGCCTGTTCCAGCTCGCCTACTCGGTGTGCGACGGGGTGGACAAGATATTGCCGGTTGATGTGTACGTGCCCGGATGCCCGCCGCGGCCCGAGGCGCTGACCGAAGGGCTTCTGAAGCTGCAAGAGAAGATCATGACCGAGCGCTGGCTGTCGCGCGGGAGCGCGAATCGCGAGGCCAATCACGAGGATGTGACCGCGGCCTGAGGATGGAAGCGCTCGCGATATATCAGCGGCTCACCGAGCAGTTCGGCGGCCGGGTTCTCGAGACCGTCACGCAGAAGCTCGATTCGTTCTGCGTTATCGATCCGGCCGCAATCGTCGAGGTTGGGCGCTTCATGCACGACGATCCGGCGCTCGCGATGGATTGTCTGTCCAATCAGAGCGGCGTCGATTACAAAGATCGCATCGAGGTGGTCTGTCACCTGTTCTCCTACCAGCATCGCCACGGCGCGGTGCTGAAGATCAAACTGCCGCGCGACAATCCGCGGGTGCCGACGCTCGAGGGCGTGTGGAAATCCGCCAACTGGATGGAGCGCGAGATTTTCGATCTGCTCGGCGTCACCTTCGAGGGCCACAGCGACATGCGCCGGATTCTTCTGCCCGAGGACTGGGAGGGCTATCCGCTGCGCAAGGATTTCGTCGAGGCGGCCGAATATCACGGCATCTCGACGGTGCGCGAAAGCCCGATTATCCGGCTGGATCCGAAACACAAATGAGCACCCTGCGCACAGAAGAAATGACGCTCAACATGGGCCCGCAGCATCCCTCGACCCACGGGGTCTTGCGCTTCGTGGTGCGCGCCGACGGCGAAGTGATGCGCGAGGCGGTGCCCGACGTGGGCTACCTGCATCGCTCGATCGAAAAGATCGCCGAAAAAGTCGGCTACCACGGCTTTATGCCGTACACCGACCGGGTCGATTACGTGTGCGCGATGTTCACCAATCAGGGCTGGGGGATGGCGTGCGAAAAGCTGGCCGGAATCGAAGTGCCAAAGCGCGGCGAGTATTGCCGGGTGATCGCCGCCGAGTTCAACCGGATCGCTTCGCATCTGCTTTCGGTCGGAACGATGGCGATGGATATCGGCGCGATGACGCCGTTCACGCACGCGATTCGCGAGCGTGAAATGATCAACGACCTGATCGAAGAGCTGTGCGGCGCGCGGCTCACCTTCAACTACATGCGAATCGGCGGCGTGGCGTTCGACCTGCCGCCCGGATGGCGCGAGAAGGCGCTCGCGTATCTGGATCATTTCGATCCGATCCTCGAGGAATACAACGCCCTCATCTCGTACAACAAAATCTACATCGAGCGGCTGGCCAACGTCGGCGTGATCACGCTCGAAGAGGCCATCAACTACAACCTGGTCGGACCCAACCTGCGCGCCTGCGGCTTCAAGTGGGATGCCCGCCGGGACATCCCCTATTCGGTCTATCCCGATTTCGAGTTCGAGGTTCCGATCGGCAACGGACAGTGGGGCCAGCTCGGCGACGCGATGGATCGCTACATGGTGCGGATTCGCGAGATGGCCGAGTCCTCGAAAATCCTGCGCCAGGCGCTTAAGCAATTGCCCGCCGGTTCCGTGCTGGCCAAAGTCGCGCGCAACTTCAAGCCGCCAGCGGGCGAGTGCCAGATTCGCGTCGAGTCCGCGCGCGGCGACATGGGCTGGTACGTGGTCAGCGACGGCACCGCCTATCCGTGGCGAGTACACGTGCGGACCGGATCGTTCGCCGCGATGGGGATCACGCAGAAGCTCAGCCGCGGCCTGATGATCGCCGACCTGGTGACGCTGATCGCGAGCCTGGACGTTATCGCGCCGGAGATCGATCGCTAAGTCAGTCATGAAGACCCTGGTTCAAAACCTGATCGCATCCGGGATGTTCGGCAAGAACGCGCCGTACGATCTGGTCGCGGCGATCGCGGTGTTCGTGCTGAGCGCCGTCGTGTTCCTGGGGGTCGCATTTCCGTTCGCCGGAATCGTGAGCTGGGTCGAGCGCCGCGTATGGGCTCGCATCCAGTCGCGCGTCGGCCCCAATCGCGTCGGGCCCAATGGCTTCCTGCAATGGCTGGCCGACGGCGTCAAGCACGTCTGCAAGGAAGATATAGTCCCGACCGACGCCGATCCGCATCTGTTCAAGATGGCGCCGTACCTGGTGGTGCTCGCTTTCGTGCTGCCGTGGGCGGTGATGCCGTTTTCATCGTCGCTGATTCTTGCCGACCTCAACGTCGGCATCCTGTACATGACTTCGGTCACGGCCCTGACCGTAGTCGGGGTGCTGATGGCGGGATGGGCGTCGAACGACAAGTGGTCGCTGATCGGCGGAATCCGCTCGGCCGCGCAGATCGTCAGCTATGAGATTCCCGCCGGCTTGTCGATTTTTCCGATCGTGCTGATGACCGGCACGCTCTCGATGCAGGGGATCATCAAGGCGCAGGGCTGGGCTCCTCAGCATTGGTTCCTGTTCGCCAATCCGTTCACGTTTATCGCGGCCAATATCCTGTTCATATCCGCGCTGGCCGAGGGCAACCGCACGCCGTTCGATCTGCCCGAGGCGGAGTCCGAACTGGTGGCGGGTTTCGCGACCGAGTACAGCGGGATGCGCTACCTGTTTTTTTTCATGGCGGAGTGGGGCAACCTGTTCATTATCGGCGCGATCATCACGACCCTGTTCCTGGGCGGGTGGCAATTTCCGCACGTCACGAACAACGTAGTCGCGATGAACATCCTGCAGCTCATCACGTTCAACCTGAAAGTCTTGTTCCTGGTGTTCGTGTCGATGTGGGTGCGAGGAACGCTGCCGCGCGTCCGTATCGATCAACTGATGACGCTGTGCTGGAAGTACTTTGTGCCGATCGCGTTTATCAACATGATCGGCACGGCGATCTGGGTCGCGATCTGGCCCGAGGGCAATTCGTGGGCCGGCTATATCATGGTCGCCGCCGCAATCGTGGTCGCGGTCCTGTTCATCCAGCGGGTCATCTACTATGCGAAACGCTCAAAGATGGAGATGTATTACAATCCGACGATTTAGGTTCGCGATTCCGGATTGCGATCGTTTGACAAAAAATCATGGGTGCGTTCGGCGCTTACGTTGACAATATAAAAGACGCCGTCAGCTCGATTTTCGAGGGGATGGCGGTCACGGCCTCGCACTTCGTGCGCAAGCCGTACACCGTGCAGTATCCGGACCGCACCGAGGTGCGGGTGCAGGACACGCTGCCGTTTCGCTACCGCGGAATTCTCGAGGTGGACCTCGAGATTTGCACCGGATGCCTTGCGTGCGAGCGCGCCTGCCCGATCGATTGCATCGTGATCGCGGTCGAAAAAGATCCCGCCACGCGCGGCATGATCATCTCTCAGTTCGATATCGATATCGCCAAGTGCATGTTCTGCGGATTGTGCAGCGAGCCGTGCCCGACCGGCTCGATTCACCATACGACCGAATTCGAGGGCGCGGATTTCTCGCTCGAGAGCCTGATTCGGCGCTTTATCCAGGAGCCGATTCACGCCTACAAGGCCAAAAAAGGCCCCGAGACCGATCCGCGTCTGGCGCCGATTCTGAGCCGCGGGATGCATTATCTTGACGAATGGGCGCAGCCGGGCGGCGCGAAGCCCGCGGCGGAGACCGAGGAGTCTTAGCGCGCGCGCAGTTATCGCGCGCCGCCGGGAGGGGCGGGCCAGATCATGCTCGAGACGGTAATCTTCTACGCACTTGCGGCGCTAACGGTGGGTTCGGCGGCGATCGTCGCGTTCTCGCACAACATCGTCTATTCCACCTTCGCGCTGCTGGGCGCGTTCATGGGCGTGGTCGGAGTCTATATTCTGCTCGCGGCGGATTTCGTCGCGATGGTCCAGCTACTGGTCTATGTCGGCGGAATTCTGGTGCTGACGATCTTCGCCGTGATGCTGACGCAGGGAATCGCCGACGTCACCATCTCGAATCGCGCGGTCGGAACCGCGCCCGCGCTGGTGACGACCCTGATCGCGGGCACCGTGATGCTGTACGCGATCGCGCGGACGCGCTGGCATCAGGTCGCGGTCCATACCACGGCGCCTACGACCTACGGGATCGGAAATGCATTCTTGGGCGCGTATGTGCTGCCCTTCGAGGTCGCATCACTGGTGCTGCTAACCGCATTGATCGGCGCGATCGTGATCTCGCGCCACGAAGCGCGCGAGTAACGGGAGCCGGGGACTGCTATGGGCGGGGGAATCGGGCTCGAGCACTATCTGGTCTTGAGCCTAATCGTGTTCATGCTCGGGATGTTCTGCGTGCTGACGCGGCGCAACGCGATCGGCATCCTGATGGGTGTCGAGTTGATCCTCAACTCGGCCAACATCAACTATCTTGCCTTCGCGTTCTATGGCGGCGGCAAATATGACGGACAGATTTTCGCGATCTTCGTGATCATGCTCGCCGCCGCCGAGGCGGTAATCGGTCTCGCCGTGGTTTTGGCGATCTACCAGAACTTCAGGACGATTGATGTCGGTGCGACCGAAAACCTCAGCGGATAGCCGCGCGCATCGCGATCGCGGAGGATCCGCGCTCGGCGGATCGATTTTCCTTTTCGGCGGATCGGATTTCTGCTTATATCAGCCGCGTGCTCGAGCGCGGATAGGAGTGTGGGGATGGCGGCATGCGGAGGAGTTGGTTCCCGCCGGCCTCTGAACGCGGATTGTGTCTGATGGATCATCCGGTAAGCATAACGGTTGCGCGCTATATTATCCTGCTGCCGCTAATCGGCGCGGCGATAAATTTTCTGGCCGGCGCGTGGCTGCAAAAAACCTTCGGCAAACGCGCGATCTCGATGCTCGGATGCGGCGTCGTGATCGCCGCCTTCATCCTCGCCGCGCGCACCTTCTTCGTGATGCTGTCGCTCGCGCCGGACGCACGCTTCATGCTCGACGATTTGTGGCCCTGGATCCATTACGGCGGCCTCAAGATCGACATCGCGTTCTGGCTCGACCCGCTCTCGATGATCATGACGCTGATCATCACCGGCGTCGGCGGACTCATCCATATCTATTCGACCGGCTACATGCACGAGGACGAGTCGTACTGGCGCTTCTTCGGATGGCTCAACCTGTTCACCTTCGCGATGCTGGTGCTGGTGCTGGGCGACAACCTGTGGCTGATGTTCGTCGGATGGGAGGGCGTGGGGCTGTGCTCATTCGCGCTGATCGGTTTCTGGTACAAGGTTTACGCGAACACCACCGCCGGCAATAAGGCGTTCATCGTCAACCGGATCGGTGACCTCGCCTTCGTCATCGCGCTCTTCAGCCTGTTCGCCGCGCTCGGCACGGTCGGGCATCCGACCCTGGTCACGCGCGAGGTCGCGAAGTACGCGCCGCTGCTGGCCGGGATGCCGGGCTATCTGGGTATGACGATGGTCACTTTCGTGACGCTGATGATGTTCGCCGGAGCGACCGGAAAATCCGCGCAGATTCCGCTCTACATCTGGCTGCCGGACGCGATGGCCGGTCCGACTCCCGTAAGCGCCCTGATTCACGCGGCGACGATGGTCACCGCCGGCATCTACATGGTCGCGCGGATGAATTTCCTGTTCGTGATGGCGCCGGCCACCATGACGGTCGTCGCCGTGATTGGCGGCCTGACCGCATTTTTCGCCGCGACCATCGGCGTCGCCCAAAACGACATCAAGAAGGTTCTCGCCTACTCGACCGTCTCGCAGCTTGGCTACATGTTCGCGGCGGTCGGCGTGGGCGCATTTACCGCCGGCGTGTTTCATCTGATGACCCACGCGTTCTTCAAGGCGTGCCTGTTCCTCGGCTCGGGCTCGGTGATCCACGCGATGGGCGGCGAGCAGGACATGCGCAAGATGGGCGGCCTGCGCCATCACATGCCGATCACGTTCATTACCTTCGTGGCCGCCACGCTCGCGATCTCGGGCGTGCCGCCGTTCGCCGGCTTCATGTCCAAGGACGAGATTATCTGGCAGGCGTTCTCGCACGGCCATCTGTTCGTGTGGGCGCTGTTGCTGCTCGGCGCCGGGATCACGGTCTTCTACATGTTCCGCCAGGTTTACATGACCTTCTTCGGCGAATTCCGCGGCACCCACGAGCAGGAGCATCACCTGCACGAGTCGCCGCCCTCGATGGCGTATGTGCTGGTGGCGCTGGGATTGCTGTCGGTGTTCGGCGGAATCGTGAGGATTCCGGATTTCATCGCGACCTTCAGACCGTTCGAGGATTTTCTCGATCCCGTGTTCAGCTCGCCGATGACCCTGCGCCTGACGCAATCCGGCATCCACAACCGCGGCCTCGAGGCGGCCCTGGGCCTCGTGACCTTCACGATGGTGGTGCTCGGGTGGTTGGTCGCGGACCTGATGTACCGGCGCAAGACAATCGCCCCCGAGCGCTACAGCGAAGCGCTTGGCGGAGCGCCGTACCGCTGGGTGCTGAACAAGTATTACGTCGATGAGTTTTATGATTTCACTGTCGTGCAGCCCTATCTGGCTCTGACCCGGGCGCTCGCGTGGTTCGATTTGAACATCATCGACGGCGTGGTGAATCTGGTCGCCACGCTGACGGTGCTGGGGGCGTGGATGTCCGGCTTGTTCGATAGTTACGTGGTAGATGGACTCGTCAATGCGGCCTCGCTCGTCACGCTGGAAGTCGGGGGACGGCTGCGCAGGCTCCAGACCGGTTCGATTAACGGTTACCTATACGGAATTCTGGCCGCGGTGATGGTGATTCTGCTGGCGCGCGCGATGCTGCGCGTGTGAGCGCACGGCCACACGGACGCTGTCGCTAGCCCGCACGAGCATTATTCAAGAAGAGCATTATTGAAAATGAGCCACGCCCTCACACTGATCACGTTCGTACCCGTTATCGGGATGGTCATCATCCTGGCCCTGCCGCAGGCGATGAAAGACTCGGCCAAGTGGCTGGCGGTGGCGGCGACCGCCGCGCAGCTCGCGATCGCGATCTGGCTGTATCAGCACTTCGACACCACCACCACCGCCGCGCAATTCGTCGATAAGTTCGCCTGGATGCCGTCGTACCACATCTCCTACTTCATGGGGGTTGACGGGATCAGCATCTCGATGGTGCTGCTGACCGCGCTCATCTGCTTTATCGCGGTGTTCGCGAGCTTCGGCATCAACCGCGCCGAGAAAGCCTATTACGCGCTGCTGCTGATGCTCGACGCGGGGATGATGGGCGTGTTCGTGTCGCTCGACTTCTTCCTGTTTTACATCTTCTGGGAAGTGATGCTGCTGCCGATGTACTTCCTGATCGGCGTGTGGGGCGGGCCGCGGCGCGAGTACGCGGCGATCAAGTTCTTTCTCTACACGCTGCTCGGCTCGGTGCTGATCCTGCTGGCGATGCTGGGGCTATATTTTTACGGCGGGCAGAACACTTTTGACATGACGGCGCTGGCCGCCAACGCGTCGCACTACTCGATCGGATTCCAGCGCGTAGCGTGGATCGCGCTGTTCATCGGATTCGCGATTAAGATTCCCGCCTTTCCGTTCCACACCTGGCTGCCCGACGCGCACGTCGAAGCTCCCACCGCGATCTCGGTTATTCTGGCGGGCGTGCTGCTCAAGATGGGCACCTACGGAATCCTGCGGGTCAACTTCGCGATCCTGCCGGGCGCGACCCACGAGCTGGCGTGGTTGTTCCTGGGCATTATCGGCACGATCAATATCGTCTATGGCGCGATGTGCGCGATGGCGCAGACCGACTACAAGAAACTTATCGCCTACTCGTCGATCAGCCACATGGGCTACGTGATGCTCGGAATCGCGTCGTTCACCGCGGCCGGAATCGACGGCGCGGTGTTGCAGATGTTCAACCACGGCACCATCACGGCGATGCTCTTCATCCTGGTCGGCGTGATCTACGACCGCGCGCATCATCGCGAGATCGCGGGCTTCGGCGGTCTGGCGCAGCAGATGCCAATCTACGCCGCCGTGACTGGATTCGCGTTCTTCGCCGGGATGGGCCTGCCGGGGATGTCGGCGTTCATCTCCGAGGTCCTGGTGCTGATCGGCGCGTGGCAGACTTACCCGCTGCTGACGGTGTTCGCCGCGGCGACCGCGATTCTCACGGCCGGATACCTGTTGTGGACCTATCAGCGAAT
This sequence comes from Binataceae bacterium (SeqCode), assembly GCA_035531615.1. Taxonomy (GTDB): domain Bacteria; phylum Desulfobacterota; class Binatia; order Binatales; family Binataceae; genus JBARDN01. The sequence continues at coordinate 30,475 of DATKSQ010000039.1, forward strand.
CTACCTCGGCCCGTTCAACGAAAAATACAAGGACCTTCCCGACCTCTCTTTCCGCGAGGCGTTCACGCTCATTCCGCTCGCGATCATCGTCCTCATCCTGGGCGTCTATCCGCAAGCGATCCTGGGACTGCTCAACACTTCGCTCGCGCATCTGAACCAGGTGGTGCTGTCAACGCCGGTTTCCGCGATTGCGCTCTGGCACTGATGGGGTGATGCGTCGATGGATCTCGGCAATTACGCGAGCCTGACCCGTTTCGCGCCCGAGCTGGTGCTCGCCGGCGGAATCCTGCTGCTGATCATTCTGGATCTGCTGATCGCCGACAAGCGCCGCCTGGGCGACGTGGCGCTGATGACCGCGGTCGTCGCGCTGCTGCTGGTCGGGCTCGAGCCGGTCGGGCCCGGCGCGTGGTTGTTCCATCGGATGATCGTGTTCGATTCGTTCGCGATCTACTTTCGCGCGCTGATTGCGCTGGCCGCGATCGTCGCGATTTGGATGTCGATCGGATCGGTCGAGGTTCACGGATGCGATCAGGGCGAGTACTACGCGATTCTGCTCGCCAGCACGTTCGCGATGTTCCTGATGGCGGAGTCGGCGAATCTGCTGATGGCGTATCTCGCGCTCGAATTCGTCTCGCTGACTTCGTACATCCTGACCGGCTTTTTGCGCCATAACCGCCGCTCGCTCGAAGCCGCGCTCAAGTATTTGATCTACGGCGGAGTCGCCTCGGGCACGATGATCTATGGGATGAGCTGGATTTTCGGAATCACCGGCTCGCTCGATTTCCATCAGATCAATCTCGCCTTGACCACCCCCGGACAAATTCCGGTTCTGGCGGTGTTTATCGCGCTGGTGCTGATTCTGGCCGGGATGGGCTACAAGGTCGCGTCGGTTCCGTTTCACATGTGGGCGCCCGACGTTTATCAGGGCGCGCCGATTCCCGTCACGACCTTTCTTGCGATCGGCTCGAAAGCGGCGGGCTTCGCGCTGCTCACGCGGTTTTTCTATCCCGCCCTGTCGTCTCTGACCTCGGCCGGAAACTGGCAGGCGCTCAGCGGCGTCGATTGGCCCGAGCTGCTGCTCTTCATCTGCATGATCACAATGACGCTCGGCAATCTTGCCGCGCTCGGCCAAACCAACATGAAGCGGCTGCTCGCCTACTCCTCGATCGCGCAGGCGGGCTACGCGCTGATGGGTATCGTCGTGCTGTCGAACGACGGAATCCGCGCGATGCTGTTTTACCTGTTCGCGTACTACGTGATGGACGCGGGCGCTTTCCTGGTCGTGATGATCGTCGCGAACTCCACAGGGCGCGAAGATATCGACGCCTACCGCGGGCTCGCGTGGCGCGGCGGAATCGTGCCCGCGGTGGCGCTGACGATCTTCCTGTTCTCGCTGACCGGGATTCCGCTCACGATCGGATTTATCGGCAAGTTCTACCTGTTCGCCGCCGTGATTCGCGGCAAGTTCTACTGGCTCGCAATCGTCGGCGTGCTCAACTCGGTCGTCTCGCTCTATTATTACATGCGCCCAATCAAGACGATGTTCCTCGACGCGCCGCAAGGCGACGAAGGCACCGTCACGCCTGACGCGTGGAACTACGGCCTGATGGGAGTGCTCGCCTGCGCGACGATCGTGCTCGGCCTCTACTGGGCCCCAGTCCTAGCCTTCGCAACCCGCTCCCTGCACTTCTTCACCGGCATCGTCTGACCGCCGCGTAACGCGCCGCCCTTGCCTGCCCCTCTCCCACCGGGAGAGGGAAGCGCGGCGCGATGGTTGCGATTGTTTTCGCAAGCATCGTGACGCGCAGGGTGAGGGTGCTTACTTCGCAACCTTCGTATCGAATAGCGAGGAGTAAGAACCCTCATCCGGCGCTGCGCGCCACCTTCTCCCGGGGGGAGAAGGAATACGGTGGAGGCGCCTTGCGCGACGCCCCTAACGCGCGTTAGGTTTTTTGCCAGATTTGTTCAGGGCTGAACTGTTCAGCCTTATGCCCGATTCCGTTGCGTGTAATCCTGTCCGCATGGCAGCCATCCACAATCGCGTCGCCTCTGTGCTTCGCATGACGCGAACACAGCGCCTGGCGCCGCTCGTCATACCCGGTCAATTCGCGGTCCGCGAAGGTATCGGCGAACTTGCCGATTCTCGCAAAATCTTCAGCATCGCCGAGGGTTC
>DATKSQ010000040.1:0-14140 GCA_035531615.1 Binataceae bacterium (SeqCode)
ACCCGGCTGTGATATTCGCGCGGCAGCCCCACCCGCAGCTCGGGCAGCCCGAGCGGCAGGGCGATCCGCTCGCGCACGAAGTCGCGAAAATTCTTGCCCGTGCGCCGCTCGATTATTTCCGCGATCACCCAGAAGCCCGAAGTCGGATGGTACTCGAACTTGCTGCCGACCGGCCATTCGAGCCGCCACTTCGCGAAGCGTTCGAGGCGTTTGTTGCGATCGAGCCATTCATCTTGTGCATACGGCGCGTTGGGAAATCCGCCGACATGAAGCAGCACCTGCTCGACGGTGATCTTGTCTTTGCCGTTGCTTGCGAACTCGGGAATTATCGCCGCGACGCGCTCGGCCGGGTCGAGCTTGCCTTCGCCGATAAGAATCCACGCGGCGGACGACATGATCGCCTTGGTGCAGGAGAAGATCGTGTACAGCGTCTGATCGGTCGCGGGCTGGTCAGCGCCGCCCTGGACCGCGCGGCCAAAGGTGCGCATCGCGGCGATTTTTCCATTGCGCGCGATCGCGATCTGCACCGAAGGCAGCAGACCCTCGTGAACTTCGCGCTGGGCGCGCTCGAGGAGCGCCTCGACCTTGGCGCTGTCGAGTCCGACCTGGCGCGGGCTATCGGCGATCAATTCTTTGGACGGCATCGGCAATCCCTCCGGGCAATGGAACTGCGCCGATCAATAACATATCGGCGGGCGGGCGCGTCAACGCCGCGACTTGGAGCGAAAAATCTGAATTACCCTCGCCCTCCATGAGGCGCCACTGGCACACGGCGGCGCGGCGCCCGTGTCTGCCCCTCTCATTCCGGGAGAGGGCGGCGCGGCGCGATGCTTGCGGTTCTTTCGCAAGCATCGTGACGCGCGGGTGAGGGTGCTGCCCTGGCGGCGCGGGAGGAGTAAGCGCCCTCATCCGCCCTTCGGGCACCTTCTCCCGGCGGGAGAAGGAATCAGCGGCGCGCGGCGCACATTTCTCGCAAGCATCGTGACGCGCGGGTGAGAGTGCCGCGCGACTGCTACGCGACGCGGCGCATCAGCTCTAGGATGTCGTAGCCGGTGATGTCGCGGCTCTTGGCCGACCATTCGTGCAACTCGGCGTCGCTCACCAGGCCGGCTTGCGCGCCTTTGGCCAGGTCCATCAGCGCGATCTTGATAGTAGCCTCGTCGATCATCTCGCCGGTCTTGGGATCCGCCATCGAGCCGCCTCCCTTCTCGTGGTAGAGGATGATGACGCGCCGCGCTTCGGCGACCTGTTCGGCGGTCGGCGTGAAGCAGGCATTCGCGATCTCGGCCTGCTGCGGATGAATCACCCAGGTGCCGTCCATCCCGAGGTTCGCCGCGCCGACGTTCTTGGCACGCAGTTCTTCCTTGAGCTGCGCAATCCGCTCGGGCGCGTCGGTGTTCTTCCACAGGCGCAGAAAGACGTTGTCCACCGCGTGCAGTCCGGCGGCCTTGGCGGCGACCACGCAGGCCTGCTTCGAGTACAGGAAGTTGATGTTCTGATTATCGACGATATCGCGGATGCCGAGATTGGCCGCGAAATCCGCGATCCCGAACACCAGCCCCGCCATCCGGTCCGACGCGATCGCGATTTCGTAGGCATGGACCAGCGCGTGCGGCGTTTCGATTAGCGACTCGATCTGCACGCGATACTTCCATCCGCCGCGCTTTTCGAGATCGTCGAGCAGCTTGGCGACCTGCTTGATCTCCTCGGCGCCGCGCGTCTTGGGCAGCATGATGCCGTGAAAGCGGTTCGGCGCGCCGAGCATGATCGCTTCCATGTCGTCTTTGAAAAACTTCGAGTGGATATTGTTGGGCCTGACCGTCACTATCTTCTTGCCGAAGTTGAGCGTGGTCAGCGCCTCGACCATCACGGCCCGGCTCTTGGGCCCCTTGAACTCGTACGGGCAGGCGTCCTCGAAATCCGCCATCACGTGATCGACAGGACACTTGACCGGATCGGCCGCGTTCTGATGCAGCTTCATGCTGTGGCCGGGATAGGTCATCTCGGTGCGCGGAATGACAAAACGGGCGCCATTATCCAATACGTACATGTAATTCCACTCCTGCGGAAAATCGGGACGCGCGCGCGTCAGGCGTTCTTGAGATAGTGCGACTTCTTTTTCACCAGCACGGTCCGATCGATCTCGACCACCACCGTGCCGTCGGGCTTGAACCCTTCGAGCTTGAATTTTACCAACCCCGCGTCGGGCCGATCGGAGTCGCGCTTGTCGAGCACCGTCGAGCGCGCGTAGATCGTGTCGCCGTGCAGGACGGGATTGGTATGCCGGCCGTTGTCCATTTCGACCTCGGCGATCGCGTTCTCGCTGGTGTCTTCCGAAGCCAGGCCAACAGTGAATGCGAGCACGATGCCGCCGTACACGACGCGCCGCCCGTTGTAGTAAGTTTTCGGGTCTTTCTCGACCATATCCTGGTTAAAGTGCAGCTCCGCCGTGTTCATCACCATCGAGGTGAAGACGTGATTGTCGGCTTCCGTGATCGTGCGGCCGCGCTGATGGAGCAGCGTGTCGCCCACGATGAAGTCTTCGAAGTAGCTATTATCGCCGGTGATGCTCATTGGGGATTACCTATTGAGTCCTGCATATCATAGTGACAATTCCGCTCTTGCTCGATAGCTTGGTGTGTCATTCCCGTGCGTGGCTGCCGCGCGAGGAATCCCGGTCTTCGCGTCCGCCGCGGTCCTGCAATCCGGGATTCCTCGCGCACGCCGGACACGCGCGCGGGAATGACACAAGGTGGCGCGCTGGCGCGGGTCGGCATCACTATCCTGTGCGGGACTCAAGAGTTCTGCTCCATGATGCGCCGGCCGATTACCTCGTACTGGATTTCGCTGGTGCCCTCGAAGATCGACAGCACGCGCGCGTCGCGCCAGAAGCGCTGCGCCTCGAACTCCATCGAGTAGCCATAGCCGCCGTGCACCTGCATCGCCTCGCGCGTGACGCGCTCGGCCATCTCGGCCGCGAACGCCTTGGCCAGGCCGGCCTCGTAGTCGCAGCGCTTGCCGGTATCTTTCTGCGAGGCGGCGAAGTAGCAGAGCTGGCGTCCGGCTTCGATCTCGACCGCCATGTGCGCCAGCTTGTGCCGAATCACCTGGAAGTCTCCGATCGGCTGCCCGAACTGGGTGCGCTGCTTGGCGTATTTGACCGCCGTCTCGAACGCGGCCTGCGCCACGCCCACGCCGCGCGCGGCGGTCTGGATGCGCGCGGCCTCGTAGCTGGCCATCAGTTGATAGAAGCCGCGCCCTTCCTGCCCGCCGATCAAGTTGGCCGCGGGCGCGAATGCGTCGTCGAACTGGAGCGCGTACGAGCGCATCCCGTGGTAGCCGATCGTCGGAATCGGCGATCCGGTTAGCTGCGGCGGCGCGAAATCGTCGCCCGGCTCCTTCTCGAACAGGATCAGCGACAGCCCTTTGTGGCGCTTGGACAGGTCCGGGTCGGTGCGCGTCATCACGGTCAGCATGTGCGCGCGATTGGCGAACGTGCACCACATCTTCGCGCCCTTGATCAGGTAGCCGTCGCCCTGTTTCACCGCGCGGGTTTTGAACGACGCCGTGTCGCTGCCCGAATCGGGTTCGGTGAATGCGGCCGCGGTCAGAGTCTCGCCGCGCGCGATTTTCGGCAGGAAGCGCTTTTTCTGCTCAGGCGTGCCGTTGGCGCTGATCAGGGTGCCGGTGATGATGTTGCGGGTCATCACCGAGCCGACCGAGAGCCATCCGCGCGAAAGCTCCTCGGTAACGATCGCCATCGAGATGTAATCGAGTCCCAGCCCGCCGTCTTCGGCGGGAAAAATCACGCCGAAGTATCCGAGCTCGGCCATCTTCTTGAGAATGTGTTCGGGGATTTCCTTGTTCTCGCGATCGAGGTCATTGGCGATCGGACTGACCTCGGCCTCGACGAACTCGCGCACCGAGCGGCGAATTTCCTCATGTTCGGGCGTAACCAGCGCCATCGTTGTAACCTACTCCGCCTTGACGTTGCGCTTGCGAATCAGGACCGGACGCTCGTATTCGAGCACCCTTTCGCCGCGCTGATTGTAGCCGGTGGTGCGAAACTTGACGACGCCGCGATCCGGCCGCGAACTGTCGCGCTTGGATACCACTATCGACTCCGAAGTCAGCGTATCACCCGGATAAACTGTCGCCAGATATTTCATCCCTTCGTAGCCGAGATGCGCGATCGCGCGCTCGCTGAGATCCTCGACCGAAAGCCCGAACACGACGTTCATCACCAGCAGGTGATTGACGACCACGCCATTGTAGCCGAGCGACTTGGCGTATTCGCGGTTGAAGTAGATGGGGTTGGCATTCATCGTGACCGACGAAAAGAAGGAATTGTCGCCTTCGGTGATCGTGCGGCCCCAGTGATGCTTGTAGAGATGGCCGACCTCGAAATCCTCGAAGTAATGCCCATGCTCGATTTTGCGCACCGCCATAGGAATCCCAATCTCGCCAATCCTGGCTTCGATAGTATCGTTATGCGTTCAATTTTTCGCCCAAGTCCATCATGCCGAACAAAAATACCCGCGCGGGGCAGCGGGCGGATCGCCGCGCCGGTTGAGCAGCATCCCCGCCCAGCATGGCCGGGTGCGCTTTTTTTATGGAATTGCACCCTACGCGTCAACCAAGCGCCGCCACCCGCGCAGCCTATCCACCCACTTGAGGGCATGTCAGGCCGGTTGTCAAAGGCGCGCCAAACAGGTACGTAGTTTGTTCGCTCCGGTGCCCGATGATTCTCCATCTGGGGTTGGACTGACAAACCGAAAGGACGCAGCCGACACGCAGACGCCAGGCAGAGGATATGAGCCACAAGGAAATTTACGAAATCGGTGAAGTGCCCCCGCTTGGGCACGTGCCATCGCACATGTACGCGCAGGTGATCCGGGCCGACCGCTTCGGACATCCCAAGCACGCCTTCAAGGTCGAGAAAATCGCCGTCCCCGAGCTGCGCCCCGATGAGGCGCTGGTGTATGTGATGGCGGCCGGGGTCAATCGCAACAACGTGTGGGCCGCTCTGGGCAGCCCGATCGACGTTATCGCGACGCGCAACAAGTCCAAGTACGACCATCACGATTTCCATATCGGCGGCAGTGACGCTTCGGGAATCGTGTATGCCGTGGGCAAGGATGTTAGCACCGTCAAGGTCGGCGACCGCGTGGTGATCCACTGCGGCGTATGGGATCGCGATTGTCCGGCGGTGCGCAACGGCGAAGACCCGATGTACGATCCGTCGTACAAAATCTGGGGCTATGAAACCAACTTCGGCAGCTTCGCCCAGTTCACCCGCGTCCAGGCGCATCAGTGCATGCCCAAGGCCGCGCATCTCACCTGGGAAGAGGCGGCGGCGCCAACCCTGGTTGGAGCGACAACCTACAGGATGCTCATGGGATGGCCGCCCAACATCGTGCGCAAGAACGATATCGTGCTCATCTGGGGCGCGTCGGGCGGACTCGGATCGATGGCGATTCAGCTCGTCAAGGCCGAAGGCGGCATTCCCGTCGGCGTGGTCGGCAACGACAAGAAGATCGAATTCTGCATGAAGCTGGGAGCCAAAGGCTGCATCAACCGCAAGAAATTCTCGCACTGGGGCATGATGCCGCATTGGACTGACACCCAGGCGTACAACAAATGGGCCGCAGAGTGCCGCGCCTTCGGCAAGGCGATTTGGGATATCGTCGGCGAGCGCAGAAATCCGAAAATCGTCTTCGAGCATCCCGGCGAGGACACCATCCCGACCTCGATCTTCGTGTGCGACACCGGCGGGATGGTCGTGATCTGCGCGGGCACCACCGGCTACAACGCGGTCGCCGATCTGCGCTACCTCTGGATGCGCCAGAAGCGCTTGCAAGGCTCGCACTTCGCCAACGACGAACAATCGTACGCGTTCAATCAGCTCGTGATCGATCGCAAGATCGATCCGTGCCTCGCCGAGACTTTCAAGTTTGAGGAGATCGGCCATAGCCATCAACTCATGCACGAGAACGAAGCGCCCGAGGGCAATATGGTCGCCCTGGTTGGGGCGCCGAAGGCGGGCTTGAAAGATTTGGCGCTTTAGCGGACCAGCGCGAAGCACCGCTCGCACAGAACGCCGCCCCGCGCCAGAGCGCGGTGCGGTCATTGCGCCCAACGCACCGCAAAAATAAAATATTGCGCAGGCTCCCCATCTGTGGATACGATCTCCTCTAACGCGTTGGCGATTGGAGGAGTTAATTTCATGCGAATCCATTTAGCTATGAGTCATCTACGTTCGCAGGTTAGGGCCGGAAGGTTCGCCGTCCTTGCGCTTTCGATTTTCGCCCTGGCCGCCGGACTGGGAACCAGCACGACGGCGCTTGCCGCCGGCAGCTCGAACGTGAAGGTCCATCTCAGCAACAGCAGCCGTGGCGGAAACTCGTGCAAGGTTTCCGGCGTCACTCACATCTACGTCACCATCTCTGACGTGCAGGCGCATCTCAGCGGCAAGGGCCATCGCGGGTTTACCCCGCTGACCAACGGCAGCCCGCAGCAGTTCGACCTGCTGTTCGCCTCGTCGGAGCCAAGCGAAGCAATCAACAGCAACGACTGTCCGATCGTCGATCTCGGCGGCACTGGCCTGCCGCCCGGCAAGTATCAGCAGATCCGCCTGATGACCGTTGCTAATACCAGCAGCGGAAGTCCGGTCATCCCGGCGGATGAAAACGCCTGCGTCACGGCAGGCGGCCTTGCCGACACGGTGTATGACTGCGTGGCGGATTCGACCGGGACCTACTATCCGCTCACTCTTCCCAGCGGCAGCCAGACCGGGCTCAAGATTCCCGCGAGCCAGATTTCCCGCGGCGGTTTCTCAATCACCGCAGGCCAGGGTGCCGACTTGGATGTCGATATCGACGCGTGCCAATCGCTCATCATCCATGGCCCGCACGCCAAGAGCCACGGCAAACATGGCAAGCCGCCGGTCACGACCTCATACGCGTTCAAGCCCGTACTCCATACCGGCGAGGTCAGCCTGCAGCCCATCATCGCTGGAGCGGTATATGTCGGCACGGCCAGTGCTCCTTCAACCCCCGTGACGATAGATAATCCCGCGGTTGGGGTATCGGATGCGGAAGTATTTCTGGAAATGGAGCCCTCGGCTCCGAACGTGACCGATGGAACTCCCGCACCGGGCTCGACCAAGACCTCCGTCAATACGATCGTGGCTGAGGCCACCACCGATTCCGACGGCGCCTTCACGTTCTGCCCGGTGCCGGTCGGAACCTACGATATCGTGGTTGATTCTCAGGGCTTTCCCCACTCTGGGGATCCCTCTGATGCGACGATCACGACCGGCGTAGTGGTCGCGCAGGCTAACGGCCCGAACAATCTTGAAATCCCGCTGCTCGCAGCCAGCGGCGTGGCAACCACCCTTCACGCGCAAGTCACGACTACCACCAACGGAACGGTGCCCGGTACCGGCGACGACATCGCCTTCCAAGGCACGCAGGGTTTCGGCACCGGCGGTGCGGACCAGGCGCCCATCCCGCTCTATAGCGGAACGGCCAGCATCCCGGTGACCACTACATTGACTTCCAACGGCTGCGGCTCGAGCTGCCCGACCGGTAGCAACTGCGTGTGCTTCCCGGTCGCGGTGCCCCCCGACAATCCTGTCACCGGCACGGCTGGCGGCAGCTACACCTCAGGGGCGGCGACGCCGGAATACTCGCTGTTCGGCAGCGCGACTTCGATCGCCCTTCCGCCGGTGTCGGAATGCACTCCTTCGGAGTTGATCTCGTCACCCCCGGACTCAACGCTGACGACACCGACGATCAGTTTCACGAGCTGCGACTGAGCTGATTTCAATCGAATCGGAATCCGCGCGGCGCGCCCGTTAACCGGGGTGCGCCGCGCTTTTTTTCGCCGTTCGAGCATTCGCGCGGCTGCGCGCGCGCGGTGTTCAAGCCTCGGCCGCGAAGGATAAACTCGACCCCGATGACGCCTGCGACCCGAGCGCTCGAACGCAAACTCGCCTCGCTTATCGAGGGCGACGTACGCTTCGATAGCGGCACGCTCGCCGCCTACTCGACCGACGCGTCGAACTATCGGCAAGTCCCGATCGGCGTGATCGCTCCGCGCGATGCGGGCGATATCGCGCGCGCGCTCGAAGTCGCGCGCGAGGCCGCGCTCCCGATCCTCGCGCGCGGCGGCGGCACCAGCCTGGCCGGCCAGGCGGCCAACGCGGCGCTCGTGCTCGATTGCTCGAAATACATGAATCGAATTGCGGCGATCGATCCCGCGCGCGGCGTTGCAATCGTCGAGCCGGGCGTCGTCCAGAGCGACCTCAACGCCGCGCTGGCGCCGCACGGTCTGTTCTTCGCGCCCGATCCTTCGACCAAGAATCGATGCACTATCGGCGGGATGATCGGCAACAACTCCTGCGGCGCGCATTCCGCCGCGTACGGCAAGACCGTCGATAATCTGGAAGCGCTCGACGCGATTTTGTACGACGGCGCCGAACTCAAGCTCGGCGGCGCGATGGACGCCGCCGCGATTTCCGCAACCCTGGAAGCTGGCGGCCGATTCGCCGATCTGGTCCGCACACTCCTGGAGCTGCGCGATCGCGCCGCCGATTCCGTGCGCGCGCACTATCCGCGAATCCCGCGCCGCGTCTCCGGCTACAACCTCGACGAGCTGCTCCCCGAGCGCGGATTCAACCTCGCGCGCACGCTGGTCGGCTCAGAGGGCACCTGCGCGATCACAACCGCCGCGACGCTCAAGCTCGTGCCGCGTCCGAAGGAGCTTTCGGTTCTGGTGCTCGGTTTCGACGACGTGTTCCGCGCCGCCGACCAGATGCCCTGGATGCTGGCGCATCGGCCCGAGGCGCTCGAGGGCTTCGATCACAATCTACCCGACTTCGCCCGCCAGAAAAAAATGCCGGGCGTGCGATTCCTGCCCGAAGGGCGCGCGTTTCTGGTCGTCGAACTCAGCGGCGTCTCGCGCGACGAAGCCCGCGGCCGCGCCGAGGCGATGCTCGCCGAGGCGCGCGCCTCTGGCGCCGCCCTCGGCAGCACGATTCTGATGGACGCGCGCGAGCAATCGGCCGTCTGGAAAATCCGCGAGTCCGGCCTCGGCTCGAGCGCGTATATTGCGGGGCGGCCGCGATGCTGGCCGGGCGCGGAAGACGCCGCCGTCGCACCCGAAAAACTCGGTGTGTATCTGCGCCGGTTCGACGCGATGCTCACGCGGCACGCGCTCAGCGCGGCGACCTATTACGGCCATTTCGGCGAAGGATGCGTCCACGCGCGGATCAGCTTCGACCTCGCCAGCGCCGCCGGCGTGCGCGTGTTCCGCGCCACGATGGAAGAGCTGGGCGCGATCGTCGCCGAGCTGGGCGGTTCGCTCTCGGGAGAGCATGGCGACGGTATCGCACGCTCGGAATTGCTGCCCGCGATGTTTTCGCGCGATCTGATCGATGCGTTTCGCGATTTCAAACGCGCCTTCGATCCCACCGCCCGGATGAATCCCGGCGTCATCGTCGATCCTTATCCGCTCGATTCGCACTTGAAGCAGGGCGCCGGATGGCGTCCGCGGGAGGTCGCGACCCATTTCGATTTTTCGAGCGAAGGCGGACTGGCCGGCGCCGCGCTCAAGTGCGTCGGAATCGGCAAGTGCCGCAAGACCGACGCCGGCACGATGTGCCCGTCGTACATGGCCACGCGCGAGGAAAAGCATTCGACCCGCGGCCGCGCGCGGATAATCCTCGAGGCGCTGACCGGCGACACGCTTGCCGGCGGCTTCACCGACCCTGCCCTTAAGGACGCCCTCGACCTGTGCCTGGCCTGCAAGGCGTGCAAGGGCGAGTGCCCGTCGTCGGTGGATATGGCGGCGTATCGCGCGGAATTTTTCTCGCACTACTACGCGGAACATCGCCGCCCACTCGCCGCGCATTTTTTCGGACGGATGCATGATCTCGCGCGCGCCGCGTCGGCCGCTCCCGCCCTCGCAAACGCGCTTGCACGCGCTCCCATCGCGGGCGCGCTCGCGCGCCGCGTGCTCGGAGTCCATCCGGCGCGCGAGCTGCCGCGTTTCGCTCCGCGAACATTTCGGTCGTGGTTCACTTCGCGGCGCCGCGCCCCGGCGCCGGACGCGCGCGAGGTGATCCTGTTCCCCGACACGTTCAATAATTTCTTCGAGCCCCAGGTCGCGATCGCCGCCACCGAAGTCCTCGAACGGGCCGGTTTTCGCGTGACGATTCCCGCGCAAGACGTGTGCTGCGGACGCCCGCTATACGACCAGGGGATGCTCGAGCGGGCGCGGCGCTATCTCTCGCACGCGATGGACGCGCTCGCACCAGCGGCCGCGCGTGGCATTCCAATCGTCGGCCTCGAGCCGAGTTGCATCCTGACCTTTCGCGACGAGCTACCCGCGATGTTCCCGCGCGACCCGCGCGGCGCCGCACTCGGCGCACGCGCGATGCTGCTGGGCGAGTTTCTCGCGCGCGAGGCTCCCGATTTCGCGCCGCGTGCGATCGCCGGGCGCGCCCTCTTGCACGCGCATTGCCATCAGCAGGCGATCGCTGGAACCGGCGCCGAAGCCGCCATACTCGCCCGCGCGGAGAACCTTAACCTCACCGTGCTCGACGCCGGATGCTGCGGGATGGCGGGCGCGTTCGGTTACAGCGCCGAGCACTACGCTGTCTCGCGCGCGATCGGCGAACGCGCGCTCGCGCCGGCGATTCGCGCCGGCGGCGACGGCGCCGCGGTTATCGCCGACGGATTTTCGTGCCGCACGCAGGTCCGCCATCTATGCCCCGGCGCCAATCCTGTCCACCTGGCGGAGTTCCTGAATCTCTCTGAGTCCAGCGGGACGCGGCGCGCGAACCGCCGCGGCTGATGGAACGATCGGCCGGCGCTTTCGCAGCGCGGGCCGCCTGCGCTAGATTCTACGGGCTGGAGAAATATTCATCATGATGAAACTTGGAATTACGATTCCGTTCGATCCGTTTTCGAACTCCCACTTCAAGGATCTCGTCCGCACCGCCGACCGCTGCGGTTACACCGAGGCGTGGTCCTACGAATCGTTTTCGACCGACGCGTTCTCGCCGATCACGGCGGCCGCGATGCTTTCGGACAAGATGCGCTTCGGCAGCGCGATCGTGCCGGTCTTCAGCCGCCCCGCGGCGCTCATCGCGATGTCGGCGATCACGGCCCAGCAGTTGACCGGCGGGCGTTACGTGCTCGGGCTCGGCATCTCGACGCCCAATATCATGGAGCAGTGGATGAACGTGCCGTTTCGCAAGCCGGTCACGATGATTCGTGAAACGGTCGAGGCGCTGCGCGCGATCTTCCGCGGCGAGAAAGTCACGATGGCGGGCAAGATGGTGAAGATGAACGGCTTTCGGCTCGATATCCGATTCGACAATCCGCCGCCGATTTATATCGGCGCGCAGGGCTCGATGATGCTCCGGATCGCGGGCGAAATCGGCGACGGCGTGATCGTCAATTTCATCACGCCCGAGACGCTGCCCGCGATGCTCGACGAGACCCGCGCCGGGATGCGCACGGCGGGTAAGGATCCGGCCAAGCTCGATGTCGCCTGCCGGATCATCTGCGCCGTCGATGAAGACGAAGCGACCGTGCGCACGATGTTCCGCCGCGCGCTGACCGCCTACGTAACCGTTCCGCAGTACAACAAATTCTTCAAAGAGATCGGCTACGAAAAAGAGGCCGGCGTCGCCTTCGACGCGTGGGCGGCGGGCGATCGCAAGAAAGCGCTCGAATCGATTCCGGACGGGATGGTCGAAAAAATCTTTGTCTTCGGCACGCCCGAAAAATGCGCGCAACGTCTCAAGGACTACGAACGCGCCGGAATTACCGCCAGCGCGCTCCAGTTCTCGACATTCGAGAAAACTCCCGAAGAACGCCGCGCCCGCGTGCTGCGTGCGATCGAGCGCCTGGGCGACGCATGGCGCGCCGCCGCCTGATCGGCGCGATTACCGGCGCGCAAAAAGAAAGCGCCCCGCCGGGAGGAAGCGGGGCGCCGCACCAGAAGCTCAGACGCTGACCCGCGTCCGAGCGTCCGCTTTAGTGCAGGTAGTTCCCGAGCATCGGCAGCATCTGGCCGAGCATCCCGTTGTTGCCGCCGTACATCGGGCCACCGTATCCGTAGCCGCCCATCGGCATTCCGTATCCGCCGCCGTTGTATGCGCCGTCGCCGCCCTCTTCGGCACCACCGCCGTATCCCCGCATCGGGTACGGCCGCTGGTAGCCACCCTCGTCGCCGTCAGGCTTCTCGTTCATGTAGCCCGCCCGGCGGCCCCAACCGCCTGGCCCGAACCCGTAAGGCTCGGCGCCCACCCATCCGTTCCGATACGCGTAACCATTATTGAGCAGCCATCGATGCCGCGCGAGGTAAGGATGATTGCGCAGGAAGTTGAAGCGCCCTTTCGGTCCCATCGTCTGGAAGCGCTGCGCGGCGAATGCGCGCCCCCACGCCGGCATCGGATGCGCGGAGGCAACAGTAGGCGCCGCAAGAATCACGAGTCCGAACAACGCCGCCAGAATCGTCATCCTGGATTTCATTTCCTTTTCCTCCTGCAGGTTAGACGCACGTGCGCGCCCAATAGTCACAGGAATTTCGTTACGTTCCGGTAATGAACAGAAAGTAAGGATGCACGCCCGCACCAGCCCTCCTCCAGGGCGAAAAGTAAGATTGCACGCATGGAAAATTCCTCTCCCTTTAAGGGAGAGGTCAGGTGAGGGTCCGATCCGCGCGCGGCATCGTCTGCCGCGCGCTTACAAATCCGACCGCGCAGGCAGGGTCGTTGAGCCGCGAGTCAGCATCGCGCAGCCACAATCAGAATCGCGCTGCGCTTCGCACCGCGCTGAACTCGGACCCTCACCCAACCTCTCCCTTTCAGGGAGAGGGGTAAGATCGCGCTACACGAAGGTGCGGCGCGCGATGTAGTACATTGCGGCGCCGACCCCGGCATAGACCGCGATGCCCTCGAGCAGGCTCACTCCGCTGGTCGCGAGGAACAGTCCCAGCACCAGGGCGGTCGCGATTATCGCGACGACCTGTTCGATACGCCGCTCGCGCTTTTGCACGCGCGCGATATGCGCGGTGATCCGCGCGCCGCAGTTCGGACATACACCCCCGCGCTTGACGATCAGGTCAGTCTCGCATTCGGGGCATTCGATTTTAGTGCGCAGCGGCATCGCGGCCTTATGAACCTAGGCCGGAGCGAAGCGAGGTGCAACATCGCGGTCAATTCTTGCCCTCCGAAATCAATCCTCATACGCTCGCATCCGGCAGTTGGTGTGGTTGGTAATGAAGGGAAGGCTCGCTATCGAAGAAGCCGCACAGCGGCGCGAACTGGCGGCCGGCGATTGCCTCGCATTTGGAGCGCCGGCGGACACTATGTTCGCCAACGAGTCGGCGAATTGCTGCACCTATCTCGTCGTGATCGCCAGGAGCTGACCATGGCCTCCGCGACGCGCCTTGCCACCTTAACGGACAGTCCCGAAGTCATCGCCGCACTTTCCGACCTCCTGATCGAAGTCGTGGCGAATGGCGGCTCGGTCTGCTTCATGCATCCGCTCGCGCGCGAGGCCGCGGCGGACTTCTGGAAGGATTCGCTTGCGCGGGCCGCGTCCGGCGGACGGGTGGTGCTGGGCGCGTGGGAAGGCGAGGATCTGGCCGGCACGGTGACGCTGGACCTGGCCACGCCGCCGAACCAGCCGCATCGCGGCGAGGTCAACAAACTGATGACCCGGGTCAAGAGCCGCGGCCGCGGCATCGCGCGAAGCCTGATGCTGGAAGCCGAGCGTATCGCCGTCGAACGCAGCCGTACGCTGCTGGTTCTCGACACCGCCGCCGACGGCGGCGCCGCGGGGCTTTATGAGGGGATCGGATATCAGCGCGTGGGCGTCATCCCCGGCTACTCCCTGAAACCCCACGGCGGCCTCACCGGCACAATCATCTATTTCAAGCCGATCGGCCCGGCCGCTTGAGAGATATATTCGACATCGCGCGGAGTTATTACCGAAAGTTGTGGATCGTGACGGCATGAAAAAGGCGGCGTACCCTTCCGCGTAGACCACGCGAACCCCGGTGGGAGCCGGGTGGAAGGAGACGCCACCGATGCTGAAGGTAATGGACAATGGGGCTGGAA
>DATKSQ010000041.1:0-10411 GCA_035531615.1 Binataceae bacterium (SeqCode)
CGGACGCCATCCGCTGTACGACCAGATTCTCAGGATTGCGAGGCAACTGATTCTGACGCAGGCTTCGCCCGTGTGGGAGCTGTTCTCGGGTCCGGGCACCATCCCTCCTAATGTTCCTCCGCTGCTGCGCGCGGATTATTCTGGCCAGATTATCCCGGTTCAGTTCTGGGGCTATAACTATTGTGGTCCAGGTAACAACGGTGGCCCAACCCAATCCGGTACGTCCGATGAATGCTGCCGACAGCACGACAAATGCTACGGATCCGGCCTCTCAGCAGGCAACGTTTCTATTTTTCCGCCGGGCAAAGGGGCTGGACTTGCTCAACATAAGTGCGACCAGGCGATATGCAACTGCCTCGAGAACAAGGCCCTGCCATCGGGGCCGTATGATGCCGCAGTCATGGCAGGCGCAGTATATCTCTTCTGTTATTAGCGCCCCAATCGCCACCCCAGATAGGTATTAGAAAAGAGCACGTATGAAAGCAACATTCATGGGAATTGAGGTAGGTGCGGCGTTTTTTTTCACGGCGGCGATCCTAATCGTTGCCGCTGAGATCGCCACATGGGGACTTGCGCGACGCGCAGGCCTTATTGAAGCGGCAACCAGAGTCGTGTGGACGAAAGATCGCGTGCTGGCTTGCGTCTCTATGGCTGTTCTCAGTTGTGCGGCTCTGTTCGTTGGATTCTTCGCATTCGTCGCATCTTTCGTGGAGCAGTGGCAAGCTTTATGGCCTATCGCAGTGATCCTGGCGGTCGCAGGTTTGCTGGGGTTGGCAACTGTGCCGAGGTTCTTGTTTCGATGACGGTGACTGTGAAACGGCACTTGCGGAGAAGCGGCAAGAGCGATGGCTGGTGTCGAAGAACCAATTGAGAGAGGAACACGATTTCGATTGTCCGAGCCGTTCTCTCCTGCCGCAGTTTCCGTCACGATAGTCGGTAATGCTTTCGTTAATACCTTCGGCGGGGGAGGCGGAAGTTCTCAATCTCCCTCCGTACGTCAGCTAATGCATCGGCACCATCCGTTGATCCCGTGGGGAATCCGGCGTTGAGCGGGCAAGCGAACAACTATCCGTTTGAGTATCAGGGCATGGAGCACGAGCTCACCGATCCGGACAATCTGTACTTCAACGGCTCGGCTAACCCATATAACCCACAGATTCAGATCGATCTCTCGCAGGTTGGCGCGCAATCTACCCTGCGATTTTCAGCGCGTGCGAGGGGCAGGCGGCCACCGTGGCGCGGACCGTGGCTTCCTCGGCGGCGGCGGGGTCGATCACGAATTTGCCGTCTTGGACCCTGAATACTTGAGGCAGAGTCTTCACGCAGTTTCCCGAATGGATGCAGATTTTGCGGTCGTAGGTGATTTCAAGCGCCATCGCGCGACGGACCTCCTTACTCGATGATGGCCTAATTCCTCGCACCGCCGCGCCTCGAGGGCAAGCCGCCGGCCGATTGCGCTGGGGCTTGCGCTTTGAGTACAGATATCTGGCGCGGGCATCTTTCAGGGGACGATGGCGTTCGAGACAGGAGGATTGGCGATGAGTGGAGAAGCGTCCCGGCAACCGAACAACATAATCGCGGCGGTGACCTATCTGGGCTTTTTCGTGACCGGAATAATTTTCCTGTACCTCGAACCCTACAGCCAGGACGATTACGTGCGCTTCCATGCGCGGCAATCGATAGGGTTTTCGGTCTTGTGGTTCGCGGTCGAGATCGTGTTTGGAGTATTTATCGCGGTGCTGCCGCATTCGCTGGGCGCGTTGCTCGGGGTGGTGCAGGGGCTGGTGAATCTGGCCTTCGCGATCTTCTGGCTGTTCCTGATCTACAAGGCCTACAACGGCGAGCGCTATCGGATTCCCGAGCTGGCCGATATCGTCGATAGCGTGTTCAACCAGTCCGCGTCGAATTAGCTCTTGGCGGCCGGTGGGGCTGGCGCGTCGTCGGCGTTTTTGTCGTCCTTGCGCTCGGCGGCCGCGGCAATTGATTTGTCAACGCCGTCGCCGGCGTCCGCGCTGCCTGGCAGCGCGGCTTCTTCGTGAGCGGAAATCTGGATCGGCTGGATATTGGGAGTGCCCGGCGCGACCAGCTTGAGCGCGGGCTCGCGATCGATCACGTCAAGCAGGCGGCGCGTGACTTCGTCGGCCACCTGATGCGAGGTGCGCACCCCGGCGGGATAGCGGATGATCATCTCGAGGCCGGCCGAGGTCAGCATCATCCGGGAAGTCGGCCGGGGATTATCGAGCATCATGTGCAGGTCGGATTCGAGATGGCGGAAATCGCCTTGCACCTTGTCGCGGTAGCGCGAGAACACGTCCTCGACCGCATCCAACAGGCGCTTTTCGGCCAGGCGATAGTCGCAGTCGGGCGCCAGCGTCAGACGCACCTCGTTCCACACGAAGCTCATTCCGGGCGCCTGTTTGTAGAAATTGCCGTTGGGCTGGAAGACGACCGCGTTGGAATAGACCACCACGCGGCCGGTTGGCTGAAGGTCGGTGCCGGCCAATTCCACCAGGGTCAGCTTGACCAGTCCGATGCTGATCACGTCGCCGGTGACCGTACCGATCTGCACCCGGTCGCCGGCGCGGATTCCGAACCGCCCGATCAGAAAAAAATACCCCGCCACCGACAGGATCACGTTCTGCAGCGCCACCGCGATACCGGCCGCGGCAAACCCCATGATGGTGGCGAACGCGCCCATCTGGTTGGCGAAGTTCAGGAGCACCACGAACACGATCCCGACCCACATCGCCAGGCGGCGCGCCGCGAGTAACTGATGACGGCGGCGCGGATCGGCGACGAAGCGGACCGTGAAGTAGCGCCACAGGTATGCGCCCGCGGCGATCATGCCCAGCAGCGAGAGCAGACCCACCAGCCGCACGATCAGGCTGCGCAGCTCCTGCGCCTGCCGGTGATCGACCGACGCCCGCCAGCGCATCAGGTTGCCCGCGTACAGCCCGAGCAGGATTTCCTGCTTGCTCAGCGGCAGCAACGTCGCGGAGGCCAGCTTGTGCGCGTCGATCAGGTCTTCGTAGTCCTTGCGGCGCTGGCGGAAGTCGGTCAGGTTGCCGGAACTGGCCTGATGCGACAAATCGATTCCGCGCTGATCCACCCGCTCGAGAATCCCAATCAGCGGCGCACGCATCGCCGCCACGCGGCGCAAGAGCTGCCGGGTCAGCCCGGCGGTCTGTTCAAGCGTCTCGGATTCGCGGCCCAAATCTAAAACACTCGAGGTGAGTCCGATAATTCCGCCGGGCTCGGCCGGCGGCGAGACCTTCGGCGCGACGGGTTTCGAGTTACTTTCGGCCTGCGGCACCGCGCGCTCGAGCTCGTCGATCTGCGCGGCCAGCCCGGTCACGGTGGCCGTCGACTTCGAGCTGCCCGCCGAAAACTCGACCATCGCCGCCAGCGCGTCGGCGCGAGCCTGCGCGAGTTCGACCTCGCTCTGCATAACAGCGGCTTGCGACTCTATCTGCGCGCGCCCGCGTGCCGGCGAGCGGGCCAGGCGGTCCTGCAAGTCTTTCAGGCGCTTGCGCGCGGCGGCCAGGTCCGCATTGGCCTGCGCGAATTTCTGGGCCAGATCTTGAGCCGCCGGTGGGGCCACCTGCGCGGAATCCCCCGGTCCCGCGTGGGTCTTTTCGTTGTATGCGGTCTGCGCGCGCGCATAGATGAAAGCGAGCTTGACAATCTCGTTCGCGCTCTGGGCGTCATCGGCGAAAAACAGCGCTTCTTCCGGCTGGCGGACGAGCTGCGCTTCGACACTAAGATGCCGAGACCAACTGATCACGTCGCTAAGGTAGGAAATAATCGCGTGCGCATCGGCGGGCGCTGCGGTCTTTGCGGCGGCGGCGGCGGGCGCTCGAGCCTCCGATGGGCGTGCGTTGGGAACAGTCGTGGCGTGCGCCTGCACAGATGCATTGGCCTGCGCGGGCGGCGCGCTGCGCGCGGGAGTCGGCGAGGCGGCGCGGATCGCGCCCGCCGGAGCCAGTGCAAGGCCGATCGCGGCGGCCAGGATCACGCTCAGGGCGATGCGGCGGCGATACCGCGAAAATCGCGAGCGCAAAATCTTCGACATCAATACCGGGTTCATCTCGGTCACTCACGCATCCGCATTCGGCCCGCACCGCGAAGCGCAGGCACGAATCGCGACTCTATCACGCGCGGGATAGCGGTTCGATCACGGCAACCCGCCGCACCAACTCCCCCCGCTCGGTTGCATGCCTTGCGATGTGGTAATCTAATTGGACGGCGTTTGGGACGGCGCCGCGATTGAAATCTGGATTCCTCGCTGCCCGCCGCTGATAGCCGGGTCCTGCGCAAGGGAAGGCCGCGAACCCCGCCAGGTCCGGAAGGAAGCAACGGTACCGGCTGACTCCCTGTGCCGCAGGGGTGCCTGGCTATCATTCGGCGGGCAGCTTCACTATTGATCTCTCGATGGCTTCAACTCCGCATCTGGTGCTCGCGCGCAAATGGCGCCCCGAACGGTTCAGCGACCTGGTCGGGCAGGAGCATGTCACCCGCACGCTTTCCGAGGCGCTTAAGCGCGGGCGAATCGCGCACGCGTTTCTGTTCACGGGAATCCGCGGCGTCGGCAAGACCACCGCCGCGAGGATCCTGGCGCGATGCCTCAATTGCGAGCGCGGCCCCACCGCCGAGCCGTGCGGCGAATGCGCAGCGTGCCTCGAGATTCGCGCCGGCAGCGCTTTGGACGTAAGCGAGATCGACGGCGCGACCTACCGCAAGATCGACGACGCGCGCGCGATTATCGAAAACTTAAGCTACCGGCCCGCGCGCGACCGCTTCAAGATTTACATTATCGACGAAGCCCATCAGCTCACCGACCAGGCCTTCAACGCGCTGCTCAAAACCCTCGAGGAGCCGCCCGCGCACGTCAAGTTCATCCTTGCGACGACCGAGCCGCAGAAGATGCCCGAGACGATCCTGTCGCGCCTGCAGCGCTACGACTTCCGCCGCATCCCGATGGCGTCGATCCACGAACGCCTGCGCGATCTGGCCGCGCGCGAGAAGATCGAGGCAGAAGAGGCCGCCCTGCGGCTGCTCGCGCGCGAGGCCGGCGGCTCGATGCGCGACGCGGAGCGGATGCTCGAGACCGCCATCGCGTCGGCGCCCGAAGGCCGCGTCAGCGAGGCCGAGGTGGCAGCGTCGCTGGGCGTCGCCTCGCGTACTATCGTGTTCGCAATCATCGAGTCGGTCCTCGAACGTAAGGCCGCGCCCGCGCTGCGCGCGATTCGAGAGCTTGCGGCGCGCGGCGCCAATCTGGAATCGCTCGGCCGCGATCTGCTCGAGACGTTGCGCAACCTGGCGGTCGCCAAGCTACCGCAGGATCCCGGGCACCAGGACCAGAGTCCGCTGGACGAGCTTCCCGACCACGAGGCGCTGGAACTCCGCCGCCTGGCCGCGCTGACCTCGAATCGCGACCTGATGCGCCTGTTTCGCCTGATGGCGCAAACCCAGGAGGAGCTAATCCGCTCGCCGTATCCGGATTTGCTGCTCGAGATGGCGATCGTGCGGATGGCCTCGCTCGCGCCGATTGTCGATATGGACGAACTGCTGCGCGCGATCGCCGCCGGCGGCGCATCGACTCCAGGAGCGTCTTCACCCGCTTCCGGTTCCTCTGGCGCAGGGATGCGGCCGGAGGCCGGGAGTCCTTCTGACGCGGGACCGCCCGCGGGTTCGCGCAAGCTGCGCGTCGAGGGCGAGGTCAAGGCTTCGGCCCCCATTCGCGCGGCCGCGCCGGGCGCGGGAATCACGCCGCTGCCGGGCGCACCGGCCGCCCTGGCGCGCGAGCGCGAGATGCCCGAGTTGCGCGAGCATATCAAGTCGCGCCGCGCGGCGCTGGCCGGATTCATGGAGCAGGGCGCCGCGCTGTCACTCGAAGGCGACGTGCTGTCGATCGCGCCGCGGCGCGATATCTATCAGCGCTACCTGGCCGATAATCGCGCGGTGATTGCGGAGCTGGCCGCGGAATTTTTCGGGCGTGAGATTCGCGCCGAAATTGTGGATAGCCAGCCCGCCGCATCCATCCCTGCGGCAACTCCCTCGCAGCCGCCAGAACGGGCCGCGACTTCCGCTGCCGAGGCCGCCGCGGAGCGGGTGCCGATGACTCAAGCTTCCGCACCTCGCGCTCCCGCCACCGATCCTCGCGATCCTGACGGCGCGCAACCAAAATCTATCCAGCCCGGGCCTGCGACGCGACGCGTATCGACCTCGCCCGAGGAACGCGCCGCGTTATACGCTGACCCTGTCGTCGAACGAGTCTTCGAAAGCCTTGAGGCGCGGCTGGTCGAGGTTCGTGCGCCGATCGCCGCCGCTCCGATCGCGGCGGCCGAAATAGCCGCGGGATTCGAGGATCCCGCGGACGACGCCGAGCCGCGCGATTGAAAACCGATACGGCCGCGGCGCCTTCGATTCGATATCGCCCGCCGCGCAGGAGCGAATGAATTGGCAGAATTCGATCTTTCAGCACTTATGAAGCAGGCCGCCGCCCTGCAGGACAAATTCAAGGACGTGCAGGCCAGCGCCGCCGAACGAACCGTGACGGCGGAGTCGGGTGGCGGGATGATCCGCGCGACCGTGGACGGCTCGATGCGCGTGCGCAAAATCGCAATCGACGCGGCGCTGCTCAAGGGCGACGACAAGGACATGCTCGAGGACCTGATCGTCGTCGCCGTTAACGAGGGGCTGCGGCGCGCGCAGGAGATGGTCGCCGAGGAGATGGCCAAGCTCGGCCCGCTCGGAGGACTCAAGCTGCCCGGCTTCGGCGGCGAGTAACGGGGCGGCGATGGCGGCGGAAAATCTCAAACGCGGCGACGGGCTTCCGCCCGCGATGACGCGCCTGGTCAAGGAACTCTCGCGGCTGCCCGGAATAGGCGAGAAGACGGCGTCGCGGCTCGCCTTCACCCTGCTCAATCGGCCGCGCGACCAGGTGATCGCGCTGGCCGAGTCGCTGCTCGAAATGAAAGAGCGCGTGGGGCTGTGTACGCAATGCTTTGGACTGTCGGATAATCCGCGCTGCCAGATCTGCGACGATCCCGCGCGCGAGCGCGACGTTATCTGCGTGGTCGAAGGGCCTGCCGACCTGATGGCTATCGAGCGCGCGCGCAGCTTCAGCGGCATTTATCACGTGCTGCACGGCGCGATCGCGCCGCTGGACGGAATCGGGCCGGAAGACGTGAAGCTCGGCGAACTGGTCGCGCGGCTGAGTCCGCCCGCCCAGATCCGCGAAGTGATCATCGCGACCAACGCGACCGTCGAGGGCGAAGCGACCGCGCTATATATCGCAAAGACGCTCAAGCCCTTGGGCGTCAAGGCGACGCGCCTCGCACGCGGTCTTCCGGCCGGCGGCGACCTCGAGTACAGCGACTCCGCCACCCTGACCAGCGCGCTCAGCGGGCGCCGGGAGCTTTAAGCATAATCGGTCGCGTAAGCGTGCTCACGATTTACGGTATCAACCTATCGGGCGGGGGCTGCTGAAGCGGGTGGCGCCCGCTTTTCCTCTCCCGACGATCGGGAGAGGTCGCGCCGAAGGCGCGGGTGAGTGACCGAAGTGAAAAGTCTCGACGCGCTCGAATCGCCGCCTGTGCTGGTCATCGGCGATCGTGCTCAATCGCGCTCGACGCAAAGCGCTCGATCGCATCAATCCGTACGTCGCGGGTCTCTTCCGCCGCGCAACCGACCTGATCGTCCCTCACCTGACGCTGCGCGCCATCGTCTCCCGATCGGGAGAGGAAATTCAAAGCACGCGGTTCCGGGATTTAATCCTCTCCCGAGTGGGAGAGGATCCGGCGGGGATGCCGCGCGCGGATCGGACCCTCACCTAACCTCTCCCTGACCGGGAGAGGAATCTGGGCGACCGCTCGGTTCATCCGCTCGCGCCGCTCACCAGATGCGCGGGACCAGCCGATACTTCACTCGATTTCGATATTCCGCATAGCCCGGCAGGCTCGTGGCCAGAAATTGCTCCTCGTCAAGCAGCCGCCAGATAATCACCAGCGTAATCGGAACGACGGTGAGCAGCCCCCACCACGAGCCCATCGCGAGCGGCGTGCCGATCAGCAAGACGAGCGCCCCCGCGTACATCGGATGACGCACAAAAGCGTACGGTCCGGTCGAGACGACGGTCTGCGCGCTATCGATTTCGATCAGGGCGGAGGCAAAGGTATTTTCCTTGAACACCAGAAAAACTATCAGGAACCCGAGCGCGACCAGCGCGTCGCCAGCTATCGACACATACGGCGGCACGGCCGACCATCCGAAGCGATGATCGATCGGGGGAAACAGGAGGATCGCGAAGAACGAAATGAACGCGAGCAGTTGTATGATCCGCTGGCGCGTGTGCCGCTCCGCGAGCGGGCCCGCATAGATTCGCCGTTCCAGAAGCTGCGGATCGTGCTTCATCAGGTACGCCGTGACCGCGAGCGACGCGGCGGAGAATATCGCCAGAAAAATCCACGCTTGCCAGTAATCCACGGTCCACGCGGTAAGAAATACCGCCAGCGGCAGAGCGACGAGAAAGCGCCCGAGTTTGCCAAACGC
Organism: Binataceae bacterium (SeqCode); assembly: GCA_035531615.1. Classification (GTDB taxonomy): domain Bacteria; phylum Desulfobacterota; class Binatia; order Binatales; family Binataceae; genus JBARDN01. Next base: position 8,554 of record DATKSQ010000041.1, read on the forward strand.
TTGTTTGTTCAGATCGTTCATCGCTCGAGTCTTTTGGCGGCCGCGCGAACTGGCTCGGTGGATACGCTACGGCATCATGTCGCGATGCGCGAGAGGCTCGCAATCGCGCGCCGTGAACACTACCCCGCGCGCATCGAGGTCCGCCGCGAGGCGATTGCCCGCAAGGCCCCGATGCCCGAGCGGCGGCGCGCCCGCTGAGCGTTCAAACCCGCGCGCGTCTGTGCGATCATCAGGCGCAGGATGTCGAAGCCGCGAACTCGAATGGCGAACCGCAACCTGATCGGCCAGCTCGCGATCGCCGCCGCGCTCGCGGTGGGCGGGTGCGGTCCGTCAAAGCCGCCCGATGCGTACGAACGCGGCCGGCTGATTTATATGACCAAATGCATCATCTGCCACAACGCGGATCCGGCTGTGCCCGGCACGCAGGGGCCGGCGATCGCGGGCTCTTCGCGGGCGCTGGTCGAGGCGCGCGTGCTGCATCTCGCCTATCCCCCAGGTTACCAGCCCAAGCGCAGAACCCACGCGATGCGCGCCTTTCCGGACATAACGCCGGCGCAGATTGGCGACCTGACCGCGTTTCTCGCCGGCCGGCGCAAGCCGGGCGGTTAGCGCCGCGCTCAGCCGAGCGACGCTTTGATCACGACCATCATCACCGCCCACAACACGAACCCGGCGATGATCGTTCCGGAGACCGAATCGAGCGGCTTTTTGGTCGTGCCTTGCGCGCCGACCAGCGCGTTGATCTCGACCAGCGCGATAACCGCGCCGCCCACGATCAGCCAGGTGAGCAGGCCGCTGGCGGTGGCCTCGTTGAACAGGCTGTAGTGGCTCGCCGCGCCCATGAAGAACAGCATCGGGATCGAGAACAGCGTATTGGTGCGCGAGGCGAGCGCGGCGCGGCGCCCGGCGGGAGCGGCGGCGGGATTAGCCGCGGCGCCACCGGCCATCGCGAGCGCGTTCGCGATCAGAATTTTTTGCTTGGGCCAGATCACGAACCATACGTTGGCCCACATCACCAGCCCCATCGCGCCGCCGGTGAAGATCGCGACCGTCCACGGCGTGAACGCGTAGTTCAGCCGGGCGGCCCACCACATGAGCAGATAGAGCAGACCGAACACGACCGTCCCCATCGCACCCCATCGGAACCACCATAGCGCCCGCGGCACCAGTTTCTGGATTGCGGCGCTGCGCACGGGCGGCTCGGTTTCGCCGAAGAACGGGGTCTGCACGAAGTTGAAATAATACAGCAGTCCGATCCAGGTGATGCCGAACAGGAAGTGCAACCAACGCAGGATCATCAGGGATGCTTCCATTAGTGGACCCCTCCATGAGTTTGGTTCATTTCTTATCTAACTATTAGGCTTTATGTCTCACAGCATTAGAAATTTTGCAAGCATCGGCTCACAGCGGCGCGCGCGCGCCCCAGCGCGGCGCGGCCGAAGCCCGGCGTGATCGGCGAATTTGCTTGAAAACGCTCAAATTCGGCGGCTACAATTCATTGTGTAGTCGCCTTTCGTTGTAATCCACAAGCACGCGATGCTCGCGAAGTAGCTGCCCGCGCCCGCGACTCAAGCCGCCGCGACGGGCGAAGGATGGTGTCGTAAAAATGGCTTTCGAACTCCCCAAATTGCCGTACGCGATGGACGGGCTGAAGCCGAATATCTCGGCCGAGACGCTCGAGTTCCATTACGGAAAGCATCACGCCGCCTATGTGAATAACCTCAACAACCTGACCAAGGGAACGCCGAACGAAGGCAAGCCGGTCGAGGAGATTATCAAGAGCGCGCCCGCCGGCGGACTGTTCAACAACGCGGCGCAGCATTTCAACCATAGCTTCTACTGGAAGTCGCTCGCGCCG
>DATKSQ010000042.1:0-8546 GCA_035531615.1 Binataceae bacterium (SeqCode)
TGGGGATGGGCGCAAGCCGGCAATACGCCGCTCAAGTGGTACAAGCAGAATACTCACGGTGGCGGCGTGCGCGATCCGCTTGTTGTTCACTGGCCCGCCCGGCTGGGTAGCCCGGGACAGGTTCGCCGCCAATTTTGCCATGCGATCGACATCGCCCCAACCATCCTGGACCTGCTGCATATTGAATCGCCGCAAACCGTCGCCGGCGTTCCGCAGATGCCCATCCACGGCATCAGCCTCGCGCCCGCGCTCACGGATCCGGACGCTGCGACCTCGCGCAGCACGCAGTACTTCGAGATGCTTGGTCATCGCGGCATTTGGCATCGCGGTTGGAAGGCGGTGACTCATCACAGCCCGCGCGTCTCCTTCGATGACGATCGCTGGGAGCTGTACCACCTCAACGAGGACTTCTCCGAGTGCGACGACCTTGCCGAGGCTGAGCCGAAGCGGCTCAAGGAGATGGTCGAGCTGTGGTGGAGCGAAGCCGAGCGAAACGGCGTGCTGCCACTGGACGACCGCGGCGCCGCGCTGATGTTCCGGGCCGCGATGCGTCCCGGACTGCCGACCTCACGCCGCCGCTTCGCCTACTACCCGCCGATCTCGCACATCGTCGCCGACGCCTGCCCGTCGGCCGCGCGCGGCTGGACCACCACCGTCGCGCTCGAGCACTCGTCCGGCAACTGCGATGGCGCGCTGGTTGCGCGCGGCACCCTCAACAGCGGCTTCGTCTTGTACATCAAGAATGGCCGCGTTCACTTCGACTACAATTATCTTCATGCGCACACCGTGGTCTCGGGAGCCGCGCCGCTCGCGCCCGGCCGCCGCGAGATCGCAGTGCGTATCGAGCGCACCGGCGAAAATGGCGCGACGGTCGCGCTGCTCATCGACGGCGCCGTGGCCGGGCAGAGCGCCATTCCGAATATGCTACGGATGATTTCAACGATGGGAATGGATATCGGGCTCAGCCGCGCGGCGGTTAACTCGGAATACCAGACACCATTCGCCTATCCGGGCCGCATCCACAGCGTGGTGTTCGAGCTTCCGGAGGGTCCGCAGCCGGGCGAGATCGACGCGCAGGTGAGAGCCGCGATGACCCGGCAGTGAGGCACCTGCCGCTGCCAAAAACTGCGAAATCAACAAATAATCTGGAGTTTTTGGGTTCACCGACGCAATCTCTCCGGCATGCTTGTGCTCGTGCGATCAATCGTCCCGCGGCTTGAATGCCGATTCCGTAGCCGGGCGGTTTCGCAACTGGAGAACCCTCGCGCTCCGTCACCAGCCGCGCGTTCTCCGCTACCCGCGCGTATCGAGTCCCATCCGGCGCGCGATTATCACCTTCATGATTTCGTTGGTGCCGGCATAGATTGTTTGCACCGCCGCGTCGGCATAATCGGTCGCTACCGGGTATTCCATCATGAAGCCGTAGCCGCCAAAGAGCTGGAGGCAACTGCTGGTGACGCGCTTCATCAGGTCCGTCGTCCACCACTTCGCCATACTGACATCGGTGACCAGCTCTTCGCAGCGCACAAGCGCCGCCATCAGGCGATCGACGAACGCGCGCCCGACTTCGACCTCGGTCGCCATCTCGGCGAGGCGGAACTGCGTATTCTGGAACGACGCTATCGGCTGTCCGAAGGCGCGGCGCTCTTTGGTGTAGGCTATCGTGTCGTCAAGGCATCGCCGCGAGCTTTCGACCGCGCCGATCGCGGTGACCAGCCGCTCCTGCTGGAGCTTCTCCATCAGCATCTTGAATCCCTGCCCTTCCATCCCAAGCAGGTTAGCCGCCGGGACGCGGCAGTCCTCGAAGAACAGCTCGCTGGTGTCCTGGCCCTTGAGGCCCAGCTTATCGAGCTTGCGGCCGCGCACGAAGCCAGGCGCGTCGCCGTCAACCAGGAGCAGGCTGATTCCGCGATGCGGTGGGTTCGCGTTCGGGTCGGTCTTCGCGACGACGATCACGAGATTGGCGAGCTGGCCGTTCGAGATGAAGATTTTCGATCCGTTGATGACGTAATGGTCGCCGTCGCGGCGCGCCGTCATGCGCACCGCGGCCAGGTCGGAGCCGGTGCCCGGCTCGGTCATCGCGATCGCCAGAATCAGCTCGCCGCTGATCGCGCCGGGCAGGTAGCGCCGCTTCTGCTCCGGACTGCCGTAGGTGTTGATGTAGGGCATGCAGATATCTGAATGCAGCCCCATCATCAGGCCGTGGGCGCGGACCCGCGCGAGCTCTTCGATCACGATCGCGTCATAGATAAAATCCGCGCCGGCGCCGCCGAACTCGGCCGGGGCGTTGGCGCCCAGGTATCCCGCCGCGCCGAGTTTGCGCCATGAGCCGCGATCGCTGATTCCGGCGCGGTTCCATTCGGGGACTTTCGGCTCGATTTCCTTTTCGACAAAGCGGCGCGCCTGCGCGCGAAACAATTCGTGCTCTTCGGTGAAAATTTCCCTTCGCATATCCGGCTCCTGATTATCGCTCTGCTACTAATCCCGCGCCGCCAGCTCGAAGGCAAGCACCTGGCGCGGCCCGAGTTCCATACCAACCGTTTAGTCGCTTGCTTTGCAATCCCGCGGCGGACGTGGTACCAGCTTTTAAGATCAGGCTTTGGCGCCGCGCGTGCGGCGTGCGGCTATTCTTCGGAGGAAAACCCATGAAAGTTGGTGGCGCGGTTATTTTCCAAAATCCATTCAATGCTCGTTCGGATCGCGACGTATATCGCGACGATCTCCGGCTCGGCGATCTCTACGAGCCGCTCGGCTTCGATTCCATCTGGAGCGTCGAGCATCACTTCGACGACTACACGATGTGCCCCGACGTGCTTCAGTTCCTGAGCTATTACGCCGGCCGCACCAAACACATCCAACTCGGCTCGATGGTCGTGGTGGTGCCGTGGCACGATCCGATCCGCGTGGCCGAGCAGGTCTCGGTGGTCGATCATCAGTCCAACGGCCGCATGATCCTGGGGCTGGGCCGCGGGCTGGCGCGAATCGAGTACGACGGCTTCCGGCTCGAGATGGGCGAGTCGCGCGAGCGCTTTATCGAGTACTCGACCGCGATTCTCGAAGCGCTCGAGAAGGGCTACATGGAGTTCGACGGCAAGCACTTGAAGCAGCCGCGCCGCGATATCCGGCCCAAGCCGTTCAAGTCGTTCAAGGGCCGCACCTACGCCGCTGCGGTCTCGCCCGAGTCGTCACGAATCATGGCCAAGCTGGGAATCGGCATCTTGATCATCCCGCAAAAGCCGTGGGAAGCCGTCGCGCAGGAACTGGCCGAGTATCGCACGATCTACAAGCAGGTGAACGGCGGCGAGCCGCTGCCGACGATCGCGGCCGGATGGACCTTCTGCGACAAGAGCCGCGACCGCGCCCGCGAGATGGCGGTCAAGTACATCGGCGGCTACTGGCAGACGGCGCTGCGCCATTACGAGATGGCGAGCGACCATTTCGGCAAGGCCAAGGGCTACGAGTATTACGAGCAGATGGCGAAAAACCTGCAAGGCGGAAACAAGGACGCGTCGATCGAATACTTCCTCAATCTGCAAGTGTGGGGCACGCCCGAGGACTGCTTCAACAAGATCGATGAGATCCGCAAACGCGTGAACGCCGACCACTACAGCGGCGTGTTCAGCTATGCGGGCATGCCGATCGAAGACGCCGAGAAGAGCCTGCGCCTGTTCGCGGCCGAAGTGATGCCGGAGCTCAAGAAGCTCAACGGCGTCAAGGCGGAAGCGGCCTGACCGGCGCGCCATTTTCCAATCGCGGCAACACCCGAGGGGCGGCGCATCAGCGCCGCCCCTCTTTTTTGAAAATCCGAGCAGGAACTCGCAACTGTCCAGCGGGCGGCCACGCAGGGCCGCCCCTACTCCTTCGCGCCGGGCAGAAAATCGTCGAGCGGAACTCCGAAGCTGTTGAGCGCCCACGAGACCAGATTGTACTGGCCGATTGCGAATACCACGTCGATCATCTGTTCAGTGTTGTATTTTTCGGCAAGCGTCGCCCAAGTCTGATCCGACACAACCGAGTTCTCGAACAGGTCGTCGGCGGCCTGCAGGATCGCGGCTTCGTGCCGGTTCCATCCGGCCTTGGGGCCTTCTTTGACCTGCTCGATCTCGGCCTCGGAGATTCCCGAGCGCTTGCCGATAATCACGTGCTGCTCCCATTCGTAGGGCGATTGATTGAGCCATCCGATGCGCAGGATCGCGAGTTCGCGGTCGCGCGGCGACAGGGTCGATTTGGCCAGCACGTGCGCTCCAAACACCGACCACCGCCGCGCAAGGTTCGGATGATTCATCAGGACGCGAAAGATGTTGATAACCTGCCCATTCATCTGGTTTTTTTCGGCGGTCTTGCGATCCTCGCCGGTCAGGGTGGACAGATCGCGAAACGGAAGGCGTTGCTTGCGTGATATCATCGCTGATGCCCCGTCAGTTGGTTGAGAATGCGGTTGCGGACAGCGGGCCTATGGTCCAGATTCGCCCGTCCGGGCGCGTGTGCGCAAGCCCTCGTATCGGCCGGCGGCCGCCCGCACTCCGTGCTATTTTCGCGCGCTCGTTTTGCAATCGCTCAAGTAACGCACGCACCGGTCCGGCTCGAAATCCGCTTCGCCGCGCCGCTTAAATTTCACAAACCTGTAAGCGCGGGGTTTTAGTAGCATGATACCGGATCAAAATTGAAGCATCCGGCCGCCCGGAGAATAGTTCGACGAGGAAAACTGATGGACCATCGCAAGATACTCGAGGATCAGCACATCCCGCTCGCCGAGTTGCTCGGCATCCGCTTTCTATTCGCGCAGCCCGAGCGCGTGACGGCGGAGCTTGTCGTCCGCGCTGAGATCTGCACGGTCCCGGCGATTTTGCACGGTGGCGCGATCATGGCTTTCGCCGACACGCTCGGCGCATGCGCGACGATGCTCAACCTGTCCAACGGAGCAGGCACCACCACGTTGGAATCGAAGACCAACTTTCTGGCCGCCGCTCCGGTCGGCGCCAAAGTGATCGGCGAATGCACTCCGATTCATCGCGGACGGAGCACGATGGTCTGGCAGACGAGGATCAGTCTCGAGAGCGGCAAACTGTGCGCGATCGTGACGCAGACCCAGATGGTCCTGCAGCCACGCGGCTGAGGTTTGCTTCCAGCCGGTCCGAAAATTCGCGCAGCTCTTCGAACCACACGAGCTTGTCCTTGAAGCCTGGAAAGCTCGCGTTAAGGCCGCTCGGATTCGGCAGCGCGAAAACCCGCGCGCCGTGGAGAGTCTCAGGCTTGGCGCCGGCTCCTGGGGCGGCCGAGGGACCGAAGTAGCGCCGATAAATGCTGACCCCGACAAAGGCGACCACGCGCGGTTCGAGCTTGTGGATTTTTCGGCCCAGCGCGCGCTCGCCGCGATCGAGCTCCTCGCGTCCAAGCTCCGACGCCGCGCGAGTCGCGCGCGAGCATACGTTGGTGATCGCAAGTCCGAACTCCGCCAGCCTGGCATCCTCATCATGCGTCAGCGCGACCGGCACCAGCCCGGAAGCGTGCATCAATCGCCAGAACGGATTGGCAGGCCCGGCGAAGTGATGGCCGGTGGACGCGGACCGTGGACTGGGATTGATCCCCACCAATAGAATGCGCGGGCGATCGATCAGGATGTCATGCAGCCGGGCCATAGTTTCCTTCTTTGCGGTGCGGCGTGATCCGCGATATTCATAGGCTGATGGATCCTCAGGAATTTTCGCTCAACAGCGCCGCCGATGGAATCGCAGTCGCGCACTACCGATGGCTCGCACCACAGCCCGCTATCGGCGTGGTTCAGATTGCCCACGGGATGGGCGAACACGCGCTGCGCTACGCAGCCTTGGCCGAGTTTCTCAATAACGCGGGTTTTCACGTTTACGCCAGTGACCATCGCGGCCACGGCCGTAGCGCGCCTAAACCGGAATTGCTGGGTGATTTCGGCGCGGCCGGCTGGGACGCACTTGTCGCCGATATGGCGCAGCTCACGCGCCACGCGCGCGCCAACCACGGAGCGCTGCCGATCGTGCTGCTCGGTCATAGCATGGGATCATTCGCCGCGCAGCAGTACCTGCTCGACCATAGTGAGTTAATCGCCGGAGTGATTCTTTCCGGATCGGCCTCTCTCGACTTGCTTTTCGCCAGCTCTGCGCAACCGGAAGATTCCTCAAAGCCCGCGGATCTGACCGCGCTGAACCGTGACTTTGAACCTGCCCGGACGCAGTTTGATTGGCTCTCCCGCGACGCCGCCGAGGTCGACAAATATATCGCCGATCCGTTGTGCGGCTTTGGCGTGGATGCGCGGGCGCGAGCCTCGATGGCGGCGGGCGGCGCGCGTACGGTCGAGGCCACCGAGGTTGCGCGGATTCGCAAAGATTTGCCGATTTTCATTTTCGCGGGCGACAAGGATCCCGTCAACCACCATCTCGAATGGCTCCGTCCGCTCGCCGATCGCTATCGCGCCGCGGGCATCAAGGATGTCTCGGAAAAATACTACCGCGACGGGCGACACGAAATGCTTAACGAAACCAATCGCGCGGAAGTTATGAACGATATATTGGTTTGGCTGCGCGGCGCTCTCGGCGATTAGCAATTGACCCGCGCACCGGATAATCTCGCTTGGGGGCTTAACCTGTCAGGGAGGACACCGTGAAGATTGCGACCACGATAGTCAGAGTTCTGCTCGGCCTCATCTTTACCATCTTCGGTCTGAACGGCTTTTTGCATTTTCTGCCGAACCCTCCGATGCCCGATGCGGCGATACACTTCTTCGGCGCCTTGTACGCAACCCGCTATATGCTGCCCCTGATGTTCGCGGCGCAAGTGATAGGCGGAGTTCTGCTGGTCGCGGGGATTTTCGTTCCGCTGGCATTAGTAATTCTCGCGCCGATCGTCGTCAATATCATTTTCTTTCATATGTTCCTTGCCCCGGGCGGACTGCCGCTCGCGCTCGTGGTGACGCTCTTCGAGCTGTTCCTCGCGTGGCGGCATCGTGCTGCCTTCAACCCGCTGTTCGGCTCGTCTTTATAGCGCCGCGCCGGAGCGGGGGGCGGCGCTGATACACCCCTCGAGCAGCTCGAGCGCGCGGGCGGAAAATGTGTACATATTGGCGACCCGGTCGGGGCTGCCGGTTTCGATTGTGATCGAACGCTCGAGCGGCCCCGCTATCGCCACGCAGCTATGCCCTGCCGCGTCGCCGTAGCGATTGCCGGTGGGTCCGCTCGCCCCGATTTCGGCGATCGCCCAGGTCGCGCCGAAGCGCTCTCGCGCGCGCCGTGCAAGCGCCATCGAGTAATGCTCGGTGACCGAGCGAAACCCCTTGAAATCCTCGTCGGGAATCCCCAATGCGCGGCGACCCTTTAATGTATAAACCACGCCGCTGCCGATGAAATATGCCGAAGCGCCGGGCACCGCCAGAATCGCCGCGGAAATCAGCCCTCCGGTAGTGGACTCCGCCGCTCCAAGGCTCTCGCCCCGGCTCTTGAGCATTGCTCCGATTCTTTCCGCGACTGGTATTAGCTCCCGCATACGGTCCTACCCCACGTTAGCGATCTTTGGTTGGCGGAGGGGGGAGGGAGTCGAACCCTCCGGCGACAATATTAGCCGCCAAGCCGGTTTTGAAGACCGGTCGCGGCACCGGCCGCGTTCCTCCTCCAACTCCTTGATTTAATTAAGTTTTCTTTGAATTAAGCATCGCAGCCTCAGGCCTTCTGCTACGGAATTGTGACCGTCCTGCTTCCGATTTGCCGTTGGCGAGTTGGGAGGCTCGAAATTCAGCCAACGCCCTTGCAGCCTCGATCAAGCGCTCATCAGGGCGCTGTATGTACCTGCGGAACATGATGTCGGTCTTGTGCCCCAGCAGTGTCATCGCGACAGAGCGCGAAATTCCCGGCGCCGAATCCAAGCGCGTTGCAGCTGTGCGCCTGAAGTCATGCATCAGCTTCCCGGGATAACCAGCAGCCTTCGCAGCTTCGCGCCAGGCGTCATAGAGCGTGCCGTACGGAATCGGTTTGCCGTCGCGATGGAACAGCCAAGGAATCAGCCGTTTCAGTTTGTGTTCATCCCGAGCAATCATCTCAAGTTGACCGCGCACGAGTTCGCCCAATTCTCCAACCAACGGCCACTTATACGCGGTGCGATTCTTGGACGACTCGCGATCAAGTACCAGAAACCCGTTTTCAAAATCAGCGTCTATCTTACGTCGGCTCAAAACCGCACGGACCCGCCACCCGGTAATGTTTATCGCTTCGATTGGCGCGATGGCCCAAGTGGGAAGCTTGGCGAGAATCTCGGCAAACTGCTTCTCGGTCACGATCCCCTGCCGCGGCGGCGGCTCTTCGAGTTTTCTAATCTGCGGCACCAGTCCACGACCAATCAGACGATGTTCATCATCGGCGGCAAGCCGGAACATCTGCCCTAGAACTTGTGTCTCGCGGTTCACGCTGGCGTTAGAAGCGCCCTCGCGTTTGCGCAGCGCGACGTATCGTCCGATCGCACCGCTCTGCGAAATTTCGATAGCGCGCATACTGCTGAAGAACGCGTCGAGGTGCTTCGCCCTGGTG
>DATKSQ010000043.1:0-45565 GCA_035531615.1 Binataceae bacterium (SeqCode)
ATATCGGGATGGCGACCGGGATGCTGCCGGTGGTCGGGATCACGCTGCCGATGGTGAGTTACGGCGGCTCGTCGCTGATCCTGATGATGGGCGCGATGGGCCTGCTCATCAGCATCAACACCCGCCGCTTTTTGTTCTGAGGCAGGGCCGAACATGAGTTGGGAAATCTGGACGATGCTCGCGCCCACCGAGACGATCCTGCCGCTGCCCCCCGGACTCGCCGGACTGCTGGTGCTCGCGCGCTGAGACAGACGACCCTCGGCCGCGCTCTTGGCTCTTCAGAACGTGAGGTCCAGGCGTGCAGCAACCGGCGCGCAGGTATCGCCCTGAGTCAGGCGATTGCTGTGGTGAGGATGAGGACGCTCTCCTCGAGCGCTTCAACACTGTGCGCGACCTCACGATCCAAACCCACTATCTCGCCGGCTGAGATCACACGCTGGTCGGCGCCAGCGCTGAAGCGAATCGAGCCGGACAGGAGCTGGACGGTAATCGGGCCCTTGGTCCGATGCTCGCTAAGTTGGGCGCCCTTTTTGAGCATCATGAGCATGATGTTGAGCGCGGCGTCCTTGACGAGGCTAACGGCATGGCGGTCCGCGGACTTCCATTCGTCGCTGCCTCTGATGCGCGAAATTTCGTCAGCAATCGTGACCGTTATCATCGCGCCCGCAGTGGGGCGAAGCGCTTGTCCGCTGTGCTCGCTGGTCATCTGAAGTGCTCCTGCGCGGCGTTTGCGCGCGGTCTATGCACTACGATCGCACGCCGCGGCCATGACATCCAGACAAAATCGGCACGGTTGATAAACTCTCTCTGGAAGCGATTATTATAGCGCGCCGAGCGCGAACAAGGAGTTGTCGATGCCTGAGAACCAAGCCCTGTCGCCCTGGTGGCGCCGCTGTGCGATTGCGACGATCGTCATATGCTTCTGCGTCCTTGGATGGCTCTCGAAGTTGACCTATTCCGATGCGCCGCCGATCCCGGAACGTGTAGTCGGTCCGGATGGCGCGGTGTTGTTCACGGCTGTCGATGTAGCACTCGGTCAGCAGGTCTTTCTGCGTTACGGATTAATGGAAAACGGCACAATCTGGGGACACGGCGCGTATCTAGGTCCCGACTTTTCGGCGCAGTATCTGCACACACTCGCAATCGACACTGAAAAGACTGTCACCGAACGCCACGGCTTCGTGATGCCGGCGCAGCTTGCGCCCAATCGGCGCCTGATCGTCAACGCGGAAGTCGCGCGGATACTCAAACACAATCGCTACGATCCTGCCTCAAAGACCCTAACCTTCACCGAACCGGAAGCCGCTTCCTACCAGCACCAAATTGCTCTATGGACGGCATACTTCACTAATCCTCGACAGGATGCCGGCCTTCCGCGCGATTACATCAGCGACCCTGCGCAGCTACGCGAACTGACCTCGTTCTTTGCATGGGCGGCATGGGCCTCTGTCGCGGATCGCCCGGGGCTGAACTATTCCTACACGAGCAACTTTCCTTATGATCCCGCCGCTGGCAACCTGCCAACGAGCGGCGCCGTGCTCTGGAGCGCACTGAGTGTGATCACGCTGCTTGGTGCGACCGCCGCGGTGCTGTTCGCGTTCGGCCGCTTTGACTTTCTTGGCTGGCGCCGCCAACGCGGACATGTGCATCCGAAGATGCTCCCCGGCGTGACGACGGCGAGCCAGCGGGCGACGATCAAATACTTCGTGGTGATTGCACTGTTGTTCCTCGCGCAGGCTCTGGTCGGCGGCGGCACGGCGCACTATCGCGCCAACGCGGGCAGCTTCTATGGATTTGATCTCTCGTCGATCCTGCCCAGCCAGATCCTGCGTACCTGGCATCTGCAACTCGCGATCTTCTGGATCGCCGCGTCCTACGTCGCCGGCGGCCTGTTCCTGGCCCCTTCGATCGGGGGCGTCGAACCCCGCGCACAGGCCGTGTGGGTGAACATCCTCTTCGTCGCGCTCGTACTGGTTGTCGTCGGAAGTCTGCTCGGCGAATTCGCCGGAGTGCATCAGTGGTTCGGCAGCCTCTGGAGCTGGTTCGGCGATCAGGGATGGGAATACCTGGATTTGGGACGCGCGTGGCAGATGATGCTCGCGGCCGGTCTGGTGCTGTGGGTAGTGCTCCTATATCGGGCGATTGCGCCGCGGCTTAGCGGCCACGAATCGAGCGAGCTTTCCTGGCTGTTCATCGCAGCCGCGGTCACGATTCCGGTATTTTACGTGCCCGCGTTCTTTTACAACACCGCGACCAACTTCACGGTAGTCGATCTATGGAGGTTCTGGATCATCCATCTGTGGGTCGAGAATTTTCTCGAGTTATTCGTGACATGCGCCGTCGCGACCATTTTCTACCAACTCGGGATCGTTTCGAGCACGACCGCCGCGCGCGTCGTTTATCTTGATGCGCTGCTCTATCTCGGCGCCGGGATCATCGGCACGGGACATCATTGGTACTTCACCGGCCAGGGGCAGATTGCGATGGCGTTGAGCTCAGTCTTCTCAGCGATGGAGGTGGTCCCGCTGACGCTGCTGACGCTCGACGCGTGGGATTTTATCGCGCTCACGAGCGGGCGATGTGATATCTGCGGCGAGGATATTTCCGTGCCGCATCGATGGACATTTTATTTCCTGATGGCGGTCGGAGTCTGGAATTTCGTCGGGGCCGGCGTGTTTGGCTTTCTCATCAATATGCCGATTGTGAGCTACTTCGAGGTCGGGACGATGCTCACCCCAAATCATGCGCACGCCGCGTTCATGGGCGTGTTCGGGATGCTGGCGGTCGCGCTAATGATCTTCGCCTTCCGGCAAGTTTCTTCCAACGAGCAATGGCGCGACACGGAAAAGTACCTCCGAGTGTCGTTTTTCGGACTCAACCTCGGACTCGCAATGATGATCGTGACCAATCTGTTCCCCGGCGGCGTTCTGCAACTCTATGACGTCCTGCAAAACGGATACTGGCACGCGCGCAGCACTGCGTTCGGGCACAGTACGCTGATGCACTCGCTCGAATGGGCGCGGCTGCCCGGGGATCTCATCTTCATCTTTCTTGGTGTCGTCCCCCTGGTGATCGCGGCCATCAAGACTTACGCTGCTCTGTGGGCCAGCCCCGCCGCCCCGACCGGAAGAACGCAGGACGTTGCCGGTGAAGCGGCATGAGCGCGGCTCGTCGCAAGCCGCGTTGGAATTCGCCGTAATTTCCCCGACGCATCGTGGCTAGCGGGGAATAATGGGCAGGATCAAATGCGACTGATGCGCACGATCATGAAAGATGGTTTGGCGCGCGGTCGTGAACTCGCGATCGACACCGAAAGGATGGCCCGAGTTCGGGTTGCGATCCCACCGCGGGAAGTTGCTCGAGGTCACTTCGAGCCGGAAACGATGGCCGGCCTTGAAGACGTGGCTCGTGGACCACATATCAATCGAGTATTCGTAAATTTTGCCGGGGACGATTGGCGATGGCGCCGTGAGCGACTCGCGAAAGCGCGCGCGCACCACTCCCTCGGCGATATTGTGCGCGTATCCATCGGACCGCACGTCCACCAGTTTTGCCACGAAGTCGGTGTCGGGCGCGCTCGAGGCCGCATGCAGGCGCAGCGAGATCGGACCGGTCACTTCCGTGTCCGATGCAAGCGGCGCACTGGTATAGACCAGCACGTCGTCGCGATTCTCAATCTCGCGCTGATCGTAAACCCCGGGCGGCAGACCCAGCACGGTGCCGCCGCGAGTCGGCACGGGATCGTTGGGATCGTAAACGTAGCCGTCCGCCGGTTCATCTCCGGGCGCTTCGTACCCCAGCATCCCGTCACCGCGCAGGCTGTTGGCGTGCCCACTGCCGCTGAGCCATAGATTCGTGTACCGGGTGCGCGCCAGCGGCCATTCGTTCTCGTCGCGCCACCGATTCTCGCCCATCACAAAAATTCGGACCGGGGGCCCGGCGGACGCTTCCTCATCGCGGCCGTCAAGGATAGCGCGTAACCATCGCTCCTGCTCGATTAGCAGTTCGACCTTCGCCTCGGGGCCGAAATCTATATCGCCAGCGCCGCGCGAGGTCGGAACTGCGTAAGGCAGCAGGTGTCCCCACGGTCCCATGATCAATCTCTGTCCGCAGCGCGCGCGCTCGGTCGCCGCGTCGCGCCTAAGCTGCGTAAACATGGCGAGCGTGTCGTACTGGAACGCATCGTACCACGATCCCACATGCATCATCGGCACCGTCACGTTGCGACACAGCGGACGCGGATCGGTCGCCTGCCAATATGGTCCGTCGGTCCAGTTGCGCAGATAATCGGCAAAGTAGGGCGCGCCCGGCTTAAGCCGCTCGGCCCAATCGAGCACAGGAACATGGCGAAACGCCTCATCGCTCAAGGCGGAAAGCGGGATGGCGGGATCCCGGAGCCAACTGTCGAAGATCGGCTGATACTCGGTAAGCACACCGTCGCGGTCGAGCTTGTTGCGCGCCATGAAATTGAAGTAGGACAGCATCCACGCCAGCTCGAACACCCCGCGGCGCCATACGCAGCTCTCAAAATACGTCACCGGTCCCGACACCGGGACCATCGCCTGCAGATGCGGTGGTGCGAGCACCCCGGCGAGATATTGCGTCAGACCTAAGTATGATTGCCCTACTGTCGCGACCTTGCTGTTGGACCACGGCAGCGCTGCCGCCCATTCGATAGTGTCGTAGCCATCGGCCGGCTCGTGAATGAACGGATAAAACTCGCCCTCGGAGGCAAAGCGCCCGCGTGTGTCCTGAACCACGACCACGTAGCCCCGCGGGGCCAGATAGTCGCGCTCGAGCAGCGCCAACTGCTGGCTCTTGTCGTACGGTGTGCGCATCACGCGCACCGGGAACTTACCGGGGGCGTCGGGATGATAGACATCGGCGCGCAGCGTCAGGCCGTCGCGCGTGCGCATCGCGAGATTCTTCTCGACCGCGACTTTGTATATGGGTTCGGTGGTATCGATGCCAGCCATGTGAGCCTCCGAGGCGGCGCGCGCGCTGAGTTCGAGGCGCTCGCAATCCTGCTTTCTCTGTACTCTCTCCAGCGCCTGTATTTCCACCAAAATTCCCGTTTTGACGTCTTCGATCGCGACGCCTATGGGCCGACTCCATCCCGCGGCGCCAGCGCGCGGTGCTTTCCCACGGTCGGGGCGGAAATCGGCATCGCCGCAATCCGCCGCCAGGCGTAGTCGTTGGACACGTGGTATATTCGACCCTCGATTCAGATCTCTCCGTGCGAGGGTATCGTCATGGCGCGTTCGTCGAAAAAATTCACCGACCCGACCGATATCGCGATCGTCGAGGTGCATCGCCGCTTCGTCGAGGTCATGGAATCCGTCCGCCTCGAAACCATCAGCCCCGAAATGAAACAACGCTACCTGTCGATTATGACCAACCTGACCGAGAAGCTCGCGATCCCAGCCAAACCACTGTCGGAAATCCTGGGCGAGGTCATGGCCGAGGCCGGCCCGATCATCTTCCAGGCAATGCAGCGCTGAGCGGCGATAAATCCCGCGGCGTTCGTGCTGCAAGCGCGCGGGCAGCACCCGCACCCACGCGTCACGATGCTTGCGAAATAAACGCAAGCATCGTGACGCGCCGCCCGCGTGCCATTGGCACCTCCCGGGGGAGAGGGTGACTCGGTATGCGCTTCGCGCAAACTTTCCCCCGCGCCTTAACAAACTGTCATGATTCAGTTTGAAACGCTTGTGCGCACCATTGCGTCGAATAAGTGTGACGATCCTGCAAATCAACCCATGGCGCGCGTGCACCAACCCTGACCAAACGTTAACCCGCACGCGAAATATCGCAGCATCGGCGAGCGGTTCGAGCGCCGCGGCGCGATGGCACGATCGTCGCTCTCAATATGGGCGGAAGCCCGGCTTCCGCGCAAAGGAGCGGTACGACAATGGCCAGCACAGGGGAGTTTCGAGCCTCGACCGCACCGGGGGTGGACCGTTTCGAGATGCGATGGCCCACCGTCTTGATATTCCTGATCGGCGTCGCGGCGATCCTGTCGCTCAGCAGCTGCGCCGCCTTCAATCCGCAGGGCGCCGCCGAGCAGGCCGCGCCAACCTATTATGACGGCCAGCAATACAGCTCGCTCAGCCCGCAACAGAAGATGCAGCTCGAAGACCATCTCTCGAATCAGAGCAACGCCGCGTGGCGCACCACCGCCTCGGTCGCCGGCGGCCTCGGCGCACTCACCCAGGGAACAGGCTTCCTGATGTGGGCGGTAAAGCGCTGACCTGACGGCATTCGCGCATCGTGGGAGGAAGGACGATCAAGCCGAAAACAAAGTCGAACCCAAAGCCCGCGAGACCCACCGGGCTGCGATGCTCGCCGCAATCAGAAACCATCGAGGCCGCCGCCTATACAGCGGCCGCGCGCGCCTAGCCCTCGAAGGCGTAGGCGTTTTCTTCGTGTTCGCTCAGGTCGAGGCCCATATATTGGCCTTCGTCATCGACGCGGATTCCGACCATCGCGTCGGTAAGCTTGAGCAGAACGGCGCTGCCGACGAATGAAAATCCAACACTCGCGACGACGGCGACCGCCTGCACGAGAAGTTGACGCGGATTTCCGTGGATCAACCCGTTGCCGCCGGCCGCGTTGACCGCAAGGCTGGCGAAAACTCCAGTCGCAAGCGCGCCCCAGATGCCGCCGACCATGTGTACTCCCACCACGTCGAGCGCGTCGTCGTAGCCCAAAAGCGGTTTCATCCGCACCGCGCCGAAGCATAACCCTCCCGCCACCAGTCCGATGATTATCGCGGGCACGGGTCCCACGTAGCCCGCTGCGGGCGTGATCGCGACCAACCCCGCGACCGCTCCTGAAGCGGCTCCAAGCGTGGTCGGCTTGCCGGCGACGAACCATTCGACGGCGACCCACGAAAGCGTCGCCGCCGCGGCGCCCAGATGGGTCGCGACGAACGCCGAGACCGCAAGCCCGTCGGCGGCCAGCGAACTGCCCGCGTTGAAGCCAAACCATCCGACCCACAGAAGCCCCGCGCCGGTTATCGTAAGCGTCAGATTATGCGGCGCCATGTGCTCCTTCAGGTATCCGCGCCGCTTGCCGACCAGAATCGCGCCCGCCAGCGCGGCAGCGCCCGAAGAGATGTGCACCACCGTGCCGCCGGCGAAATCCAGCGCACCCATCGCGTGAATCCATCCGTCGGAGCCCCACACCCAATGCGCCAGCGGATCATAGATTAGCGTGGTCCACAGCAGGCTGAAAATCACAAAGCCCTTGAACGACATCCGCTCCGCGATCGCGCCGGTGATCAGCGCCGGCGTGATAATCGCGAACATGCATTGATAGATCATGTACGCCTGATGCGGGATCGTCGCGGAGTATGCCGGATACGGCTGCGATGCGCTCACTCCCGCAAGGCCCGCCCACGATAGCGCTCCGGCAAACGCGCTGCCGGGTGCGAACGCGATGCTGTAGCCAAAGAGCACCCACTGGATCGATACGAGGGCGGCCAGAAAGAAGCTCTGCATCAGCGTCGACAGGACGTTCTTGCGCCGCACCATCCCGCCATAGAAGAGCGCGAGGCCGGGAATCGTCATCATCAGGACCAGCACCGCGCTGAGCAGCACCCAGGCGGTATCCGCACCGTCGATTTTCGGTGCCGCTGGAGTCTCGGCGAGCGCCGACGATGCCGCGGCAACCACAAAAAAAGCCGCACTAGCAACAGAGAAAAATGTTGAGAGCCGGACGGAACTACGCGCGAGCACACCCCTGCGAGCCATCAGAAGTAGCCTCCAAACCAGGCGCGAAAAGCGCCAGACACACCAATGCCGCCCGTTTGAGCAGCATCCGCCCAACGTTTCGGCACTACCCCCGTCGCCAACGCGGTTTATGCCGATGAATCGGTATCTGAGCAAAATCGATGCCCCGGTGAATCGGAGCCCTCAGCTAAAACTAAAAAGGAAAGGGCGGCTCGCGATGAACCGCCCTTTGCCAATTCCGATCTGTTCAGCGCGATCAGCCCTTCGGCAGACCGAGGATCCGCTCACCGATCATGTTGCGCTGCACCATCGAGGTGCCGCCCGCGATCGTCATCGACTCGGATTGCAGGATGCGTTTCATCCAATCGCCGCGCGGCGCGAACGGCGTATGCGACTCGAGCATCGCGTATTCGCCGAGCAGCCGCGATACGAACTTGACCATCCGCTGGCCCAAGTCGGTCGAGATCAGCTTCGAGACCGACGCCTCCGGTCCCGGCAGCAAACCCTTTAGCCGGCGCGTCAGCGAGCGCAGGCCGATGTACTTCTTGGCCGCGACTTCGATCGCGAACTGGGCGAGCTGCTGGCGGATGTCGTCCTCTTCGATCGCGGGGCGTCCGTCGATCTGGACGTGTTTGGACATCTCGACCAGCGCGTGCAGAGTCTGTTCGGTTCCGCCCAAAGTCTCGCCGATTCCGAACCGCTCGTGCATCAGGGTCGAGACCAGCACCTGCCAGCCCTGGTTGAGCGGACCGAGCAGATTTTCCTTGGGAACTTTCACGTCCTCGAAAAAGATTTCGTTGAATTCGGAATCGCCGGTGATCTGCTTGAGCGGGCGCACGGTCACGCCCGCGCTTTTCATATCGACGATCAGCGCGCTCATGCCCTTATGCTTGGGCGCGTCGGGATCGGTGCGGACGAATAGCTGGCAGTATTGCGAGCGATGCGCGATCGTGGTCCACACTTTCTGCCCGTTAACGACGAAGTCGTCGCCCCTGAGTTCCGCGCGGCATTGGATCGAGGCCAAATCCGAACCTGCGCCCGGCTCCGACATCCCCTCGCACCAGATTTCCTCGCCGGCCAGAATCGGCTGCAGGTAGCGCTTCTTCTGCGCCTCGCTGCCCCATTGCATCAGGGCGGGACCGTTCATGATTACGCCCAGCACGTTGCAGCCCATCGGGAGTCCGAGCCGCCCAAGTTCCTGCTGAAAGATGACCTGCTCGGTGAACGTCGCGCCGCGTCCGCCGTATTCCTTGGGCCACGTAAGGCCTGCCCAGCCTGCCTCATAGAGCTTGGTGTGCCAGGCCTTGAGGCGTTTCCAGACGGCGTCGTCGCCGGTGTTTTCCTCGTCGATTTGTGCAAGTGGCGGCGGCTGATTGGCCTCGAGCCACTTCCTCACTTCCATCCGGTAGGCTTCTTGTTCGGGCGTCCAATTGAAATCCATCGCGAGCGGACCTTCCTGTTTGATTTGTCGTTACCATTACGATGCTATCTGTGCTGATGCCTTTTGGGTAGCGCGCGCATGCGCCGCCGGCAAGCGCCGCGGCGGCGCCGAAATACCGGTCTTTCAGGCGATGGTGTCGGCGAGCGCGGTTTCGACGATTGCGATCTCGCGCATCACGCGGACGAGGTTCTGCGCCGTGAAACTCGCGAGCATCGCGGCGCGCTCCGCTCCCGCAAGCAGCGCGGCGCGATGGGCCACTTCGGCGGCGCGTTCGAGCATCGCATTCTCGAGCGGACGCATCCGCTCCCAGACCATCGGCGCAAGGCGGTTCGGATTGCGCTCGACCGCCTGCTGGATTTTTTTCATCCTCCACCACGGCGAGTCCGCCGAGGGATTCGCGGCACCGGCCGCCAGAATCGGCGGGATCGAAGCCTCGGGAAACAGCGGGATGAAGATCGACGTACACGGCGCCGCCATCGAGCACCAGATTATCGGGACAGCGCCGCTCGAGGGCGCCGGCAGCTCCGCGACCATGCTCGCCGTCGTGGCGGACAGGCTGTGCATGCACAGTGAAAAACTCTTGGGCGAGCCCGGCGGCGCCGCGATAATCGGCATCTCGCCCTGCTCGTAATGGTCGCGCAGCATCGCGAACATCTCGCGCAGCGTGCGCTTGCCGCGGCGACCGGCAAGCTCGCTCGAGCGCGCCAGCCGCTCGCGCGCGAAAAGCGGATCATCCACATCGGCACGCGCGTAGGCGCGCGAGAAATCGAAACTCGCGCCCGCGCCCGTCCATCCGCGCTCGCGCGCATAGCTCGCGGCGTCGGCCGAGCCGAAATCAAATTCGCCGAGCGTCAGGCGATTCGAGATACACGCGCGTCCTTCGGCCTTGCGCGCGGCCCACTGATGCCCCGAGCTTTCGAGCACGAAAGCCTCGGCGTGGTCGGCGATCATGAAGCTGCCCGAGTAGCGGAAATCGAAGTCATACGCGGCCGAGCCGCCTTGCCCGAAGCGCTCGATCAGGGCGCCGATAATCTCGGTCGCCTCGCGCGCCGAGCGACCGCGTTCGAGACCGAGCCGCACCAAATCCATCCCGAGCAGACCGGTCGTGGGAAGCTCCTCGCGCGTGAGGACGGCTTCGTTGCCGATCGCGACGCCGTGCTCGTTCAGTCCGTGCTCGAAGCCGAACAGCCAGAACGGCCGCGAGCCAATCACTGCGGCGGTTTCCGGCGCCTGCGGAATTTCCAGATATTGACAATGGACCGTCGCGCCGGGCGGATAGTGGCGGCGCGGCGCATGAAACAGCGGCTGGCATTCGAGCGGCGGCCGGTCGCTGTTCTTCGCGAGCATCGTCACGCCGGCGCGAGTTTCCGGCGCGAGCACAGCGATCGTGTCGCAGGAGGGGAGCCTCGCGCTGCGCGGATCGAATGCCACCGGCGTTTTTAGGGCATTTTTGAACCGTGCAATCAGGCCGCAACCGCGCGCGATCGTCTTGCGTGGATTTCGAACGGTACGGTTACGGCAACGTGGGATGACTTCCGGGGCATTCGGGATTGTTTGGCAGGCGGGCCGGAAAACGCCACGAAGCCCGATTCCCGCAGCACTTGGTCCAACGTTCGGCGCTGGTAGCATCTCACCAGAAACGTGGCGAGTGCGTCGACGAGATTTTTTTCAGCCTCCGCGCGCGTGCGCCCCTGCGAATGAACGTCAAGCGCATCACACGAGGAGATGAACCACTTCCCCTTCTTGCGAATCCGGGAAGGGAGCTTCATTTCCATCATCACACGCATTGGAACCATCTTCGGTTGCCACGGATAACGCTGCAACAAAATCAAACTCTATCATACCGGCGCCGCCATCATTAGAGCTAGGCTAACGCCACGCGTGGATGAGGAGCGGTTCATTTTGACCATCTGGTACGGACGGTCACTTCTGGTGTCATTCCCGCGCGTGGCTGCCGCGCGAGGAATCCCGGTTCTGATTGCGGCTCGCTTGGTGTCGAGCCGTCAAAGAATTGGGCGAGCTGCCCTTGCGTTCCTGGCCGCGGCGTTTGAGATCGTTGGTCGCTGCAGTGTAAAGCGTCCGCACACGGCTTCCCAGACGTGGACGGACTTCGGTCCGGTGGCGCATCGAAGCGGTCCAGCGGAAGGAATCCGGGATTCCTCGCGCGGCAGCCACGCGCGGGAATGACACAGAAAGACGCTCGGCATAGAACAAGGTCAAACCGAATCAGCGCCATCGAATGAATCGCCAAAGTGAATTCTCCTACGATTGCAAATCGTGTGGCAAATGCTGCCGCGACAAGGTGATCACGCTCGCGCCGTATGACCTGCTCAAAATCGCGCGCGCGGCTGGCGTCTCGACCGGCGAGGCGGTCCGGCGCTTCACGCTGCGGCGCGGATCGATTCTGAAATTCGGCGCGGGCGGCGTCTGCACACTGCTCGACGGCGTGCGATGCTCGATTCATGAGGGCCGCCCGCTTGCCTGCCGGCTCTATCCGCTCGGGATCGAACGCGCCTCTGACGGCCGCGGCGAAAGATTCATCGCGCTCGAACCGGCATTCGGCTCGCTCGGCGTCTATGGCAGCGACGGTACGGTCGGGGATTTTCTCGAGGCGCAGGATGCCGCCGAATATCTGGACGCGAACGATCGCTATCGGCGGCTCGTCACGCGGATGCGGGCGCGAATCGCCGAGCTGGTCGATTTCGAGAAAATCGAGCCGCGCGAATTCTGGCGGCGCGCCACCCGCGAGGCGCTCGCCGAATCCGGCTACGACCCGAATCCTCTCATCGACGCGATGTTCGACCTTGACGGGCTGGTCGGGCGGCGCGACGACGAAGAGGCGGAGATGTTCGTGCATCTGGCCGCGCTCTCGATACGCGTCGGGAAATCAGCCGACGCGGCCGCGATCGCAGCGGCCGCGGTAATGCTCGCCGTCAGCCTGGGCTACTCGCCCGCCGAGGCGAGCGGGAGTTAATCGGCTGCGGCGCCCGGAGCGGGACTTGTGGCCGGCGGCGCGGCGGCGGGATGCTCCGGGACTTTGAGATCGGTCAGAATCTCGGTTGCGTTAATCGACGGATCGACGCTTGGATAAACCTTCGCGATCCGCCCGTCGCCGTCGATCACGTAGGTGATGCGGCGGTCGAGGCCTAGAATTGGAATGCCGTTGGCGGCGCCGTACTCGGTTGCGATTTTTTTGTCGGGGTCGAGCAGCAGTGGAAACGGGATGTTGTATTTTTTGATGAACGCGCGATGCGCGTCCGAATCCTGCACGCTGCATCCCAGCACCACCAACCCGGCGGATTGAAAGCGCGCGTAGCCGTCGCGGAACGCGCACGCCTCTTTGGTGCATCCTGGAGTCTCGTCCTTTGGGTAGAAGTACAAGATGACGGTCTTGCCGCGCAGATCGGAGAGCGACACGGGGGAGACCTGATCGCCCTGGACCATCTGAGTTGTGAATCCGGGCGCGATCTGTCCCTGCTTGAGCAGTTCAGCCCGCGCGATCCGGGGCCGGATGACAACTATTGCGACAATCGCCACAACCGCGAAGACGACCAGCGATGCAAGCATCTTCATTTCGTTTCCTCAGACTCGAAAGAGCCACTCAGGATATTTGCCGCCGCGGCCGTGCAGGGCGTCCTGGAACACCTTCTGCACCATCCGCGTGATCGGACCGGGAGCGCCGGTCCCGATTTTGCGGTCGTCGAGCTCGACCACCGGAGTCACCTCGGCGGCGGTGCCGGTCATGAACGCTTCATCGGCGACATAAAAGGCGTCGCGTGCGAAAAATTCCTCGCGCACCTCGACCCCATTATCGCGCAGGATTCTCATCACCGAGTCGCGCGTGATTCCCGGCAGGATCGAGCTCAGGGTCGGCGTCCGCACGATTCCGTCGCGAATCACGAACACGTTCTCGCCGCTGCCCTCGGCGACAAAGCCCTGCGTGTCGAGCAACAGTGCTTCGTCGTAGCCGCCGCGGCGCGCCTCGTAACCGGCGAGAATCGAGTTGATGTAATTGCCCGACGCTTTCGCCGCCGGCATCATCGAGTTGTGATGAAACCGCACGAACGATGAAGTCTTGAGCCGCACGCCCTTGTTGACGCCATCTTCGCCCAGATAGGCGCCCCACGGCCACGCCGCGATCGCGACGCGAGTTTTGTTGCCGCGCGCGGCAAGGCCCATCTCGCCCTCGCCGTAAAACGCGATCGGACGCAGGTAGCACTCGGCCAGCTTGTTCACCCTGACTACATCGGCGCACGCCTTGAGCAGCTCTTCGGAGCTGTGATGCATCGGCATCTCGACGATATGCGCCGATTCGAGCAGGCGGCGGATATGCTCCTTGCCACGGAAAATCGCGGAGCCGCCGCCCTCGATTTTGTAGCAGCGCATCCCCTCGAACACCGCGAGCCCGTAGTGCAGGCTGTGAGTCAGGACATGCACGTTGGCTTCGTCATAGGGAACCAGCGTGCCGTCCATCCAGATCTTGTCCGTACGCAGAGTGCTCGCCGCCAAGGGATAACCTCTGGGGAAAGAATCGGCGCCATCCGGCCAGTCCGAGCCGCCGGGGCGCCTTCCACGGCTCAAAGCTAATCGATGGATGATCGGCGGACAAGCCACGCGCCGCAGGTGGGGCGGAGGCCGCGGGAAGGATAGAGCCGCGGCCGGAGCCGCATCCGCCGGTCGATTGATACGGTGACTACTCGTGACTACAATAAAAGAATGAAATCGGTGGGCGTCAAACAACTGAAGGCCCGACTGTCGGAATACCTGCGGATGGTGCAAGCTGGCGAGACCGTTCTGGTTACCGATCGTGACGAGGTGGTGGCCGAACTGCGGTTCACGCGCAGGCGGCCTGGCACGCCCGATTCGCTCGCGGAGATGCTCGATTCGCTGGCCGAGCGCGGCGAGGTAACCCGCGCCAGCCTGCCCAAGGGCAGGTGGAAGTGGAAGGTGAAGGGGCTCGGTCTCCCGAGCGGCTGTGCCGCCGCCGTGCTGGATGACATTCGCGGCGACCGGTGAAATCGAACGATGGCCGCTTGCCTGTATCTGGACACCTCCGCGGTCCTGCGGGCGATCCTCGAGAACGGAACCAGCCCGGAGCTCGAAGCGCGAATCGCCTCGGCTCCGGCGCTGATTACTTCGCGGCTGTCAGTGGTCGAATCTTCGCGCGCGATTCATCGCCTGCGACAGCTCGGACAGCTCGGCGAAGCGCAGCTCGCGGACGCGCAGCGTGAGATCGATGCGCTCTGGGCGCGATGCGAACTGTGGGAGTTGACGCAATCGGTCTGCGAGATGGCGCGCTGGGTCAGCCCCGGAAAGGGGCTGCGAACCCTCGACGCCCTTCATCTCGCAACATTCGTATTGGCCCGAGAAAAGATTGCGAGCCTCGAACTGTTGACCACCGACATCCGCCTGCAGGCGGCGATTGGGAACGTATAGATGGCGCCCGCGGAACTTCTGAATCCTGGATTTCTCCCGTTGGTCGAAATGTGACGCTCGTTGGCGTCAATCAGCAATGCCCAGCATAAGCGCCGGGCGTGTCGCGAGCACGCGGCGACGCAATTCTTTTCAATCCCCGGTTTCCTCAGCCTTCCCATTGATGATGCCGAAATCTGGCGGCAGATCATCTTCAGCTTCAGCCTTGGATTCAAGCTCGATTAGACCGAAAGTATTGGGAGCCGTGCGAGTGAAGAACTGCTTGCTGCGAACGTATGCGCCAATACTCCCGCTCAACGAGGCTTTCGAATCATGATTCACAGCTTTTCCCAGCACCTTGAGCAACTCGTTGATGTGAAGAGGCTTTCCTGCCTTCAGTATCGCTTCTCGCGCCCTTGCAACAGCACTATCCGGCCGCAGGGCCGAATTCGCCAGTTCGGCCGGGTTTTCGCGTGGAAGAAGCTTTAGAGTTTCCTCAATTCCGGCAACGTACGCGTTTGCTTCCCGGATCTTTGTCTCCAGTTCCCGCGAATCCGCTTGCCATTGCTGAATCTCACTATGCTTTCTTTCGATTTTCCTCTTCAGCTCTTTTCGAAGATCCATTGTTGGACACCTCTCGCTTCACGATAGCAGGCGTGTGCTAGGAAAAAAAGTGGCGCGAGGGAAAAGATGGCATACGAAGGGATTTTCTGCTAGGTTCTTTCCATCCTCAGGCGGAGAAGATGCGGGATGGATAGGGTAAATTACGGTGATTTCGTCAAAAGATTGGATAACGTAAGGCAGAAAGCTCAGAACGGCCAAGAATATTGGATGGGCAGAGCGCTTCAGGAGGTGCTGAATTACGCGCGGTGGGAAAACTTTGAAGCTTTGATCGAAAAGGCAAAAGTTGCGTGCGCTAATTCTGAAGTGAACCCAGATGGTCAATTTCGCCGGACAACGAAATTGATAACGCACGGGAAGGGAGGGCAGCGAGAAATTGGGGATTGGTATCTCAGCAGATATGCCTGCTACCTGATCGCGATGAACGGAGACCCCCAAGTAGAAGAGGTCGCATTCGCCCAACAGTATTTTGCGATCGAAACGCGACTCCGCGAACAGGAAACGCAGCAGATCGCTGAATATGATCGACTCGATCATCGGAGGCGCGTGACGGCGACTGTCAAGGCGCTGAGCAGCGCCGCAAAGCGCTCCGGTGTTCAACGATACGGGCTCTTCTACGATGCGGGATACCGGGGCCTTTACGGCGGCTTAGGACTGACCGCTATCAAGTCCCGAAAGGGAATCGATCCAAAGGAAGAATTGCTGGACCGTGCCGGTCGAGTTGAATTGGCCGCTATCGAACTAAAGAATGCGACAACCGAAGAGCAATTGATCAGGCTGAAGATCCAGGGCGAGCAGCCCGCCATGGACACTCATCATCGCGTGGGTCGTGAAATCCGGGATGCGATGAGAAAAATTGGCGGGACGATGCCTGAGGATCTTCGCCCTGAGGAATCGACCAAGAAACTCGAGTCGGCGCGGCGGCAGAAGAAACTCTCGCACCGGGGCGAGAAACATTGAGCGCTGCTTTCTCTGCCTCGCACAGGCCTGCATAGACCGATGTCGGGAACTATCACGTCATCTTTCGTCCGATCCTATCGCTACTGTCATCTTCGACAGAGTCACCTGAGAAAATACATCGCGGCGAAGTGAATGACCTCTTCTTGCCCCAAGGAGAGGGAATCAAGCACTTCAGTCAATTTGCAAGGTCCTCCTTCAGTCAAAAGGACTGGCCGGGCGGGAGCTTGGCTCAATCGCGCGGTTCGGAGCGCGGGGCTCCGGGTGGCGGCAAGGATTCGCCCGGCGCGTCCCTCCTCGCGTCCGCGCCGGCGTCGTCCGGAGCGGCCCGCGCCGGGGTGGCGCCACCATCTGAAGCGGCGGACCCCACGTGGCGGCGCATCCTGCCGCCACGGCGGCGGCGCTTGCGGCGTCGTGCCGACGGTGAGCCGTTGGAGGGAGCCGCAGGTTGATCGTGCGCGGCACGCGCGACGAAACCGTCGGGATCCTGGAGGAAGCGCGCGAACGCGGTGTGATCGATTCCATACCCCGGCGCTATTGCCTCGAAAAATTCGCGGGCCACCGCGAAATAGGGCCGGCGCATCAGGCGCCGGGTGCGGCGCGACGGGACCGCCAAATTCTCGAAGGCGTCGTGCAGCAGCCGCATCCGCTCGGTATCGCCGCGGGCGAAGCCGCGCGCGCGCAACTCCGCCAGCAGGTCGAAATCGCGCCCCGCGGCGGACGGGTTGCGCGCCACCTCGAGCGTCATCGCCGCGAGCACGAGCGCATGATCGGCCGCGCCGCCGCCGTCGAGCATCGCGCCGAGCGCCGCCAGGTTGCGCAGCATCGGCGCGTCGGACAATTGGCCCGGATGGCGTCTCAGATGGCGGGAGAGGAAAGGAATCAGCACTTCGAGCAGCCCCAGTTCCTCCATCAGAGCGGCGGCGCGCGCCGCGGCGGGCTGCCCCAGAGTGCGATAGGTTTCCTCGACGATGCGCGGCACGGAGGATTTGGCCAGGTCGGCGCGATGGGCCTCGATTGCGGCACGCGTGCCCGGCTCGATCTCGAAGCCGAGCTTCGCGGCGAAGCGCACCGCGCGCATCATCCGCACCGGATCCTCGCGCATCCTGAGTTCCGGCGCTCCGATGGTGCGGATCAGGCGCGCGCGCAAATCGCCGGCGCCGCCGGCGTAATCGATCACATTGAAGGTCTGCGGATCATAGAACAGAGAATTGACCGTAAAGTCGCGGCGGAACGCATCTTCCTCTGGCGTGCCAAAGGTATTGTCGGCGCGGATCAGCGGATCGCCTTCGGCGCCGACCTCCTCACTCTGGCGGCGAAAGGTTGCAACCTCGATATTCTTTGGGCCGAAGAAAACGTGTACCAGCCGAAAGCGCCGACCAATCAGGCGCGAGTTGCGGAACAGATCGCGGACCTGCTGCGGATGCGCCGAGGTCGCGACGTCGAAATCCTTGGGCCGCCGGCCCAGCATCAGGTCGCGCACCGAGCCGCCGACCAGGTAGGCGACGTGCCCGCCCGCGGCAAGCCGGTACAGGACCTTCAATACGTTAGGGTCGATATCGCGGCGCGAGATCGGATGCTCAGAGCGAACGATTATGCGCGGTTCCAATTCCGATGCCCCTGCGGCCTGGGGTCACGGCGCGAATTCCCCCCTGCGCTACTCCCCATCCGCCGCCCAAGAAGCTAGCACGATATGCGCCGCGCTTCATCGTCCCCCAAACCAGCGCCGGGGGCTCCGCGGCGGGCAGGAAAAATCGTGCATCATAAGCCAAAATCGCGCTACGATTGTCTTCACACCTGAAAGGAGCCTCGTCATATGGGAAAGTTTGTCAGCGACGTCAAGAAAATCCGCGAACGGGCCCGCAAGCACATGGAAGAAGGCCCCGTCACCGGCGGCTACAAGGCCGACCGCAAAGAAGTCGTCAAGGTGCTTAACGAAGTGCTCGCCACCGAGATCGTCTGCGTGCTCCGCTACAAGCGCCACTACTATACCGCCGACGGCATCTACGCCGACCCCGCGCGCCAGGAGTTCCTCCAGCACGCGGGCGAGGAGCAGCAGCACGCGGACTGGATAGCGGAGCGGATCGGCCAGCTCGGCGGCAAGCCGAACTACAGTCCGGTGGGACTCGCGGACCGCGCGCACTCCGAATACGACGAAAGTGAATCGCTGACCGACATGATCAAGGAAGATCTGGTCGCCGAGCGAATCGCGATCGAGTCGTACTCCGAAATCGTGCGATGGCTCTCCGACAAGGATCCGACCACGCGAATCCTGGTCGAGCAGATCCTGAAGATGGAGGAAGAGCACGCCGACGACATGAAAAATCTGCTCGCGAAGATTTCCTGAGGGTTGCGAATCGTCGAACCGCGCGCGGGCGGGCGGCCCATTGATCCGCCCGCTCAAGCACGCGGCCGATACTCGAGCGCGCGCTCGGCGATCGCGGCGATATAGAATATCGCGAGCGCCGGCGCCGACTCCCTGATCGCACGGCTCGCAATCGATCCCGGCGGCGCGAACGCGAGCACCAGCACGAGTCCGTAATTGACCACTCCGCCATAGTGCCCGAGCCGGCTTCGGACCGGACCGCCCGTGCGATGCAGAAGGCGCGAGTCGATCGCGTACTGAGCGAACGAAACCGCGATCAGTATGGGAATATAAATCGGTATCGCCCCGGCCGCCGCGGCGCATCCGAGCGCGGCCAGCACAAAAGTCACGTCGGCCGCCGGATCGAGCCAGCGCCCGGCGCCGGCGCCGATTCCGAACCGGCGCGCGACGCGTCCGTCAAGAAAATCGCTCGTCGCCGCAGCGACCGCGATAGCCGCAAACGCCATCCGCGCCCCATGCGCCGCGATATACAGCGCGATCCACGCGCCCCCGAGCCCAAAGCGCGCGATCGTCAGCGCGTTGGCCGCCTGCGCTCCAAGCGCCTGGCGCCTCCGTTCGCTTGCCGACGCGCTTTTGCCTAAGATCGCGTTCCTATGCCCGAGCCGCGTACTATCCAGATTGTCAGCCACGGACCGTCATGCCTCGACGGCGTGATGGCCGCCGCCGCGGTCGCGCGCTTCTATGACGGCGAGCGCGTGATTACCACGCTGGCCGGCAACAACGAAGCCGACCGGACGATCCGCGCGCTCGAACTCAAGGCGGCTCGAGCAGAAAGCGACGAGATCTGGATCACCGACCTGTCCTGGACCGCGCCCGAGACCGGCGCGCATCTGAGCGAGCTTATCGAGCGCGGCGCGCGCGTCTTCTGGATCGATCATCATCGCACCGCAGTCTCCCGCGCCGACGCGCCCGAGTTCAAGGTGCCGTTCACCGCCAAGGTTCTATCCGAGCAATACTCGGCCGCGCGCCTGACGTTCAATTTCCTGCGCAAACTCGCGCGCGACACGATGCCGCCACGCCAGCGCGAGGCGTTCGAGAACTTCGCGCGGTTCGCCGCGATCGCCGACGATCACGACCGCTGGGTCCATAAAATTCCCGGCTCAGCGGATTGGGCGCTCGCCGTGCAGACCTTGGGCGGAATGAATTCGTATCGAGAAATCCTGCGGCTCGGCGAGCCGGTGATGACGCGGCGGCTGCGCGCCGCGCTCGCAGCCGGCAAAGAGGGGATGCAAAAGAGCGTCGAACTCGCGCGCGCCACGATGGTCGATCGGATGCTCGCCAACGGCATCAAGGTGCGCACCGCGTGCTGCTTCGGGTACAGCAGCGAAGTCGCGGCCAACCTGTACGACGGGCAGCATCGCACCGTCGTCGCGCTGTTCGACCTGCGCAGCCAAGGCGTCAGCCTGCGCCGCAGCGCGGATTGCGACGTGAACCTGGCGGTCCTCGCCGAGGGCTTCGGCGGGGGAGGCCACGCGGCGGCCTCTGGCTTCGCGATCGCGGATCTCCGCCGATTGCCCGCCGAGCGGCTGGCCGAAATACTGGGCGATCGGCTAAAGGACTCTCCGGCGACGACTTGAGGCGCCGTGCGGGAGTCTTTCGCTGCTCCAACTTCGCGAAGTTTTCAGCAAAATCAGCCTCTTAGGAGGCCAGATACGCATGCGGGCGGGGCTTGCCTCATTTTGGGCGGCGATCTAGACTGACTGCATATTCAGTTGACTGAATATCCAGTTCGATGGCCACCAAGGAAGACGTCGTCAAAGATTTCCGGGTCCGCGAGTTGCTCGATGCGACCCGGCGCGTGATCGCCCGTTACGGATTTGAGGGCACCACGATCGACCGTGTAGCCGAAGAGGCCAAGGTCGCCAAGGGCACCATCTATCTCTATTTCACGAAGAAGGAAGACCTGTTGCACGCGTCGATTTTCGAGGGGCTGCGCGCGATGGTCCGTGAATCTCAGCTGGCCGACAATCCTGCGCTCGCGCCGCTGGACAGGATCCGGGCGCTGGTCCGCAGCCAGTTTCATATTCAAAGCTCGAACCAGGATTTTCTCAAAGCGTTCTTCCTCGAATCGAGCTTCGTCAATTTCGAACCCGGCGATTCACGCGGCGAAGAGCTCCGGCGAGTGTATATCGGTCATCTCGAGTTACTTGCCTCGGTGCTCGAGGCCGCGATGCGCGCTGGCATGCTGCGCGCGATCGATCCGCAATTCGCCGCCTTCATGCTGAGCGACATGATCACGGCGAGCCTGCGGCGCCGGCTTTTGGGGCTGGCCTCGACCCCGATCGAGGCTGACGCCGAAGTCGTGCTCGAAATGTTTTTGCGGGGGGTGATCGCCGCGTGATCCGCATTCGCGCAATCGATTCGCCCCGCTCCGAGCGCATGCGCGCGGCGATTGTCGCGGCGCTCGCGGCGCTGGCGCTCGCCTGTATCCCCGGATGCCGGCAGAGCGCCGCGGCGGGCGCCGTCAGCGACGCGCCGCAAAGGCTCGTGGTGGCGGTGGCGCAGGCGCATCAGCAGACCATCACGCGCACGGCCGAGGTGCAGGGCGCGCTCTATCCGCGCGAGCAGACGGTGCTGTCCGCCGAGGTCGAGGGCGCGGTGGTTCAGGTCGCGGCGGATTTTGGTGACACGGTCGAGGCCGGGCAGGTCTTGATGCGGATCGATCCGCGCGAGTACCAGTTGCGGCTCGATTCCGCCGGAGCCGCGCTCGACCAGACGCGCGCGCGGCTCGAAAATTCTCAGGCGCAGTACAATCGCGCGCTCGAACTTCGCAAGAACGGGCTGATTTCGCCCGAGCAGTTCGACACGCTCGCCTCCGCGATGCGAGTCGATCAGGCCGACGCCGAGTCCGCCGCCAAAGCGGTCGCGCTGGCGCGCAAGAAGCTCGACGACACTAAAATCAAGGCGCCTTTTAAGGGCTCGGTGCAAAAGCGGATGGCTTCGCTCGGCGAGTACGTGCCGGTCGGACGCCAGCTCTATGAGCTAATCGCGACCGATCCGATCAAACTCGATTGTCCGATGCCCGAGCGGTTCGTCCCGCTGGCGCGGGTCGGGATGCCGGTGCGGTTGACGATCGATTCGCGTCCCGGCATCACTTACGCGGGCGTGATCACGCGAATCGCGCCGGCGCTCGACGAGCAGACTCGCACGCTCAAGATCGAAGCGGAAGTCAAAAATCCCGACGGCGCGCTCAAACCAGGACTATTCGCGCACGTATCGATGAACCTGGGGCAGGACCGCGCGCTGGTCGTTCCCGCGAGCGCAATCCTGCGCTACGCCGGAGTGGAGCGGGTGTTTGTCGTCAAAGATGGCGTCGTCCACACTCGCGAGGTCACCACCGGCGCGATCGTCGGCGACCAGATCGAGATAGTCTCCGGACTCCACGCGGACGAACAGGTCGTCACGACTGACGTCGATCGGCTGGCCGACGGCACCGCGGTGGTGGCGCGGGAACAATCATGAGGGGACCAGTCATGAAGGTGCGGTCATGATCCTTGCCGACCTGTGCGTGCGCCGCCCGGTCTTCGCCACGATGTTCGTCGGCGTGCTGGTGGTGCTGGGATCGTTCTCCTATGAGCGGCTGGGCGTCGATCTGTTTCCGAAGGTCGATATCCCCACCGTGATGGTCACCACCACGCTGCCGGGGGCCGCGCCCGAGGAGACCGAGGCGCGCATCACCAAGCCGCTCGAAGAAGCGATCAACACGGTCAGCGGAATTGACGAGATGCGCTCGAATACGCTCGAAGGCGTCTCGCGGATCATTATCGAGTTCAAGCTCGAGCGCGACCTCGACGCCGCGGTCCAGGACGTGCGCGACAAGATCTCGACCGTGCTCGATCAGCTTCCGGACGGCACCAAGCCTCCGCTGGTGCAGAAGTTCGACCTCGACGCGGTGCCGATCCTGACCATGACGGTGACCGGCTACCAAAGTATCAAGGAGCTGACCGAGATCGCGCGGCGGCGGCTCAAGGAGCCGCTCGAATCGGTCGATGGCGTCGGCGCGATCACGATTGTCGGCGGACGCGACCGCGAGATCAGGATCGCCGTCGATGCGGCCAAGCTGCACTCGACGGGGCTCTCGATGCGGGAAATCGCGGCGGCGGTCGATCGGCAGAACGTCGAATATCCCGGCGGACGGCTCGGGCAGGGGATGTCCGAAGAGATGCTGCGCACGCTCGGGCGGATCACCACGGTCCCCGACTTCGCGCGCGTGATCATCGCTGACCAGAACGGCAAGCCGGTAACCGTCGGCGACGTTGCGACGGTCGAGGACAGCGTCAAGGAGCCGCGCTCGCTTTCGCGCTGGGACAATCAGAACGCGGTGTCGCTGGTGGTCACCAAGCAATCGGGGGCGAACACGATCGAAGTGGTTGACCGCGTGCGCGGGCGCTACGCCGATCTCAAGGACACGCTCCCGCCCGGCATCAAGGTGATCTTCTCGCGCGACACCTCGAGCTTCATCCGCGACGCGATCCATACCGTGCAGGAGCATCTGGTGCTGGGCGGAGTGTGCGCCGCGATCGTGGTGTTCTTCTTCCTGGGCTCGATCCGCTCGACGCTGATCGCGGCGGTGGCGATCCCGGTTTCGATCATCTCGACCTATTCGCTGATTCTGTGGATGGGCTTCACGCTCAACCGCATGACGCTTTTGGCGCTGACGCTCGCGGTCGGAATCGTGATCGACGACGCGATCGTGGTGCTCGAGAACATCTACCGCTTCATCGAAGAAAAGGGGATGGAGCCGATGGCGGCGGCCAAGGCGGCGACCGCCGAGGTCGGGCTCGCGGTCAGCGCCACCACGCTTTCGCTGGTGGTGATCTTCGTGCCGGTCGCATTCATCAAGGGCGTGATGGGGCGCTTCCTTAATTCATTCGGGTTGACGATGGCGTTCGCGATCATGGTCTCGCTGCTGGTCGCGTTCACGCTCACCCCGATGCTGTGCTCGCGCTATCTGCCGCGGCCCGGCGAGCTCAAAAAGCGCTCGAAGGGGTCGAAGTTCTTTGGCGCGATCGAACAGTGGTACGAGGTCGCGCTCAAATGGTCGCTGGCGCATCGGGGGATAATCGTCGCGGTTTCGATCGGGCTGGTGATCTCGATTCCGTTTCTCGGCAAGCTGGTCGGCGCAACCTTTATGCCCGACGACGATTCGAGCGAGTTCGCGGTCAATATCCGCACCCCGCCCGGCTACTCACTGGCGCATACCGACGCGGTGGTGCGCGATATCGAGACGCGCCTGCGCACCCTCCCGGAAGTCCGCCATCTATTCACCACTGTCGGCGACACCAACGGCGACGACCGCGTGACTGTCGCGCAGGTGCTCGCCAAGCTCGCGCCGCTCGGCGAGCGCATCCGCACGCAAGAGGAAATCATGGCAAGCGCGCGCGCGATGCTCTCGGACTTCCCGGCGCTGCGGATCAGCGTTGATGCCGTGAAGCCGTGGGAACAGGGCGGCTATCGCGACGTGGATGTCGAATACGACCTGCGCGGGCCCAATCTGGAAGTGCTCAAGACGTACGCCGGCCGGCTGCGCGCCAAGCTCGAAAAACTCCCCGGGGTCGTCGATCTGGATTCGTCGTACGAAGGCGGATTGCCCGAACTGCAAGTGCATATCGACCGCCAGAAGGCCGCGGACCTGGGCGTGTCGGTCGGCGATATCGCGCAGACCATGCGCACCATGGTGCAGGGCGACGTGATCACGCGCTATCGCGAGGGGCAGGACACCTACGACGTGCGCTTGCAGCTCGCGGAAAAAGATCGCGACGACCCGGCCGTGATCGCGGGACTGACTATTCCGTCGGCGACCGCCGGCCAGGTGCGGCTCGACAACGTCGCGAACCTGGTGCATGGAACCGGACCGGTGCAAATCGATCGGCAGGATCGGCAGCGCCAGATCGCGCTGATCTTCAACCTGGCGCCCGGCGCCGCGATGAACACGGTCATCGCCGCGGTGCGCAGGGACGCCAAAACCCTCGACCTGCCGGCGGGATACACCACCGCGTTCGGTGGGCAGAGCAAGATGTACGCCGAGATGGTGACCGGGTTCATCGTCGCGTTCCTGCTCTCGATCATTTTCATGTACATGGTGCTGGCGGCGCAGTTCGAGAGCTTTGTTCATCCGATCACGATCATGCTGTCGCTGCCGCTCGCGGTGCCGTTCGCGCTCATCTCGCTCTTGATCTTCCGCGAGCATCTGATGCTGTTCTCGACCCTGGGCATCCTGCTGCTGTTCGGAATCGTGAAGAAAAATTCGATTCTCCAGATCGATCAGACGCTGAATCTGAGACGCCAGGGGATGGCGCGCCTCGAGGCGATTTTGACCGCGAATCGCGATCGGCTGCGCCCCATCCTGATGACCACGGCGGCGCTGGTCGCCGGAATGATTCCGGTCGCGATCGGGCGCGGCGCCGGCGACTCATCGGTGCGCGCGATCGCACTGGTCGTAATCGGCGGACAGACGCTGTGCCTGCTGATCACGCTGCTCATCACGCCGGTCGCCTACTCGCTGTTCGATGATCTCGAAAATTGGTGGCGGCGCGCGATCCTGCGCACCCCGAAGCTGACCCTGGTCGAGCGCGAATTCGACTCCGCCCGCCACGCCGCCGATTGAAACGACCGCCGCGGCCTCCGGTAATGCTGAAACCGTGCTTCGCGGCTGCTCCCTCGCGGCGCAAGGATCAGGTCAGCCCTCCTCCATGGTGTTAGTCCTTACCTGATTTGATCATTTGATCGACAGATGGACCGGCGGGGCGGAGAGTTCCGGAACTTGGCGATCCTAACCACGGCAATCGCGGGCAGGGACGCCCGCGCCACTGAGGAATGGGGGATTTGATCATCTGATCTTCAGTGGGGCGGGCGTCCCTGCCCGCCATTGCCGTGGGGTCCTGCTGGTAAATACGGCTTGCGCGTAAGCCGGGGGCTTACTAGATTCGCGGCGTGGACCCGAAGCTCGAAGCCGCGCTCAATTTGCTGCTCGAATCCGAACGCGCGGGCGTGCTCGCGCTTGAGGAGCTGATCCGCGAGGTCGAGCACGAAGAGCTGCGCGTGTTCCTGCGCGGCTCGCGCGATGAAGAAGCGCGCAACGTGCTCGCGCTCGAGGCGCTCATTCGCACCGCGGGCGGAACCCCGTCGGACCAGACCGGTCCATTCGCGCACAAGGTCGCCTCGCTTCCCACCGTCCGCGAGCGGCTGGCCCTGATGTCGCGCGGGCAGGAATGGGCCGCGCGCAAGACCGAGGACGCGCTCGTGCTCGCGCCGGCGTCCGGTCCGATTCGCGATTTTCTGACCGCGATGGCCAATCATCATCGCGCCGAAGTCGAATGGGGCCGCGCCGAAGTAATCCGCCTGATGAACGCCTGACGTAGTCAAGTTTCAGCGTCGAACGGATTGACGCAGCGCACTCCCGTGCGTTCGAGGTACTTGAGGTTGCGGGTCACGAGCGTCAACCCGTGCGCCTGGGCGGTCGCCGCCAGAAGAGCATCGACGACCGGGAAGCTGCCGCGCGCGCATAACCGTCCCCAAGCCTGCGCGACGCGATCATCGATCTTGAGAATGCGGTCGCCGAATCCGGCGACCAATTCATCGAGCCAGTCCTCGAGCGCACGCGCGCGGCGCAAGTCGCGCGGGCGCAGCCGCTCGATTCCCTCGCGAATCTCGCCGATTACCAGCACGCTCAGTTAAAGTTCGTCGTCCGCGACCTGCCGGTACCAGGCTGCCACGCGCGGATCGCAGCGGCGGCCTTTGCGGACCTCGGAGATGACGTTGGTGTCGATCAGGTACACGGAACCGCAAGTACCTTAGAGGTGTACGGCACGGCCGGTGTCACGCGCGCGGGTGATCTCGACACCTTCGAGCGGGGCTGCGGCCAGCAGCGCCTTGAGGCTTTTGCCGCCGGTGCGCAGCCGGCGATACTCGTCGGCGGGGACCAGCACCGCGACCGGCTTCCCGTGCCGGGTGACGGTTTGCGGCCCTTCTTTGAGCGCGCGTTCGACAAACTCGCTGAAGCGCGCTTTGGCCTGCTGGATTTGCCATTTCATCTGAGTACCCGCGAGTATCCGATCCCGAGGCTGTTCTGACTAGACAGACTAGTCTGAGGTCCGGCGCGGGTCAAATGAGAGCCGCCGGAGCCAGACTCCGGCGGCGGGCGCGCAAGGCTACTTGAGCCCCAGTGCTTTTCTGAACTGCGGGGGGCTGAAACCGATTATCGCCTGCTCGTCGATAATCGTAACCGGGGTCGCGCGAAAGCCCTTGGCGGCCATCTCGTCGATCGCCGTGGGGTCGCGCGTCAGGTTCCGCTCGGTGAACGCGATATTGTTGCGCGATAGAAACTCTATCGCCTGATGGCACGCGCCTCATCCGTCTTGGGTATAAACCACAACCTTCATCCGCCGATCCTCCATCATATTGATTTTGCGCCTAGCCTTTGGACGGCGCGGGCGCCGGCATTTCAATCATACGCGCGGTGGTGTCGTTGTCGAACTCGAGATGCAGCGCGCGCACGATCATCCCGTGCATCCGCCATAGCCCGATTACGTAAAACAGCTCCATGATCTGCGCGTCGTCGAGATGCTGCTTGAGCATCGCGAATGATTCGTCCTCGACCAGATTACGCCCGACGATTTCGTCGGTCACCTGCATCACGGCGCGATCGGCGGGGGTAAATTTTTCGGACAGCGCCCAGCTTTTGATCGCAGCGAGTTTGTCTGCGCTGACGCCGACCATCCGCGCGACCTTCAGATGCTGCGAATACTCGAACTTCGAATCGCCGACGATTCCGGTGCGCAAAATCGCAAGTTCGCGCAGCTCGGCCGGCAACTTGCGCCCCGGCTGCATCAGCGCCATCAGCGAATTACGCGCCTGAAACAGGAGATCGGGCACCAGCGCGAACGTCGTCCAGTAGTCTCCGGGAGTGCCGGTCGCCGTGCCGGGATTCTTCACCGGATCGCGGTCACCGAAAAATTGCCGGTAGAGTTCCTTGATCTCGGGTGAGGCTTCGTCACGGCTGACCTGCCTGAGTCGTCCCATCGTCCTTTCTCCTGTGTCCCAATCGCACGCCGCGCTCAACCTTCGCGCGGGCGGGGCGTTCAGGTCAAATAAAATGCCGCGGTGTCGGGCCGATAGGCGCGCGCGATCCACAACGGACGGCGCAGATTATCGGGGCCCGGAGCCGGACGCGCCATCGCGAGCCAGCGCAGATAGACCTCGTGCGACTTGTTGGTATCGACGAAAATATCGCCGTAGCGATCATTCGCACCCGGCCGCTCGACGCGCACTTTCTGATGCCAGCAGTGCTGGCCGCTTACCGGATCGGGCTGCACGGGGAAGGTCAGGTTCTGATGCACTCCGGCGTCTTCCCACCATACGCGCGACGAATCCGCATCGTTGCTCTTGAAGGGACGCACGCCGTGGATCTGGCGCATCATCCATTTGCCCGGCTCAGGTTGGCTCAGATCGACCAGCGCGGTTGACCACCTTTCGCCGCCGGCATCTTCTTGCAGGCGCCAGCGGCCGAGGTGATGCGAGCATGCGATAACGCCGGGGCGGATACCCTCGGTCACCCAAACCTTGTCAACGAAATAGCCAATCTCAGTGTGGACCTTGACCAAGGCATCGGTGACGACGCCGATTCGCTCGGCGTCACGCGGATGAATCCAGATGGGATTTTTGTGCGAGATTTCGTAGAGCCACTTCGCGTTGCCGGAGCGGGTGTGAATAAGAGTCGGCAGGCGAAAGGTCGGCAGCAGAAGCATCTCGCCCTTGTCGGTGTCGATATTGGACCAATGGACGTGGCTGCGGATGTAGCCGGGGAGTGCGTGCTCGGGCCATTTCCAGTCTTTGAGCGTGCGCGAATAGAACTCGAGCTTGCGCGACGGAGTGGGAAAGCCGCCGTGGCGATCGCCGTCGATCTCGACGCCGACCGCGGCGCCCCGGTTGCGGATCACGCGCGTGACCGGATCGATTTCGGAGCCTTCGAGTTCGGCCGGCTTGGGCGGCGCTTCATAGGACGCGTAGGAATTATCCTCGATCAGAAACGCGCCGAATTTGCGCATGTACTCGAGCGCAGTGAGCCCGAGCTTCGCGGCCGCGGCGGGCAGGCCAGGCACGCTGTTCTCGAAGATCCAGCGATAGTATTCGTCCACCGTAAGCTTTTCGCCGGGGCGGTACGGCGATTCGAAGAATTTGCGGATTCCGAGCGCGCCGTCCGGATCGACCCGCCACGACAGATCGATCCAGAATTCGTCTTCCTCCCAGACCTCGCCAAGCCCGGCCTCGCGATGCGCTTGCCATGTGGTCGCGAATTTTTTCCCCTGCTTTTCGAGTGCTACGCGCAGAACTGGTTGGCGAAAGCCTATCCACTTGGCGGCCTGCGTCTCCTGGCTCATCAGGTCGTGGCGCTCCGAGGCATGGCCCATCGGCAGGACGTAATCGGCGAACCACGCGGTCTCGCTCCAGGTGGGCGTCAGGCACGCGTGGCGTTCGACCTTGGTCTCGTCGGTGATCGCTTCGAGCCAGGTCATCCCGTCGGGATTGGTCCATACCGGGTTGTAAACGCGGGTGAAGTACATCGCGAGCTTGCCGCGCCCCTGTTTGAGAAAATGCGGGAGCAGAAAGCTCATCTCGAAAAAGGCGATCGGATATTCGCGCGGCCAGATCATTTCGTTCCACGCGCGCGGCGGCGGCGGCATCATCGGCGGCGCGGGGATGTATTTGTTGAGCGCGCTGGGGCTGGTGCCGCCGGGCGTGCCGACCGCGCCGGTCAGCACGACCAGAAATTCGAGCGCCCGCGCGACCTGCCATCCGCCGAGATTTCCCGCCGCGGCATTGCGCCATACGTGCGTAGCGAGAGCGCTTCCGGCGCGAGCGGCTTCGCGCGCGACCTCGATGATCACGCTGGCGCGCGCGCCCGACTCGCGCTCGGCGAATTCGGGCGTGAACTCCGCGTAGGTTTCCTTGAGCGTCGCGATGAAACTATCGAAGGTTTGCGGCTTGCCCGGATGCTCTTCGCGCAGGAACTCTTCCCAGTTGACCCAGCGCCGCACGAACTCGTGGTCGAACAAGTCCTCGCGCAGGATCAAGTTGCACATCGCGAGCAGCACCGCGGCCTCGGTGCCCGGCCAGGTCGAGAGCCAGTAATCGGCCTTGGCGGCGGTGTTGGACAGGCGGGTATCGATCACGCACAGCTTGGCGCCGCGCTCTTTGCCTTCGATAATCCGCTGCGCGTGAGGATTGAAGTAGTGGCCGGTTTCGAGATGCGAACTCAACAGCAGGATGAAACGCGCGTTGGCGTGATCGGGCGAGGGCCGATCGTAACCGTGCCAGAACGCATACCCGGTGCGCGCGCCTGCCGAGCATACGTTGGTGTGGCTGTTATGGCCGTCGATTCCCCACGAGTGCAGGATACGCTGATTGTACACCAGCTCGTGGCCCGGGCGGCCGACATGGTAGATGATCTCGTTGCGGCGGCCTTCGGTGATCGCGGCGCGAATCCGGCCCGCTATATCGTCGAGCGCGGCGTCCCAGGTGACGCGCTCCCACTTGCCCTCGCCGCGTTTTCCGGCGCGCCGCATCGGATACAGAATCCGCTCGGGGTCGGTGACCTGGTTGAGCGTGGCGGGACCCTTGGCGCAGTTGCGGCCGCGGCTGCCCGGATGCTCGGGGTTGCCCTCGAACTTGCGAATCTTGAGAGTGGATTTATCGACGTAGGCGAGCAGGCCGCAGCCCGCCTCGCAGTTGAAACAAATCGTCGGGATGATTTGATGATGGCGCTCGACTTTGCGCGGCCACGCGGCCGGATCGAAATCGACAAAGTCGTCCCACTTTTCGACCGGCGGATAGCTCGCCAGACCGCCGGCCGGCGGCTCGAGATCGCGCGCTGAAGGATTGAGTGGCGCGGGAATCTGCTTGTGGGTAGGCATCTCGTTCAACTGAGCGGCACCGATTGACCGGCGCGAACCCATAGCTCTTCAAACATCCAGACACCTCCGAGCGCCAGTGCGGCGGCTATAACTTGCAGCGCGGTGGCGCTTTCGCCGCGGTCCGCGATGGCGACGAGAATAATCGGCGCGGCGATTCCGAGCCCGATCGCGCCGCCCCAAAAGCGCGTGCTCAAAGCGCCCGCGGTCAACTGCTCGACCGCCAGCTCGACCTCGCGTCCGGGGGGGGCCAGGTAAACCTCGGCCATGATCATCGCGAGGCTGAGCACGAGCGAGACCGTCAGCGTGTTGCCGAGCCCGAGCGCGGTTTCACGTGAAACCTCGGTGAACGCGCCGATGATAATCAGCGTCGCGGCGCCTGCAATCGCGGCCTGCATCAGCAGATGCCAGGTATAGAGCGGACTCTGCCACAGATCGCGGCCCTTGGCCTGCGCGAAGAGAAAGCCCGTGTAACAGGCGGCCCCGATCGCAAGCAGCGCGGCGATCCAGACCAGGAGCGGCGGCGGCAGCCCCGCGAACCACGCGGTCGCGAACCAGAGAAATGCCGCGGCGCCGTATGCCATTAGAATCCAGGCGCCGATCACGACCCAGGAGCGCGGATTCGGCTTGGTCAGCAGGAAGTAGAATCGATCCGGGCGCTTGAGATCCGCGATCAGCAAGATCACGGTGACGCCGATGAACGCCATCGCGGCGATCGGCGCGGCGAAGCCGAGCATCAGCAGATCAGTGCGATAGCCGAGCGTCAGCATCAGCGCCGCAACGAGCAGCGCTCCCGCCGCGATCGACTTGGTGAGCAGATACGCGCCGATTCGCCATCCCCACGGCGCCGGATGCGCCACGTCGTAAACCACGCGTGAGGCGCCCGGGGATGCGGCGGCCGCGGCGGCGCGGTAGCCGGTCTCGAGCGCGCGGAATTCGGCGGCGTCCTTGCGGTCGGCCCAAAAGTGCGATGCGCTTTGCGAAGGCATCGTCGGCTGCAGCAGGTCGCCGTCGATTCCCTTGTAGAACAGCTTGGGCTCGGTGCCCTTGTGCGGTTTGCGGGCGACGACCTTCTGGGTCGCGACGATCGTGGCGATGAGGCTTTGCGAATCGTCGAGGTCGCCCGAGATAATCGCCTGGGTGGGGCACACGATCACGCACGCGGGCTCGAGGTTCTGCTCGACGCGATGCGCGCAATAATTGCACTTGGCGGCGGTGTGCGAGTTCGGATCGATATAGAGAGCGTCATACGGACACGCCTGCATGCAGGATTTGCATCCGATGCAGCGGTCGGAATCGAAATCGATGATCCCGTCAGCGCGCCGATAGAGCGAGGTGGTAGGACAGATTTCGACGCACGGCGCCGAATCGCAATGGTTGCAGCGCATCACGCCGAAGTGGCGGCTGGTGTCGGGGAATTCGCCCTTCTCTATATATTTGACCCAGGTGCGGAACACGCCGATGGGAACGTTATGCTCCTCTTTGCAGGCGACGGTGCAGGCGTGGCATCCGATGCAGCGGTCCTGGTCGATTACAAATCCGTAGCGCATCGCGGGTCTGAGGATAGTTGCCCGCGAAGCGGAGCTTGGCAAGAGGACGCCGCGCGGCCGCGCCCTCAGCCGGGCTTGCGAGCGGATGGCGGCGGCGCGATAATCCGTCCTTGCGCGATTGCTTCCGGCGGTGGACGCATAGCTCAGCTTGGTTAGAGCACATGCCTCACATGCATGGGGTCGCAGGTTCAAATCCTGCTGCGTCCACCAAATTCCAATCCAAACGCTGGGGTGGTGCCGCGCAATTTATTTGCTCAAATCTGGCGGCGCGAGAGCTCGGACTGTGAACCCCGCGAAGGCATTGAATTCCCTGGCCCGGGAGCGATCGCGAGCGGGACGCCGGGCGCGCTGACCGGGAACCGGTCCTGATAACGAAGCGGGAATCCTGCTTCGGATTCCCGCTTCTGGTCATCGTGGTTGTGCGCCGGCTGCTTGCTACGAACGCATCATCACGAGCTGTATCCCGGCCAGGCTCAGCATGTCGTTGGTGCCGTCCTCGATCAACGCGGCGCGCGCGTCGCGGAAAAGCTTCTCGACCTGGTACTCCTTGCTGAGACCGTTGCCGCCGAACAGTTGCACGGCGTCGCTCGCGATCTCGAACGCCGCCTGAGTGCAGAAGGTCTTCGCCGCCATCGCGTATTCGAGCGCGGGAACCGCGGCGCGGTCGTTGTATATCATGGTCGCGCGCGATAGCCGCCGGCACGCCTCGACCTTGGTGAACATCTCGAACAGGCGCTTCTGGACGAGCTGATGCTCGCAGATCGGCTTGCCGCCCTGGATGCGTTGGCGGGAATAGTCGAACGCGGCCTCGAACGCCGCGCGCGCCACCCCGGTGAACACCGCGCCCATCGTGCCGTTGGCCGAGGTCAGCACCTTCGCGCCCAGCATCTGGAAATTATCCGGGCTCGCGAGCATGTACTTGGCGGGAATCTTCACGTTATCGAAGAAGATCTCGCCCTGGTTGAGCGCGCGCTGCCCAAGCTTGTTGAGCGGCTTGCCCTTGGACACGCCCGGGAGATCGAACGGAATGAATGCTGCCGCGGCTCCGCGTGGAATGTCGTTGTGCGCTGCCGCCATCAGGTAGGTCAGCCCGTGGGTGGAGATGGTCCCGTTGGAAACCCACGCCGACTTCTGCCCGTTTATTACGTAATTGTCGCCCTCGCGGCGCGCGATCACGCGCCCGCCCTTGTTGGTCGCATCATTGTCGTCGAGGATCGAGCCGCCCCAGTCCGATCCGTGGGCTGGCTCGGTGACCGGCCAGCATCCAATGTAACGTGCCTCGCGGTCGGCGACGAACGGCTTGACGTATTGTTCGATCAGATCCCGGTCTCCGGTCTGCGCGAGCGCGCCGAAGGGGAATCCCGCAACGCCGAGGCTGATTGCCAGGTCCGCGCTGCCCCATCCCAGTTCCTCGAGGAACACGTGGAGGCTCAGCCCGTGTAACCCCAATCCCCCCAGTTCGGCGGGGATGGTTGCGGTATGGTAGCCAAGTTCATACGCCGAGCGCATGAATTTCCACAGGATCGAGCCGCGATCGATGACCTGCTGCGGGTCTGCGAGCCGGTCGAGCGCGATCGCGGTTGGGCGCAGCACGTTTTTGGAGAAGCGATGGACGGCGTCCTTGAGTTCGGCGATCTCTGGCGGGAAATCGACCTCGAGTTCCACGTAAGTATCCATCGCATCTGCTCCTTGCGGCTTATTGCGCGCTCACTGCTTGTTGACGTTGGACGCGGGGGGTACGAAGTTCGGCACCAACTCGAGCGCCTTGTTCAGGAATTCCAG
Source organism: Binataceae bacterium (SeqCode) (assembly GCA_035531615.1). Classification (GTDB taxonomy): domain Bacteria; phylum Desulfobacterota; class Binatia; order Binatales; family Binataceae; genus JBARDN01. The sequence goes on from DATKSQ010000043.1 coordinate 33,792, forward strand.
TTCTTTCTGCCGATATTCGAGCGGCGCCGGCGCCTGAATCATGCCATCGCGCTTGAGCTCCTCAACCACCTTGGGATCGCGCTCGAAGGGATTGCCGTGCTCGTTGATGAAGTAAATCTGCTCGAAGGGGAGCTTGGGGCGCTGTCCGCCGGCCTCGCGCTGCTCGAGCGGGTACCCGACCGTCATCAGGACCAGCAGATGGGCGGAGTCGGGGAGCTTGAACAGCTTGCGCATCTTCTTCTCACGTGGGCCGTCGAGCGAGCCGGTGCCGATGCAACAGGTGCCGAGCCCCTCTTCGTAAGCGACCAGGGTGGCCTGCGCGATACCCTGCCCGCAGTCCATGTCGGTGAGCCCGGTCTGCATGATCCCCTCGTAGTTCTGCTTGAAGTAGGGGATGAGCACGGTGTCGAGGAACTGATGCTCGGCCTGCTTGTTCAAACCCATTGCCCGCGCCTCGACCAGCTCGTGCAGGCGGTCGCCCTGAGTCGGATGGCCGCTGTTGCGGTCGTAGATCGCCTCCTCGACCCAGTACCACAGGATGACCACGGGGGCGTGCTTGAGTTGCGAGGTGCCAAGCGGCGCCACCAGGGCAGCCCAGGTTTCGGGCGGCGAGGAGTCGCGGAACATCACGATCGCGCGCAGCGCCTGCACATTGCCCCAGAACGAGGCGAGGCGTGACGCCTCGAGCATCTTCTGGATCTTCTCGCGCTCGACCTTGCGGTAAGGGTTGTAGAACCTGATTGTGCGCCGGATGCCGATAGCCTGTTTCAATTCCATTTCCAACCGCCTCTGTGATTTGTGCAGCTAACCGGCATGGTCCGGAGCCGCAGCTTTTGCCCTGTCATGATCCCAAGTGGTCGCCGTCACGCCCTGCTTCTTGAGCACCGCCTTTTGCACCCGATGAGTTTCGGTCTTGGGCAGCCTCTGACGGAAGTCGAGGTAGCGGGGCACCATGAATTTCGCCATCCGCTGTTCGCAGAAGCGGATCAGCTCCGCGGGATCGAGCTTGTGCCCGGGACGCAGCACCACCGCGACCATCACGTCATCCTCGCCCAGCTCGGAGGGCACGCCGAAGGCGCCCGATTCGAGCACCGCGGGATGCTGATTGACGATCTTCTCGACCTCGTAAGAGGAAATGTTTTCGCCGCGCCGGCGCATCGAGTCGGTCTTGCGATCGGCGAAGAAGAAATTGCCGTCGGCATCGCGATAGGCCATGTCGCCGGTGTAAAACCATCCTTCGCGCGCCTTGGCCTCCGAGGCCTGCGGATTCTTGAAATACTCGACCCGGCGCGCGGCCGGGTTGTCGATCTTGAAGGTCAGGTTGCCCGCTTCTCCGACCGGGCATTCGGCGCCGTTGTCGTCAACCACCTTGGCCTGGATTCCCGGCGGCGGCTTGCCCATCGACCCCTTTGGCGAGGTGCCGGCGTTGAACAGACTGAAGCCGCCTCCGTCAACCGCGCCGTAGCCTTCCCACACCGTGAGGTTGAAGCGCTTCTCGAACTCCGCCCACGCCCACGCCGGAGTAGCGGCGCTAAAAACGAGCCGGATGGGGTTGTCCGCGTCATCGGGACGCGGCTGCTGCTTGAGCAGGATCGGGACCATCGCGCCCAGCGCGTTGAAGGTGGTCGCCTTATAGCGCCGGACGTCGTCCCAGAAGCGGCTCGCGCTGAAGCGGCGCCCGAGCGCGACCTGGTAACCCCCGACCAGAGCGCGGATCACGCTCAGGAACAGCGCGTTGGCGTGGAACAGTGGCAGGCACGTGTAAAGGATGTCGCCGGATTGGTAGCCCACGCCGACGTTCGCGAACATCCCCAGCCCGCGGTAGCGGAATACCACCCCCTTGGGCAGCCCGGTGGTGCCCGAGGTGTACAACAGCGATGCGATCGCGTCGGGGTCGAGCGGGACGTCGGGCTCGGCGGCGGGCGCCTTCATCAGCTCCGCCAGCGTGATCGCGTTGGGCGGCATCTTGAAATCGGCCGGCGCTTCGACCGTGTCCACGATCAGATGCGCGATCGCGGGGAGCTGGTCGCGAATCGCGAGCAGCGCGGGGACCAGATCCGCCGAAATGAACAGCGCCTTCGCCTCGGAGTGATTTAGGATGTACTCGAGGCCCTCGCCCTTGAGCGCGATATTGACCGGGACCGAATACGTGCCAAGCTTTTGCGTGGCGCAGAACACCGAGAGCCACTCGGGCCGATTTGGCATCATGATCGCGATACCGTCGCGCGGCCCGATGCCTAGCTTCGAGATCCCGTTCGCGATCCGGTTGGTGCGCTCGTTTAGCTGGCCGTAGGTAATCCGCTGCTCTTCGAACATCAGGAAGACCCGGCCGGGTTCGGCCGCGGCTTTGTCCCGCAGCGTTTTTGCCAGTGAAAAAAATTCCTCAGCCATCGTTCACCTTGTTAGACCGCGTTAGACCGCCAGGATGTGTACGCACGCCGCGCCGCCAAAGCCCTGGCAATGGGTGAGTCCGAGCTTGGCGTCGCGCACCTGGCGCACTCCCGATTCGCCGCGTAATTGCTCGACCACTTCCACCACCTGCGCGACGCCGGTTGCGCCGAGCGGATGGCCCTTGGCGAGCAGCCCACCCGAGGAGCTGACCGCGACCCGGCCGTTGATCGCGCTTTGTCCCTGTTCGATAAACTTGCCGCCCTCGCCGCGCTCGCACAGCCCAAGGTTCTCGTAATGGACGATCTCGGCGATCGCGAAGCAGTCGTGCAGTTCGATCACGTCGAGCTGGTCGGGCTTGATTCCGGCCTGCTGGTAAGCGAGACCCGCCGTGCGGGTGTTGATCTCGGTCACCGCGCCCAGCGCGTCGGTCGCGCCACGCTCGGACTGCAGTACCGAGGCGACGACCTGCGCGGGCTTTTTCGGCGCGGTGCGCGCGATTCCTCCGCGCGCGACGATCACCGCCGCGGCGCCCGAACTGGTCGGGCAGCACATCATCAAGGTCAGCGGCTCCGCGACCATCCGCGAGGCGAGCACGTCGTCCACCGTCACCTCAAGCCCGTACTGCGCCTTGGGATTGTGCGAGGCATTGCGATGGTTCTTCACCGACACCATCGCCATCTGTTCGACCGTGGTCCCGTATTTCTTGCTATGCTGACGGAAGACTTCGGAGAACATCATGGGCATCGGCGCCGACCGCGCAGCGCCGCCCTGGGCGACGCGTGGATCGGCGGCGAGCGGCCCGCGCTGCATCTTCTCGAAGCCGAGCGCAAGTGCGACTTCGACCACGCCCGCCCGCACCGCCATCACCGCCTGATGGAACGCGGTCGAGCCGGTCGCGCACGCGTTCTCGACGTTAATTATCGGTACTCCCGTCGCGCCGACCCGGTTGAGCAGGCGCTGTCCAGCGGTGATTCCCTGCATCGCATGCCCGCAGAAGGCCATCTCGATCGCCGAGTAGTCCAATCCAGCGTTGGCCAAGGCCTGGCGGAGCGCGTCTTCGCCGAAGTCCTCGAACGATTTTCCCTCGTGGCGGCCGAACGCGGACATTCCGACCCCAACGACGTACACATCAGTATTTGCTGCCATCAGTTCCCTTCGCTATGTCGGCTATGAACCGTCGCTAATGATTTGCTGACGGTATGCGTGGATTTCGCGAATGTCCCTTAGTGCAACTTATGCAACCGATATGCCATCTGGATGACAAAGCCGGTACGGCAGGAGTGAGCGGGGGTGCCGGAAAATTTGCTGGACTTTCCCAACGCGTCTAACGAATGTTAGGCGCAATGACGCGGTTAGGGTCAGAGCCGATGTAGCGAGCGGAGCCATACACCGGCGATATCACGGCTACTTCGATGCCCGTATCGCCTACGGCCAGAACCGGAGACAAGTCCGCGCGGAGGTCTTTATCAACCGGCTCGGCTAGTTCTTTCGCACGTTTCGGAATGGGCCGGTGTCGAAGCGTGGCTCCTTCGGCAGGTCAAGCACACGCTCGGCGATGATGTTGCGCTGGATCTCGTCGGTGCCCCCGGCGATCGAGACCGCGGGCACCGAGACCAGGATTTCGGCGATGATTCCTTCGCGCGGGCTTTCGCGTCCGGTGAGCATCGCTTGCGTGCCGGTAATCAGCGTATGGACACGCGAGCAGGCTCTCGCGACGTGGCTGGCTGCGAGCTTTCCGAGCGAGCCTTCCGGACCCTGCGGGCGTCCCTGTTGCTGAGCGGCGCGCGCGCGGCGCGCGGTCCATTCGGCGGACTTGGCCAGGATCATCAGCTTGGCTATCTCCTGGCGCAGGTAAGGATCCTTGTGCGCGCCTGTTTCCGTGGCGCGATCGATGATGAGATCGACGCGCCCGGCGCGCTGCGGATACCATTTGTAGGGTTGATTCGCCTTTTCGGTTTCGGCTCGCTCTTCGGCGTGTATCTTTCCGACCCGCGTCCCGCTCTTCGCCGGCGCCGGCAGCCCGTCGGCGCCGCGCCGCTCGTGGGCGAGGGTCGTCACCGCCACCTTCCAGCCCTCGCCGACGCGCCCGACCAAGTTCTCTTTGGGAACCTTCGCGTCGGTGAAGAACACCTGGTTAAAAGACGCGTGGCCGTTCATCTGCTTGAGCTGCTGGACATCGACCCCAGGCTGCTTCACGTCGATCACGAAATACGAGAGTCCCTCGTGCTTGGGGGCGTCCCAATCGGTGCGGGCGAGCAACAGGCCGTGGTCGGCATGATGTGCACTCGTCGTCCAGACCTTCTGTCCGTTGATGATCCAAAAATCTCCCTTCAAATCCGCGCGGGTGGTGGCGCCGGCCAGGTCGGAGCCACTGCCCGGCTCGCTGAAGAACTGGCACCAGGTATCTTCCCCGGTGAGGATACGGCGCAGGAGCTGCTTTTTTTGCAGATCCGATCCGTGCTCGAGCAGCGTGGCCGCCGCCAGCATTCGCACTCCGGACTTAGCAACCCCGACCGCGCCGACATTTGCGAATTCTTCCTCCACCACACGCGCCAGCGCGTGCGATAGTCCGCGGCCGTACCATGCCTGCGGCCATTGCGGCATCCCCCATCCGGAATCGGCGAGCTTGCCGCGCCACTGGACCAGCGACATATCCGGATCCCAGTTGGCCGCCAGCCACTGGCGCACTTCGGCACGCACCTCGGCTTCGCTGATTTTACTCATCGCTCAAACTCCCCAACGCTGCATCAAGAGTTCCCGGTGGTAACTCGGCTGACCGAGAAACACTTCCGAGCTTTTGGCGCGCTTGAACCACAGATGCGTGTCGTTGTCCCAGGTGAAGCCGATGCCGCCGTGAATCTGAATACACTCGGCGGCGGTGTGCAGGTAGGTTTCTGACGCGGCAGCTTTGGCCAGACTGGCGAGCGCGGGCCACTCGGGATCCTCCGCCGCGGCCGCTTGCGCCGCGTAGTAGGCCGCCGACTTGGCAAGCTCTACCTCCAGCAGCATATCGGCAAGCTTATGCTTGACGGCCTGGAACGAGCCTATCGTTCGTCCGAACTGGACCCGCAGTTTCGCATACTTTACCGCCGACTCGAGCAGCGCCTGGGCGCCGCCCATCATCTCGTTCGCAAGCGCGATGGCCGCCTGATCGAGAGTACGCAGGATCGGCTTTGCGCCATCCTCGAGGCTGCCGAGCAGTTTCGCATGAGCACTGTGAAAATCGATACGCGCGATCTTGCGAGTGGGATCCATGGATTCCAGAAGGCGCCGTTTAACGCCGCCTGTATTCGCATCGAGGGTGAATAGCGCCAACCCCTCGCCACCGGAAGTCTTGGGCGCGCGTGCGGCGACGATCAGCAGGTCCGCGACGTGGCCGTCAACAACGTAACTTTTGGCTCCGTTGAGACGGTAGCCGTCCGCATCGGGGGTGGCGACAACCGCGATGCCCGTTGGATCCCAATTACCATCGGGCTCGGTGACTGCCAGGGTAGCCAGCCGTGCACCTTCTGCGATATCCGGCAACAAGGCCGATTTCTGCGTCTCCGTGCCCGAGTTCATAATGGCGTTGGCGGCGAGCACCGCCGTCGAGAAATAAGGTGCGCACAACAGTGCGCGGCCAAGCTCCTCGGTAACGATGCAAAGTTCGACCATGCCAAACCCCGCGCCACCATATTGCTCGGGTACGTGGATGCCGGGCAGGGCCAAATCCTCGCTCAACTGGCGCCACACCGCGGGATCGTAACCCTCGGCGGTGGCCATCAGGCGCCGAACCTCAGTCGTCGGAGATCGGTCGTTGAGAAATCGCCGAATCGCCGAACGGAACTGCTCCTGTTCCTCTGTGAACGCGAACTGGATGCGGCGCTTGGGCTCGAGTTTCGATTCATCTGATGTATTCATCGCGCTTGAAAGGTGTTCGGCGGCTGGCTTTGGATATGGTTCTATTGCCACGAATAGGTGTGCCGCGGCAATCGGCGTCGCGGGTGAACCGCTTGCGTTTCGTGGTGCGTCGAGCTTGTCCGGCGCCGGGAGGACTTAGGGTCAAGGCTCGGACAGTAACACCGTCGGGCTCGTCTTCGCGGATCCTGATCAGCATCGCGGAAGTGGCGACGGAGTACGGAGCGGGAAGCCGAGGACGCCGCCGCGGGCGCGCGCCCGCCGGAAAAGAGGTTTACGAGTAGCCGCGTCGGCCGGGTGTTGGGGGTGATAGCAAGTATTGCGCGGGCGCCCGATCAACCCAGGTAGGCGAAGTCGCCGCGGGCATTGATGCTCAGCGTGTTCGGGATCGGGGAACCAGAGGAGATCGCGGGCTGTGGGGGATCTGAAATTTGGTAAATCACACCGCTCGCACCGGGCGTGAATAGCCCGCCCCGGGGCCCGAGCACGAAGATCTTGTTGATTCCCTCGGAATCGGAAGCGCCCAGATAGAGCGCTCCGGCATCGGTCAGCGCGGGATCTCCCAGCCATCGGAACTCGGTTCCAAATGGCGTGAGCTGTCCGCGTTGGATCGGCAGGCTCAGCCGGCCGTCGCGAATCGTGAGGATCGCCGACATCCGTGCACAGGTGGCATGCACGGCCATCATGCCGCTCGGAATCAGCGCCGGCCGATCGAATCCAAGATTAGTCACCGGAGCCAGAGCAGTCATCGTACCGGTCGTGAGGACTCGGGTGACTTCACCGCGATGGTAAAGAAATAGTGCCGCGCCCGACGGGGTCTTCGAGACAAAGGCGATCATCATGCCCTCGTCCGACGAAACCGCGCTTGGCAGTCCAAAGGCATCGTACCGAGTACGCTCAGGTCCGAGCTTCCCCTGCACCGCCACTTCGCTGATCCCGGCCGCTGACGCGAGCAGCACAGCCTGCCGATTTGCGGGATCACGCGCTCCCACGTCGGGGCTGATCCACGCGTTGAATGCGACCTGGCCGATTGGCCCAGGATCCTGGGAACCGAACCCAAGAATCGAGATCCGGTGATGCTGAAGTGTATAGTCACCGGCGTGGGATAAGCAGGACAGAGTACCTTTCGAGTACAGGAACAACGCGTCCGCACCGGAAGCCTCACCAGCGATGAACGCGATTTCGCCCGAGCTCGCGGCGACAGGGCGGGGATCGACCCGCAGGACCGGAGCGCATCCCGGATTCGGCTGAACGGAATCCAGCAATCGCCGGAGCCGGAAGGGCGGCGAGTCGGCGGAATTCGCGATCAGTATTTCCCAATGCGAAACTCGATTCGGCGAACTTAGTTCAGCGCCAAATACCACGCTTCCGTCCGGCATCATCGTGGGCAAACCTAAATCCTCGATTGTCGCGCCGCCGAAACGCGTCACTCCAATCGATGCGACTGCGGCGATCCGTCCGCGGGCGTCGCTGGCATAAAGTACTCGCCCGGAATGGGTGTCTAGCGCCGCTCCACCAAGTCCTTCCATGGACAGGACGAAAGCGCTCGCGCTGGCGGTCCATGTGAGGATCGCCGCCGCTATGACCATGGTAGTAATCAAGCGCTTGATTTTCATTGCAACCACCCCTTCAGCCGCTCGGGCGCAAACCATTCCCGGTCCACGGAACCCCTGTTGATCGGCCATGAATCAGGCTCACCTCGTCACGCGACGGGTGGCTAACGAGTGCATCACTGATGCCACGGGTTTGGCGGAAATGACCCCGAGACTAACACCCGTCAGGTTGGATCGTCGGGGCGGCATGGTTCGCGGCAGTGGCGCATTCGGCATCACCTGCGCGGGATTGATTCCTCTGGCTACACCGCGCCGACGCGACGCCGAGCGCGACGCCGCCGACCTTTGACGGCCTCCAGAACAACCCTCACCGGCTATGCCGCAGTCTCCCGCAAGTTCTGGCCGTCTAATTGGCTCCGCGCCCTCAGTAACGGAGCGAGCAGCGCGGTAAGCTCGTCTTGGCAGGGAAATGAGCCTGGCTGGTACGCACACAGAGCATCTTCTGCCAGCAGGTCACCGGTCTGCGCGAAGGCCCGCGAGCGAGAGCCGCCACAGACCGGTGCGAATTCGCAAACACCGCATCGCCCTTTCAGCAGCCGCGCCTCACGCAGAGCGGTAAAGATTCCACTGGTTCGATAAAGCGACGATAGCTCCTGTGTGCGCACATTTCCCGCCGATAGCGGCAGGAAGCCGCTCGGAAATACCTCGCCAGTGTGAGAGACGAAAACGAAGCCGCGCGCCGCGTTGATATCGAGCGGCGGCCGCCGCCGTCGGCCGGTCGGCACGATAGGCCCGAACTCCCGACGCAAGTTTCGATAGGTCTCTCCCAGTGTAATAGCTTGCTCGGGCGCAATTCCGGTCTGCTCGAAAATCGCCCGCTGGATCGCCACCCGGCGGAAGTGATGCGCCTCAGTGGTCTTCACCGGAATGATTGCGCCGACGTCATACAGGAAGTTCAGTGCGTCCTCGCATTGGGATGGGGAGATCTGTTCAAGTCCGCTCCCGCGGCCGGTCTGAATCAGAAAGAAAACGCTCCAAGTCATCGCCCTGCGCGCCAGGACCATCCGCGCCAGGGCCGCCAGGTCGTCGAGATTACGCGTCGTAACAGTAGTGTTGACCTGGACCTTGAGTCCGAGCGTGTGAGCGCGCTCCCACGCCTCGATAGTGCGGGCGAAGGTCTGCTCTCGCCCGCGGAAGGCGTCATGACTGCGCGCGCTCGAGCCATCGAGGCTCAGCGAGATCGCAACCAACCCGGCGGCTTTGAGTTCCGTCATCGCCTGCTCTGTGAGCAAAGGCGTGGCCGAAGGCGAAAGCGAGGTTGGCAGCCCGCGACTCACCGCATGGCGGACCAACTCGGTCAGATCACGCCGCTTCAGCGGATCGCCTCCGGTCATTACGAATAGCGGTGGCGGCGAGCCGAAGCTTGCGATCTGATCGATCAACGCAAGTCCTTCGGCGGTTGTGAGTTGAGCGGGGTCCGGCGTCGGCATCGAGGTTGCGCGGCAATGTAGACAAGCCAAGTCGCAGGCCCGCGTCACTTCCCATATGACGATAAAAGGCCGCTGCGCGAGATCGACGCGCGTGTGCCGGATCGTGCGGTTAGTGGCGCGCGATTGAGCATCGAAGGCTGAGGAGGAGAGATCCATTCCAGCCAACCCAGCACATGGCATGCCAAGCGCCGTGACTTACGGCTGGAGCAGCGTCATTCGCCATCGCCCGCCAACTCGCACGAACAGCTCGCGCCGATGCAGCCGAAAGGAACCTTGGACCCAGAACTCGATCCGTTTGGGTACAACGCGCAGGCCGAGCCAATAATCAGGCCGCGGCACATCCTGACCTTGCAATTGACGTCTGAGCCTTGCCACGCGCACCAACAGATCCGCGCGGACCCTGAGCGGATGGCTCTGATGCGAGGCGGTCGCCGAAAGCTGGCTGTCGCGCGGTCGGCTGATCCAATACTGGTCGGCCTCGCCGGGGGTCATAGGTTTGACCGCACCTTCGATCCGGACTTGGCGGCCACGCCTTGGCCAATAGAAGGCCAGCGCCGCGTGGGCATTTCGTTTCATCTGTTGGCCCTTGGGGCTGCGGACATCAGTATAGAATCCAAATCCGCGCACGTCAGCTTGTTTAAGCAGTACGTAACGGACGCTTAGCTCGCCATTTCGCCCGCAGGTTGCCAATGCCATCGCTTCGGGTATGCGGGTGCCGGCGGATACTTCCTGTTTGAACCACCGATTGAATCGATCGATTGGATCTTGCGTCGCCATGTTCTCCTGTCAGGTTGCGGGCCGTTGCTGCAAATCGAGTTCCGGCCTGAAGAATGCATAATCGAAGCCATCGAAAGAGGTACTTGCACCAATGATCGGAACAGCTCGGGCAGACCGGCCTCGCGCCCAGTCCGCGACGATTGCCGTGATCGGAGGCGGAATCACAGGTTTGGCCGCCGCAAACCATCTTCTCGAGGTTGCCGCGGCCAATCGCGCCCGCCCGCTGACCGTGGCGCTATTCGAACGCGCGGAGAAAGCGGGCGGCAAATTGGCTACAGTGCGGCGGGCTGGATTTCTAGCCGAGTCCGGTCCCGATTGTTTTTTAGGTGACAAACCCGGCGCCTCTGGTCTGATCGACCGGTTCGGGTTGAGCGACACTCTGATACCGGTGCAGGAACAAAACCGCAAGAGCTACATCCTGCATTCCAAGCGGCTGCATGAAATTCCCGACGGGCTGATGATGGGCGCGCCGACGCGTCTGAGCCCGATGCTGGCCAGCCCGCTATTCAGCACTGTCGGTAAGCTGAGGATCGCGCTGGAGCCGCTGGTCGCGCGCCGCGGTATCGCCGACGACGAAAGCCTGGCCCATTTCATCGAGCGCCACTTCGGCCGTCAATTGCTTGAGCGTCTGGTGGGGCCTCTCATCGGAGGCATATTCGGCGGCGATCCGCACGAGCTGAGCGCGCGGGCCACGATGCCGCAAATGGTGGAATTAGAACGGCAATGGCGCAGCCTGGCCCTTGCATTGAGAGCCGCGCGGCCGCGGCAAAGGGGGGCTACCGGGCGGCGACCCTCGATGCTGACGTTGCGCGGTGGGATGCAGACGCTCAGCGACGCGCTGATCGCGCGGCTGGCCGCGGTAGTCCATTCAGGGACCGAAGTGACAGCGATTCGGCGCGATTCAGGCCGGTGGCGCTTGAGCATGGCCGGCGGCGGCGAGTTTTTCGCCGACGCTGTGATCTGCGCGGCGCCGGCGTGGATCACCGCGCGGTTGTGCCGGACTATCGATAAGGACCTGGCCGAACTGCTCGGCTCAATTCATTACAACTCGGTCGCGACCGTCAACCTTGGCTACAACACGATGCCTGCGTGCCGGCTTCCGGCCGGGACTGGCTTTGTGACATCGCGCGACGACCAGCGCCTGCTGACCGCAGTGAGCTTCTCGAGCGCCAAGTTCGAGAATCGGGCGCCGCGCGGCGGGCTGCTGGTGCGCGCCTTTTTCGGCGACGGTCCTGCTCGAGAGCTCACCGAAGCCGAATTGCTCGATCGAGCGCGCAGAGAACTGGCCGACATACTCGGGCTGGTGGCTGCGCCCGTACTGACCCACGTCTCGCGCCTGATACGTGCGATGCCTTGCTATGGCGTGGGCCACCAACAACGCGTCGCCCGGGCCGAGGCGCGGGCAGCGGCTCTGGAAGGGTTCATCCTGGCCGGCGCGGCATATCGCGGCGTCGGCGTACCCGATTGCATCATCAGCGGTGAGGCAGCGGCGCGCAGGGCATATGGCGCTGTTTACCCCGAATAGCCTCCTAAGAAACAGGATTGAGAAGCACCCTCCCGAAGGAATCGTGATTGCTCGCGAGGGCGGGCGGACGAGCCGTCCGCCCCCACTGGCATATTGCTTCCTTTTGACAGTGGCGGCCGACGGCTCGTCGGCCGGCTGGGC
>DATKSQ010000044.1:0-7108 GCA_035531615.1 Binataceae bacterium (SeqCode)
GCTCGCGAGGGCGGGCGGACGAGCCGTCCGCCCCCACTGGCATATTGCTTCCTTTTGACAGTGGCGGCCGACGGCTCGTCGGCCGGCTGGGCAGCAGAGGCGATGCGGGAGAGGCGAGCGAAACATCATCCCGCGCGAGGAGCGCCCCCGTTTCTTACCTGACGTGCCGCGACCCGCGCCGCGTGCCCTGCTACCAATGAGATCACTCGGTCGCTTCTTGCGCTCTGCGCATCCGCTCCATCGCGTCACCGCAACCCACTTTTCCGGCCTGCATCGCCTTTCGAGTCCCATTGGTAGCGCGCGCGGTGTGCCGGTGGCACCCCGCCGGCGATCGACGGCGGGCGAGACGCCCGCCCTACCGTTGGAGTCACTCGGGCGTGGGCCAGACACTTCGATATATTTCAAGTCGTGGCCACCGCTTGAACGGATTCTTCGCGTACGCGGCGGACCCGCGCGCTGACTCCATCACTCGCGCGTGCGCAGAGCCGCGAGGAAGCGCTCTTTCAATCCGTCGAAGGGGCCGTTGGACATGAACAGCGCAACGTCGCCCGGGCGCGCGTCGGCGGCCATCCGCTCGAGGATTTCCTCATTCGAGGCGCACGCGAATGCGCGCGGGCCGCGCGCGGAAATCTCGGCCGCGAGCGTGTCTGTACCGAGCCGCTCAGCGGGAGCGATCGGATCGTTCTCCTTGAAATAGACCGGGCCAAGATAGACCCGCGCCGCGCGATCGAATGCCGCGGCGAATGCGCTCTGGAAGACGTTGCGGCGCGCGGTGTTCGAGCGCGGCTCGAACGCCGCAAGAATTCTGCGCCCCGCAAAGCGCTCGGCAACCGCCTCGAGCGTAACCGCGATCGCGGTCGGGTGATGCGCGAAGTCATCGACGATAGTCACCCCCGCCGCCGCGCCGATAATCTCCTGGCGACGCACCACGCCGGTGAACGACGCGATTCCGCGCGCGATCTCGGCCACTCCGATCCCGCATTCACTGAGCAGCACGAACACCCCCAGCGCGTTGGCGATATTCATGCGGCCGCCGATCGAGAGATGAAGGTCCCGCGCGGCGCTCGCGCCCCGATAATCGATCGAGAAGCGCGCACCGTCCGCGCCGATTTGAATCTCGACGGCACGCCAGTCGCCCGCGTGGAGGCCAAAGGTGCTCACGCGCGCACGCGCATGGCGGCTCACCTCGAGCGCGTGCGGAAAATCCGCGCACACCGCCAGGACGCGCGACTCGTCCATCTGCGCGACCAGCGCGCGAAAGCTCGATTTCACGTGTTCGAGGTCGCGGTAGATATCGGCGTGATCGAATTCGACCGCGGTAAGAATCGCGCCGTGCGCATGATAGTGCAAAAACTTGGGGCCCTTGTCGAAAAATGCGGTGTCGTACTCGTCGCCCTCGATCACGAAATCCGCGCCCGCGCCGAGCCGGTAGTTCGAGCCGAAATTCTTGGCGACCCCTCCCACCAACATCGCAGGGTCGCGCCCCGCCGCCGCCAGCACTTGACCCATCATGGCGGTCGAAGTCGTCTTGCCGTGCGTGCCGGCGACCATCAGCACCCGGCGCTCGCGCAAAAAGAAATGCCATATCGCCTCCGGCATCGAGAGGTACGGGATTCCCGAGGCGAGCAGCGCCTGCGCCTCCGGGTTCGCGCGCGGAACCACATTGCCGACGATCGCGAGGTCGGGCGCGGGCGCGAGATTCGCCGCCGAAAATCCCACGCGCCGTTCGACGTTCAGCTTCGCGAGCAGCGACGCGGTCGGCTCGTAGAACTGATTGTCGGAGCCGCTGACCCGATACCCGCGCTCGGCCAGCATCCCCGCCAGCGCCGCCATCGCGGTTCCCGCCACTCCAATCAGATGGACGTGATGGACGCGGCCCGGAACCCGCGCCAGACGCGCGCCGCTTTCCGATTCATTCACCGGAGATCGCTTCCATGATGAGGTCGTGGATCCGCGGGCGGAACTCTCGAATCGCCTGGTTGTCGCGGCGCGGATGGACCCGGTTGGTCATGATCGAAATCACGATCTCGCGCGACGGCTCGATCCAGATCGACGTGCCGGTGAAGCCCAGATGGCCGATCGCCGCGGGCGAGAAATGACGGCCCGAGCTCGAGCCCTCGGGCGACGGGGTGTCCCAGCCCAGCGCCCAGGTCGAGCCGGGCACGGTTTTGTCGCGCGACCAGAATTCGCGGACGATCTTTTGCGCAACAAAGTCCGAGCGGCCAGCCCAGCACGCGACCAGTTCGCTCGCAATCCTGTCAACCTCGCGGACCGGCGCGAACAGTCCGGCGTGCCCCGCCACTCCGCCCATCGCGTATGCGTTCTCGTCGTCCACCTCGCCGACCAGCAGGCGCTTGCGCGACGGGCATACTTCCGTGGCCGCAAACATGTCGGGAACCGGCTCGAGCCGCCGCGAGCGCACCTGCGCGATATCGATGAAGTCGGTGGCGCGCAGCCCGAGCGGCCGGAAAATCTTGTCGCGGCTGAACCGGTTCAGCGCGACGCTGGCGACCCGCTCGACCGTCTCGCCCAACGCGATAAAATTCAGATCCGAATAGATCGCTTTGGTTGCGGGCGCGGCCTCGGGCTTCTCGCGATGAATCTCCTCGTACACGAACTCCTTGGCGCCGTAGCTGGCCATGAAATTGACCTTGCCGCCGCCACGCTCGATCTCCGCGACCCGCTGATAGAAAGGACGCCACGGCGCCAACCCCGAGCAATGCGCCAGCAGATGGCGAAAGGTGACGCCGGTTTTTCCGTGCACGCCAAAGTTGTGAAAAAACCGCGTCACGCGATCGTCGAGCCGGAGCTTGCCGTCGCGGGTCAGCATCATCACCGCGACGGTCGTCGCCAAGGCTTTGGTGAGCGAGGACAGATCGAAGACAGTCTCGATCTTCATGGGCGAGCGCTCGGGGATCAGCGAGCGAAATCCGAACGCGCCCTCGAAGGCGATATCGGCGCCGACGCGGACCACGACGGTCGCGCCGGGAATCGCGCCCCGCTCGACGGCCTCGCCAAAGGCCCGCTCGACGTCATTCCATCCCAAGCAACACCAGCTTTCGAACCGCGCGCCGGCGGCCGATGCGAATTATTTGACGGTTCAGCTTTCGCGACCAGCGAGATTCCTCGCTGTGCTCCGAAAGACAATCTAGCACTTTCTTTCTCGATTCCGAGAGGAGTCCGCCGATTCCGCACAAAGGGGCCGTCGCTCACAAGGCGACTGCGGGCTCGAGAATCGCAAGGGTGCCCGCGTCCGCGTCCAGCAGTGCGCGGACTCCGAACGGAAGCGCAAGATTTTCGGTGCCGTGGCCGGCTTCGATTCCCGCGATCACGGGGATTCCGAGGCTCGCGGTTTGCTCTGCGATAAAGCGCGAGATCAGCTTCGCCTCGTCGGCGTTGCCCTCGACCGGGCGGATCGCGCCGAACACTATTCCCGACACCGCCGCAAGCACACCGGACTGCCGCAGCTGCACCAGCATCCGATCGATCCGGTAGGCGCGCTCACCGGTGTCCTCGAGGAACAAAATCCTGCCGCGGAAGTCCGGCGCGAACGGCGTCGCCAGCATCGCGACGATCACCGACAGGCAGCCTCCCATCAGTTCACCCTCGGCGCGGCCCGGATGCACGCACTCGCGGGCTTCGAGCTCGAAGCTCGAGAGCTCGCCGGTCAGAAGCGCGCGCAGATGGCGGAACGAACGGGCGCTCAGGCCACGCGCGAAATCCATCGCGATCATCGGCCCGTGAATCGCGACGATCCCCGCGTGCGTGACGAGCGGATTCAAGAGGAAGGTCTCGTCCGAGAATCCGATGAACGGCTTGGGCGTGCGCGCGATTCGCGCGAAATCGAGCATCGGCAACAGCCGCCCGCATCCGTAGCCGCCGCGCGCGGCGAAAATCGCGCGCACGGAATCGTCGGCGAAGTAATCCTGCAGCTCGGCCGCCCGCTCACGATCGTCGCCCGCCAGAATTCCCGAACGCGCCAAAGCCCGGCTCGAGACCTTGACCCGAAAGCCCATCGCGCCGAGCGCGCCCACTCCGCGCTCGAGGTACTCGCGATCGATCGCCGCGGCCGGGGCGACCACGCCAACGGTGTCGCCGGGATGCAGCGCGGGCGGCTTTACGGGTGCGGAAGGCATCGCCTACAGATTATTCTTGTAATCCTGCTCGATAGCTTTATCGACCTGGCGCGCGATCTCTTCGCCGGTGCCGAAATATTTCCCGAAGGACACTCTGCCGCGCGCGGGCCAACTCTCCGGCTTCCAGAGCGCGGAACGGATGAAGGCCTTGGCGCAATGGAAAAAGCATTCGCGCACCGTCACCCGAATCGCGACAAGCGCGGGCGCTCCGCGCGCGGGCATCCGCGCCAGAATCGCGGGGTCGGCCGTGATCTCGGCGATTCCGTTGACGCGCAGCGTTTCGTCGGCGTTGGGCACGAGGAAGATCAGCCCGACGTGCGGGTTCGAGAGGATATTACGAAAGCCGAACTTCAGGCGGTTGCCCTTGCGCTCGGGGATCAGGAGCGTGGTGTCGTTTTCGACCGCGACAAAACCTGCCGGGTCGCCCTTAGGCGAGACATCCTGATTGCCCTCGGCATCGGCGGTGCCGATCACCATAAACGGCGCGCGCCGGATGAAATCGATCGCCTGCTCGTCGAGTCTCGTGAGCAGCTTCTTCGGCGTCATCGGGCTCGGCTCGCCAAGCAGCGCGCTCAATTGCTCGACAGTGGTAATGCGATGCGGGTCAGGATTTTCCACGGGCGTGTTCCTCCGCTCGACAGCAAGCCTAAGCAATACGCGCGCGTCAGTCGAATCGCTACAGCGCGCGCCCGACTGCGGCGGCGACGGGCTTGGCCGCCGCCATCAGCGCGGCGAAACGCTCGGGCTTGAGCTGCTGGGGGCCGTCGGAGCGCGCGACGGCGGGGTTCGGATGAACCTCGATCAGCAGGCCGTCGGCGCCGGCGGCGATCGACGCCAACGCCATCGGCGCCACCAGCGACCAGATGCCGGTGCCGTGGCTCGGATCGACGATTACCGGCAGATGCGTCCATTCCTTGAGCAGCGGCACGGCGGTGAGATCGAGCGTGTTGCGCGTGGCGGTCTCGAAGGTGCGGATTCCGCGCTCGCAGAGCACGACGTTGGGGTTGCCTTCGGACAGGATGTACTCGGCCGCCATCAGGAATTCTTCGAGCCGGGTGGACATCCCGCGTTTGAGCAGGATGGGTTTTTGGGTGCGTCCGAGGCGGCGCAGCAGCGAGAAATTCTGCGCGTTGCGCGCGCCGACTTGCAGCATATCGGCGTGTTCGACGAACAGCTCGATATCGTGCGGGTCCATGATCTCGGTCACGACCGGAAGCCCGACCCTTTTGCCGGCGTTCTCGAGCAGGGTCAGGCCTTCGCCCTCCATGCCCTGAAAGGCATAGGGAGAGGTGCGCGGCTTGAATGCGCCGCCGCGCAAGAGATGCGCACCGCCGGCCTTGACGGCGTCGGCCGCGGCCTCGACCTGATCGCGGCTCTCGACGGCGCAGGGGCCGGCGATTATCGCGAGTTTGTTGCCGCCGATCGCGACGCCACCGACGTTGATTATCGAGCCTTCGGGACGAACCTCGCGCGCCGCCAGCTTGAACGAGCGCAACACCGGCATCACGCGCTCGACGTAGCTGAGCGCCTCGAGATGTTCGAGCTGATGCTCGCCGCGCTCTTCGCCGACGCACGCGACGACGGTGCGCTCGACGCCGCGGATGATGTGCGCGCGATAGTCGAGCTCTTCGACCATCGTGACGATCGTGGCAATTTGTTCTTCGGTGACCTTGGATTTGAGTACGACGATCAAATGATTCTCCCGATGAACCTGCCGATATGTTCGCGGCGGACGATACGGCTGGGCGCCGCGCCGCGCGGGCGATGGAATCCGCGGCCGATTTCTAGTATCTAAGTGTATAGCACGCGCCGATCCGCGGGAACCCACACCGCCGCGCCGGTCACCTTTGAACACCCGAAAGCATCGCCCACTGCGCATCCTGCATACCTCGGACGTGCATCTCGAAACCGACACGTTTGGCTCAGGGCCGCGCGGCGAGGAATTGCGCGATCGGGTGCGCGGCGCGTTCGCACGAGTGATCGATCTTGCCAATGATCGCTCGGCCGATCTGCTGCTGATCGTTGGCGACCTGTTCGACTCGGCACGCGTCAGCGAAGCGGGTCTTGCGTTCGCACTGGGAACCATAGGGCGGGCGCGGATGCCGGTGGTGATGATTCCCGGCAATCATGACGCGCACGACGAGCGATCAATCTACGCGGGGCTGACGCCCTCTGCGATGCCGCCGAATCTGCATTTGATCCTCGAGCCAGAGGGCCGCACGATCGAATTTCCCGAGTTGGCGGTGCGGCTGTGGGGACGCGCGCTGGTCGAGCACACGCCGGAGTACCGTCCGCTGCTGGGCGTGCCCGCGCCGCATCCGGATTTATGGAATATCGCGCTGGCGCACGGCTTCTTCAGGGAAGACGGCGACAGCTACCGCTCGTCTCCGATCACGGGCGAAGAGATCGCCGGGACCGGCTACGATTATGTGGCGCTCGGCCATGTGCACGTATGGAATGACGTCTCGCAGGGAGCTACACGGGCATTTTATTGCGGCACGCCCGCACCGCTCTATTCGGGCGATCATTGCGGATGGGCCGCGTGGGTGGAGTTCCTCCCCGGCGAGCCGATCAGCATCGAGCGTACTATGATCACGCCGGGCCAGCCGGAATCGCAGCCCTGAGTGCGCGGCAGGTTTCGCGCTACGTCACCTGCAAGCACCTATTGTGAATTACCGCGCGGGCGGCGCGCGGCCTTCGCACGCGGAAGCTCGGGCGGACGCAGCTCCGGAAACCGGGTCAGCAGCTTGTGCCAGACGCGCTCGAAGCCCTCCTTGGCCAGCGGCTCGACGAGACACTCGAGGGCGCCTTCATCCATAAATGGTTCCGAGCGTTGTGGTTCATTAGCCGGACACACCAGGATCGTCGCCGAGTCGGGTGACTCGGCGCGAATCATGCGGACCAGGCCCAGCGCATCGAGATCGCCACCGGCTTTCAGACCGATATCAAGGATGATGACTTGGGGGCGGATG
>DATKSQ010000045.1:0-51294 GCA_035531615.1 Binataceae bacterium (SeqCode)
GCTCGCGAGGGCGGGCGGACGAGCCGTCCGCCCCCACTGGCATATTGCTTCCTTTTGACAGTGGCGGCCGACGGCTCGTCGGCCGGCTGGGCAGCAGAGGCGATGCGGGAGAGGCGAGCGAAACATCATCCCGCGCGAGGAACGCCCCCGTTTCTTACCTGACGTGCCGCGACCCGCGCCGCGTGCCCTGCTACTGACCCATCGGTCCCTGATACACCTCGGCGAATCGAAACCCCATCTCTAGCGGTATCGCCAGGTTGGCGTCGTGATTGGTCTTCAGGCACACCACCGCCGGCCCGTTCGCGGCGTATGCGCCAGTGAGCGCGGAATCAAGGTCTTCCATACGCTCGGCATAAAACCCGGCGCAGCCCAACCCTTCGCCGACCCGGTCCCAGCGCACAGTTCCCATCTTGGTGCCGAACGTCTTTCCAAAAAGCCGCTGCTCGTTCGGTTCCTCCATCGTCCACGATCCTTCGGCAAAAACGATAGTCCGAATCTTCAAGCCTTCGCGCGCCGCCGACTGCATCTCCATGAAGTTGAATCCCGCCGCTCCGTCGCCGCTGACGCACACCACCTCGCGATCGGGGTTACCAAGCTTCGCTCCGATCGCCGAAGGTATTCCGGTGCCGAGCATGCCGAGTTCGAGAATATTGAGGTACGAACGCGGCCGGGTCGCAGGCAGGAACCAGTGTGACCACAACGAGGTATTGCCACCATCGGCGATGTAGATGCTATCCGCACCAAAGATCTTGCCGACGGTTTGCAAAGCCTGGGCTGGATGGATGCCGGGTCCCTTCCAAGCGGCGACGGCGGCGAATTGCTGCGTGCGCCATTTGCGAGTTAATTCCTGATAGCGCTTCAAATCATCCCTATTGCGCGGCCCGGCGTGCCGGTCCGCCAAAGCCAGCCGCAACCCTTCCAGAGCGTCTTTAACTTCGGCCACCATCGCGAGCGCGAGCGGCCGCGTGACCCCGAGGTTACGCTCGTCGATATCGATCTGGATCAGCTTGTGACCTGCCGGATCGCCCCAGTACTTGTCGTATGGAATGTCAAGATTGCCGAGCCGCGACCCTGCCACCAATATGACATCGGATTCGCGCCTCGCGAGGTCCGCGACGGTACTATAGGGATAGAGATAGTTCGGATGATCAAGCGGCAAGGCTGAACGACCCGCCATCGTACCGATAACAGGGCAGTCGAGCAGTTCGACAATGCTCAGCAGCGCCGCGTTTGCGTTGCCGCGGTCCACTCCCGAGCCGGCTACGACGAGAGGCCGCCGCGCATTGGCAAGCAGTTCCGCGGCCTGCCCGAGCTGCGCTTGCGAAGCCTGAGGCCCGGATGATCGATACTCACGGGGCGTCAGAATCCTGACCGTGGCATCGTCCCCGGTCGCATACATAACTGGCCCCGGCACCTCGAGATGAACCGGACCGGGCCTTCCGTTCCACATCTCGCGAAAGGCGATGCGCATGACTTCTGGAATCCGCGCCCACGACAGGATCGGTCCGCTCCACTTCGAGACGCTCTTGAATACTTCGAGCTGATCCTGGCCCTGAAAGGTCGAGGGCGGTGATGGATAGACGATTTCGAGTCGATGCTGTGCGGTGAGGACTACTACCGGGACACCCTCGTGCCGCGCGGTAATGACGCCGGGAATGAGGTTTGCCGAGCCGGGACCGGGATTGCCAAGCACGACGGCGACCTGGCCGGTGGTTTTATAGAGGCCTTCGGCCATGTGAACGGCGGCCGCCTCGTGGCGGACCGGAACGAAGCGGACGCCGTACTGCTCGAGTTTGGCGAGCAGCGGATCAACTTCCGGGCAGGGAATTCCGAACACAAACTTGATGCCCTCGCCGACCAGACATTTCAGAATCAGCTCTGCACCGGTGATTTCGCTCATAAGTTCTCCTTCGGGAGGCGGTGGTGAATGATGAAGGTCGGGCCGCGGCCGGTGTTTACCGGGATGGGTCAACCAGGCGGGCCCGACCGTGGCGGCTGTTTAGTGCGCCCCCGACAAGACTTGCGCGGACGAGTCGGGTTTTCCGTTCGGCCACAGTGTTTCTACCTCGCGCGCGTACACGCCGTAAATCACATTTACGAGTTCGGCATGGCGAATCAGAATTCTCATATCGCCGGTAATCTTGATGGTACCTTTCAGGCCGGCATCGACCAAGTCAATCAGCCCCGCGGCAATACCTTCGAATACCGAGGCGGGGATCTCAAAGACAAAGTTGAAGCCCTTTCGCGGCGGGCACGATTGCTGTTCGAGATATTCGCGGCATTTGCCGTCAACGAATTCAACTATAAAGGCTCGGGTCTCGCCCGGTGCGAGATAGGGCGAGCGCGCGTCGCCGTTGATTATCGCGAGCACGTGAAAGCGGCCACGGGGGGAATTCTTATCAACCTCGGGGTTGCGATTGAGGAGATCCTGAAGGGCCTCGTACCATTGTTTGGAGTAAATTTCGGGCATTTTGAATCTCCGCTCAATATAGGCGATCGGGTTTCTGCCAGATCTTTGGAAGCTTAAAATCGTTGGCGATTACTTTGAACGCATTATACCCGCCGGCGGCGCTGATTCCTCCTCCGGCCGCCGATGCGCCGCACATGTACAAGCCCTCGATCTCAGTCCGGTATACATGCGCGCGCGGAATTTCCGGATTCATTTGACCAAGCCGTCCATGCGAGAAATCCCCCTCCGGCATCGCGATTCGCTTTTCCATGTCGAGCGCGACGTAAAGCCGATCTGAGATGACGTTGTCGCGGGTCATGTTGGGTGCGTATTCGTGCCATAAATCGAGAAATCGCGAGTTGTAATGCATCCGGACATCGTCCCACCCCTCCTCGTTCAGGCTCGACGCGCGTGGAAAGAAGAACCATCCATTCATCGAATGCATCCCGGGTGGCGCCTGACTGGGGTCCCATAGCGAGTTGACCCACGTGCCCGCCCCCGGACGCTCGGGCACTTGCCCGCCATAGGCCTGCAGGATGTACTCGGACACCTGGTGATCGTCCTCGAAGCCGACGATCGTATAAAAGCATTTGTTGATATCGGGATTGTGGCGCGCCGACTTGTAATCGGGCGCTGTCTTGAGTGCGAAGGACGGCGTACCGAGTACGTGCTCGGGGCCAAAGCGCCAGTTTGCCATCCGCTCTTTGCGAAATTCGGACAACTTGTCCGATCCGATGAGGTTAACGAAGGTCGTCCGTGGGTCGGCGTTGGACGCAACCAGCTTGCGGGCCTCGATGGTGCGTCCGTCCTTGAGCCTGACGCCCGTGGCGCGACCCCCGGTGATCGTGATCTCGACGACCGGGCTCGTGTAACGGAGATCGGCTCCGCTCCCGAGCGCCGCGCTTGCCATCGCGTGCGCAAGCGTGTGCGTCCCACCGACCGAGAGGTAGTGAATGCCGCACAACCAGATGACCGACATCACGAAGCCGAATCCTTCGCCGGCGTGTAGATTGGCGCCCCATTCAACGCATTGCCGATAGAGCGTTGCCCGCATCTCGCTCGACTCGAATAACTGGTCGATCAGAACCTTCGGGCTCTTCCCCAACTCATGCGGCTTGAGGCCAAGGTTCAGCCACAACTGGAGCATCCTGCCGGCCACCGCGTCGTCGCGCCCGCCGGCGCCAAGCTCAGACGAAGGCGGACTATAGAGCATCGCCGCGATGTACTGATCGTTGGCGAGCACTTCGCGTCGAAGCCGCGTGAAGGTTTCGGCATCGCGTTTCGAATACTGGGCGATGCTCTTATAGGTAAGGTCTTCAAGACCCGGACGGTAGATGATCAGCGGCGGCCTGCCGTCGGCGAAGGCGATACCAACTTGCGCATCGGGCTTGATCATCCGCGCGCCGTAGCCCGGCAGGTCGAAATCTCGATAGAAGGGCATGTAGTCGATGAACTCCATGTATTGCGCATGGAGGTTGTGCCAGAAGCCCGGCACGGTGGCTTCGTCGGTGTGCGCACCGCCGCCTTCGTCATGGCGGCGTTCGAACATCCCGACTTTCATGCCGGAGCGGGCCAGGTACGCGGCCAAGCACAGGCCGTTATGTCCGGCCCCGATTATCACCGCGTCGTATGATGCATCGGGCATATACTCTCCTTCAGGGCCGCTCGCTGGGCGTGAGTTTCATCAGGCGATGCACGCGCAGCGGCAGGCACAGACTGCGCATCTTCGAGCGCACCCGCAGGTGTCCGCGAAGATGCTCGATAAGCGGATTTGCTTCGCCTTGGAGCAATTTGGTCAATGCGCGATGGGTGCCCGCAATACTCGCGTCGAGCGGCTCCGGCGTTCCATCGCGCACTGCTATTTCGTGGCCTCCGAATTCGACGGTAACCGCGGCGCAATAGTCCGTCGCGATCAAGCCGAGCCGTCCGTGGATTCGCAACGCACGACGCTGCCGCTGTTCCGACTCTTCAAGCTGCTGTGCCAAAAACTGCTGAACAATCGAAGCCAGTCCGCTCGAGGTTCCCTGCGCCAGGCGCACCTCGATATTGGGCGATACCTGCTTGGCCCTCATGACCACCATCTCTCGATCCCGCGGTCCTGCGCGATCGTCTCGAGCGCATTATAGGCGGGCGCGAAGGTGACAAAGCCGTGCGGATGCTGGGTGGCGCCACACATGTAAAGATTGGGGATCGGAGTCCGGTAATCGGAAAGGATCGGGCCGGGCCGCTGGTCGAGCAGGTTGCCCAGGTCGATCAGGCCGCCGATCCAGTCGGCCTGCACCATATTCGGCATGCGGCGCACGATATCGAGCGGCGTATATGTCGCCCATTCGATGAAGGAACGATCGGTCAGATTGGGCGCGGCGTGCTGCCAGACCTCGATACAGCGCTGCCCGTACTCACGCGCGATCCGGTCCCATGCTTGCGGTCCTCCGCTGGCCAGATTGTACGGCACCATCTGGCGCAGCAGCCCGGTGTAATAGCCGTCGGGCGAATCAGTGGGATCGAACAGTGAATTGACCGCGGCGTTTGGCCGCGGCGCCGGCAGCACTCCAGCGCGCAGGTCGCGCCAGTCCTGGTTGAACTGAGCAGGACTCTCGTAGCCGAGATTTACCACCCAGGCCTGGTTCACATCGGGATCGAACTGCGCGGCGCGGTAATCGGGCCTGGTATTCATGGCCAGGTGAACGCTGAAGAACGACCAATCCATGTGCGGGAAATCTTTGACCTCGCGTTCGAGCGCCTTGGGCAGATTTTCGCCGCCCAGGAACTGCCCGAAGGTCTGTTCCAGGCTGATCGAACTCGCCACGGCGTGGCGGGCGCGGACGATGCTTCCGTCCTCGAGCCGGACGCCCACCGCCTTGCCGTCCTCGAGGATGATTTTGTCGACGCCGTGCTTGAGAAACACCCGCCCGCCCGCCTGCGCGAGCGCTTCCCACAGCGAGTGCGCCAGCGCGTGCGAACCACCGATGCAGACGTGCCAGTTATCGATCTTGCTGACCAGCAGCGGGAACGATACGGCCAGCCCGCGGCGATCGGTGGCGTAGCCTGCGAGCGCGGCGTGAAACGAGAGATGGGCCTTGACGCGATCATTCTCGAAGTGGCGATCGAGAAATTCGTTTATCGTCTGATGACGCAAGTGGACGCTCAAAAACTTGCTCTTGCCCTCGACGCCCCACACCACCAGCGCCTTGGTGATGTCCTTGATCGAGATGGGCGCCGAGTACATCAGGGTCCGCAGAATCAGGTCGCGATAGCCGCGCGCCTCCTCGTAGAGTTCGTGGAAGGTTTCCGCGTCCTTGCGCGAGAAGCGCGCGATCGATTTGCAGGTCTTCGCCAGGTCGGTGTGGACCACCAGGGCGGTGCCGTCCGGAAACACGCTCGCCATCTGGACCGGGGGCAATACGTAGCGCAGCCCGTGGCGCGTCATCAATTCAAGATCGTCGTAAACCGGGCAGATGCCGACGAGCGTGTGGTAATTGGCGTGGACGTTGTGAAGAAAACCCGGCCGGGTCAGTTCTTCGGTGCACAGGCCGCCGCCTTCCTCGCCGCGCTTTTCAAAAACCCCGACTGCCCAGCCAGCCCGGGCAAGATACGTGGCGAGCGCCAAGCCGTTGTGGCCGGCGCCAATAATTATCGCATCAAGAGTTGCATCAGCCATCGGAATTCGCCTTCCCTCCAGCGCCAATACTCCCGCCGGGCAGGTGTGGTTCAGGTGCGCTTCCGAATTGGCTGGCATCCGGCGGCCACGCCGGGCAGCGCGGCTGGTTTGGGCCGGTTTCCGAATCGGGATGCGCGCACAAATTTGTCTCGACGCCCACTATCCTTGAACCATCACGCCGTTGTGGATCAGAAAACTCAACACATCGGCGGCGAGCCGCTGTGAGTTCTGATCCTGGTTGCTCTCGCGAAACTTGCGAATCCGTTCGGCGTAGTGGGCGCGCCACTTGGTGCTGATCACGCGCTCACCGTCGGATTTTCTGACCCGAAAGCAGCGCGCGATGATCGCGTCGGGATCTTCGCCGACGAATTCACAGAATCGCGCGAGCGCTATCAGCTTCTCCGGTTCTTCGGAGATCGGATCGCCGCCCCATTGATCGCTCAGATCGCGTTGCCAGTTCCGGACCGACTCGAAACGTTCGATCGCAAGCTCTGTCATCGGGTTAACTCCGCGGATTCCATTGCACCTCTCGTGGACCGGGAAAATATGCACCGGCATCGCGGCTTTCCTTATCAAGCGCGGGCAACATTGATGCCGGCTTTCTCGCGGTCCCAGGCGTTGCCGATTCCGAGCTGCTTGAGCGCGGCATATTGAATTCGCTGGGTTCCGGTTTTCGGAAGTTCGTCCAGAACCTCGAGGTAGCGCGGAATGGCGTAGTAGGCCATTCGTCCGCGGCAGAATTCGATCAGCGCCTCGGGAGTGAAGTGCGCGCCATCTTTCAGAACCACCGCGACTTTGACTTCGTCTTCGCCAAGCTCGGAAGGTACCGCGTAGGCGGCGGACTCGAGCACCGCGGGAAAGTCGTTAACCACAGTTTCAATTTCCCATGCAGAGATGTTTTCGCCGCGGCGGCGGATCGACGCCTTCTTGCGTCCGCTGAAGTAAAAGAACCCCTCGCGATCGGTCATCGCGAGATCTCCGGAATGAAACCATCCACCGCGATAGGCTTCGGCGGTCGCATCGGCAAGCTTGTGGTACTGGCTGAGCTGGCCTTTGGGATGGCGGAAGACCAGCTCGCCGACCTTGCCTTCGGGAAGCGGTTGGTCGTGCTCATCGACGACCCTGAATTCCACTCCGCCCACCGGCTTGCCCATCGAACCGACGCGGCCCACGTCGTTGAGCAGCAGCCCCGGCGAATCCACCATCCCGTAAAATTCGACGATGCGAACCCCGAAGCGCCGCTCGAACTCCTTCCACGCGGTGGGTGGGCAGGCGGCGGAGAGCACAACGCGAACGTGATGTTCGCGGTCGTCCGGACGCGGCGGCTGCTTGAGCAGGATCGATAGCATCCCGCCCAGCGTGTTGAACTCGACGGCGTCGTGCATCCGGCACTCGTCCCAAAAGCGCGAGGCGCTGAAGCGCTCACCGAGCGCGAATTTCGCGTCGAGCGTCATCGAGCCGAATCCTGAGATCATGAGGGCGTTGCCGTGGAACAACGGCAGCGCCGTGTACATCGTCTCGCCCGGCTTCACCGCGGTGGCGGAGAGCACGGCGGCCAGCGAATAGCCGTCGGAACCGCTCGAGACGACGCCCTTGGGCGGCCCGGTGGTGCCAGAGGTGTACATCAGGCCGCCGCCGCCGGCGAGATCGCCGACTTCGACTTCCGGCTCGCGCGCGGAATGATCGAGCAGCCGTTCGAGGCTCCAATCCACCCCGGCCCCGGGTTTGCCGTCGGCGACCACCGCGCGCCGAAGGCTGGGCACGGTCGCCTTGACCGACATGACCGCGTCGCGCAGCGGTTGGTCGAAAATGACCGCGGCCGAATCCGAATCCGCAAGAATGTGGTGCAGCGTGGCGCCGCGCTGCGAGGTGTTGATCGGGACTCCGATCGCGCCGATGAATCCGATCGCGAAATGCAGCCAGAGAAATTCGGGCCGATTGCCCATCATCAGCGCGACGCGCTCGCCGGGCCGCACCCCCAGTTCGAGCAATCCGTTGGCTGCGCGATGGATGTTATCGAGGACCTGCTCCCAGGTGAATTGTTGGTCCTTGAACTTGAGCCAGACCTCGCGCGGATGCTGCGCAACGCGATGCCTGATGAGTTGTTCGATCGGTCCCTGCACTCGCGCCATCGCGTTTCTCCAGCACCCGTCCGCGCTCAAATGGCCACGGCGGATTGCGTCACTCCGTTCTGGCTCAGGATGTGACGTACGCCGGTCAGGCTGAGCACGTCGGTGGTGCCGTCCTCAATCAGCGAGGCGCGCGCATCGCGGAACAACTTCTCGATTCCATATTCCTTGCTGAGTCCGTTGCCGCCGAAAATTTGCAGCGCGTCGCTGGCCACCTGAAAGGCGGCCTCGGTGCAAAATGTCTTGGCGGCGATTGCGTGCTCGAGCGATGGCGTCGCCGAGGTCTGGTTGTAGATCATCGCGGCCCGCGACAGCGCCCGGGAGGCTTCGACCTTGGTGAACATCTCAAACAGATGTTTCTGGACGAGTTGATGCTCGCAGATCGGCCTGCCGCCCTGCACGCGCTGCCGGGAGTAGTCGAGCGCTTCCTCGTACGCGGCGCGCGCGAGGCCGGTGAATGCCGCGGCCATCGCGGTGTTGGCGAAAGTGAGCGTGCGCGCGAGTTCGCGTTCGTATCCATCGGCCGCCGTCAGCATCCAGCCGCGCGGAATTTTGACTTCATCGAAAAAGATCTCGCCTTGATTGAGCGCGCGCTGGCCGAGCTTGTCGAGCGGCTTGCCCTTGCTCACTCCAGGCTGATTGAGCGGAACGAATGCGATACCGCCGCCGGCCATCCCGGCCCGCGGCTCGATGGTCAAATAAAGCGCGGCGTGAGTCGCAAGGGTTCCGTTGGAAACCCAAGCCGCCTTCTGTCCGCTGATAACGTACGAGTCGCCGTGGGCGCGTGCGACCACTTGGCCGCTCACGCGGGGATTGTGGAACTGCGGCGTTCCCGGCGCCAGTTGGTCGGATCCGTGCTGTGGTTCGGTGATCGCCCAGCATCCGATGAAGCTCCCGTCGCGGTCGGCGATGAACGGCTTAGTGAATTTTTCATACAGCTCAGGATTGCCGCTCGCCGCAGCCGCCGCGAATGGAAAGCTTGCGCACAGCAGACTGAGCGCCACATCCACGGCGCCCCACGACAACTCCTCGATGAGCACGTGCATCCCGAGGCCGCGCAGGCCCATCCCGCCAATCGCGGTGGGAACGCCGGCCACGTGATATCCAAGCTGGTATGCCTGCTTGAAGACCTTTCTGAGCGGTGAATCGAGCGCGATCACATCGCGCGGATCGGTCAATCGGTCGAGCTGCACCGCCGCCGGACGGACGACCTCTTTGGCGAAGCGATGAACTGCTTGCTTCATCGACTCGAGCTCTTTCGGAAACTCGACTTTCAGTTCGCGATAGGTGTCCATCTCTTTCTCTTGCTCATGCTCCCTGGGCATTCGCAGCGCATCCGGAAGCCAAACATGCAGTGCATAGCTCATGCCTGAATTGAGAGACGGTTGAGCAAGGAATTGGGGTTCGCGCGATGCATCTAATCGCCGCACTGCTTCCATCGGCAACAACTCGGCCCGCGCTGTGCATCTATGCAAATGCGTCGGGCGCGCCTATAAGCGGGATTAGGAAACGCGCACGGCACTTGCATCTTAAGCTTCGGATTGCCCTTCAACTGGCGCCCCGACCACCGGCGCGCCGGCCCGGCACCGGACACAAGGAGCTTTAAGGAGCTTTAGCGATGGGAAAGATCGACGGCGGAGAGATGTTGGTAAGGGCTCTCGAGCATGAAGGCACCCGCGAGATTTTCACGCTTCATGGCGGCCATCTCGATGCCATATACGCGGCCTGCGGTGAACACGGATTGCGCGTAATCGACACGCGTCACGAGCAGGCCGCAGCCCATATGGCCGACGGATGGGCGCGCACCACGGGACGCCCGGGCGTCGCGATAGTAACCGCCGGGCCCGGAGTCACCGACGCGGTTACCGGCGTCGCCAACGCGTTCATGGATTCCATTCCGATGATCCTGATTGGCGGGCGCAGTCCACTGGCTGACGACGACAAGCTTCCGCTGCAGGCGGTCGATCAGATGGGCATCCTGCGTCCGATCACAAAATGGGCGCGCAGCGTTACGCATACCGAACGGATTCCCGAGTATGTGGCTAGCGCTTTTCGGCACGCAATCTCTGGGCGTCCAGGCCCAGTTTTCCTCGAACTGCCCATCGACGTGCTTTTCGCCCGGGTCGATGAGGAGCGCGTCGAGTTCCCGATAGATTATCGGCCCAAGTCACCGGCTGGTCCCAGCCACGACGCGCTGAAACAGGCCCTGACCTGGCTGCGCGAAGCCAAGCGTCCCGCAATCCTCGCCGGAGGCGGGGTATGGTTCGCGCAGGCGGCCGCGGAACTTACCCGCTTCGCCGAACTGACCAACACTCCCGTGATGACAAATGCCAAAGCGCGCGGCTCAATCTCGGAGGAGCATCCCTTGGCGTTCGGGGGCTTCGGCGCGATTCATCCGGCCCTTCACGACAAGCGCGGCGGCGGTGCTGACCTGGTAATTCTGCTCGGCACGCGGATCGGGCTGTTCACCGGTGGACGCAACTCGGTGATCGCGCGCGACGCGCGCGTAATCCAGGTTGATATTGAACCAGAGGAGATCGGACGCAATCGAAATATCGAACTGGGCATCGTTTCTGATTGCGGTGAATTCCTGCGCCAAGCCATCGCGGCGGCGAAAAATGTCAAATTCGACCCTCACCAGCAATGGCTCGAACAGTTGAGCGCGATCCGCGATGCGAGCCGCCACCGCTTCGACGACGCCCTCAAGGACCACCACGGCCCGATTCATCCAGCCCGGATGGCGCACGAGATCGCCAAGACCCTGAGTCCCGACGCGATCGTGGTCGCCGACGGCGGCGAGACCGCCGCGTGGATGTCCAATTTTTGGACCGCGCGTCACCCGGGACGATTCCTGACCCACGGCTATCTCGGATGCCTCGGCACCGGGCTTCCGTTCGCAATCGCGTGCAAGGTGGCGCATCCCGGCCAGCAAGTTTTCTGCATCATCGGCGACGGCTCGTCAGGACTCAATTTCTCCGAATTCCACACCGCCGCCAAACACAACCTGCCGGTGACCGTCGTGATCAATAATGATCAGCAATGGGGAATGTCGAAGCATGGGCAGGAGCTGATGTGGGGCAAGGGCCACCACATGGCAACCGAACTGGGGATGGTGCATTACGAGCGCGCGGCCGAAGGTCTCGGCGCACAGGGCGAGCTGGTCGAGCGCGCCGAAGAGATCGCGCCGGCGCTCAAGCGGGCACTGGCGTCAGGGCGGCCTTCCTGCCTCAACATCGTCACGGATCGCGACGTAATCGAGCCGGGTACGCTCGCGATGTACAGCGCGGGACTGACCGGGACGCCGAAGGAAAAACCGGAGCGCGACGCCAGCGGTGAAACCACACTGCCCTACTACGGCAAGCGCAAGCTGGACTGATCGGGTTGCGGCGCCAACTCGTGGGCGGAGCTGATGGGAGATTGCAAATACCTCTCGGCGTCTTGCAGCGCGCCCACGAAGCGGTCGGAGGCGTCGAAGTACGCGACCCCGTGACGGCGGCATTCGCGGCGCAAATACCCGCTAAAGCCGCGCAGCTCCCCGATCAATCTCAGCAACGCCGCATCGTCAAGTTCGTGGGTCCAGTCGTCACGGCCCGCGGCATAGTGGCGAATCGAGCGCAGCTTCGCTTCGGCATCGGCGTGCGCATATCCGATGAAGCACGCCCTGACGGCGCGGTCGCGGCCGGCGGCGAACTCAGCTACCCGACTCGGTAAAAGCGCGTCGCCTTCGATCAGGAACTCCTTGTCCGCGCGTGATGCCTCAATGGCGATCGGGCGCAGTGCCGGCCATATGATCTGCGCCCGCCTGCGCGCGGAATCGCGGATCCTCAAACCCAGTTCCGGCCGCGCCGAGGCGAGATCCGTGATTAGCTTGTCGATTGAGAAGTGAGTAACTCCACGGCCGCCGCAAAATCGCCGCGCAAGTATGGTTTTGCCCGCCCGCGCGGCGCCGCCCACGATATACAGCATCGCGGCTCACCCGGAAGCGCTGGAAATGCCGCGGTCGCGCGCCGCGGCCGCTTCGGCGGCCGCGATTGCCGCATCGCGGATTGCGCGCGCGCCCAGAAACGGTACGTCCCGCCCCCGCAACATCACGTTCCAGTACAGCCACGGGAGTCCGTAGCGTTTGAGAA
This sequence comes from Binataceae bacterium (SeqCode), assembly GCA_035531615.1. GTDB lineage: Bacteria > Desulfobacterota > Binatia > Binatales > Binataceae > JBARDN01. The sequence continues at coordinate 12,370 of DATKSQ010000045.1, forward strand.
GCCAGGTGTCGTAGCGTTCGCGGATAGTGTTGATCCAGGGGATCGTAGGCGTCGGCTGGCCCGAATAATCGAACTCGCAGAGCAGCAGACGGCCATAGGCGGTGGTGATCGGACAGGCCACATAACCGTTGTAGCGCGCCAGTGGCTCGCGCCCGCTCATCACGGCGATCAGATTGGCGGCCACCACCGGAGCCTGCTTCATAACCGCCGCGCCGGTCTTGGCATTCGGGGTGCCGGCCACGTCGCCGAGCGCGAATACGTTTGAAAAACGCTTGTGCTGCAGGGTGTACTGATCGACCTCGACCCAGCCGAGGCCGGGCTGCCCGATCGGCGCGAGCTCGCTGTTGCGGATGAACTCGGGGGCGATTTGCGGCGGCGCGACGTGCATCAGGTCATACGGGATCGTGACGCGGGTTTGGCCCGCCGCATTGTTGACCGCGAAGATGGCCTCCTTTTTCGCGGGCCGGATCTCGACCAGTTCGTGCTTGTAGCGGGCGTCGATTCGATACCGGGCCACCACGCCGTCGAGCACCGCCGCATATTCCTTGACGCCGTATATCGAAGCGGTCGCGCTGCCGTAAATCACGTCGGCGGCGATCCGTTTTCGCCGGAAGTAGTCCGCGGCGAGGTACATGATCTTTTGTGGCGCGCCGGGACATTTGATCGGAGTGCCGGGCATGTGAAACAGCGCCGTGCCACCGCGAAAGCCGCGGATCATATCCCAGGTCCGCTCCGCGTGATCGTAGCTGTAGTTGGTTGAGACCGCGGCGGTCTGGACCGCCTCGCGAAGGCCGGCAATCGCGTCCCAATTCAACTCGAGCCCCGGCGCGACGATCAGGAAGTCGTACGAGACGCGGGCGCCCGATCGGGTCACGACCTGGTTGGTTTGCGGCGACACTTCACTGACCCAGTCTTTGATCCATTTGGCGCCGGGCGCGATAAAGTCGGCCTCGCGGCGCGCGGTCGCTTCCTTGCGCAATGCGCCCGCGCCGACCAGGGTCCACAGCGGCTGATAGAAGTGGGTTTCCGACGGTTCGATGATCGCGACGTCGCAGTCCACGGCGCGCTTAAGCCGCGCCGCCACCGCAAGCCCGGCCGTGCCTGCGCCGATGACGACAATTCTGTGATGCTGAGTGTCCATAATTAAATCACCGAATGCCTCCGCGACCGGTTTGGGTTAGCCCTTGGGCAAGCCGAGCACGCGCTCGCCAATAATGTTGCGCTGGATCTCGCTGGTGCCGCCGGCGATCGTGAACTCGCGCGCGGCGATAATCCGGCTGGTCCATTTTCCACCCGCCACCGCCGCCATCGAGCCGCTTTCAAGATTCGCATATGGCCCCAGCAACTCATCGGCGAACATCGCAAGGCGAAGACTCAACTCGGTGGCCGTGAGCTTGCCGATCGAGCTCTCAGGCCCGGGCGAGTGGCGCCGCAACTGCGCCGTCATCGCGCGATATCGGCCGAGCCGGATGCAGCGCGCCTCGGCCGCGAATTGCGCGAGCTTCTGGCGGACGTAAGGATGCCTCCATGCGGGGGTTCTTTCAAAATCGACTGATCGTACCAACTCGACCAGTTCCTCAATCATGCGCTCAACCGGATGGCGAACGCCACCCGACGCGCGTTGGTACATCAGCGTCGCGATCGAGACCTGCCATCCCTCGTTGAGCCTGCCCACCAGGTTGCGGCGCGGCACACGCACGCCGTCATAGAAGACCTCGTTGAATCCCATCTCGCCGGTGATCTGCCTGAGCGGCCGAATCGTGATTCCGGGACTGCGCAGATCGACCAGCAGATAGGAGATCCCGCGATGCTTGGGCGCGGCCGGGTCGGTTCGCACCAGCAACACCTGGAATTGCGCGTGGTGCGCGTTGCTGGTCCATACTTTCTGGCCGCTCACCGTGAACCAGTCTCCTTCAAGAACCGCGCGCGTCCTAACTCCGGCAAGATCGGAACCCGCATTCGGCTCCGAGTAGCCTTGGCACCAGATCTCTTCGCCCGTTAGCATCGGCGCGAGATAGCGTTGCTTCTGCTCGTCGGTGCCGAGCATCATGATGGTCGGGCCAATCCTGTCAACCGCGAAATTGTTGGCGCCATACAAAGGCAGCCCCAGGCGCAGAACCTCGTCCTGGTAAATCGACTGCTCGACGACTCCGGCTTCAGCGCCGCCCCACTGCTTGGGCCAGTGCAGGGCAAGATAGCCCGCGGCGTGAAGGCGCCGATGGTACTCGAGCATCCGCTGCCAGATGGCGTCGTCGTGGGTATAGAGCAGGCTTTCAATCGAGCTGTGAGACGGATCAACCACGTCCGCGAACAGTTCGGAGGCGGTTGATTCGAGCCACTGTCGGGTGGCGCTGCGGAATTTCTGCTGCTCGGGCGTGTAATCAAAATCCATCGAGGGGATCGTCCTTGTGCGGAGCAGAGCATCGGTTGTGCCAAGCTCAGTCCTCCTCACCCTTGCCGGTTCGCACCGGATCGGCAAGGCGATAGACGGCTCGATCGGAGACACCTGAGGCGTTCGGCACCACTGCCGCGCCGTGATGGGACGAGCTGGGACCGCAGCGCGACGCCTTGTTGAAGACGATGTGCCAGGTGTGTGCCAGCCTTTCCGAAATCGAATTTGTCGGCTGATGCTGGCTTTCAGTCAGGTGAGGCGCTATAGCAGCGTTTCGGGGACAAGGTGAAAAACCCTGCCGCGCAGGAGGACCGTACAATGGCCAAACCGGGACGTCTCAATCTCAAGAACGCGCAATACTCGATGCCGGCCGATGCCGCGGCCTATCAGAGTCCGCCCTTTTACTATCGCAACACGCGCTCGATCTCAGTCGCGTTCGAGACCGACGCCGAGGCTGCACTTGAAGCACTGCCTGCGCCACTGACGCTGCCCGAACCCGCCACCGCCGTGCTGTCTTTCTACGAATATCCGTGGACGACATTTGGTCCTTATAACGAGGTGATTCTGTCGCTGCTGGTCGAGCACCATGGACGCCCGATGGCCTATATCATGCACATCGCGGTGACGACCGAACCGCCGATGCTCGCGGGGCGCGAGATTTGGGGTTTTCCGAAGAAGCTCGCGCATATCGAATTCAAGAGCGAGAAGGACATGATTTATGGCACGCTCGAACGTCCGGCGGGAGTCCGCCTTGCCAGCGCGATCGTTCGCCCGGAACGGCCCGCCCCCAACGGACATTCATCGGCGCCTCCCGCAGCCAGCCTGCGGCTGATTCCTTCTGCTGAAGAAGGCGGGCGTCCGGTGTGCGCCGAGGTCATCGAGACCCACTCCGAAGTCAAAGTGCATGAGGCTTGGACCGGTACCGGCTCGATCGCTTTCGTGGAAAGCTCGCGCCTGGATCCGTGGAATCGATTGCCGGTCAAGCGGGTGATTCATGCGAGCTACGTGCTCAGCGACATGACGCTGGGCTTCGGCAAGGTGATCGATCGTCTCGAATGAGGCTATCGGCCGGCCCCTGGAGCGCGCATCACAGGATTGACCGAATCGTCAGACCATGAAGCCGCCGTCGACGCTGATGACCTGCCCGGTCACGGCGGAGGCGGCGTCCGACGCGAGCATCGCGGCCATCGCCCCCAATTCGTCAGGTTCGACGATGCGCTTCTGGATGTTCTGACTCTCGGCTGACCGTTTGGCATCGGCGGCGCTCATTCCCGTCATCGCTCCCAAGGAGTTCCAATCGACCAGCTTGGTGTTGGTCCATCCGGGACAAAGGACGTTGACGTTGATGCCTTCGGAAGCCGTGGCGTACGCCAGCGATCGCGTAAACCCGATAAGCCCGTGCTTCGCCGCCGAATATGCGAGCGGACCGCCGCCGTTTTTCGCGTAGCCCGAGCCGATGCTGATGATCCGGCCCCAATGCTGCTTTCTCATGTACGGCAGCGCCGCATGCGTCGCATAGAACGCCTGCGTAAGGTTCAGAAACAGATTGTCCTCGAACGTGCGTGGATCGTGATCGAGCGGATTGAGAAATGCGGGGTTTTCGGTGATCACACCGCCCGCGTTGTTGACCAGGATGTCGAGCCCGCCCAGTTTCCGCGCGGCCTCGTCGATGCCAGACGTAATCTGCTCGCGGCTCATCACGTCGATCACCACCGCGGCGCCGCGCGTCCCACGAGCCTTGATTTCGCTCACGACCGCGTCGAGCTCGGATTGAGATCGCGAGGCGACCGCGACCTCCGCGCCCGCATCCGCGAACGCGAGCGCGATCGATCGTCCAATCCCGCGGCCGCCGCCGGTCACTATCGCGCGCCTTCCGCTCAGGTCGATTAGCTGTCTCATTCCCGATGCACTCCTTGCGTCGAATCCGGTTTTCAACCGGAATTTCCATCTTGAATCCCGATGCGGACGAGGACCCGAAAAGCCGCCATCAAAGCAATGCCCATCAAAGCAATGCCGATGACGCGGGAACCCCCACTACCCGCGGATCAAAGACCCGATACGGGCCAGGCTTCCTCTACTCCCCGGCGTTTTGTGGCGCTGCGTCAGAATCAGTCGCTCTTGTACGATCCAACTACCTTTCCATTCGAATCGGTACAGGAAATATCTCTGCTCGTATCTAGAAACGTTCCTGATGTGACGGAACGGCAGGACACGCCGTTCGGCAACTGGACCTGGGTAGAGTGATTTTCCGAGCCACATCCAAATAGACTTAGAGAAATCGTGAAAATACCGGCAATTACGGCATGCTTACGCTTCAGGACGACCATCACATTGGACCTCCGGCCCCGTTTTTGATGTTCAGCAAAGATTCTCGTACAATTCAACCGGTAATGCCATCCAAATAGTTTCGTCTAGTCAGACTATGAACGCCGTGCGCGCGTCCGTACCGTGCGGATGAGACGCCAGGCCGGCGTGACGCCGGTCTGCCCAAGAGTTGGCGCGAGCCTGTTTGTCTGCTAACGGTTCGTCATGCGACTTAGCCATGCAGCAGTTTTCGCGCTCGTTGGATGGTATCTGATGGCGCCGCCGACGGGCCGCGACTACCCGATGGGTAATGTGAATGCGCCGCTCACCCAATGGACAAAGCGACCGACTACCTATCGCGACAAGGACGAATGCGAGCATGTGCTCGATCGGCATCGCCGGCTGACAAATTCGAAAAACCGGCAGATTGCGGTCAGGTTCTACAAGCAGGCGCGGTGCGTCTCGGCTGACGATCCTCGTCTCAAGGAAAAGTAAATCGATGCAACTCCACAACCCCTCGGCGTGCGGAACCCGAATCTCCGGTTCGGCTTGATCAACCGTGACGCCGATTAACAGCCTCGAGGCGCGGCCGGCAATCTCAGTTTGGCGCAGCGAGCCGTTTCGATACTTCTTCCCTCTCGGAGTTATCTTCGCCTGGATCGGCGTGGGCCACTGGCTGACCTACGCGACCGGTGTCACTGCTACTTACTCGTGCAAGATTCACGGCCTGGTGCAGATGCAGGCATTCATGATGGCGTTTGCCACGGGCTTCCTCCTGACGGCGCTCCCGCGGCGCACGAATTCGCCGGCTGTGTCCCGGATCGAGATGGGCGCGCTGACGATAGCGCTGGCCGTCACCACGGTTGGGGCGCTTGCGGAACGCTGGCTGATCAGCGAGATCGCATACGCGGCGATCTTCTTGCTGCTGGTCCAATTCGCGCTGCGCCGTTTTATGGGTCGCGCCGCGGGCCGTCGCCCGCCTGCGGCCTTTGTGCTGTTGCCTATCGCGGCGCTGATTGGAATGGCCGGCGCGGTCTTGATTGCCGCAGCCGAGTTCCAAGGTGCGCCCGCATGGAGCAGCAGTTTGGGCCGGCTGATGGTCGAGCAGGGCGTATTCCTGTGCCTGGCGGTCGGAATAGGCGCGCTGGTTTTGCCGCTGGTCGCAGGCGCACCGCCGCCGCCGGACCTCGGCTCCTCACCTCGCGAAACGTGGAAGGCGGTGGCATTTGCCGGTGCCGGGTTCGCGATCTTCGCGAGCCTGATGATCGAGCAGGCCGGCTATGAACGCATAGGCCCGCTACTTCGCGCGATCGTCGTTGCGCTCGGTCTTGGACTCGGTGGCGGAGCATGGCGCCTGCCCGCCAAGCCGGGTTTGCATCGCCAGCTCATCTGGCTATCGGCTTGGCTGATGCCGGCAGGCTTGGTCATATCGGCAATCTGGCCGGATTACCGCGTGCCTTCCCTGCACATACTATTCATCGGAGGCTTTAGCCTGCTGGTTTTTGGAGTAGCCACCCACGTCGCGCTGAGCCATCTCAATAACATGGAACAACTTGCGCTCGGCAGGCCGCCGGTAGTGATAATACTCGCCGCGGCATTCATACTTGCGTTAATAGTGAGGTTCGCAGCCGATGCGAGCAACACCTACTTCCTCTACCTCGGATGGGCCGCAGCCCTGTGGATCGCAGGCTCGGCAGTCTGGCTGCTATTTTTCGCCCCAAAAATACTGCACCCCTGATGGTGGCATCGCCAAAGTTCAATCGCGGTCTAAGGCGATAGCTTTTGGTAATTCTGAACATTAGAGAACCGCACCAATCTATCCTGGCGTTTCGCCACCGCGCCAAGACTCAAATGTATGTGGTCGCGGGTTCAAATCCTGCCGCGGGCATCACTCCTAATCGCCGCCGATCGCGGCGGCGCCTGGCGGGCCTGAGCGCGCGGAATCCGGTAGCGCGCGGAGTGCCCAGCGGCCTCCGCCTGAGAGTTCCAGATTCCGGTCGTGATACTGCGCGAGGCTGGTGCGATGTCCTACGCTTACGATCGTGATCGGCGCGGCGGCGAGCTGCCGATAGAGTATCGCCTCGTTCGCCGCGTCGAGCATCGAGAGGAGATCGGGCGGCCACATGGGGCCGCCCCTACCTTTCAGATTTACGGCTTGGGCGCGATCGCGCGGCAGGCGCGCAGCCGCTCTAGCTCGCTCGGGCCGAAGCCCCAATCGCGCAGCGCCTCTTCGGTATGCTCGCCGGGCCGCGCGGGCGGGCGCTGGATCTTGCTCGGAGTGCGGCTGAACCGCGGCGCCGGACCCGGCTGCACGACGCCGCCCTGCTCGACGAAGGTGCCGCGATGGCGGTTGTGCGGATGATGCGGAGCCTCATCCATGCTGAGCACGGGAGCGAAGCAGATGTCGCTGCCTTCCATGTTCGCGCACCATTCGTCGCGGGTCTTGGTCAGGAACAATGCCTTCAGGCGCTCTTTCATTTTCGGCCATGAGGCGCGGTCATTCTGACGCGGCAACTCCTGGCCCTTGAGGCCGGACAGGCGCAGCAACTCATCGTAGAATTTCGCCTCGATCGATCCGATCGCGACGTGCTTGGCGTCTTTGGTCTCGTAAACTTCGTAGTAGTGCGCGCCCGTATCCAGGATGTTCTCGCCGCGCTGATTGGTCCAAATGCCCGAGCCGCGCATCCCGTATGTCGCCGTCATCAGCGACGCCGCTCCATCGACCATCGCCGCATCCACCACCTGCCCCTTGCCGGACTTCTGTGTCTCGAGCAATCCGGCGACCACTCCCAGCGCCAGATAGAGCGCGCCACCGCCGAAATCGCCCACCAGATTGAGCGGAGGCACTGGAGCGTCGCCCTTGCGCCCTATGCTGTGCAGAGCGCCCGACAGCGCGATGTAATTGATATCGTGGCCAGCGGCGTGCGCGAGCGGACCCTCCTGACCCCATCCGGTCATCCGCCCGTAGATCAAGCGCGGATTGCGTTTCAGGCAATGCTCGGGACCGATCCCAAGCCGCTCGGTGACGCCGGGGCGAAAGCCCTCGATCAGCGCGTCGGCCTTCTCGACCAGCTTCAGCACCGTCTCGATCGCTTCCGGACGCTTGAGGTCGAGCGCGACCGAGCGGCGCCCGCGATTTAGCAGGCCGTACTTGGTTTCCATCGCGACGCCGAGTCCGGCGTCCGCGATGCGATCGATGCGCAGCACGTCGGCGCCCATGTCCGACAACAGCATCGCGCACATCGGCCCCGGTCCAATTCCGGCCAATTCGATAATTTTGTAGCCCGATAACACTCCCATGATTCACCTCGATAAACGCTGACGGCCGTGCGGCCCGATTCGGGAGCGTCGCGAGCAATGCTCCCGGCTTCCGAGCTTGGCACGGTATCCCTCCTGTCTAGTATAGATTCGCGGGAACATCACGAGGCGGAGAATAAATAAATCATGCCGAGAACCCTGCCGCGGCTGCATCCCGCGGGGCGATGGTTCGGAGACGAAGCAGGACCGCGGACTGGCGCACTGGCCGCCGTAAGGGCATTATAGTGCATCCGGAAAGCGTGGACCGACGCGCGCCATCGCACCAGCACATGCCGATTCGCAGTCCCGCGAGCCCTCTAGTCGATTTCCGCACCGAACCGTCAAAGTACAGGCATTGGAAATTGTCGATTGCCGGCCCGGTGGCCACGCTCGCGCTCGACGTGGATGAAGCGGGCGGACTCTTCCCCGGCTACGAACTCAAGCTCAATTCCTATGACCTGGGCGTTGATATCGAGCTCTACGATGCCGTCCAGCGCCTGCGCTTCGAGCATCCCGAGGTCGGATGCGTGGTGATCACGTCGGCGCGCGAGCGCGTGTTCTCAGCGGGGGCGAATATCCGGATGCTGGCGCAGTCGAGTCATCCGTTCAAGGTTAACTTCTGCAAGTACACCAACGAGACCCGGATCGCGATCGAGGACGCAACCAGCCACTCCCGTCAATCTTATATCACCTCGATCGCCGGGGCCTGCGCCGGCGGCGGCTACGAACTCGCGCTCGCAACCGACTACATCATCATGGCCGACGACGGCTCGACCAGCGTCTCGCTGCCCGAGCTGCCGCTATTGGGCGTCCTGCCGGGAACCGGCGGGCTGACACGCCTGGTTGACAAGCGGATGGTGCGGCGCGATCACGCGGATTTTTTGTGCACCACTGAAGAGGGCGTAAAGGGCGCGCGCGCGGCCGCATGGCGGCTGGTCGATGAAGTTGCGCCGCGCTCCCAACTGGCCGAAGTCACCGCGCGCAAGGCGGCCGCGATAGCGGCGCGTTCGGACCGCGGCGCCGGACAACCCGGGCTCGAGCTGCGGCCGCTGGCGCGAACCATCGAGGACTCGCGCATACTCTATCCGCATATGTCCGTGGAACTCGACCGCGCCCGCTCGGCCGCCTACTTCACGATCAACGGCCCCGCGGATGTCGCGCCGGCAAGTGTCGATCAATTGCAGGCGCTGGGATGCGATTTCTGGCCGCTCGCGTTCGCGCGCGAGCTCGAAGACGCGATTCTTCATCTGCGCTTCAACGAAAACACTATTGGGACATGGATCTTCCGCACTCGCGGAGATCTCTCGAGGGTAAAGTCCCATGATGACTTTCTCGCCGCGCACACCGGCGATTGGCTCGCTCGCGAGATCGTTCTCTACCTGAAGCGCACGCTTAAGCGGCTCGACGTGAGCTCGCGCTCGATATTCGCGTTGATCGAGCCGGGTTCCTGCTTCTGCGGCAGCCTGCTCGAGTTGGCGCTGGCCGCCGATCGCGCCTATATGATGCTTGGTGCCCGCGCCGGCGACGATTTCGCGCCGGCGCGAATCGCACTGACGGAGCTGAACTTTGGCGCGCTGCCGATGTGCAATGGTCTCATGCGGATTCAGGCGCGGCATCCGGACCCATCGCAACAAATCGCGGCGCTGCGCGCACATATCGGCACAGAACTTCCGGCCGAGCGGGCCGAGACGCTGGGGTTGGTGGGCTTCACGCCCGACGATTTCGACTGGGACGATGAGACGCGGCTTGCGATCGAGGAGCGCGCGGCGTTTTCCTCCGACGCGCTGACCGGACTCGAGGCGTCGCTGCGTTTCACGGGGCCGGAGACAATCGAATCAAAAATCTTCGCGCGGCTGTCCGCGTGGCAGAACTGGATTTTTCAGCGCCCCAACGCAACCGGCGAAAAAGGCGCACTCAAACTCTATGGCACCGGACGGCGTCCCGAGTTCGACCCGAGGCGAGTGTGATGGCGATCAATTATTCCGAGCGGATTCCCAACAACGTCAGCCTCGACGCCGACCGCCGCCTGCAACGCGCGCTCGAGGCATGGCAGCCCGAGTTCCTGCGCTGGTGGAGCGAGATGGGGCCCGAGGGCTTCGCGGCCTGCGACGTTTACCTGCGCACCGCGACCGCGGTCGATGCGAAAGGATGGGCCACCTTCGGTTACGTCAAGATGCCCGAGTACCGATGGGGCATCTTCCTGGCCGAGCCGCAGCCCGACGCGCGCATCGGCTTCGGCCAGCATCGCGGCGCTCCGGTTTGGCGCGAGATCCCGGGCGAGCATCGCGGTGTTCTACGCCGCCTGATTGTCACCCAGGGCGACACCGAGCCTGCCTCGGTCGAGCAGCAGCGTCATCTCGGACGCACCTGCCCGTCGCTGTACGATCTCAGAAATCTGTTTCAGGTCAATGTCGAGGAAGGGCGCCATCTGTGGGCGATGGTCTATCTGCTGCACGCATATTTCGGACGCGACGGCCGCGAGGAAGCCGAAGCGCTGCTGCGGCGGCGTTCCGGCAGCGCCGATAATCCGCGGATTCTGGGGGCGTTCAATGAGCGAACGCCGGACTGGCTGTCGTACTTCATGTTCGCGCACTTCACCGATCGCGACGGAAAATATCAGCTCGCCAGTCTCGCGGAGTCCGGTTTCGAGCCGCTCGCGCGGACCTGCCGCTTCATGCTCACCGAAGAGGCGCATCATTTGTTCGTCGGCGAGACCGGCATCGGCCGCATCATCGCAAGAACCTGCGAATTGATGCATCGGCACGACACCGAATCGGTGGGAGCCTTCGGCGGAATCGATCTCGCGATCCTCCAACGCTACCTGAATTTTCACTACTCGGTGTCGCTCGATCTGTTCGGCTCCGAGCTATCTACCAACGCCGCCAACTACTTCAGCGCCGGACTGAAGGGACGCTATCGCGAGGCCGACCACCGCGACGACCATCAATTGACCGCGAGCGTGCGCCGGATCATGAAGCCGCACGGCGGCGCGATTGTCGAAACCGAGCAGCCCGCGCTGGCCGCCCTCAACGAGACGCTGCGCGATTCATATATCGCGGATTGCGAACGCGCGGTTACGCGCTGGAACAAGATAGTCCGCGCCGCCGGATTCCACCACGAACTCAAGCTCCCGCATCGCGGCTTCAATCGCGCAATTGGACAATTCAGCGGTGTGTGCGTGACGCCCGAGGGCGCGATTATCCCGCGCGCGCAGTGGCTGGAACGCCAATCCGAATGGATGCCATCACGCGCCGACCGTGAATTTATCGCGTCGTTGATGGAGCCGATAACCGGGCCCGGACAATTCGCCGGATGGATCGCGCCGCCGCCGCGCGGCATCAATCATCAGCCGCTGGACTTCGAGTACGTGACCCGCTTGCCGGCGCAATGACGTGCCTGCGCGCGGCGATGCGGCGGCTTTGCATTTCGCATTGCACAGCATTGCATACTGAAACGGTCCCCGGCTCTTGAGCCTGATAACCCCGGCGCGGAAGCGGGAAATCCGGCATGGCACGCACAGTGCTGCATATTGCCGCATGTACGACTTGTTATCGATTGCCGGAACGATCGCGTTTTTCGTCCTCTGCGTGGCCTATGTCGCGGGATGCCAGAAACTATGAGCGCGCTTGACCTGGTAATGGGCGCGACGATCGCCGTCGTGTTGTGCGTGTACCTGGTTTACGCGCTGATCAATCCGGAGAAATTCTAGTTCCGGCGCGGCTGAGTAATCATCATGGTGGCGAATGCGCTAATACAACTGGGAATTTTCTGCCTGCTGGTACTGCTCCTGACGGTCCCGCTGGGACGCTTCATTAAGCGAGTCTTCTCGGGCGAGCCGACGTTTCTCGATCCGATCCTGCGCCCGCTCGAGCGATTCATTTATCGGGTCGGCGGGATCAATCCCGCCGACGAGATGGGATGGGCCGAGTACGCGACCGCGATGCTGATGTTCAGCATGGCCGGGATGCTGCTGCTTTACGGACTCGAACGGCTGCAGGGTCTTCTGCCGCTCAATCCGCAGGCGTTCGGCGCGGTCCCGCCGGCGCTCGCGTTCAACACCGCCGCGAGTTTCACCACCAATACCAATTGGCAAGCCTACGGCGGCGAATCGACGATGAGCTATCTGACCCAGATGGCGGGGCTGGCGTTCCACAACTTTGTGTCGGCGGCGTCTGGAATCGCGGTCGCGATCGCGGTGATTCGCGGCTTCGTGCGCAAAAGCTCGCGCACGCTGGGCAATTTCTGGTCCGATTTGACCCGCGCGACTCTTTGGATGCTCCTGCCGATCTCGATAGTGTTCGCGCTGGTGCTGGTCTGGCAGGGCGTGCCGGATAATTTCGCGCCGTACCTACACGCAACGACGGTCGAGGGCGCAGCGCAGATCATCGCCGAAGGCCCGGTCGCGTCGCAGGAAGCGATCAAGGAACTGGGCACCAACGGCGGCGGCTTTTTCAACGCCAATTCGGCGCACCCCTACGAGAATCCAACTCCACTCACCAACTTGATCGAGATGCTGGCGATCTTCGCGATTGCCGCCGCGCTGACGCATACCTTCGGCCTGATGGCGGGTGACGCGCGCCAGGGATGGACGCTGTTCGCCGCGATGGCCCTGCTGTTTTTGGCCGGCTCGGGCTCCGCAATCTGGGCCGAGCAACGCGGCAACCCGAACCTCGCGCGGTTGGGAGTCAACCAGCATGCGAGCGCGCTGCAAAGCGGCGGCAACATGGAAGGCAAGGAAGTCCGCTTTGGGATAGTCAATTCCGCGTTGTGGGCTACGGTTACTACTGATACTTCGTGCGGCGCGGTGAACGCGATGCACGACAGCTTCACACCGCTGGGCGGCCTCGTGCCGCTGGTCAATATGCAGATCGGCGAGGTGATCTTCGGCGGGGTTGGCTCGGGCCTGTTCGGAATGCTGATGATCGTGGTGCTGACGGTGTTTATCGCGGGGCTGATGGTCGGACGCACGCCGGAGTACCTGGGCAAGAAGATCGAGTCACGCGAGATGAAGCTCGCGATGTTCTATGTGCTGATCTTTCCCGCGGCGATTCTGCTGCCGGGCGCGGTGGCCGTCGCCGCGAAGGCGGGGCTGGCCGGAATCTCGAATCCGGGGCCGCACGGATTTTCGCAAATCTTGTACGCCTACACCGAAGGCGCGGCGAACAACGGCTCGGCCTTCGCCGGACTGAACGCGAATACCAATTTTTACAACCTCACGATTGCGCTCTCGATGCTGTTCGGGCGCTTCATGATGAAAATTCCCGCGCTCGCGCTGGCCGGATCGCTGGCCGGCAAACGCGCGACGCCACCGAGCGCGGGAACCTTTCCGACTACCGGCGCGGTCTTCGTCGTCCTGCTCATCGGAGTGATTCTGATCGTCGCCGCGCTGACCTTTTTTCCGGCCGACGCGCTCGGACCGATCGTCGAACACCTGGCGATGATCACCGGCAAACTTTACTGACTCGCGCTCCCGCGCGAGAGAGAGGAATTTTCGGATGGCTGAACGAAAAGCGCCTGTGCTCTGGGACCGCGACATCGTCGGGCGCGCCCTGATTGATTCGTTTCGCAAGCTCGACCCGCGCGTGCAGTTGCGCAATCCGGTGATGTTCGTGGTCGAGGTCACCGCGCTGGCGGTTACCATTATCCTTGCGCGCGACGGACTCGCCGGGCGCGCGGCGCTGGTGCGGTTCGAGCTGCAAATCGCGCTGTGGCTGTGGTTCACCGTCCTGTTCGCAAATTTCGCCGAAGCGATGGCGGAAGGACGCGGCAAGGCGCAGGCCGACAACCTGCGCAAGACCCGCACCGAGACCTTCGCGAAACTGGTGGCGGCCGACGGCTCGATCTCGAGCGTGCCCGCGACCCGACTGCGCCGCGGCGACGTGGTGATGGTCGAGGCGGGCGACGTGATTCCCGGCGACGGAGAGGTAATCGAAGGCGTCGCGGCGGTGAACGAGGCGGCAATCACCGGCGAGTCCGCACCCGTGATTCGCGAGAGCGGCGGTGACCGCAGCGCCGTAACCGGCGGCACCACCGTGATTTCGGACTTCATCAAGGTGCGCATAACGGCTAATCCCGGCGAAACTTTTCTGGATCGGATGATCGGGCTGGTCGAAGGCGCACAGCGCCAGAAGACCCCCAACGAGATCGCGCTCAGCATCCTGCTCTCCGGCCTGACCATCATCTTTCTGCTGGTCTGCGTGAGCCTTTACCCGTTTGCGCTGTATGGCGGCACGATGCTGTCGCTGCCGGTGATCGTAGCACTGCTGGTGTGCCTGATTCCGACCACGATCGGCGGCCTGCTCTCCGCGATCGGAATTGCAGGGATGGATCGGCTGGTGCAGCACAACGTGCTCGCGATGTCCGGACGCGCGGTCGAAGCCGCCGGCGACGTCGATACGCTGCTGATCGACAAAACCGGAACCATCACCCTCGGCAACCGGATGGCGACCGAGTTCTTGCCGGTGACCGGCGTCACGGTCGAGGAATTGGCCGAGGCCGCGCAGCTCGCTTCGCTGGCCGACGAAACTCCAGAGGGCCGCTCGATCACGATCCTCGCCAAGCAGCAGTTCAACTTGCGCGGACGCGAACTGGCCGAGCATGACGCGCACTTCATCGCGTTCTCCGCGCAGACCCGGATGAGCGGCGTCGATATCGACGGCCGGGTGATTCGCAAGGGCGCCAGCGAGCAGGTGCTCGAATTCGCGCGCCAAAATGGCGGCGCGGCGCCCGCGGAATTCGCCGCGATCGTCGCGGGGATCGCAACGGCGGGCGGAACTCCGCTCGCGGTCGCCGACCGCGGCCGGGTGCTCGGCGTCATCCATTTGAAAGATGTCGTCAAGGAAGGAATCCGCGAGCGCTTCGAGCGGCTGCGCGCGATGGGTTTGCGCACCGTGATGATCACCGGCGACAATCCGCTGACCGCCGCCGCAATCGCGCACGAAGCGGGGGTTGACGACTTCCGCGCCGAAGCTACCCCCGAGACCAAGCTGCGCCTGATTCGCGAGGAGCAGGCGCAGGGCAAGCTGGTAGCGATGATCGGCGACGGGACCAACGATGCGCCCGCACTGGCGCAGGCCGACGTGGGCATCGCGATGAACGCGGGCACCCAGGCGGCGCGCGAAGCGGGCAACATGATCGATCTCGATTCGAATCCG
The DNA here is from genome assembly GCA_035531615.1 of Binataceae bacterium (SeqCode). Classification (GTDB taxonomy): domain Bacteria; phylum Desulfobacterota; class Binatia; order Binatales; family Binataceae; genus JBARDN01. The sequence goes on from DATKSQ010000045.1 coordinate 27,517, forward strand.
ACCAAAATCATGGAGGTGGTCGAGATCGGCAAGCAGCTCCTGATCACGCGCGGGGCGCTGACCACTTTCTCGATCGCCAATGATGTGGCGAAATATTTCGCGATCATCCCCGCGATGTTCGTGCTCGGCTATCCGCAGCTCCAGGCGCTCAACGTGATGCATCTGTCCACGCCGCAGAGCGCGATTCTTTCGGCCGTCATCTTCAACGCGCTGATCATTATCGCGCTGATTCCGCTCGCGCTGCGCGGCGTGGCTTACCGCCCGGTGGGCGCCGCCGCGATTCTGACCCGCAATCTGCTGATCTATGGCCTCGGCGGCGTGATCATTCCGTTCATCGGAATTAAAGCGATCGACATCGTCGTCGCCGCGCTGCATTTGGCCTGAGGTGATCCGTGATCCGCAATCAAATCAAACCCGCTCTTATAATGACGATCGTCCTGACCGTGGCGACCGGCTTGATTTATCCGCTGGTGGTATGGGGGATCGCACAAGTCGCATTCCCGAGCGAGGCCAACGGCAGTCTGGTGATGCGTGGCGGCCGGGCGATCGGCTCGACGCTAATCGGGCAGAACTTCACCGCCGACAAATATTTCCATCCGCGCGCCTCGGCGGCGGGTGACAAGGGCTACGACGCCGCGAACTCCGGCGGCTCGAACCTTGGCCCGACCAACAAGGCTCTGATCGACGCCGTGCAAGGCAGGATCGCCGCGATCTCGCAGCACGACGGACCAATCCCTGTGGGTGGCGTCCCCGCGGATTTGGTCACCGCGTCCGGCAGCGGGCTGGATCCCGAGATCAGCCCAGCCTCCGCCGAGTTGCAGATAGCGCGGGTGGCCCGCACGCGGGGAATTTCCGAGGATGCGATACGCGCTGTCGTGCGTCACAATACTCGTCAGAGATGGGCGGGAGTGCTGGGCGAGCCCGGCGTTAACGTGTTGGGCGCGAACCTCGCGCTGGACAAATTGCCGGAGGCCAAGTGATGAACCCCATTCTCCGAGGAGTGTCGTCGCGTCATCATGAATCGTGCGGAAAAGGCATATCGCGCCCGATGGTTTGAACGTCGCCTGACGGGCGGCTCGATGGCGGCGCTGCCGATCGCGCGGGGCGCCGCCAGCGCCGCTCACCATAGTCGCATCCCTCTGAGCGAGTTGCTCTGGGCGCTGGCCGCGATCGCGATCTGGGGCGTCGTGATCGGCGCATGCTTCGCCTATGATCGCGCGCGCCGCCGTCGCATCGCGCGCGCGCGAATCCGCAGCGTGCGGGTCACACGCTATGTCGATCTCACGCGCAAATCGCCGGGCCCGGCGGCCGATCCGGACGGCGGGCACTAATCGTGGAGCGTAATCGCAATATCAAGGACGAGGAACGGCGCGATCCTGAATCGTTCCTGGACTTGGTGGCGCGATCGCAAAAGGGACGCCTCAAGATTTATCTTGGCGCCGCCGCCGGCGTCGGCAAAACCTGGAAGATGCTCGAAGAGGCGCAACAGTTGCGCGCCAAGGGCGTCGATGTCGTGGTCGGGCTGGCCGAGACTCATCGCCGCGCCGAAACCGAAGAGAAGCTCGCCGGTCTCGAAGTCATTGCGCGCAAGAAATATCCGTACAAGGGCGTCGAGCTCGAGGAAATGGATCTTGACGCGGTCCTGGCGCGCAACCCGGAGGTCGCGATCGTTGACGAGCTGGCGCATACCAATGCGATCGGCGCGCGGCACGAGAAGCGCTGGCAGGATGTCGAAGAGCTGACCAAAAACGGCATCAACGTGATCACTGCCGTCAACATCCAGCACCTCGAGAGCCTGAGCCCCGTCGTCAGGCGCATCACCGGAGTCGAGGTGCGCGAGACAGTGCCCGATTCGATTCTGACCCACGCCGACCAGGTCGTGAACGTGGATGTCACGGTCGAGGCGCTGCGCGAACGCCTGCGCGAGGGGAAAATCTATCCGGCGGCGCAGATCGAGCAGGCGCTGCGAAATTTCTTTACGCCCGGCAACCTGGCCTCGCTGCGCGAGATGGCGCTGCGCGAGGTCGCGCGCGGGCTGACCCGCCAGCGCCAGGATTCCGAGACGCTCAAGCGCGCCGGTGGCCGCCACCCACGCGTGGTCGAAAAGATCATGGTCGGGCTGTCCTCGAATTCCAACGACGGAGCCCGGCTCCTGCGCAGGACCTGCCGGATTGCCACTCAGTTGAGCGCCGACTGGTACGCGGTGCATGTCGAGACGCCTGCCGAGTCGGTCAAGAAAATCCGCACCGGAGATTTCGTGGCGCTGCTCGACAATATCAATCTCGCCAGCGACCTTGGCGCCGAAACCGTGTGGCTCAAGGCGCCAGACCCGGTCAAGGGGATGCTCGATTACGCGCGCGACAACGGAATCTCGACGATCATCGTGGGCCGATCGCATCAGCGGCTTTGGCGCCGCCTGCTCGGGCGCGACGTCGCCGCGCGGATCATCGCGAGCGCACGCGACCTCGACGTCGAAATCCTGGCCGACGACACGGGTGACGAAAAATGAGCACGCCTTCGCTTGACCGCCGGATTCGTAACGGCACGCTCCTGCTGCTGGTGTTGGTGGTGCTGCTCGGTGCGTTCACGCTGCCGCGCGTGTACCGCCTGGGCGGAGCGATCCGCCAGACGCTGTATCGCAACTACGTCAGTATCGAGGCCGCGCAGCACATGCACGCCGCCCTGTCGCGCCTCGAGCTGGCCGAGCGCGACGGCCACGCCAGTGACGCGCTGGCCCCGGCGCGCGCCGAATTCATGCACTGGATGGACATCGAGGATCGCGACTATACCGAGCTTGGCGAACCGGAGCTGGCGCATTCGATTCGCGCCGGCGCCGACAGATTGTTCGCCGAACTCGCCGCCGAATCTCCGGGCGCGCGGCACGACGCCGAGTTCACCGCGCTGCACGCCCGCCTGGACAGCCTGACCGCGATGAATCAGGCGGCAATGTTCCGGGCCGACAGCCGCTCCGCCGAACTCGGCCGGCGCCTGACCTATCAATTCGCCGCGAGTCTGGCGCTGGTGCTGATTTTCGGCGCCGCGATCTCGTGGGCACTCGGCTGGTCACTGTCCAAACCGCTCATCGAGGTAGCCGAGCGTCTGCGCGGGGTCGGCCAGCGCCGCGTGCAGGTCAGGCTTGGGCCGCAGAAGTTCGCCGAGCTCGACGCCGTGGCGCGCGAGTTCAATCACATGGCCGAGCGGCTCGAGCGATTCGAGAAGCTCAACGTCGATCGGCTGATGTATGAGATGCGCAAAACCGAGGCGATAATCGAGAGCCTTGAAGACGGCGTGGTGCTGCTCGATTCCAAAGGGATGGTCGCGCATATCAACGAAATCGCCGCGTTGATCATGGGAGTCGAACCCAAAGACGCCCTCGGCAGCCCGTTCGAGGATCTGAGCAGCAATCATCCGCACTATCTGCGCGTGCGCGACGCATTGCGAAATCTGCGCAAGGCGGAACTGGCCAGCCAGCGGATCGAGGTGCAACTCCACGTCCGCGGCCGCGACCACACTTATGTGCTCAAACCCGTGCCGCTGCATCACGACGAGGCCACCCCGCTCGGCACGCTGCTGATCTTGCAGGACGTGACCTACCTGCGCGATCAGGATCGCGCGCGCGCCAATTTGATCGCGACGCTTTCCCATGAGCTGCGCACCCCGCTGACCTCGCTCGCGCTGTCGGCTGAACTGCTGCGCCGCGACGGCACGCTCACGGACCCGAGGCAACGCGAGTTGCTCGAAGCGATCCTCGAGGAGTGCGCCCGCATGAAGGCGCTCAGCGACAATTTGCTCAACCTGGCGCGCGGCGAACTCGCTTCAATCACCGTCCAGCGCGAGCGGCTCGATCTGCGGACGATTATCGAAGAGGTCGTTCGCCGCTTCGGCCTGCAGGCCGAAGAGAAGCACGTGCGCCTGACCGAGCGGCTCGAACCCGTGCCGGAAATCTCGGGCGATGCGGTCAAGCTCTCGTGGGTGGTCTCCAACCTGATCGGCAACGCGCTGCGCTATACCCCCGAGGGCGGACAGATCGAGGTCGCGGCGCGCACGATCGACTCGCGGGTCAGGCTCGAAGTATCGGATTCCGGTCCCGGCATCGCGCCCGAAATCCGCGAGCATATCTTCGAACGGTTCGCCCAGTACGGACGCGGCGGAATCGAAAAGGGCTCGGCCGGGCTGGGCCTCGCGATCGCAAAGGATATCGTAGCCGCGCACGGCGGCCGGATTTTCGTCGATAGCAATTCCGGCGCGGGTAGCCGCTTTGTCGTCGAGTTGCCCGCCGGAGGAACCCGCTGATGGGATCGCTGCTGATTGTCGATGACGAGAAGAACATCCGCCGCAGCCTGGTGGCGTTTTTCGAGTCGATCGGCCACACCGTCGCCGCCGCCGAAAACGGCCGCGAGGCCGCCGCGATCCTCCAGAGCCGGACCTTCGACCTGGTGCTGACCGATTTCAGGATGGCCGAAATGAACGGCCTCGAACTGCTCGCCGAAGTGCGCCGACACCAGCCCGATTGCCTGGTCATCCTGATGACCGCGTACGCAACCGTCGAGAACGCGGTCACCGCCATGAAAGCGGGGGCCTACGATTACGTGACCAAGCCGTTCTCGCTCGAACAGATTCAGCACATCGTCGAACGCGCGCTCGAGGTGCGGGGCTTGCAGGCTGAGAACCGCGCGCTGCGCGACGCGATCGACGAGGCGCCGATGCTCGAATCGAAGAGCGCCGCGATGACCCATCAGCTTGAACTCGCGCGCCAGGCCTCCGCCAGCGACGCGACTATCCTGCTGACCGGCGAAAGCGGGACCGGCAAGAACGTGCTCGCCCGGCAGATGCACCGCTGGAGCCTGCGCAAGGACGGCCCGTTCGTGGTGGTCAACTGCACCACGCTGTCCGACGAACTGCTCGAAAGCGAGTTGTTCGGCCATATGCGCGGGTCGTTCACCGGCGCGGTAAAAGACAAGCCCGGGCGGCTCGAGGCGGCCAACAACGGCTCGGTATTTCTGGACGAGATCGCGGATCTGACCCCAACCCTTCAGACCAAGTTCTTGCGCTTCGTGCAGGAGCAGAGCTTCGAACGAATCGGCGGCGACCGGACGATTCGCGTCAACGCCCGGATCATCGCCGCGTCCAATCGCGACCTCGAAGCCGAAGTCGCCGCGCGCCGCTTCCGCGAGGATCTCTTCTACCGCTTAAACGTTATAACCATCCGCGTGCCGCCCCTGCGCGAGCGGCGTGAGGACGTGCCCGAGCTGGCTGGATGGATGCTCAAGGCGGCCGCGATCCGGCATCGGCGCCCAGCGCTGCGGCTGGCTCCGGAAGCGGCCGCGGCGATCTCGAAGTACCGATGGCCCGGCAACGTGCGCGAGCTGCGCAACGCCCTCGAGCGCGCCACGGTGCTCTCCCGCAGCGACGAGATCACGCGCGAGGATCTGCCGGATTCGATTTTCCGCGACAGCGCCGAGCCCGCCGCGGCCGGCGCCCATCCGGCCAGCCTTGAAGATCTCGAACGCGAGCATATCCGCCGCGTGCTGGCCGAGAGCACCCACCTGGACGAAGCCGCCGCCACGCTCGGCATTAACGTCACCACCCTGTGGCGCAAACGCAAGCGCTACGGAATCGATTGAACGAGCCGCCGCGCGCTAGCGAATGTAGTACCCGGAGACGCGCCAGTGTCCGTCTTTGTCGAGCATCGGAGTGATCGTCTCGACACCATCTTTCTTGCCCGCGAAATCAGTGGCGTACTGGATGACCACATATTTTCCGGCGGGTGCGTTCGGAATCGCGGTCATATAGGCCGCCGACTTGAGTTTGCGCGAAGTCACAGCGCCGAGCGGCTTGCGCACGATATCTAGCGAATGCGCGAATTGCTCCTTCGGCATCGCCTTGCGAAAAAACGCCGAGGTTGAATTCCAGGCTTGCCCATACTGCCCCGCGTCAATCCGCTTGAGCCACGCTTGCGCGGCCGCCTTCGCGGCGTCAACGTCCGCGCCTTCGTCGGCGCGTGCTCCAGCCGCGCACATCATGATCATCGTCAACACGATTGCGGCGATCGAGGCGAGTAAAGTTGCGCGCTTCATCGGCGGTGTCCTCCCGGTCGAGTCCGAGGTTGGGGGCGCCGCGCGATCTCAGTCGATCGCGAGGCTGGCGAACGAGACGCACGATTCCGTTTGCGGCTCCATCGCGATTCCATATTTCAGCAGGCGCGCGGGCCGTCCGCGCAGCAGTTCGAGCTGGGTGTACATCGGAGCGGCGCCGCAAATCTTCCGCGCGTCGTGGTCGGCCGCGATCGCGGCGAAGAACCCCGCCGGATCGCCGCGCTTGATAGTCTCGATCAACTCGAGGTCCTCGCGCTCGACGCGCTCGGCGACCGCGCTGTCGGCGGCGAATGCGTCGCCGAACTTTCTGCCCACGTGCGCGAAGTCCACCCCCGCCAGCACCAGCACGCTGCGGCGCTCGGCCGCGATCATCGCGCCGAGCGTTTCGATAAACGAACCCACGCGCGGATCCTGCGCGGGACTCTGGCCCGACATGATCATCTGATGAAACGAGCTTACGAGGATCGGCGCCACCTGGTAGCCGCGCACCCCCATCGAGTACGCCAGAAACAGCGCCTGAAATTCGATCGAGTGCTCACCGCGATGCAAGAACTCATCGGCGAACAGGTCGCCGCCCTGGTAGCGCCGCGCCAGCTCGTCAACGAATCCGCCGTCGGTCTGGACCGCACCGAAAGGAGTCAGGTAATTCTTGCGCGTCGCGCTGAACAGTTGCGGACCGGACCCGTAATGTGAAGTGCCAAGAATGATCACCAGCTCGGGGGGTTCATGCGCCATCAACTCCGCGTACGCGTGCGCGTAAGCCGCCGCACCGCGGCGCGGGTCTATATGCGGCGCGATAAGCCCGCTCAGCGCCGCGCCGGTTTTGCGTGCGGGCTTGCGGCCCGGTCCTTCCGGGGGATCGAAGAACGCCGCAAGTTCGATGCGCAGTTGCGCGGGCTCGGGAGCATAGCAAACCCCGGCGAGCGCGGCGGGCCGCTCGCTCTGCGCCAGAAATTCCTGGCGCACGCGGCGCTCGTGATCCAGGAATGCGGGCGAATCGAGGAAGTGCGCCTGCTCGAGTGCACTCACCAGCTCGGCGATCTTCTCGAGTTCCAGGACTTCGCCAAATCGCTTGGTGAACGCGGCCTGCAACTCGCGCAGATCGTTTTTGCCATCGAACAGCGAAACGATGAAGTACGCGCCCATCCCGATCAGAATCGGCTCGGGCGCCAGACCGGTGGGATCGCGCAGGCAGATGTACGTTTGCCCGTTCTGATCGACGGGAAACGCTTCAACGCCACGGATGATCGGTCTTTCCATCAGCAGGATGCCTGCGAATTCCCGGTTCGCGATACGCGGCCAGTCCCGCGCGCGCCTGAAAGATGCTATGGGCTTTGGCTGAGCCCGGCAAGCGCCGGTTTACCCGCGGCGCGTGATGCGGAAGAATCCGTAACCAGTGGAAGCAGCATGAAGATTGTTCGTTACAACTCCGATGGCCGCGTGAGCTTCGGCGCGCTCGAAGGCGCCTCGATAACCCCGCTTGATGGCGCGCTCGACGACCTCCGCCCGATCCCCGGCGTCAAGCCGCTCGCGGCGGATGCGATCGCGATGCTGGCGCCGATTGCTCCGGGGAAAATTGTCGCGGTCGGCGTCAACTACCGCGACCACGCGCTCGAGATGGGCCGCCAACTCCCCGAGGAGCCGTTGCTCTTCATCAAGCCCTCGACCGCCGTGATTGCTTCGGGCGCGGCGATAATCTATCCGCCGCAGTCGAAGCTTATGCATTTCGAGGGCGAACTCGCGATCGTGATCTCGCGCACCGCGACCCGGGTCGCACCGGAGCGGGCGCGCGGCTACGTGCTCGGTTACACCTGCATGAACGACGTGACCGCGCGCGACTTGCAGCGCAAGGACGTGCAATTCACTCGCGGCAAGGGCTTCGACACCTTTGCGCCGCTGGGCCCCGTTATCGAAACCGCAATTGCCAACCCTGACGACCTTGCGCTGGCCACACGCCTCAACGGCGAGGTTCGCCAGCGCAGCCGCACCTCGAATCTAATCTTCAAGTGCGATTTCCTGGTGAGCTACATCTCGCACATCATGACCCTGTTGCCGGGCGATGTGATTTCGACCGGAACCCCGTCGGGAGTGGGCGAGATGAAGCCGGGCGACACGGTTGAAGTCGAGATCGAGAAGATCGGATGTCTTCGGAACATCGTCGCCGCGCCGCGCTGACCCGCACTCGCGCGCGCGCCACGCCCGCGCCGCCGCATCGGCGCTACCGCGTCGCGCGCACCGGCGATCTCGCGCCCGGCGAGTCGCTGAAATTCATGCTGCCGATTCGCGGCGCCGACGAAGAGTGTTTCGTGATCAATTTCGCGGGCGCGTTTCATGCTTACGTGAATCGATGCCGGCATGTTCCGATGGCGATGGACTGGGTCGACAATCAGTTTTTCGCCGAAGAAGGGCGCTACCTGATGTGCCAGACGCACAACGCTTACTACGAGCCCGGATCGGGCCAATGTATCGCGGGGCCGGAGTCGGCGTGCGGAAAATTTCTGTACCAGGTGCCGATCGAGATCGAAGCGGGAACGATTTACGCGCGTCCCCCTGAGCAGGAATTCGAGGATTGATGCCGCGGCGCCGGCGGCGCTCCGCGCACGCGCCGCACCGCGCGCCTATTCGTACTCGTCGCCGAAATGAGCGCGCACGATGCGCGCCTTCAGGTACTCGAGGGTGCCGAGATCTTCGACGATATCGCCGCCGGTGTCATAGAAGAACAGCTCGCCGTTCTTCGTTCGCCCCACGGCGATTATCCACTCCAGATCATCGCGATCTTCAAGCAAATAATTGATCGTCTGGGCCACACCCCGCCCCGGGATGATGGTGATTTTCGGGCGGGCGACCTTTTCCTTTTCCTGCTTGGGCATCGTTCTGACTTACCCTCTGGCGGGAAGGTACGGAATCGACTGACCTACATTAAGGATGCCCCGTGATTTAAGTCAATACCGTCTGCGCCGCGATCTCGGCGTGGTGCGTGTTCGGAAAGAAGTCGAACGCGCGCACGCGTGATAATTTGTAACCGCGGGTCCCGAACGCGCGCAGATCGCGCGCCAGGGTCGCCGCGTCACACGACACATACACCACGCGCGCCGGCGCAAGCTTGGAAATCGGCTCGACCAGATCCGCCGCACCGGTGCGCGGCGGATCCAGAATCACCGCATCGGGCCGAAACCGCGCGCGCTTCAGAAAGGCCGCGAGTTCGTGCGCCTGCATCGCCACGAACTGCGCGTCGCTGAGCTGCATCCGCCGCGCGTTGCGCTGCGCCGCCGCAACCGCGGGTGCGTCGGCGTCCACCCCGGTCACGCGCGCTCCGCGCCGCGCCGCGGGAATGCTGAAATTTCCCGTGCCGCAAAACAGATCGAGCAGCTTCACCCCGGGCGCCGGCGCCGCCATCGCCATCACCTCCGCGATCAGGCGCAGGTTCTGCGCGCGATTCACCTGGCTGAACAGGTCCGCTCCGCCGCGTAGCGTGACCCCGGGCTCGACCTCGATCTCGATTTCGACCTCGCCCAGAGTCTCGCGACGTTCGCCCGCGCGCAACACAATTCCCGCAATTCGCGGGTCGGCTTCGAGCACGCGGCTCGCTCGCTCGAGCTGTTGCGGACCCGCCGGCTTTTTTACATATCCGACCAGCACCGAGCGATTGTTCCCGGCCGCGACGGTCTCGATTTCGCTGAGATCGCGCGCCAGCATCCGCGCCAGCGTCGATGGCATCGCGAGCCCTGCTTCCGCGAGCAGGCATTCCTCGATCGCCACCAGTTGGTTGCTGCCCAGCTCATAGAATCCCAGCGCACCACCGCGGCCAACCTGGAGCCGAATCCGCGCGCGGTATCCAAACTCGGCGGGCGCTGGTTCGACCAGACCGGCGGGATCGATCTCGACGCCGAGCGCGCGGCCGAGTTCCCGCGCGATCAGCTCAGCCTTGAGCCGCACCTGCGCTGGATACGCGATCTGCTGCCAGTCGCATCCTCCGCAGCGCGGCAGATACGGGCACGGCGGCGGGCGGCGCGCGGGACCGGGTGCGATAATCCGCTCGAGTGCGCCCAGGCTGTAGTCGCGGCGCTCGGCGCGAATCGCGACCTCGAGCCGGTCTCCGGGCGCCGCGCCGGGCACCATCACGGTCTTGCCGTCGCGATGTCCCAAGCCGTACGGCCCTAGCGTCATCGCGGTGATTTCAATCTCTGCCATCGAATGAATCCTGCATTCGCGCCGGCCGCGCCGTTCATCGCGCTATCGGCGCGGGGCGCATCAATCAATATAATAGATCGAGCGGGTTGAATCGCCGCGGCGAGTTTCGCGTCTTTAGGAAAGGTGATTGTCTTGGCGAGAGCAGGGGCCCTGTCCCAAATTATCGAGCGCAACTTTTCCGGTGACGAGGCGGTGCGCCTCAAGGTGTTCGCCGAGCGGCTGTTCGCCCGCGAGCCGCACGACCGTATCGATCATTCACCGCCGGACCACTACCTGAGCGCGCTGAAGGCGGCCTACGAATTCCTGCGCCATCGCTCCGAGCCGATCGCGGTATCGGTCACACTCCGAGCCGATGACTCTGGCGTCACGGTAATCGAAACCTCGATGCGCGATTGCCCATTTATCGTTGACAGCCTGCTCGCTTATTTTCACGAGCTTGGCGCGCCGGTGCTCTCGATGCTGCATCCGGTATTCAAGATTGCGCGCGATACCGAAGGAACCATCGTCTCGTTCGAGCAAGCCTCATCGATCGAGCAGGGCGAGTCGCTGACGTACTCCGAACTCGAATTGCCGGCTTCGGCCGCCGACGCCGAGCGGATCGCCGCCGAAGTTCGCGCAGTGCTGGTCGAGGTGCGGCAGGCGACCGGCGATTTCGACGCGATGGTCGCCCGCGCGCTCGAAATTTGCGAGGAGACCGCCGCGCAGCGCGCGCTAGTCGAGGTGCGGGACTTCCTGCGCTGGCTGGTACAGGGCGGCTTCGTGTTCCTTGGCTACCGCCATTACGATCTTTCCGGCGAAGGCGCCGGCGCAAAGTTTTCCGTCGAGGCGGGCAGCGAACTCGGCATCATGCGCGATCACGACGAATCACGCTTTCGCGGCGCCGGCCTGCTCGACGATATCGAACCCGCGCGGCGCAAGCTGTTCTTCGATGGTCCCGCGCTGGTGATCGGTAAAACCCGAGCCGAATCCCGGGTGCATCGCCGTGCGCCGATGGATAGCGTGACGATTCGGCGCACCAACCCCGCCGGGCGCGTCATGGGTTTCGACCACTTCGTCGGTTTGTTGACCTCCAAGGCCTACACCGAGGAAGCCCAGCACATCCCGACTCTGCGCGCTAAGCTGCACGCGGTACTCGAGGCCGAAGGCGCCGCCGCGGGGTCCCACGACTACAAAGAGCTGGTCAGCGCGTTCAACAGCTTCCCCAAGGATGAACTGTTTCGAGCGCCGGTTTCCGAGCTGCGCGCGCAGTTGCATCTGATCCTCGACGTTAAGAACGAAGCGACCGTGCGGCTGTGCGTGCTCAGCGACCCATACCGCGGCATCGTGATCGCGATGGTGGTAATGCCGCGCGAGGCATTCTCCGCGAGCGTGCGGCAGAGTATCCAGGCAGCGCTCGCCGCCGGACTCGGCGGCACGCTTATCTACTATTACCTTGCGATGGGCGAGGGTTACACCGCGCGGCTGCATTTCTGCTTCAGCGCGCAACCGCCCAAGGCGCAGAAGATCAAGCAGCTCGAAAGCGAGATCGCCCGCCTGGCGCACCGATGGGAAGAACGCCTGACCGAGCGCCTGATAGAGCGCTTCGGCGCCGCGCGTGGCCGCGCGTTGGGCGCGCGTTGGGCGCACGCGTTCAGCGACGAATACCGCGCGGCCGTCCCCGCCCGGCGCGCGATCCTGGACCTCGAGCGAATCGAGGATCTGCTGCGCACCGGCTCCGCCTTTCATGTCGAGCTTAACCGCGATCCCGCGGCGGACGATAATCCGGACGAGCTGCGGATTCTCGGGGTCGGCGAGCCGCCGATACTTTCGGAACTGATGCCGATGCTGCAGAACTTCGGGATCAAGGTTTTGGCTGAGGAAGTTCACCACTTCCAGCCGCAGGGCGACGGCCGGGCCGCCAATGCGTACGTGCAGGCGTTTTCGGTCGCGGGTCCGGATGGGCAGCCGCTGCGGAAATCCGCCGGCGCCGGGACTATCGCCGACGCGATCGCCGCTGCCCGCGCGGGCAACGCCGAAGACGATCCGCTGGGCGCGCTGGTGGTATCAGCGGGACTCAAATGGCGTGAGGCCGCGCTTTTGCGCGCCTACCTCGAGGCGGCCTTCCAGATGCGCCTGGCGCCCGCGCGCCCGGCCTTGCTCCGCGTGCTGCTGGGCAACCCGCGATTGGCGCGCACGATGTTCGAGCTGTTCGCCGCGCGGCTCGACCCCGATCGCGAAGACCCCGCCGCGGCGGCAGCGCTGCGCGCCGCGTATCTGGATCAACTCGGCGCGATCGACAATATCGCCGACGATCGCGCCGCGCGGATGCTGCTGTCGATGGTCGAGGCGACGGTGCGCACCAATTTTTTCTGCCCGACGCCCGAGCCCGATCCATACCTCGCGCTCAAGTTCGAGAGCGCCAAAATCATGGGGCTGCCCGACACCGCGCCGCTGTATGAGATTCACGTGAACAGCCCCCGGATGGTGGGATGCCACCTGCGCGCAGGCAAGGTCGCGCGCGGCGGAATCCGCTTCAGCGATCGTCCCGACGATTTCCGCACCGAGATTCTCGGCCTGATGAAAACCCAGACCGTCAAGAACGCGATCATCGTGCCGATCGGTTCCAAGGGCGGATTCGTCGTCAAGCACGCGGCCGACCCCTCCGGAGTCGAAGCCTATCGCACCCTGATTTTCGCGCTGCTCGATTTGACCGACAACCTCGGCGAGCATGGCGTCGTGCATCCGCCGCGCGTCAAGGTGCTCGATAGCGACGGCCCCTATCTGGTGGTTGCGGCCGACAAGGGCACCGCGGCGTTCTCGGATATCGCCAACGGCATCGCACTCGAGCGCGGCTTCTGGCTCGGCGACGCTTTCGCCTCAGGCGGCGAGCACGGCTTCGATCACAAGGCGATGGGAATCACGGCGCGCGGCGCGTGGGAATCGGCGCGGCGCCATCTGCGCGAGATCGGCCGCGACCTCGACCGCGGCCAGCCGGTCACCATGATCGGCATCGGCGATATGTCGGGCGACGTGTTCGGCAACGGGATGCTCCGCTCGCGCAACCTCGCGCTCATCGCCGCGTTCGATCATCGCCATATATTCGTCGATCCGGCCCCCGATCCCGCCACCAGCTTCGAGGAACGCCGGCGGCTCTACGAGCTGCCGCACTCGTCGTGGGCGGATTATAATCCGGCGCTGATCAGCAAGGGCGGCGGAGTATGGCGGCGCGGACAGAAGCGCATCGAGATCAGCCCCGAAGCGTGCGCCGCGCTCGGAGTCACCGCCGACGCGCTCGACGGCGAAAGCCTGATCGGCGCGATTCTGCGCGCGCCGGTCGATCTGCTGTACAACGGCGGCATCGGCACTTACGTCCGCGCCGGCGACGAGACCGAAGAACACGTCGGCGACCATGCCAACGACGGATGCCGCATCACGGCCGCCGAGCTGCGCGCGAAGATCGCGGTCGAGGGCGGCAATCTTGGCTTCACGCAGAAGGCGCGCATCGAATACGCACTGGCCGGCGGGCGCATCAACACCGACGCGATCGACAACTCCGCCGGCGTTGACACCTCGGACCACGAGGTGAACCTCAAGATTCTGCTCGACCCCGAGGTCGCGCGCGGCGCGGTCGCGCTGGACGATCGCAACCGGATTTTGGCCGCTCTCGCCGACGAAGTCGCGGCCACCGTGCTGCGCGACAATCGCGATCAGGCGCTGCTGCTTTCGCTCGAACAGCTCCGCAGCCGCACGCGCGTCGATGCGTTCCGCGAGCACATGCAGGCAATCGAAGAGCGCGGACTCCTGCGCCGCCACGAGGAAGCCCTGCCCACCCGCGAGGCGCTCAGCCAGCGCCATGCGCGCTTCGCCGGACTCACGCGCCCGGAGCTCGCGCTGATCACCGCGTACACCAAGATCGATCTCGTGATGCGGCTCGAAGGCTCGGCGCTGACCGCTGACCCGCACCTCGTCGACCGGATGCTCAAGCCATACTTCCCCGCGTCGATCGCACGGAGCTTCGACGCGTCGATTCCGAACCATCGTCTGCGCCGCGAGCTGATCGCCACGCGGCTGGTCAATGAGATGGTCGATCTGATGGGTTCGACTTTCGTGTTCGGGATGGTCCGCGATCACGGGGTCAGTACTGATGCCGCCGTGCACGGATGGCTGGTCGCTTCCGAAGTGCTGGCGGTTTCGGCGCGCGCCGAACGGATTCGCGCGATCACCGCACCGGCGCCGGCCGAAGCTGAAACCGGGGCGTTCTTCGCGCTCGAAAGGGCGGGCACCGCGGCGACTGCGTGGGCGCTCAGAAATTTTTCGCCCGAAATTGCGCTCGACATCCCGATTGGCCGCTTTCGGCCCGCCTTCGAGAGCCTGAGTTCAGCCTTCGAGGAGTTTCTCCAGGCCGGCGAACGAGAGCGCTTCGAGCGAATCTATCGCGAGCTGCGCGCCTTGGTCGCCGACGGAGAGCTGGCGCACGATCTGGCGCGTGTCGCCTTCGCCGATCATCTGCTCAACGTGCTCAGCGTTGCGCTGGCGCGCAACCTGCCTCCGGAGCGGGTGGCCGAGGTGTATTTCGGCCTTGGCGCACATCTGGATTTCTCGCGCCTTGAAGCCGCGGTCTCCAGCTTCGATGACGAAGATCGCTGGCGCAGGCGCGCGGCGCAGGAACTGGCGGTCGAGCTTCGCGAGGGTCGCTTGCAGCTTACCGCGCTCGCGCTAGCCGCCGGTGGCGCGGCGGCCGCGATCGAGCAGCTCCGGAGCGGCAGGCCGCGGGCGTTGGCTGATCTCGAGCGCCTGCTGGCCGAAATCGCAACGATGCAGACGATTCCGATGCCCGCGGTTCACGTCGCGGCGCGCGCGATCGCCCGGCTTACCGAGGTTGATTGAGGAGCTTCAGACCCCGACGGCGCCGAGTTGCGCCGTCGCCTGCTCGGGCGCCGGATTCGCGCCTACCGAACTACCGGCGCCCTCGCGAGCGATCGCGGTCAGATCCTGATACATCCGAACCCCAGCCGCGATGAAAAAGGCCGCGGTGGCAACGCTGACGCTCAGCCCCACCAGGTTCATGCCGACAATGATTGTCGAGACCACGCCGGTTATCTGCACGACTGGCCCGAGCAGCACGCTCGCGATCACGAACGCGCCGAGCGCCAACGAGTTGTAGCCCCATCCCACCGCGAGGAAAACCGCGATTCGCGACGCAACCCGGAAAAACCGCTTGCGCATCAGGTCGCGGCTGAACAGCAGCGCGTGAAAGCTGCGTTGGCCGTCGAACACCAGCGCGTATTCCGCGAAATACAACCACAGGTACGCGATCCCGGCCACGACCAGCAACGCAAACCGCGCAATCGAGAACATCATCCACAAGATCGGATAGTCAGTCCCAATTCCCACCTTGAGCGCGACCACCGCGATACCAAGCGCTAGATATTGCAGGATCGCGATCCACAAATAAGCAAGCGCCAGTCGCGCGGCGCTCGCGTAAACGGCTATGGTCTCCGCGATTATCCCCGACGCCTGTTCCGCGGTTTGGATCCGCTTGAGCTCGACCAGCACCAGCAGCTCGGCCACCTGCGAGATCAATACTACCGCCGTGCGCATCGTATAGATCAGCCAGTCGGAATAGGGCGCTGGCGAAGGCGTGGTCGCGGGATGATACGGTTCCTGCACCGCGAAGTAACCAACCGAGGTTCCGCCGCGGCCGAGTGAAAAGGCGACCCAATGCTGCGCGTTGAGCGCCTCTGGCAACAAGCACATCGCCGCCAGAGCGATCAGCGGCGCCAGTACCGCCGCCAGAATAACCCAGTTGCCGCGCAAGTCGTTGACCGCGTTGGCAAGGTAGATGAAGCTGCTCTTGATTCGTGGCTGCGCCATTGTGCGTAAGAGGTTGTCATCGCGGTTCGGCTGAAACAAGTATGTCCCAACCGGCGCGGTTGCGGTGCTGCAACTCGCCGCCGCCGCATTTGCCCGGGGTGGTCCATTCCGGCTACGGTTGAGATCGTTCGTCGGCGCCGCCCGGGCGTGCCGGCGCTGCGAGGGAGTATCGCGATGCCCGACGACAATCGCAAAGCCGCGCTCGAACTCGAGGACAAGATGCTGCGCCGCCTGCGGTTCCTGGTCGATCTCACCTTCGCGACGCTCGCGCAGGATCCCGACCTGACCCTCGATCAGGCCTGGCAACACGTCATCGCGCTAAAGGGCGCCGCGGTCGCGATGTTTCCCGGCAAGGAAGACACTTTCGATCTGATCTATCTGCCCCGCTTCTCGCGCCTGCTTGCAGAGCGTTTCGCCGCCAACTAGCGCCCGCGATGATGAGAACCCTAAGCGGCGAGATCGCCCGCACCGACGGCTCGCTTACCCGCGGCCAAATCACTTTCGACGCGAAAATCGTCGAGGTTCATGAGGGTCCCGCCGCCGGCAACGACTACATCGTGCCCGGGTTCATCGACCTGCAGGTCAATGGCTCACACGGCATCGACGTGATGTCCGCCGACTCCGCCGCCTTGCGCCGGCTTGGCGAACAGCTCGCGCTCGAGGGCACCACCGCGTGGCTCCCGACGGCGGTAACCTCGCCGATCGCGCGAATCGAGCGCGCGCACGGCGCGATCGCGGACGCGATGGACGCGGCGCGCGAAGATATGCAAGGGGCGCGCGGCGCCGCCGCGATTTTGGGAATGCATCTCGAAGGCCCATTCATTTCGGCTCGCCGCCTGGGCGCGCATCCCTCTCTCAACCTCGAACCGCACGGCGACGAGTTCGAACTCGTCGCCGCGTTGCGCGCGCTGCGGCTCGTCACGCTCGCACCCGAATTGCCCGGCGCGCTCGAAGCGATTGGCCGCCTGGTCGCACGCGGAGTCGCGGTTTCCATCGGACACACCGACGCAACCCTTGAGGAAGCTCGGGCCGCAGTCGGCGCGGGCGCGCGGATGTTCACACACTTGTACAACGCTATGCGCCCGCTCGGTCATCGCGACCCCGGTGTGATCGCCGCCGCGCTGGCGAACTCAGAGGCCCGCGCCGCCATTATTCCCGACGCCGTGCACGTGCATCCCGAGATGCTGCGTCTGGCCTATACCGCGCGCGGCATGAAGGGACTCATCATCACGTCCGACAAGGTTGCGCTCGCAGGAGCCGCGCCCGATGCGGCGCTCGAGGTCGGACGCGCCCGCGCCAGAATCGAGCGCGGCGCCGCCCGGCTGGCGGACGGGACTCTGGCCGGCAGCATCATCAGCATGCTCGACGGCGTGCGCGTGATGGTGCGCAGGGTCGGGGTGCCGGTGGCAGAGGCGGTGGTCATGGCCGCGACCAATCCGGCCGCGGTGGGCGGATTCAAAGACCGTGGGCGGCTCGACCCTGGGACGCGCGCGGATTTGATCGTGTTAAGCCGGGAGCTAGAGTTGAAGGCGGTGTTCATCGCCGGCCGCGAGCTTGTCTGAACCATCGCGCGGACGAAATTCTGTTCTCGAACTGGAGCATCCGATGCCCTTGAACAAGGCCTGCGTGGGCCGCGAATATCCACCCGTCACGACCACCGTCACGGCGGAAGCGGCGCAGGCCTATGCGCGCGCCTGCAACGACAACAATCCGGCGTATTTTGACGCGCGGAGCCCCGGCGGAATCGTGGCGCCGCCGATGTTCGGCGTCGTCGTCACCTGGCACTCGGTGATGAGTGCGGTGATGGATCTGGAAATTGGCGCCGACCTGTTGCGGCTCGTTCATGGCCAGCAGGACATGCGGTTCCTGGTCCCGATTCGGCCCGGCGACACGATTACTTCGCGCGCCAAAATCATCTCAATCGAAACCAGGGCCACCGGCGAAACGATGGCCGTCGAACTTGCCGCCGACAATCAAAATGGCGACCCGGTGCAGCGAATCGTGTTCGGCGTTTTCATCCGCGGCGGCGGACGGCGCGCGGCGCTCGCGCAAGCGCGCACGGCCGGAATCGATCGTGGCGAGCCGCTCTTCAGCGTGGCGCAGCAGATCGATGCCGACCAGACCGTCCGCTACGCGGCGGCGTCGGGCGACCATAATCCCATTCACGTCGACGAGAACGTGGCGCGGATGGCGGGTCTGCCCGGGACCATCGTCCACGGCTTGTGTACGATGGCGTTCACGTCGAAGGCCGCGATCGACAAACTATGCGGCGGCGATCCCGCTCGGCTGCGGCGCCTGGCGGTGCGCTTCTCGCGCCCCGTGCGGCCCGGCGAAATAATCACGACCAAGATTTGGAGCGGCGGCGAGCGCGGCGGCCACAAAATTTTCGCATACGAAACCTTCAATCCCTCCGGCCAGGCCGTCATCCAGGACGGCGTCGCGGAAGTCGCGGCCTGACGCGCGCCGCGCGATTCGGCCATCGCCGTGAAAATCACCCTCGGCCTCTCACTCGCGCTCAGCGGAAAATACGCGCCGATGGGCACGCAGGCGCAAGCCGCCCTGCGCCTGTTCGCCGCCGACGCCAATGCCGGCGGCGGAATTCGGCTCGGCGCCGAACGCGCGGAGCTTGACCTGGTATGCATCGACGACCGCAGCGACCCGGCGCGAGGCGCTGAAATCTATCGCGCGCTGATTGCCGACAATCACGCGGATCTTCTGCTCGGCCCGTATGCGAGCGACCTTGTGGCGGCCACCGCGCCGATCGCGGAAGCCGCGGGACGCGTGTTTATCAATCATGGCGGCACCGCCGATTCTTTGTATGAACAGCGCTACCGGATGATCGTCGGTGTCGCCTCACCCGCAAGTGGATACCTCGAAGGCTTCGTGCGCCTGCTCGGCACACTGAAATTCTGGCGCAAGCGGATGGCGATAATCGCGGCCGACTCGCCCTTTGCCCGCGCGGTCGCCGGTGGAGTCGAACGCGCCGCGGGCGAGCGCGCCGCGCGCCGGCGGGGAGTCCGCGTGCGCGTAAAATGGAACGGCGAGTTCGATTCCATTCGCACTCCGGACGTGCTGTTTCCCGCGCTGCGCCGTAGCCGCGTCAACGCTCTGGTCGCCGCGGGCAGCTACGATCATGACCTGGCGGTGATGCGCGCGGTTACCGGCGACCCGCGCCTGAATATTCCGGTCCTCGCATGCGTGGCCGCCGGAGTCGCGCGCTTTCGCGCCGACCTGGGCGAGAGCGCCGAAGGGATCGTCGGTCCGAGCCAGTGGGAGACCGACGCCGCGATTGTGCCAACCCTCGGACCCGCGCCGCGCGAGTTCGCGCGCCGGATGCTGCGTGACGCGCAAGTCGCCGAACCCGATTATGTAGCGGCGCAGGCGTATGCGGCCGCGATGCTTGCGGGCGCGGCGCTCGAAGCGGCGGGATCGCTCGATCAGAACCGGATTCGCGCCGCGTTCTCCGAATTGCGCGCGACAACCTTGCTCGGCGAGTTCGCGATCGATCCCGCATCGGGCAGGCAGACGGCGCATCGCCCGCTGCTGGTGCAGTGGCATGGCGGGCGCAAGGTCATAATCGAAACTGAACCGAACGACGACACCGGCTCGCTCGAATTTCCCGCCGGATGGCGTCTGATCGCGGCAGGCATCGAGATGCTGAAGTTGAATCGCGGCGCCGACGACGAGAGCAATCGCGCGCTCGAGGATAAGGGCAGGCAGATCGATGAGCGCAAAGAAGATTAGGCGCGAGCGTGGCGATGCCCTTGCGATTGGCCTGATGTCCGGCACCTCGCACGACGGCGTGAGCGCCGCAATCGTGACTATAGATGAGCGCAGGAACCCGCCGGCGCGCGCGACCCATTTCCATACCTATCCGTACTCCGCCAACTTTCGCGCGCGGCTGCTGGCAGCGACTTCCGGAGCGCCGGTCGGCTCGGGCGAGCTGTCCGCGCTAAACTTCGAGTTGGGCCGCGCATTCGGCCGTGCCGCGATAGCCGTCGCGCGCGACGCGCGGGTCGCGCTTTCGCGAATCGATTTTATAGGCTCGCACGGACACACGTTCTTTCATCGTCCGCCGCGCGTCACGCGGCGCGGCGAAACCGCCTCGACGCTGCAGCTCGGCGAATCAGCGGTGATCGCCGAGATGACCGGGCGGCCGGTCGTCGCGGATTTCCGCCCGATGGATATCGCGCTCGGCGGCGAAGGCGCTCCGCTCGCACCACTGGCGCATCTGTGGCTCTTCGCTGATCCGCGCCGTGGACGCGTCATCCAGAATATCGGCGGAATCGGCAACGCAACCTATATTCCACCCGCCGCGCGGCTTGGTCATTCTGATCTTATTGCGTTCGACACGGGACCCGGCGTCGGACTGATCGACGCGCTGATGAATGAAACGACGGGCGGACGGATGCGGATGGATCGGGGCGGAAAGATCGCCGCACGCGGGCGGGCGAGCGTGCCGATGCTGACGGCGTTGATGCGGCATCGGTATTTTCGCCGCAGTCCTCCCAAATCGACCGGCCGTGAAGAATTCGGACCGCCCTACCTCTCCGAGGTCAAGCGCGTAGCCGCGTCCAACGATGTGCGTGGCGACGATCTGGTTGCCACCGTCACGGCGCTGACCGCCCGATCGATCGCGGATTCGGTGCGCCGCTTCATCGCTCCGCGCGGCCGCGTCGATCAGCTAATCGCGACCGGAGGCGGCGCGCGCAACCCGACCCTGCTCAAGATGCTCGCCGCGGAAATGCCATCGGTCGAGGTGACGACCGCGACTCGCACCGGCGTCGATGGCGACTCGCTCGAGGCGGTCGCGTTCGCGATTCTGGGCTACCAGATGCTGCGCGGACGCCCGGGAAATATCCCGAGCGTAACGGGCGCGCGCGCTCCGGCGATCTTGGGCAAGCTGACCCTGCCTCCAGACGCGCATGGCGGGCGCTGAGCGCATCGCTCAGAAACGGCGCTCGTCTTCCTGCTAAAAGCTGCGCGGGTCTTCTGGCGGGGCAAGGCCCGCCTTTTGCGCCGATTCGAGCGCCGTCGAATGGAAGATCCCGTGCGCCATCGTCGAGGACTCCGCGTCCGCGCGCGCCTGATAAATCTTCGAGCGCGCCGTATGCGCCGCCTTGTCGTCGGGAGCGGCGGCTACAGCCCAATCCGCCAGATGAGCGGCCAGCGCGAGATCGCCGGCGGCGTGCTTTTCGAGCGCGCGCGCGACGACCTTGTCCACGCCTCCCGCCAGTGACGCGATCTCCTGTGCGCGCGCAGCCTCGGTCGCGGGTTTCAAATGCGACGGCGTGCCGTCGTACCATCCGCCCTCGAGCCGCCAGATATTTCGCACGATAAACTCAGGCTCGTCGTACACGGGCTGCAAGTACGGCTTGCCGGCCACGCTCGCGGGCGCTTTGACCGAATGAATCACCTCGTCAAGCGAGGCGCCCGCGTTCATCATCGCGATCGCCTGGTCGTAAAGGCTCTGCAGGAATTCCGCCGTGTCGTTCAGCACCCGCCGCACGCGCATCGCGCCAAAGACCGGATAGCCGTGGCCGGGCAGCAGGACTTCCGCGCCGAGCTTCGCCATCGTGCGCAGCGCTTCGGCCCACTCGCGCGCATAGCGCTGCGCCTTCTGCGGATTGCCCGCATTCGGCGCGGCCCAGATTATCAGGTCGCCGGTGCACAGAACCTTGCGCTGCGGAATAAAGACCCAGCAGTGATCGTCGGTTTCGCCGCGCGCGTGATGGCAGTCGAACTTGTGATCGCCCGCCACCACATTCAACTGATTATCGAAGTAGGTATCCGGATATACGTACTCGGCGGGAAACGAAGAGGGGCGGCTGAATTGGCGCGTGTTGATGACGTTGTTGTAGCCCTGGGTCCGCTTGTAGCGGTCGAAGCGCGCGCCGACGCCCTTTTGCCCGACGATCCGCGGACGCGCCAGGTTGCGATGACGCGCCTCTTCCAGAATCGCCGGCGTGCCGCACGCGTGATCGACGTGGCCGTGCGTGTAGATCGCCGTGTTGACCCGCTCGGGCGAGAACTTGCGCACCAACTCGAGCGTCGCCTGCTGGTTGAAGTACGCACCCGTATCGATCATCACCAGCCCTTCGCCGGTGGCGACCGCCGTCACGTTCGCGAACCATCGGTAGAACATCACGCCGTCGGCGACTTCCTCGTACTCGCCGGTGGGAAGCAGCGGATGAAACTGGCGGGTGGTGATTTCGCCGTTAAACAGCTTTTCGGCCTGATCCCTGATTGCTCCCATGGTGATTATTTCCGCTCCTCGGTCACGGCGCGGATTATCCGCCGCGCCAGCGCGCGTCCGCAACCGCCCGCGCCAGCCTTGCGCTTGGCAGGTGTCGGCGCGTGTGTTAGCGAGATGCATCCCGCGCCGCGATCGCGGCCGAGAGCCGCTGCGATGAGTTTAAGCCTGGTCCTCTACCTGCTGGTGATTTTCGCCGGCTCGATGATTGGCGCGCTGGTTCCACTGGCCGGCGGATTGTCGCGCCGCAACCTGCTGATTCCAATCAGCTTCTCGGGCGGCATTCTGCTCGGCGTCGCATTCTTCGACATGATACCCGACGCGGCGCCGATGCTGGGCAAGTGGCTCGGATGGCCACTGTTGGCGGGCTTTTTGACCATCTTCGTCCTCGAACGTTTCGTGCTGGTGCATCCCTACCCCGAACATCCCGGCGCGCATGGCCATGAGGATCATATTCATCTCGGCATCATGGCGTACGCGGGGTTGTCGTTTCACAGTTTGCTCGACGGTCTTGCGATCAGCTCGACCTACAACAAGCCCGAGCTTGGCGGCGTGGTGATGCTGGCGGTGTTGTTCCACAAAATCCCCGATGCGTTCGCGCTGACCAGCCTGCTGCTGCTCGACCGATGGAAGCCGCGTTCGATCGTGTGGCTGATGGCGCTGCACGCGGCGTCAACGCCGGTCGGCGCGATGCTGACGTGGGCCGTTCTCAAGCAGACCAACGACATGGCAATCGGCGCGGCGATCGCGCTTTCGGCGGGGACGTTCCTCGCGGTCGCGACCTCGGACATCCTGCCGCAGCTCAGGCGCGTGAACGATCAGCGCCTGTGGCCGCTGGTCGCGCTGTTCGCCGGCGTCGCGGTTAGCTGGGTCGGACGCCTGGTGGCAGGCTAGCCGTCGTCCGGTTCATTTTTCCATTCCTCTGGATAGAGCAGCAGCAGTTCCTGCCCGAGCGTGCGGACCAGGAAGCGCTGCGCCTCGCCGATCGAGCGTTCGAGCGCGCGCCCGCCGATAAGCCAGTGGCCGCGCCCCTGAAGCTGTGCGAGCGTGGCGCCGAGCGACTTCGCCAGCGCCGCGGTTTGGGCAATCGGAGCAAAGATGTCCGACTCACCGGCGACGATCAGGCGCGGCGCCGCGGCGGCGGATAAGGCAATATCGCCGCGCGCGATTCCCAGTGCGAGCGGCGCGCTCTCGGGAACCATCGCGCGGATAATCGCGTCGCGCTGAAACGGATCGGCATCGGCGACGAACTCGAACAGCGTCCGTCCGCGCGGAGGATCGATCGTCCCGCGCCGCCACGCGGAAAATCTTGCGGCAAAGCCGGTGACCAACGCCGACTGATAGCCCGGCGCCAGCGGCGCCAGCGCGACGGCGGCTTTGACCTCG
>DATKSQ010000046.1:0-3373 GCA_035531615.1 Binataceae bacterium (SeqCode)
CGAGCAGCATCACGCGCGAGCAATACGAGATCCTCCGCAGCCGCCCCGAGATCGCGGCCGACAAATCCGGCGCGCCGCTAATCTCGCCCGAGACGGTAACGGCGTTCAACCCCGCGCCCGACGGACCGATCGATGCAAGCACGTTCACGTTTCTGCGCGGCGTCTATCCGATCGCGTTCAAAGTGCATCGCGAGATTCGTATCGTCAGCGGAAGGATGCCCGTCGCGGGCAAGACCGAGATGATCGTCGGACGGCGATTGGCCGCGCGATTTCCGGCGCTCACGCCGCCGCGGGCGCTGCATTTCGGACGCCACGAATGGGCGATCGTCGGCGTCTTTTCCGACGCCGGCAGCGCGCGTGAGTCCGAAGTCTGGACCGACCTGGATTTGCTCGAACAGGACGTCCACATGGGCGGCATCTACTCCGCGATGCACGTGACGCTGCGGCCCGGGACCGGCGCGAGTTTCAAGGCGGCGCTGACCCGCGATGCGCGGCTCGACCTGGACGCGATGCCCGAGGCGCAGTTCTATGCGGCCGAGTCGCAGCTCGCCAACCGGTTGCGCAATCTCGGGATTATCGTTGCGCTGATCCTCGCGATCGGCGCGACGTTCGGCGGCATGAACACGATGTACGCCGCGGTGGCGCGCCGCTCGCGCGAGGTCGGCGTGCTGCGCGCACTCGGTTTCAGCCGCGCCAGCATTCTCAAGAGCTTCATGTTCGAAAGCCTGGTGCTGGGTCTCGTTGGCGGTGTCGCGGGAGAGATTCTCGGCGTTGCGATCGCTTATTTGACCGGCCTTCAAAGCCGGTTGATGAATGTCGCGACTTTCATATTCTCCTTCCAGCTCGCACCTTCGGCGTTCGCGGCGGGACTGCTTGTCGCCGCGATTATCGGCACGCTCGGCGGAGTTATGCCGGCGTGGCGCGCGGCGCGGATGGGCGTAATCGAGTCCCTGCGCGAGGCATAGGCACGCGCCGATCGCTTCACGGCGCTAAGCCATCCGATCGGGAGGGTGTCAGGTTCAGCGCCCGCGTGATCAAGAACCTTCGCAACTATTTTCGCTTTGGCTTGCCGCGTCTGGATGGCTTGCGGTGGCAGGCTTCGATCAGCTGGCGCACAAAGCCTGCCACGTCAGCCTGGATGGCGTCGTCGGCAGTTCCGCGCAGGAATTGAGCCACTCTCATCGGACCGATGCCGTTACGATCCACAAAATCGCGCCGAAGTATTTCCAAACCCTCGACGGCTTCCGGCTCGCGAAGCAACTTCCGCAATCGAACGGCCACATCCTCCACTCCACGCCCGTAATTGCGGACAACATAGTAGAGATCGTAGGCGTCCTTGTTGTATCCGCGAGCGTTGAAGGCAAGCGCCTTCAAGAGCACGAATGCGCCGGGACCACACACAGGGACGTTGCGCCGGGCGTTCTCGCCCAGGATTGTCATGCCGTTTAGCTCGACGATCTGGCGATCGAGGAAGGCCAGCCGCAGACCCGCGATAATGAACGCCGCGAAATCCTCCTCCAAGTCTCGCAGCATCCCACCCTTGTCCGAGGGCCGACTCGGCGGTATCAAGAAATCAACCGTAATCGGCGCGCCACCGGATTGAACGCGCCAACGCTGCCGGGTGCGGTTGCCCTGAGCATTAGTGTCGGGAATGAAGCCACCGTCTCGAAGTCGCTGG
Source organism: Binataceae bacterium (SeqCode) (assembly GCA_035531615.1). Lineage (GTDB taxonomy): Bacteria > Desulfobacterota > Binatia > Binatales > Binataceae > JBARDN01. Next base: position 1,679 of record DATKSQ010000046.1, read on the forward strand.
CTCACCGCGCGATAGCGCTCTTGGTCGAGCAAGGCCAACGCCAGGGCCAGGTCAAGGTCTTGAGTGCCTGGGTGTGGGTCGGTTCCATCCGGGAGCGCCGTCTGATCGACAATTAGAGATGGAACCAGTCCGCCGACCACAACGATATCGCTCAGCAGATCCCCGAGCATCGTGGCAACGTACAGGCAGGTGGCGCGCACTCGCTCCAGGTGTCCGAGCGAGTACGCAGCAGCGGTGCGGGGTTTGTCAGCCATGCTCAGCTACCCCGAACAGGCTTGACCGGAGATTCTCGGCGGCTTCCGCCGATCTCTCCGGCTGATCTTTCAGATCGACGTAGAGCTGAATCGGATGCACGCACTGTATGTCTTCCAATGTATTCGCGCCCTCGAATACTCCATCGTCATTCGGTATGGCCAGCCACAGGTTCGCGCCCTTGGGATCCTCGCGGAATCCAAGCTCCTGCAGGAGGACATCGGCAGCTGGCTCACCAAGGTAGAATGTGGCCAGACGAAAGCCGGCAAAATGGGTTCGCAGCCAGGCCGCGCCCAAGCCGGTCGCGGCATATTCGATACCGCGACTGGTCAATTTGTCTGCAACCTCGCGCAACAAGTCCTCACCGGTGCGAGCGGCGACATGGCCTTGAATTACGTGATGGCGAAAAAATTCGTATCTCGCCCGCCAAGCATCGAGAAGCAGGCCCGGATCGCGCACGCGGATAAGGTCCCGACCCCGCGAGACGTCTTTGGCCTCGGCACGTAAAATGAAACCCTGACTTTCCAACGTACGCACGATGCGCGACGTGAATCCTGGGTCCATCTCGGTCTTTGCCGCGAGCGTGCGGAGTGAGAATGCGCTGTGCCAATGCGTCAACAGATAGCGCGTGATACGCGCGCTCTTGGGTGCGAAGACATCGGATGGCCTTCCGGCTTGCTTGTACTGGTTGGCGTGGCCCTCGATATGAATTCGAACCCCTTGCGCAACCAGATGAGCGTTGCCCGAGAGGTCAATCCAATTGACGCCTGCCTTCTCGCACAGCAGTTTCCCAACCGCCCCCATGTATGGCACCGCCACGATCGGAATCAATTCGACCGATTTCCGCGTGTTATTTTTAATTATTTCCAGCCGCGCGATCGCCGCCGCGATGGCGGCCGTTGCGCCGGAGGGCCGCATGTCAACGGAAAAGCGGGTTTGCCCAACCCGAAAGGAAAAATTTCCCTCCCCGAACTCTCCGGAACGCAGAGCTGTGAGCTTCGGCCAAGAGCCCGAGACCTGCTCCAAGAGCTGCAAAATGCGCGCGATCACCTGGGCTTTGCGAACTTCCATATCATAACTAAATAACGATCGTTGATTGACAAGTCAACATGACGCTTTTCAGCAACACTTCGTGCAAGTCCCGCCCTCTCGGTTTGATGCCAGGCGCGGGTGCCGTGAACGATCGAACCTTATGCCGCGATTATCGGCACGCTCGGCGGAGTTTTGCCGGCGTGGCGCGCGGCGCGGATGGGCGTAATCGAGTCCCTGCGCGAGGCTTAGGCGCGCGGGTTACGCGCCGAACCGCCCGGTGCGCTGCGCGATTGCGCGCAGGCGCGCGAGGCGCGACTTTATCCACGGATTGGCGGCGAGCCTGGCGATCGGCAGCGGAAGCCGGTAAGTCCAGTTTGAATCGCCGACCGTGCCGGGACGATTGATTCGCGC
>DATKSQ010000047.1:0-24218 GCA_035531615.1 Binataceae bacterium (SeqCode)
CTTGCGATGGGTCCATTGCGCATCCGGATCGAGCGCCGAACCCTGGCCCAGTTGTTCCCCGCGCGCGCCCGCCGCAGGTTTACTCACCGCCGCCTCGATTAACGACGCGTCGATCAAGGTTCCGCGCTTGATTATCAGCCCACGCGCTTCCAGTTGCCGGTTTAGTTCACCCAACAACTGCTCGGCCAAGCCTCCGCTCAGCTGCTGGCGGAAGCGGCTCAGGGTCGAGTAGTCGGGAACTTCCTGGTCCAGACTCAGCCCCACGAAACGGCGAAAGCTCAAACGGTCGGCCAGCGCTTCTTCCAGCTGCGGGTCCGATAGCGAATACCACTGCTGGAGCAGCATCGCCTTGAACATGCTCAGCGGCGGATACGCCGGGCGTCCTTCCACCGCGCAGTAAATCCCCTTCAGCATCCGCTCCAGAGGCCGCCACTCCACCAGCTGCCCGATCTTTGCCAGCTGCGCGTTCTGCCCCGCACGCCGCGTCACCAACTCATCCGCCAAACTCATCTGTCCCACCGCCCGATGACTCATCCCTCCACCTCCTACGCTCCATCCTCGCTCCCTACCTTTGATCAAATTCATCCGAGTTATGCAAAGGTCTCCGGGCGGGAGAAGGCGCCCGAAGGGCGGATGACGGTGCTTACTCCTCACTCGCCGCGCCAGTAACCCTTAGAATTGAGTTACGCACAGGTCTGCGGCGAGAGCGGGCATCCGCAGGAGCTGCGGGGCGCGCGCGATCAGCTCATCTGCTTGGTCCAGGTCGCGAGGTCGAAGTAGTCGCGCCACAGCGCGATCTTGGAGCCGCGGACCTCGAACACGCCGGCGACCGGGAGCTCGATCTTCTTGGCGCCCAGGTCGAAGATATCGACCCGTTCGTTGATTACCGTGTTGCCGTTGGCGGCGGCGCGCAGCACCTTGAACTCGATCGATTTGGCCATCGGCCAGAAGCTGTCGATCACGCCCTTGATCGCCGCCTTGCCCTTGGCTCCCGGACCCATCGGCACGTTCTGATACTCGGCATCGTCGGTGAAGAACGCCATGATCGCGTCGAGGTCGTGATGCTTCCAGGCCTCGCAAAATCGCTCGACGACTTCGTAGCTTGATTCCGCCATCGCTCAAGTCCTCCCTGGGAAATTACCGTCTGGGTACGCGCGCGCGGCGCGCCTACTCGTGATCGAGATAGAAGCGGTCCTCGTCCTTGTTATAGCCGAACAGCTCGGCAAAGCGTCCCCAGTTGACGATAGTCTGGAACAGGCGCTGCGGCGGCTCGCTCGGCAGCAGCATCGCCAGATGCTCGAGCACGACTTCCTTGGCAAGCGAGCGATCCTCCTGCGCGCGCAGCAGCCGCATCAGGTAGCTGAACAGCGGATGCTTTTTGAGTTGCTCGCGGATCAGGAGCTTGCGCTGATTGACGTCGCCGTCAAGGAGTTGTTTGCCCAGCGGTTCCAGGACCACGTCGCCGGCGGGAGTCGAAACCAGGCCCAGGATTTCCGCGGCCTTCATCACCTTGAGCAGGTCGCCGAACTTGAACTGGAGATCGCGCGCGATCTTGTAGCCGTCCTCGCGGCCACCGCGATCCTCGAGCAGCTCGAGCAGGCCGAAGACCCAGGTGAGCTGGCAATCGGGAATCGGGATGATATTCGCCGCCGGCATCAGCCGCGCTCCTCGATCAGCGAGAAGACTTTATCCGTCCACGCATTGAAGGCTTCCGAGCGCCGATCGCGGGGCCGCGCCAGATCGACTTTCAGATCGGCGACCACGCGGCCCGGACCGGAAGCCATCACGACAATCCGGTCGGCCAGCTCGATCGCCTCTTCGATAATGTGCGTCACCATGATGATGGTCTTGACCGGCATGTCGGGCGCCTGCCAGATATCGAGCAATTCCTCGCGCAGGGTGATCGCGGTCAGGGCGTCGAGCGAAGAAAACGGCTCGTCCATCAGGAGCACCCGCGGCTCGACCGCCAGCGCGCGCGCGAAGCCGACGCGCTGCTTCATGCCGCCCGACAGCTCGCGCGGATAGGCTTCTTCAAAGCCGTCGAGGCCAACCTTGTCGATATAGATAACGGCGCGCTTTTCACGCTCCTCGGGGCCGAGGCCGCGCGCCTCGAGGCCCATCTCGACGTTGGCCTTCACGGAGAGCCACGGCAGCAGCGCGAAGGATTGGAATACGAGCGCCGACTCGAGGTTGATACCGTCCACTTGTTTGCCGCGATACACGACCTGCCCGGAGCTGAGCGGGATAATTCCGTTGATCAGGCGCAAGAGCGTCGATTTGCCGCATCCCGAGGGCCCGACCAGGGCGACGAACTCGCCTTCCTCGACCGCGAAGGAAATATCCTCGAGCACGCGCAGGCTGCCCTTGGGCAGAGTGAAGCTCTTGGAGACGTTGCGGAGCTCGAGGAGGGCCATGGGTCTGCGGGTTCAGCGTCGTCGCGCATTGGGTTGATCTGGCCGTGGTTAATAGTCGAGCCGGTAGCGTTCGGTCGCCACGTTATAGAGCCGCCGCCAGACTAGCCGGTTCAAGATTAACACGACCGCGACCATCGAGAGCAGGCTCAGCAATATCATCGTCGAGTTGCCGGTCTTATACGTCGCGACGTCGAGCAGCGCGCCCAGTCCGGTCACTTTATAAGTCTGCCCGCGGAAAACGAAGTACTCGGAAACGATCAGCGCGTTCCATCCCCCGCCCCACGCGGTCAGGCTGCCGGTGATAAGCGAGGGCAGCGAGGCCGGCAGAATCAGCTTGCGCCAGGTCGCGAAGCGCGACAGCCCGAACACGCGCGCGGCTTCTTTCAAATCCTCGGGCACCTGGTTGACGCCCGCCAGCAGGTTGAACAGGAGATACCACTGCATCCCGGTAAGGATGAGCAGAATCGAGGCGAGGTTCATCTCGCCGGTGACGCGGATTACGAACACCACGATCAGCGGGAACAGCGCGGTCGCCGGCATCGCGCCGACGATCTCGGCCGCCGGGGCCAGAAACCGGTTGAAGCGCGGACTTTCGCTGGCGGCCAGCGCGCACGGCACCGTCCACGCCAGCGATATCACGTACGCGATAATCATCCGGGCGAACGAGGCCGCGGTCGCCAATGGAATCTGCCGGGCTTCGGCCGGCCAGGGCTTAAGCAGCGCGCGCGCCAGCGCAACCAGTCCGGCGCCAATCGCGTAGGCAACGAACACGATCAGCGCCGCCAGCAGGCACCATCGCAGCATTCGTCCCGCGCGCCGCGCGGCGGGATTCGAGGCGATCGTGACGCGCGGCATCGCTGCCGCCATCAGCCAGAACGCGCGCAGCGGCGGCATCAGCAACCCGCGCAGCGCGTGGGTCACCGCGGGTCCAATACCGCCCAGCGCGTCGAGCATCCCGAGCGAGCGCGCGGTTTGCGAGGAGGCGGCGAATTCATAGCGGAACTTGTCGGACCAGATCGTGAGCGGCTGCCATACGATCGCGTCCATCAGCACGATTACCATCATCAGGGTGAAGAGCCCGGCGCCAAGCTCGAACCACCTTCCGCGCTCGGCGGCGTCCATCAGAAAGCTGCCGAGTCCGGGCAGCCGGTAGTTGGCCGGACCGACCGCGATAATCTCGCACTCGATCAGGTAGTACCATCCCGCCACCCACGACAGGATCGAATTGTAAACCAGCTTCGGTACCGACGCCGGCATCAGCAGGCGCTTGAAGCGCAGCCATCCCGATGCGCCGAAGGAATCGAACGCTTCCTTGGAATCGGCGGGCAGAGTCTTGACCGCCTCGAACACGCCCAGCGTCATGTTCCACGCCTGGCTGGTGAAGATCAGAAAGATCGCCGCCATTTCGACCCCGGCGCGGCTGCCGTGGGCGAGCGCGACAAAAAAGAAAATCGCGGCCGGGAAAAACCCCACCACCGGCACTGACTGTGCGATATCGACGGTCGGGATCAGGACCCGTTCCCAGATTCCGCCGCGCGCCGCCGCCATCCCGTAGCCGATCGAAAATACCAGCGCCAGCAGATACGCCGCGAGCATCCGATAGAACGAGCAAAACGCGTAGTAGGGAAGATGCGCGATCGAGGCCGCGATGATCGGCCGATGCAGTGGCAGCCGCGCGTGCTCGCGATAGGCGAAGAACAGCGCCACGATCGCCGCCAGTGCGAGAAACGACACGGTGGCGCCAAACAGCCGCCGCGCCGGAGTGATCTTGCCCTGCTCCATGAAAGCGCCCCAAACGAATCAAGCATAATCGCGCCGCTGTGTCGCACAAGCCAGCGGTGCACTTTTTCATCGCAGGGTAATTTTCGCCGCGCCGCCGTTGACAAGCCGCGCGCCGAAACATAGCGATGCTCATCAATGCCTACCGGCGAGCATAACGATCCCGGCCAACCCGGCCACGACCAATGGCGGCTCGGCATAGACCCGGCCGAACGGCCCGCGCCGTCCGCCGCGCCGTCCGCCGGGCCGTCCTCCGCGTCGCCGCAGCCTGCCGCCGCCGCGCGCGCGGCCCGGCACAGCGAGCGGCGCCTCGAGCGAGTGCTGATAGTAGTGACGCTCGAGCATCTCGGATGGCTCATCGTCGTGGGCTACACGATTGCGACTCGGCTGGCTGCGCTTGGCGTCCGCCCGATGTTTCCCTATGAGGCGGCGCGCGCGCTGGGTGAGTTTGCGCTGGCGCGCGGGCTCACTTATCCGGTCGCGGCGGCCAATGGGCTCGGATGGATAGGGCTTGCGCAAATCGGCGTGTTCCGCTTGATGGGCGGGTCGGACTTCAGTGCGCGCTTGAGCGCCGCGGTTGGCGCGATGGTCGTGATCGGCGCGGTCTTTGCGCTGCGCCGCGAGATCGGCCGCGCGGGCGCGTTGGGGATGGCCGCGCTGCTCGCGCTGTCGCCCACGATGACTTATTTCTCGCGCGCGGGCACGACCTCGAGCATCGCGATCGCGCTCGTGATGACCGCGGTCGCGATGGCTGGTGCGCTGGCGCGCCGCCCGACTGCTCCACGCACGGCGGGTTTCGCGCTCGCACTGGTGCTCGCACTTGGAGCCGGCGCGATTGGCGCGCTCGATATCCTGACGGGCGCAGGCGCGCTCGCGATCGTCGCGGTCGTCAACGCCGCCGCCGGAGGTAATCCTGTCCTGCGGATCCGCGTATGGTGGACACGGCGCGGATGGCTGGTCGTGTTGGGAACCATCGCGGTCGCCGCGATTTGGATCTTTCTGACCGAACTGCTCAGCGCCGCGCCGCTGAGTCTTCCGCTCGCGGCGTCGCTCGCTCCGCTGGGCGCCGCGCTCGGGCGCGCCGAGGTCGCAGTGCCGCGGCTCTATCTCGCGATCCTGGGCTTCTATGAGTTCGCGATCGTGCTCGCGGCTATTGTGGGCGCCGCCGCGATCGTCGCGCGGCGGGTCAAATCGCACTTCGCCGGATGGTGCCTTGCGTGGGCGATCGTCAGCCTGGCGGTGTGGACTATCGCGCGGCCACAAGCGGCGGAATTCGCGCCGGGATTCCTGGTGCCCTTGGCGTTGCTCGGCGCATTCGGGCTCGACTGGATGCATCAGCTCGGCGCGTGGGACGCAATCCGCTATGCGGCCGCGGCGCTCGCGGCCCTCACCCTGTATGCGCAATTGGTCACCAACGTAGTAGTCGCGGCGCCTGACGCCGCCGAGGCGAGTTGGGAGCGCCGCGGCTCGCTTTTGTGGAGCGACCCGGCCACGACGCTCCAGACCCGCGCCGAATGCGCCCGCGCGCTCGCGATGCCCGCGGCGCGCGGCGCGACCGCGGCGCTTCCCGATGACGCGCCGGCGCTTGCCTGGTACCTGCGCGAACTGGAGCCCGCCAACACTTCGGCGGGGGCGGGGGTGGTGGCAACGCGCATCACTTCCGGCACCTCGCTGGCCGAGCGATCGCGCTATCAGTTCGGATTCGAGGAGCGATGGATTCCTGATTTCGGCAAGCTGACTGCGGCGAACGCGGCGCGCTTTTTTCTGACCGCGCGGGTCTGGAGCGAGGTCGAGATTAACGATATGGCGCTCGAGGTTGCCGCTCCCGCAAGCGCGCCCTCCGCAGCCGCGGCAGTATCGCCGTCGCCGACCGCGACGCCGGCCGCGAATTCGTCATCCCCGGCGACCGCCGCTCCGACCGCGCAGCCGACCGCCGCGCCAACTCCAGCTCCGGCGGCGGCGCCAACTTCCGCGACGCTTTGAGAGGCCGTTGCGCGGCGTCGCGGGAGCGGTTAACTGAATTCGCTCGATATTCGCCACGCGCGCGTTCCGAGTCTTTGCATTTGAGCGTCAATAGAATTGCCTGATCGGCGCGGCTCTGCGATAAAAGTTGGGGCACGCACGCGCCGCGCGGATAGCGCCGCCGGGCGCGCCCGGCCCGCTCAGGAGACCCGATGGCAAACGTCCTTGCTTGGCTCAAAACCCTGCAGCTTCATCCGGTTGCCGATCATTTCACGATCGCGCTGCTGATCGTCGCGGTACTTATCGATCTGGCCGCCAGCCTTGCGCCCACCCGTATGTGGCTGCGCTACATGGCGCTGACCCTGATCGTGCTGGGAGCAGTCGCCACGGCGGCATCGTGGGTAACAGGCGGCAAGCTGCAGCCGAGCTGGGTATTCAAGGCGATTCCGCCGGAGGCCAAGGCGCTGATGCATCGCCACGCGCAGCTCGGCAACATCCTGATGTACGTATTCGCGGCGCTGGCGATTTGGCGCATCCTGATCCAGGCGCTGAACTTCATGGCACGCACGCGCACTATCTATCTGATCGTCGCGGTGATCGCGGTGGGCGTGATCAGCTATCAAGGACATCTGGGCGCCGAACTGGTCTATGATTATGGGGTTGGAACCGCGCCGCTGCACGTAATCGCGACGCCGACCCCGGCGCTATCGACCGGGCTCATGAACCCGGCATCGATTCCGACGGTAACGGTGCCACCACCAGCCTCGGCAGCTTCGTCCGCGGCGTCTTCGATTCCATCACCGGCCCAGTCGCCGCCGCCCCCGGCGACGCCGACGGCAACCGCGACCGCCAGCAAGACCTGACGCGAATGAGTAAGGTATCGAGCAATGGAACTGAACGCATCGGCCGAACAATCGCTCGAGATCGCGGACCGGCTCTTCAAGGCGATCGAGCGCGGCGATGTCGCTGCGATTCGGAATATCTACTCGCCGCACACCCGCATCTGGCATAACTTTGACGGCGTGACGCAGACGGCCGAGGAAAATCTCACCGTGCTCGGACGGGTGGTCGCAAATATCGCCGACCTCGCCTATACGGAGATCAATCGGCAGCCGACCCCGGCCGGATTCGTGCAACAGCATGTCCTGCGCGGGCGCGTAAAGTCGTCGGGCAAGGCCGTCGCCCTCCCGGCGTGCATCGTATGCACGGTGGAAGACGGCCACATCACGCGCCTGGACGAGTATCTCGATAGCGCGCAAGCCGCGGTGCTGTGGGGCTAGCTTCCTGAGCGGCCCACGCAATCGCGCGATCGCATTAAACCATCAGCAAGGAGAATCTTCGATGACCCAGCGGCTCGGCTTTGGCGCTTTTCTGGCCCCGCATCATCCGATCGGCGAGCATCCGACGCTCCAGTTCCAGCGCGATCTTGAACTCGCGCAGTGGCTCGACCAGCTTCAGTACGACGAATTCTGGGTCGGCGAGCATCACTCCGCCGGATGGGAGACGATCGCGTCGCCCGAGATGTTCCTGGCCGCCGCCGCCGAGCGCACCAGGCGCATCAAGCTCGGCACCGGCGTGGTCTCGCTGCCGTATCACCATCCGTTCCACGTAGCGCAGCGGATCGTGATGCTCGATCATTTGAGCCGCGGGCGCGCGATGCTCGGCGTGGGTCCGGGCGCGCTGCCCTCGGACGCGGTGATGCTCGGGATCGATCCGATGACGCAGCGCGAGCGGATGGATGAAGGTTTGGGCGTGATTTTGCGCCTGCTGAACGGCGAAGAGCCGTTCAGCTACAAGTGCGATTGGTTCGAGCTCAACAACGCGGCGTTGCAGATTCGTCCGCTCCAGGAGCGGATTCCCGTCGCGGCGGCCTCGACCATCTCGCCCTCGGGCATGAAGTGCGCGGGCAAGTACGGAATCGGAGTGCTGTCGGTCGCGTCGTATTCGGAAGAAGGACTCGCGGCGCTCCCGACTCAGTGGAATTTCGGCGAGACCTCGGCACGGGAGCATGGCAATCGGATCGATCGGAGCAACTGGCGGATCGTGATGCCGTTTCATCTGGCCGATTCAAGAGAGCAGGCGCTGCGCGAAGTCGCCGACGGGCTCAAGAAATGGCAGAACGAGTATATCGTCGGAATACTCGGCAGCCCGCAGCGCCCGCGATTCGACGACGGCTACGCCGCCGCCAAGCGGATGGCGGAGTACGGCGGCGCGATTATCGGCACGCCCGACGACGCGCTCGATCGGATCGCGAAGCTGCAAGCGCTCTCCGGCGGCTTCGGCACGATCCTGTGCTTCGCCCACGACTGGACCACGCGCGAGCAGGCGCTGCGCACCTATGAGATGATCGCGCGCTACGTGATGCCGCGCTGTCAGGGACTCATCAAGCCGCTCGAGGCGTCGGCCGCGCGCGTGACCGCCAACAAGGGCGAGTTGATGGAAAAAGCCAGCGGCGCGGTCCTGAAAGCGATTCGCGACTACAACGCGGCCCATCCGCGCGGGAATTGAGCAGCCCGCCGCGGGGCGGCTCAGTTGCCGTGGGTGCGCGCTGGCGCGGCGAGACCCGGCCGGGCGACAACGGAGCCTAGCCGCGCTTACGGATTGGGCGTCCGACACCGACACGCGGCTTCAGGCAATCGAGATGATGATGGTTGTGCTTGCGAAGCGGACCGGGATGCCCTTCTGAGACCCGAAAAGCGGGCCCACTGAGATGTGCGCCTGGCTTGGCAAATCGATTGTAGGGCGTCGGTGATGCAAAGTTTTCAGCGGAACTGGCTAATCGGCTTGCTATTCCTGATTCTGCCGCTGGCTCTGGTCCTGGGCGCGGCTCGCATCAGGCGGAGAAGAGCCCTTGATGCGGCTATCGTGTGGACACGCGCGGAGATGCGGCTGTACGAATCGGAAAGCGACGCCCCGATCTACGCGGCTCCCTTTTCGACGACCGGGATTTACCGAGCCACGCCGCAGGCCACGTCCTTGCTCGCGGCCGGTTCCGCTCGGGCGGCGCGAGTGATTCCGTCGTGCGTCTGCCGCGATGCGAAAGCGCGCGTCATCCACGTGCCCGGCGAAGACCCTTGTAAACGACCGGAGCCCGGCGAAGGCTGCGTGTGCCAGGGTAGCTTTTCTGTATTCGGGTGCTTCCGAAAGCTCCCAAGCATCGCAGGCCACGTTCTCGCGCGCCCGGCGCAAAGTCAAGGACCGCGATAGACACTCGCCTGAGCGGGTGAGTAGTAACTTCAAACGTAGGAATCGAGAATGAGAAAGCACTTGGGCTGGACCGTGGCGGGCGCCGGAGTCTTGCTCTGGCTCGCTGTTTTCGCGCTCTGCATGTGCGCTTTCGGAGCGCCGGCCGCGCAAGCTCAAGCTCAGCAGAGCAAAGCCGATTGGGCAGAGGCTGGACGGGTGCTATCCCGTCACGAGAAAGAGCTGATGGCTATTCCCAAAGTTCTCGGGGTTTCGGTGAGCAACGAAAACGGCGATGTCAATCCGGAGATAGTAGTCTGGGTCTCCAAGCCGGAAGACCTGGGTTCGGTTGAGCGCGCCGCTCCCGATAGCCTGGAAGGTTTTCCAGTGGAGGTGAAGCTCGTCGGGCACGCAGTGGCGGCATAGCGGATCGTGGTCCAATCGAGCCTTGAGTCCCGCCCGTGGCCGCTGGCCCAGTTCAGCGACGCGACCGGCACGATCATCGGCGCCCCCTCAAGTAACTCGACGGGACTCACCAACGCGGTCAACGCGGCAGAGACTGATCTGGTGGTGAGCTACATGACCTCGGGCGGAACTCCTAGCAATACCGGCATCCCAGCGAGCTTCCGGGCAAACTCCAGCGCGACCGAGGCGAACTGCACGGGCGGCTCGCCGGCGGTCAACTGCGACGGGCTGGAGCGGCTCGATACGCTGGCGGATATTCTGGCGGCGCGCGTGATCAGCGCGAACTCCTCGTCAACCCCGTGCAGCACTTTGTTTACCGACACCGGGGTATCGAACAGCGCGAGCACGCTGGCGATCGCGCATGCGATCGTGACCAACCCGACGAACAATGCGAGCGGGATTTACGCGGTTCTGAGCTCGCCTGCGACCGCGCCGTTCCAACCGACGCTGGAGAGCGCGCCGCTCTGGGATTTGGCGCTGAACTTCGCTCCCATCGACGCCAACTTCAGCACCCCGTACGCCGCAGCCGTCGACGTCTCGGGCGATGTCTGGGTGTCGAACCTTGGCAACACCGTGGCCGAGCTCATCGGTCTCGCGCGGCCGGTGCTGACGCCGCTGGTCGCGTGCCTGATGCAGTCGCCGCCGCACGCGGTGTGCCTGCCGTAGGGGACCTTTGCATAACTGCCGGAAGGGTTTGACTTCCTCTCCTTGGACAGAGGCTGTCGATTTTCTTCCAAACGCCCCGTCGATGTCATCCTGAGCCGGAGGCGAAGGATCTACGCGAAGCGATTTTCTTTAGCGCCGCCAACGCTTTCCGCACTAATCGCTGCGCGGAGATCCTTCAGTGCAGCAACCTCCGTTCAGGATGACGGACGAAATTTCCATTTATCTACAGTCTCTATCCAAGCAGAGAGCCAGGGAGAAGTTGACGCGCCGCAACCCCGATGCGCGTGGCTTACGAGCTTGAAATCATAGAATGGGTTCCTTACGGGTACGGGCAAGGCGAAAAAATAACGCCGGGCGAGCAATCTCCGCTCGACGCGAGCGTGCATGCGTGCGCGGCGTTTGCGCCGCGGCGGCGGGGTCGTGTATCACTCGATCACGATCATTCAAAAATCGCTCGCGATTCAGAAACGCTTCAAGCCTCGGTGGCGCGCGGCGGAGAAGAGGTATCGATGGCGCAAACGCAGATTGGCACGATCGCCGCGATCTGGCGGCATCCGGTGAAATCGATGCTTGGCGAACAGCTCGCCCAGGTCGAGATCACCGAGCGCGGCGCGGCGGGCGATCGCGCCTGGGCACTGCGCGAAATCGCGACGCGGCGAATCGCGAGCGCCAAAAAATTCGCGGGCCTGTATGCCTTCCGCGCCACGTACGACGATCCGATCGCCGCCGACGGCCACTCGCCAGTCAGTATCCGCCTGCCCGATGGCAGGTTGATCCACGCGGCGGACCCCGGCGCCTCGGAGGAAATCAGCGCCGCGCTCGGCCGCACAGTGGTTCTTGAACGCGCTGAGACCGCGGTACGCGAACGCGCCGGTATCGATCCGAAAACCGTTTTTGCCGACGTGCCCGTCGAACAGGTGATTCCCGGACTCACCGCCGCCACGCTGCCCGCCGACTTCAGCCTCGCGCAGGGATCGTTTTTCGACACCGCCGTGATGCATGTGCTCGCGACCGGAACGCTGCGCCATCTGGCGCGGCTGGCGGGCTCGAAATCGATTTTCGATCCGCGCCGCTTCCGGCCCACGCTGCTGGTCGATACCGGCGCGGGCGACGACCGCTTTGTGGAAGACGAATGGGAGGGCGGCGAATTGCGCGTCGGCGCGGTCGTGAAGATCGTCGCGATGGTTCCCGCGCTGCGCTGCGTGATGACCACGCATCCGCAGGACGATCTTCCGCGCGACTTCGACGTGCTGCGCACCTCGGCCCGGCATCATCGCAACAACGTGGGCGTGTTCGCCCAGGTCGGCGCCGGTGGCGTGGCGCGAATCGGCGATCCGGTTTACCTGGTGAAATAAACGCCGCGACAACGGTTGTGGAAACAACCGGAATCGCCCCTTGCCCTGCGCCGCCCTTGCGGCGAACTATCGGAAGGCCGCGCCGCGCGCCATCCCGATGCCCAATTCGCGCCAGATAATCACCTCGGTCAGAGCGGCCGAGCGAATCGCCGCCGCCCGCAATTGGCTCGGCGCGCTCGAGCCGGGCGCCGAGGCGATCGTGATCGCGCCAGTGCGCGCCGGCGCCGACGACCTGGTGCGTGCGCTCGCCGCCGAACGCGGCGCTCTGGCCGGAATTCATCGCCTGACGTTCAACCGGCTGGCCGGCTTGCTCGCCGCCGACCGGATGGCCGCGCTCGGGCTTGCGCCGGCCTCGGAGCTGGCGGCTCGCGCGCTGGCCGCGCGCGCGGTATTCCATCTGCGCACGGATGCGGGGCTTCAGCACTTCGCGCCGGTGCTCGACGAGCCCGGTTTTGCCGCCGCGCTTGCGCGCACGATCGAAGAGCTGCGCCTGAGCGAGATCTCCGCCGGCGATCTTACGCGGCTCGGCCCGGCGGGCGCGGAGTTGGGCGCGATGCTCACGCGCTTCGAGTTCGAGCTGGCCTGCGCCAGACTTGCCGATCGCGCGCAGATACTGGCGCTCGCCGCTGAAGCCGTGCGCGCCGAGCCTGCGCCGCGCTTCGCCGCGCTGCCGACCCTGATGCTCGATGTCGGAATCGAGACGCGGCGTGAGTGCGCGCTGGCCGCGGCGCTGGCCGCGCGCGCGCCGGATTTTTTCGCCACGCTGCCGGCGGGCGCCGAGCGCGCGGCGCGGATGCTGTCGGAGTCGCTTGGGACCGCGGTGCAAAGCGCGCCGCGAAGCGCAGACGGCGCGGAGACTTCGCTGGCGCGGACCCAGGATTATCTGTTCAGCGATCTCACGCCCGCCGTGCGCCGGCTTGACGATAGCGTCGTGATCGTTTCCGCGCCCGGCGAGATGCACGAGTGCGTCGAGATCGCGCGGCGCATCGATCGCGAGGCGCGCTCCGGCGTGCGCTTCGATAAAATTGCAGTGTTGCTGCACGACCCGGTGCGCTATCTGCCGTGCCTGCAAGAGGCGCTCGCGCGCGCCGGAATTCCGGCGCATTTCGCGCTCGGCGCGCGCCGTCCGCGGCCCGCCGGACGCGCGCTACTCGCGCTGCTCGCGTGCGCGGCGGAAGACCTCTCGGCACGGCGCTACGCCGAGTATCTTTCGCTCGCGCAGGTGCCTTACGCTTCGGCTCCTCAGACGGCTCCCGCGGCCGCGCCCGGCGCCGAGCTGTTCGCGAGTTCGCTCGATCTCGAACTGCAGGATACCGTCAACCGCACGCTGCCTCGTGAAGCGGAAGATCGCGCGCGCGCGCCGTGGCGATGGGAGCGGATCATCGTCGATGCGGCGGTGATCGGAAGCGCCGCGCGATGGACCCGGCGGCTTGATGGCCTGGGTCGCGAATTCGCCCGCCGCCGCGCCGCGCTGGACGATGACACCGCGCAGGCCGCCGGCCTCGAGCATCGGATCGCCGATCTGCGCCATCTGAAGGAAATCGCGCTGCCGCATATCGCGATGCTGGCCGCGCTGCCGCCGAGCGCGGCGTGGGGCGAATGGCTGGTGCATCTGCGCGCCATAGCCGCGGCCGCGATTCGCGAGCCAGACGAAATCTTGGCGGCGCTTGGCGAACTTGACGCGATGGCGCCGGTCGGCCCGGTCACCCTCGACGAGGTGCGCCACGTGGTGGCCGAGCGGCTGGCGAAGCTCGAGGATCCACCCGCGCCGCGGCGCTACGGCGCGGTGTTCGTCGCGTCGCCGCATCGCGCCAGCGCGATGTCGTTCGAGGTGGTGATTGTTCCGGGGCTGGCGGAGCGGATTTTTCCGCAAAAGCTCATCGAGGACCCGATCCTGCTCGACGCGGCGCGCGCGGCGCTGGGTGCGGACCTGATTCGCAATGAGGATCGCGTGGCGCGCGAGCGGTTGGCGCTTCGAATCGCGGTCGGCGCGGCGGAGCGCCGCGTGATGTTTTCCTATCCGCGGGTCGATCTGGATCAGGGCCGGCCCCGGGTGCCATCATTTTACGCGCTCGAGATTTTGCGCGCCGCCGAAGGGCGCCTGCCCGGCTTCGACGAGCTGGCGCGCCGCGCGTCGATGCCCGCGGCGGCGGGCTGGCCGGCGCCTGCCGATCCCGAGCAGGCGATCGATGACGCCGAATTCGATCTCGCGACGCTCGACACGCTTATCGGGCGCGATCCCGAAACCACGCGCGGCGCCGCGCACTACCTGCTCGGCGCCAACCAGTATCTCGGACGCGCGCTGCGTACCCGCGCGCGAAAATGGCTCAGGCGCTGGACGCCGGCCGACGGGCTGGTCGATCCCGAGCCTGCGGCGCGCGCGGCGCTCGAGCCGCATCAGCTCGCGGCGCGTTCCTACTCGCCGACCTCGCTCCAGCATTTTGCCGCGTGCCCGTACCGGTTCTTCCTGCAGGCGATTCATCGCCTCGCGCCGCGTGAAGAACCCGCCGCGATCGAGGTGATCGATCCGCTGACCCGCGGCGGCCTGTTCGCCGAAGTCCAATACGAGATTCTCGGCCGCCTGCGCGCGGACGACGCGCTGCCCGTCACCGCCGCCAGCCTGGGCGCGGCGAGCGCGCTGCTCGATTCGACCCTCAATGAAGTCGCGGCGCGATGGCGCGAGGAACTTGCCCCGGCGATCGAGCGCGTATGGCTCGACGGAATCGAGTCGATTCGCGCCGACCTGCGCGAGTGGCTGCGGCGCGCCTCCGCAGATCCCGAGGCGTGGCGTCCCGAGCGCTTCGAGCTGTCCTTTGGACTGAGCGATCGCGCGCAGGCTGATCCTGCCAGCTCGCCCGATCCGGCCGCGCTCGAGGGCGGCCTTATGCTGCGCGGGTCGATCGATCTGGTTGAGCGCGCGAGCGACGGACGTGTGCGCGTCACCGATCACAAGACCGGACGGGTGCGTGCCGCGCCGGATTTCGTGATCGGCGGCGGCAAGCATCTCCAGCCCGTCTTCTACGCGCTCGCGGCCGAGCGCGTGCTGGGCCTTCCGGTCGCGCTCGGGCGGCTCTATTACTGCACGGCGACGGGAGGATACGAGGAACGCGTCGTCGAGATGAACGACGCGGCGCGCGCCGCCGAGCGCGAGTTCGCGGCGATCGTCGGCGCCGCCCTCGCCGAAGGGTTTTTGCCCGCGGCCCCTGCCGATCGCGAATGCGAATGGTGCGACTACCGGCGCGTGTGCGGGCCCTACGAAGAGCGGCGCGTGAAAGACGTAAAGCCAAAGGGACGCCTGGGCGCGCTGATGCGCCTGCGGGAAATGAGATGAGCACGCCCGCTAAACTTGCCGATCAGGAGGCGCGCGACGCGATTGCGGGCGAGCTTGACGCGACCCTGATGGTCGAGGCCGCCGCGGGCACCGGCAAGACCACCGCACTGGTCAGCCGGATCGTTTCGGTGATCGCGTCGGGGCGCGGCGCCCTGGCCCGGATCGTCGCGGTGACGTTCACCGAGAAAGCCGCCGGCGAACTCAAGCTCAGGCTGCGCTCCGAGATCGAACGCGCGCGCAACGATCCCGCACTCGAGGCGGGCGCGCGCGCGCGGCTGGGCGCCGCGCTGGGCGAACTCGAGCAGGCCAGTATCGGGACTATCCACTCGTTTTGCGCCGACCTGCTGCGCGAGCGTCCGGTCGAGGCGCGGGTCGATCCGATGTTCGAGGTGGCGGCCGAGGACATCGCCGGCGCGATCTTCGAGTCGGCGTTCGCCAGATGGTTCGAGGGCGTGCTGGCGAGTCCGGGCGACGCGATGCGCCGCCTGCTGCGGCGGCGCGAATCGGTGAGCCGCGACGGTCCGCGCGCGATCGCCCGCGCGGCGGCCGAAGAGCTGCTCGCGTGGCGCGATTTCAGGGCGCGCTGGGAGCCGAGCGATTTCGATCGCGAGCGCGAGATCGACGCGATCGTGGCCGAAGCGATCGCGCTTGGCGAGCTTGCGCGCGGCGCGGAGCCCGGCGATTGGCTCGCGCGCAGCCTGCTGGATATCTCGCGGCCAGTGGCCGAAGCGATCCGGCTCGAGGCGGTGCGCGGCCGCGACTATGACGCGCTCGAGGCCGTCGTGCTGACGCTAGGCTTTGGCCGGCGCTGGGAATGGAAGGGTTTCGGCGGCGCGATTGGCGGGGTCGAACGCGCGGAAGTTTTCTCGCGCCGCGCCGCGCTGCGCGAGCGGCTGGAACGGATGCGGCTCGCCGCGGGCGCCAATCTGGCGCCGCGGTTGCGCGACGAGTTGTGGCCGATCATCGGCATTTACGACGGCCTCAAGCGGCGCGAGGGGCAACTGGACTTTCTCGATCTGCTGCTGGTCGCGCGCGACCTGATTCGCGGCGACCCGGCCGTGCGCGCCGAGCTGCAGCATCGCTTCACGCATATTTTCATCGACGAGTTCCAGGATACCGATCCCCTGCAGGCGGAAATTCTGCTGTTGCTCGCCGCCGACGATCCGGCCGTCGATGACTGGCGGGCGGTCCGCCCGGTTCCGGGCAAGCTGTTTATCGTGGGTGACCCCAAGCAGTCGATTTACCGCTTCCGGCGGGCCGACGTGGCGCTCTATCAAGCGGTCAAGCGCAGCCTGTTGGACGCCGGGGCGCGCCTACTGCATCTGACGGCCAGCTTCCGCGCGACCCCCGAGCTGCACGCGATGATCAACGCGGCGTTCGCGCCGCTGATGGCGGCCGAGTCGCCGACTCAGCCGGCTTATGCGCCGCTGGTTTCGGTGCGAGGGGATCCCGCCGCGCAGCCCTCGATCGTCGCGCTGCCGGTGCCCGATCCATATGGAGACTACGGGCGCGTGACCGATTGGCGGATCGAAGATTCGCTGCCCGACGCGATCGCGGCGTTCGCGTGCTGGATGGTCAAGGAAAGCGGATGGACGGTCACGGAACGCGAAGCGCCAGAGCGCCGCGTGGCGATCGCGCCGCGCCATATCTGCATTCTGTTTCGCCGGATGAACTCGCACGGCCGCGACGTCACGCGCCCGTACCTGCGCGCGCTCGAGGCGCGCCATCTCGCGCACGTGCTGGTCAAGGGCGGATCGTTCAACGACCGTGAGGAAGTTATTTCCGTGCGCAACCTGCTCGCGGCGATCGAGCGCCCCGATGACGAGCTGGCGGTGTTCGCGACGCTGCGCGGCGCGTTCTTCTCGCTCGGCGACGATCTGTTGCTCGAGTATCGCGCGGCGGCGGGCGCCTTCAGCCTGTGGCGCCCTGCGCCCGCCGACCGCGCGAACCGGTTTGGCGCGGTGCGCGAGGCGCGCGAGATCATTCTCGAACTGCATCGCGCGCGCAACCTGCGCCCGATCGCCGAGACGCTTGCTCTGGCGCTGGCGAAGACCCGCGCGCACGCGGGAATCGCAATTTGGCCGACCGGCGATCAGGCGCTGGCCAATATCATCCGATTGATGGACCAGTCGCGGCGCTACGAGGCGCGCCGCCGCGCGACTTCGTTCCGGGGCTTTGTGGACGAACTCGAAGCCCGCGCGGAGCGCGATGAAGCCAGCGAGACGCCGCTGGCCGAGGAGGGCACCGATGGCGTGCGCATCATGACGGTGCATCGCGCCAAGGGACTCGAGTTTCCGGTCGTGATTCTGGCCGACCTGACCTGCAACGAAACCGCCGGCGAGCCCTCGCGCTATATCGATCCCGCGCGCGGGCTGGCTGCTCTGCGAATCGCTGGATGCGCTCCGCGCGAGCTACTCGAGCACCAGGTGGAGGAACGCCGCCGTGATGTCGAGGAGGCGATTCGGCTGCTCTACGTGGCGACCACACGCGCGCGCGACTTGTTGGTCGTCCCCGCGCTCGGTGACGGTGCGTATGACGGATGGCTCGCGCGGCTAAATCCCGTCATCTATCCTGAGCAGAAGGAGCGCCGCGCGGCGCTCAGCCGCAAGCCCGCCGGATGCCCCGAGTTCGGCGAGGATTCCGTGCGCACGCGACCAACCCGCGCGCCCGCGCCTACGCGTTCGGTCGCGCCGGGGTTGCATCGGCCCGCGGCGGGGACTCATCGGGTGGTCTGGTGGGATCCGACCCTGCTCATCCTGGACGTGAAGGAAGCGATGGGGCTGCGCCAGAGCGTACTGCTCGAGGCCGACTCAAGCGGCGAGATCTCGAAGCGCGGCGACGAGCTGCATCGCGCGTGGCGCGCGGCCCGCGACGCCGCGGTGGCGCACGGGTCCGAGCCGACGCTGAGAATTGGCGCGGCGACCGCGCTTGCAAAGTCGCGAACCGACGCTGGGCAAGCCTTCGCGGACGCGGACGGGGGTGCGATTCGTATCGAGCTCGAGCAGGTCGCGCGCGATCGATCGCGTCCGCGGCTGCGGATATTCGGCACGTTGGTGCATGAAACGATGCTGCGCGTGCGCTTCGGCGCGGCGCGCGGCGAAATCGCGCAAGTGGCTGCGAGCGTTGCGCGGATGCTCGGCGCGGGCTCCGACGATACCGAGGCCGCGATCGGCGCGGTCGCCGGCGCGCTTGGCTCCGCGACGATTCGCGCCGCCGCCGGCGCCGCCGAAATCCGGCGCGAATATCCAATTCTTGTGACGCTCGACGACGGCACGACCGCGGAGGGAGTCGCCGATCTGGCCTTTCGCGCCAAAACCGAAGCGGACGGCGCCGCGCGATGGACGATCGTCGAATTCAAGACCGACGCGGACCTGTCGGCGCATCTGGCCGAATATCGCGCACAGGTGGCAATCTATCTGCGCGCGATCCGCGCCGCGACCGCCTCCCCCGCAAGTGGAGTGATACTTTGGATTTGACCGCGCCGCCGCGGACGCTAGGATAAGCGTAGCCCTTCGTCGAGTCCCAGGGAGATCCTGTGATGGCCCACAATTCGACCGACCTGATTTATGGCGAGCGCGTAACCCCAGGCGTCGCGGCCGAGATTCGCGACCGTGCGCTATGGCTGCGTGGCGAGGATCTTCAGCGCGCGAGCGGATGGATCTTCAAGCCTGAGGGCTTCTGCAAGGACGAGGTCTGCATCCCCGTCCCTCCGGCACGCGCCGCCCAATTCGCGGCCGGCGGCCGCTACAACCTGGCCGCGCTGGCGGAACTGCTCGGGCAACCGATCGTCGCCGACGAGGAGCATCGCGTATGGTGCTTCGGCGCGGCGGCGGCTGAACGCGCGCGCAAGCTCAAGTCGCTCGAGGCGCCGGATTTTTCGCTGCCCGATCTCGCGGGCGAGATGCATTCGCTCTCCGAGTATCGCGGCAAGAAGGTATTGCTCGTCTCATGGGCCAGTTGGTGAGGATGCAGAATGGACCTGCCCGTGTGGCAGGCGATGTACGAAGAGCTGGGCCCCAAGGGCTTTGTGCCGATCGCGGTGGCGTTCGATAGCGCCGGGAAAATCGCGGCCGAGCCGTGGATCGTGGCGGCGAAGCCGACCTATCCGTGCGTGATCGATATGCGCCATATCGTCGCCGAGCTTTACGACATGGTGAACGTGCCGAATGCGGTCTGGATCGATGAGCGCGGGCGGATCGTGCGGCCGAGCGAGTCGGCCGGCGCGACTGACGCGTTTCGCACGCTCGATCGCAAGACCTTCACGATGCCCGAGGAGTCGATGAAGCAGATGCAGGCCAAGCGGCTGGCTTACCAAAACGCGATTCGCGATTGGGTCGCCAATGGCGCCGCGAGCAAGTTCGCGCTGGGCGAGGCCGAAGTCCTGCGCCGGATGCATACGCCGGGCGACGATGATGTGCGCGCGGCGGCCAATTTCCGGCTCGGCGAATATCTGTACGAATGCGGGCATCGCGAGGCCGCCCAGAAATATTTCGACACCGCGCGGCGCCTGCGCCCCGAGAACTGGAACTACACGCGGCAGGCGATGTCGCTCAAAGATCCGGCCAATCCGCTCGGCGCGTCGGGACCGGAGTTCTGGAGCGCGGTGGACGAGTTGGGCGACAGAAAATATTATCCGCCCGTCGAAGATATTTGATCGCCTGCGCGATCCCACGCGTGCGAATTTACCGCCGTGAGTCTCGAGCCGAACGCGCGCCTCGTCGTGTTGGGCTACGGTTCACTCCTTAGCGGATACGGGCTTCTGGCCGAGCGGCGCGGCGGACTCGGCCGCCTGGTCGCGCTCGAGGCCGAGCCGGTGATGGTCGCCAATGCGCGGCGCGGGCTGGCCAAGCCCTCGAGTCATGGCAGCTACCTGGCGATGGATATCGAGCCGATCGATCGCGCCGCGCCGATATGCGCGCGTCTCGGGATCGGCCGGCATGGCGACACCGCGGATGAATTTGGAGCTTTGCTCCTGACCTTCGAGCGCGGCGCGGCGCCGGCACTCGCGCGGCGCGAGGAATACGATCCCGCCGCATTCGCGCGGCTGATGGCGCGCTCCGACCAGGCGCATCTCCCGCTCGGAGAATTCCTGATGCGAATCGCCGCGGATACGCGTTTCAATCTGCTCGAGTACCGGAGCGCACTGCGGGATCTAATTGGATACACTTCGCCCGGGTACGTCTTTCATCCGGCGCCGATCTCCGACGGCCGCGTCGCGATCGTCGCGATCGGCTCGGGCTTGGAGGGCAGCGGCGACGCGGCGGTGGTTTCGCGCCGGCGCGAGTTCGGAATCGATCGGCTGCATTCGCTCGGCTCGGCGCTCGGGATCACGTCGCTCGCGATCGATCGTCCGGGCCAAATCGGGTACTACGCGGAATGCCTGATGGGCGGGCTGCACGGCCTGGCGGTTGGAGACCTGATGGCGGGGTTCGACCCGGCCGCCGATTGGGCGCGCGAGCTTGCCGGATGCCTGCGCACGGCCTCGGCGCACGAGACCGAGCGCTTTATGGCTGCGACCTCGCTCGACGCGGGACGCTATCGCGAGCGGTTCGGCGCGGCGGGAATCGACCGGTCGCTCGAGCCGCTTCTCAATGAGCCGGTGCTCGGATAAGACTCCAACGGTGGCTACCGAGTTTTCGATTCACGTCGCGAAAGAGAACCTGAAGTTCTCGGCCGCGCATTTTATCGCGTATCCGGGTTTTCGCGAGCCGCTGCACGGACATAACTACCAGGTCGGGGTGCGCGCCTGGGGGCGGCTGGCGGGCACCGGCTACGTGATCGATTTCGGGCTGATCAAAAAGCTCACCAAGGAAATTCTCGACCGCCTCGACGAGCATACGATTATCCCGGCGAAAAGCGATTGCCTGAAGATCGAAAGCCTGCCGGGCGGACAGATTCGCGTCGCCTATGAGCGCGACGAGTTCATATTTCCCGCCGCTGACGTGTTCCTTGCGCCGATCGTCCACAGCTCGGCCGAGGAGCTGGCGCGCTATATCTGGAATGAATTGCACGATGCGCTCGCCGCGCGCGGCGCGCTCGAGCACGCTACGATGCTCGAGATTTCGGTGACCGAGGGCCCCGGCCAGGCCGCGATCTATCGCCACGAAATCGCCGCGCCGTGAGCGCGCATCCATGTTGACGGCTTGTTTATAGCCAGCGCGGCGTGACACAATTTCAACCGGGCCCGATCGATCGGCGCGGCCGTCGGCGCTCGGGCGTCACAAGGGGTGGCAACACAAGCCAATATAGCCGAGCGCGGCGAGACGCCCGCGCTCGATCAGGTGCTAATCGGATCGCATCCGACGATCGTCAAGCTGCGCGCGCTTATCGAGCGCGTGGCGCCGACCGACGCTACCGTGCTGGTCACGGGTGAGAGCGGCACCGGTAAAGAGGTTGTCGCGCAGGCGATTCACGCGCGCTCGCGCCGGCGTGCGCGCGCATTCGTGGCGGTAAACTGCGCCGCGATCCCGCACGATCTGCTCGAATCCGAGATGTTTGGGCATGAGCGCGGCGCGTTTACCGGCGCGGCCGGCCAGCGCCACGGGTTGCTCAGCAGCGCCGACGGCGGCACGATCCTGCTCGATGAGATCGGCGAGATGCCGATCGCGCTGCAGGCCAAGCTGTTGCGCGTGCTCGAGGACGGATTCGTGCGCCCTGTCGGCTCCGACCGCGGGACGCGGGTCGATACGCGCCTGATCGCGGCGAGCAACAGCGATCTGGCGGGCGCGGTCAGCCGCGGCGCGTTCCGCGAGGATCTGTTCTATCGGTTACAGGTCGTCCCGATCGTAATCGCACCGCTGCGCGAGCGGCGCTCCGATATTCCGATCCTGATCGAATATTTTCTCGACCGAATCCGCGCCCGCACCCCCGGACGAGAACTGAGCGTCAGCCGCGAGGCGATGGTCTATCTATGGTCGCATCAATGGCCGGGAAACGTGCGCGAACTCGAAAATCTGCTCGAACGGCTCGCGATTCTATGCGACGGGCCGGTAATCGACGTCGATCTCCTGCCGCCGGGACTCGTATCGAAGCCGCGGGCGGCGATGCCGGAAATTCCGGCGTCGCTTGCCAACGGAGGCGTCAACCTTCCCGGTCTGGTACGGGAATTGGAAGGAAGGTTGATCAACGAGGCGTTAAAGCAGACCAGCGGTAACAAGCAGGCCGCCGCCAAGCTGCTCGGGCTCAAGCGCACGACTTTTGCCGCGAAGCTAAGGCGCTGCGGAGTGATCGCGCAAGCCTCTTCAGACGAAGCAGAAGAAGAATGAGGATGGCTAGAACGTAAATGGACGAATCGACGCGACTACCCCAAATCCTGGTGGTGGACGACGACCCGGATACCGTCACGATTCTGGCGCGTCATCTGCAACGCGAGGGATTTGTGCCACTCGAGGCCGGTTCCGGAGCCGAGTGTCTCAAGTTGGTACAGGAGAAAGACGTTGACGTCATCCTGCTGGACCTGATGATGCCCGAGATGGACGGCTTTGCGGTTTGCAAGGCGCTAAAGAATAATCCCGACACGGCGGAAATTCCGATTATCATGATCACCGCGCGTGACGATCTGGACGCCCGCGCCGAGGGGATTCGCGTCGGCGTCAGCGATTTTCTGGCCAAACCGGTTTTCCGCCGCCAACTCGCAAATCGAATCCGCACCCAGCTCGAAGCGGTCGCAACCGGCCGCCATACCGACGCCACCCTAACCCGCTTCGAAGACTCGATGAGCAAGAACCGCAAATAATTCCGCGCACCCGCGTAACCCGCACCGTGGCTTCCCCGGCGGCGGCGGCAGCCCTCCGCCGATCCCGCGCCAGCTAATGCATCGCCGCACCCGCTCTATGGGCAGATCATCGGCACCTCCACTGATATTATCCCGACCGGAGGCTCCTCAGTTTGGGTCGGGAAGGGTGGCGCTCTCCTCCCGAGTGGTCCGGGGTTCGGATACACCAGCCCAGCGGTCGTTGGCGCGGCGGGCGGAGAGCTCACCCTCCCATTAGGCTATGTCGGGAGCTACCATACCCACCCGAGCAGCGATGTGCCCGGAGAGCCGTCGGGCTTCGACAGAGCTTACGCCCGTGCGAGCGGCGCGCCGGTTTACATCATCACCCCGCAGGGTCAGGTGATAAAGCTTGAACCCAGCGGGCCAAGCGCACCTTTGTCGAGTGCGCCGCCACGAGCGTGCAAATAGTCCGTAAGGCTGGAGGGAAAGACTCACCATGGGTACGCCGCGACTCGACCCGGGTAGAATTACTCGACCATTTCTAGTTAATATTTTTATTGGTCTCGGCTTGGCGCTGAACCTGCTGGTCGTTCCGGACTGCAGCGCCAATGAGCCGCTGCCGGTCGTCCCTCTGATCGCGCTGATAGCGCAACCGCAAAAATACGATGGAAAGCGGATCGTAGTAACTGGATTCGCTACTATGGGATTCGAAAACACTTATCTTTTTCTCAGCCCTTACGACGCGGACGAATTTACGAACAACGCACTCCTTCTCGATTTCCGCTCAGTAGATAAGAGCCGCTTTCAGAGATGGAGTCGCGAGCTCGATCACAAAACGGTGGAAGTGGAGGGGACATTCTATCTTCCGAAGAACGCGGCCTTTTGGACCGGATACCCAAACGGTATCATCACGAAGATAACTAGCATGCAGCTACGCGACGTGCTGCTCATGGAACCTCACGGGCCCGCGGCGCGGAAGCAGGGGCCGATGCACAAGCAGATCATGGCCACGCCCAAACTTCCTCCTGGTTAATTTGTAGCTTCGGTCGAATTTGGACAGCTTTAAGAATCGACCTGCGGTCTTCATCAGGCGTGACGCTCTACTACAGCGGCGATGGACAGTTCTACAGTGCGCGCCTCGGGAGGAGCCTGTCGCTGGCCGGAGCGCTCGACACCGGCTGTGCGGGGGGAGCGGGGCCGCGCCGCGGGCATCATGGCCACCATCACGGCGGCGGCGGGCGCGGCGCCGCGATCAACGGGCGCACCGACGCCGCCACGATGGCGGATGTCGCGGTCGAGGGCGGCGGCGGCTATTCGAGTGGCGAAGGTGGTGGTACTCCAAGCTCGCT
>DATKSQ010000048.1:0-14746 GCA_035531615.1 Binataceae bacterium (SeqCode)
ATTCTCGAAGCACGCCTGCTGCCGCGGAAACAGCGCCGCCAGCACCTCTTGCGAGCGCAGGCGCTGAATCCACGCTGGAACCCGCTGGCCGTGAACGGCGCGCGGTACGGTGAGCGTGCGCGAAGCCACGTGGCGGAAGCGCACCTCGAACATCGGCGCCGCGAGCATAGCCTGCTCGAGCACCGCGCGCGCGGCGTGCGCCGGCAGCATCGCGAGCGTCTCTTCGAGCGGAAAACTGTGGCGCGCGTTCAGCGCGATCAATACCGCGTCGTCGATCGCCGAGGCCTGGATCTCGAAATCGAACGATTGGCACAGCCGCTTGCGCAGCGCGAGCCCGAGCGCGCGATGGAAGCGGATTCCGAACGGCGCATGGATTACGATCTGGGTGCCGCCCAGGCCATCGAAGAAGCGCTCGACCACAACAGTCTTTGCATCGGGAATCGCGCCCAGCGCCAGCGCGCCGCGCCGCACGTAATCCACCGCCTGCGCCGCGGCGGGAGCTGCCAGCGAACATTCATGCGCGAGCCATCGCACGGCAGCCTGGTCGCCGTCCGCCGCAAGCCGCGCGGCGACGTCGTGGCGCAACTCCGCGATCTCCGCCGACAGCGCGTATGATCTGCCGCCCGCCTCGGTCTGCCAGAAGGGCAGCGTCGGCGCCATCCCAGGCGCGGGCTCGACCATCAGGCGTCCGCGCGAGATGCGCTGAATTTGCCACGGCATCGAGCCGAGCGAGAACACGTCGCCGCGCGCCGACTCTTGCGCAAAGTCTTCCTCGACGTCGCCGACCTTGCGCCCCTGGGATTCGATCACGACGTCGTAGTTGCCGCTTTCCGGGATGGTTCCGCCCGACATGATTGCGGCGATACGCGCGCCGCGGCGCGGGCGGATGCGGCGGTTCGCGCGATCGAAAAAGATTTTCGGCGCGGCGCCGCTGATCCGCTCGGGCAGCTCGCACGCCATCTGCTCGAGCAGCCGCCCGAGCGCGCGCTCGTCGAGCGCGCCCAGGTTGTACGCGCCGCGCAGCACGCGATGCAGATCAGCCTGTGAGATATCGTCCTCTTCGGCGGCGATCGCTATAATCTGCTGCGCCGCCACGTCGAGGCATCCGGCAGGAATCTCGACCTCGTCAAGGCGCCCGCGCCGAATCGCGCGCACCGCGGCCGCGCACTCGAGCAGATCGTCGCTCGTCAGCGCGAAGAACCTGCCCTTGGGCGTCGCGCCAAGACTGTGTCCCGAGCGCCCGACGCGCTGGATCGCGGCCGAGATCGATTTCGGCGAATCGATCTGGCAGACCAGATCGACCGCGCCCACGTCGATGCCGAGTTCCAGCGACGCGGTCGCGACGATCGCGCGCAGCTCGCCGCGCTTGAGACGCTGCTCGGCGAGCACGCGCTCGGCGCGCGCAAGGCTGCCGTGATGCGCCATCACGGCGTCGGCTCCGACGCGCTTTTGCAGGTTCAGGGCGACCCGCTCCGCCCAGCGCCGCGAGAGCGTAAAAATCAGCGTGGTGTGATGCGCGCGGATTAGATCCGCGATCTGATCGTACATCGCGTCCCAGTGCTGATGCGTCGCCAGCGGTCCGAGCTCGGGTCCGGGCGCGAGCACGCGCAGGTCCATCGCGCGCACACGATCATCGGCGCGCACGATTTTGACCGGACGCGGCGTGCGCGAGCCGTCGGCCGCCGCCTCGAAGCCCGCCAGAAATTGCGCGAGGGTTTCAATCGGATGCAGAGTCGCGGACAGGCCGATACGCGTGGGGCGCGCGCCACCCGAAGCGAGCACCAGCCGCTCCAGGCGCTCGAGCGTGATCGCCAGATGAGCGCCGCGCTTGTTGCCCGCCAGCGCGTGCAGTTCATCGACGATTACGTGCCGCACCGACGCAAGGTTGGCGCGAAACCGCGGCGACGTGAGCAGCAGAAATAGCGACTCGGGCGTGGTGACGAGAATCCGCGGCGGATGCTTCAGCATCGCGCCGCGCTCCGCCGCCGGAGTGTCGCCGGTGCGCAGGCCGGCGCGTATCGCACCCAAGTCCAGCCCGCCGGCGGCGGCGATCTCACGGACGCCCTCGAGCGGCTCTTCGAGATTAAGCCGAATATCGTTGGCGAGCGCCTTGAGCGGCGATACGTAGAGCACCGAGACCCCGCCCGCGAGCGCGCCGCGCTCGGCCTCGCGCACCAGGCGGTCTATCGCCCACATGAACGCGGCCAGGGTCTTGCCGCTTCCGGTCGGCGCGCACAGCAGGACATCGTAGCGGGCGCCATCACCGGCGGCGCCGATAACAGGCCATCCGAGTTCCTGCGCGCGCGACGGCGCGCGGAAGCGCCGCGCAAACCAGTCGCGCACGGCGGGATGGAAGGCGGCCAGCACGGGATGCATCGCGATAGCTATACCATCGGGCGGCCCCAATCGTCACCGGGCGTGATTCAGGGCGTGAGCAGCTCCGCCAGGCGCGCGGTGAACTCGCTGCGCGACAGGGTCAAATCGAATCCCGCTTCACGCGCCGCCTTGAGCGCCTTGAGATCGACGTGCGACGCAAAGCCGACGATTCGCGCCCGCGGAGCATCGGCGCGCAGCCGCGCCACGGTCGCCGCGGCGGGAAACGCCGCGTCAGAGAGGTCGGCGAATATCAGCGCGGGATGACGCCCCGCGCAGTGGCGCCCGGCCGCCTCGAGCGTCGAGGCATACAGCATCTCGACGCCAAGCGGCGCGGCCACCGCGTCCAGCTTCGAGCGGAAGAACAGATCGGTCACCAAGCCCAGCGCGATTTTGTTGCTCATGTTGAATGCGGGCCGGACGCGCACCGCGCCGCGGATACTCTGAGCATACCGCGCCCGCGATAGCGGGTGAACAGATACCGCCCAGGCGATGCGGACCCGCCAACGATTCAGTGCTAAAACCGTCTGCATCCGGCCCGCAGGAGAGCGCAGATGGCCAAGCTGATGAAAGGAATCGAAACCCGGCTGATTCACGCGGGCGAGCCCGACCCGCTGATCGGCGGCGCGGTCACGATGCCGATATTCCAGTCCTCGACGTTCGAGTCGGCCGGCGCCGCGAGCTATCACGAGCTGCGCTATATCAGGCTGAGCAACACTCCGAATCACGCCGCGCTTCACGCCAAACTCGCGATGCTCGAGGGCGCGGAGGCCGCGCTGGTGACGGGCAGCGGGATGGCGGCGATCTCGGCGGCCTTGATGACGGTGCTGAGCGGCGGCGGCCATCTGCTGGCGCAGGACAGCCTGTACGGCGGCACGCATGATCTGCTGACCCAGGAATTTCCGGGGATGGGGATCGAGGTGGATTTTATCGACGGCGACGACCCGGCCTCGTGGCGCGAGATGCTGCGCCCCAACACGAAGGCGATATACGTCGAGTCGATCTCGAATCCGCTGCTGAAGGTCAGCGATCTGGCGGCGGCGGTGGAATTCGCGGGCGCGAACGGACTCGTCTCGATCATCGACAATACCTTCGCAAGCCCGCTCAATTTCCGGCCCGCCGAAATCGGCTTCGACCTTTCGCTGCACAGCGCGACGAAATATCTGAACGGCCATACCGACATCGTGGCGGGCGCCGTGATCGGGCGCGCGGAACTGGTCGCCGAGATCACCCGCAAACTCAACCACCTGGGCGGCGTGCTCGATCCGCATGCGTGCTTCCTGCTGAGCCGCGGCATCAAGACCCTTGCGGTGCGTGTGCGGCATCAGAGCGAGAGCGCGCTCAAGATCGCGCGCTTCCTTGAACAGCATCGCAAGGTCGCGCGGGTGAACTATCCCGGCCTCGAGAGCCATCCGAACCATCTGCGCGCCTGCGAACTGTTCGACGGCTTCGGCGCCGTGCTGAGCTTCGAGCTCGAAGGCGCGGCCGCAGCGGCCGAGAACTTCATCGCGCGCGCCACGATTCCAATTTGCGCGCCCAGCCTGGGCGGCGTCGAGACCCTGATCACGCGGCCCGCCGCAACCTCGCACTCCGGCATGTCGGCGGAAGATCGCGCCCGCGCTGGAATCAGCGATGGACTTATCCGGCTGTCGGTTGGACTCGAATCGAGCGACGATTTGATCGAAGACATTAGTGACGCGATGGGTGCGATTTAATTGCGCGGTTTTAGGTCTGTATGCTAGAAGCTTTCCTTCATCACCGCCGGGCGCCCCAGCGGGACCAGCGGAGCAATTGAACTCGGTACCGCAGCCATCACCGACGGGGAGTTGAGTCGAGGCGGCACATCTTAGTCCAGCAGTTACCTGGAAGACCCAAGTCGCCGCTTTGTCGCGTCGCGGGAGGATCCGCCGATGTCTGGAGATTTCTTTGCACAACTTACCGGCAAACCGGGCAGGTCGGGACGCGGAAAAAGCGGTCTCGGGTCCACTCTTCGGGTGCTGGCGATTGCCGCGGCGCTGGCGCCGATCGCCTACAGCGGAGGCGGCAGCGCGCAGACGGTTTCGAGCGATAGCGCGAAACTCGTCAAGGCGAGTTGGGCGTCGCGCGCGATGCAGGCGCGCAACGGCCAGACCGCGGAACCCGCCGCGCAGGCGGCCGGCGCGGGGATTTGCGGCACCGCGATCGCGCTCTCGAGCGACGCGTGCAAAAAAGACGCGGGCAAGAATCTGACCATCGGCGGCTCGGGCTGCGGCCCGAATGTTTATGTCGATAAGAGCTTCGTGGGCGCCGATAAGTTCGACACCATCACGATCAGCTCGGGCTCCACTTTATGCTTTCCCGATACCACCGTGAAGATGGACGTAGGCTCGATCCTGGTCAACGGTCTGCTTCAAGTCGGCCAGAAGAGTCATCCGATTGGAACCGATCGTCAGACCGACGTGGTCACGCTCGACTTTTTTGGCAAGCGTCCATGCGCGGCGGGAACGACCTGCTCGGGCTTCAGCAAGGGAATCCAGGTTCTAAGCGGCGGCTCGCTCCAGATGTACGGCCTAAAGGGCGTACCTCCCAACGGCCTCAACTGGACGTATCTGTCGCAGCCCGCAGGGCCGCCCAAAAACTACGGAGTGGGTACAGGAACAACCGCTCCGGTTGGAGTGGATGGCGAGACTACCCTGCGCGTGGCCGACGACGTAACCCAGGGCAAAGGCCGCTGGCAGCGCAATGACTGGATCACCGTCGGAAGCACCAGCTTTGCTCCCTACGACACCGAGATCGTGCGGATCGCCGAAATCAAGTCCAAGCCAGCCGACAATCCCGCCGGCAGCGACATCATTCTCGATACCCCGCTGGTTCACTACCATTTCGGTAGCGAGGCTCCCACTCCAAGCCAGCTCTGCACCACCAGCACCGGGGCGGCCTACTACGCGTGTGGCAGCGCTCCAGCGGGATGCACCAGCGCGTGCATCTCACAACCGAGTCCGCTCAACTACAGTGATCCCGCGGCGCAGAACTACGGCGTCGATGAGCGCGCGCCGGTCGCGTTGCTGAGCCGAAATATCAAGCTCGCCTCGATCACCGATGGCAAGGACGCGGCCGATATTCATTGGGGCGGCGAGACCAGAACCTTGATGGGGTTCAAGGAATTCTCCGTCCAGGGCGTCGAGCTGCAGAAGTTTGGCAAGGACCAGCTCGCCAGCTATCCGATTCATTTTCATATGGCCGGCGATGCGAGCACCTCGACGGTGCTGGTGGATTCGAACAGTATCGACCACAGCTACAACAAGTGCATTACCGTTCACTCGACGCAGAATCTGACGATCTCGAACACCGTATGCGTGCGCGCCGTCGGCCATCTCTTCTACGAAGAGATCGGCGACGAAAGCGGAGTCACCTTTAACAATAACCTCGGTCTGGGCGCGATGAGCAACTCGTTCAACATCAACAAGACGGACAAGTTATCGCGCGACGAATTGATCAAAAGGTATTGGTGGAGCGGGGATTACATGACCAATGGCGACCCCGCCGGAATGAATATCGATTACGACGGCTTCAACATCCCGGACACGGACTCGACCACGAATCCGACCCGCGGCTCATGCACCTCATTTTTGCGCAACGGCGCCCTCGGTGGATATGTACCGCCAACCGCAAACGGGACTTGCCCTGCCGACAACCCCGTTTATATCGAACCAGCCAGCGGTTTCTGGATCACCAATCCGGGAACAATCTTGACGAATAATATAATCGACGGATGCCAGGGCGTGGGAATCGGCTATTGGTATGTGCCACCCGGGACCCAGCCGCCCGAGAGTAAATATCCACAGGTGACCAACAACCAACGTCTCCCGGTAGGCAGGTTTACGAACAACCGTGCCGGCGCCTGCTTCGACGGACTGTTCGGCGAAGGCGCCTATAGCGAATCCGCCTCCGCGCAGCTTCATCCGATGGTCGGCGGCACCGCGGCCGGTCGTAACCTGCTCGCCGAATTCGACGGCCTGACCGCGACCCGAATCCGCGATCGCGGAGTCTGGATGAGAGATCAGTGGTTCGTGGTCAACAACGGGCGCTTTGCGACCAGCCGCGACGACGCGTCGCTGCTGACCGCCGGCGGTATCGACGGCGCCACGCCGGGCGACTGGATGCTGCTCGAGAATTCCGTTCTGGAGGGCATCAGCCAGAATAACGTGGATCGCTTCGGGCCGTGCCCAGAGCCGGATACTGCCTATTCGGGTCAGCAAGTCTTGGGGGGCTGTGTCGACCGTACGCCGGTCTCAGGCAATGATACCCCAAGCGGCGGGGACGAGGTTGGCAAAGGTTATCCCGATCCGAACTGGAACATGTACGGCTACATGATCTACGACGGACCCGCGCGTCTGATTCACGACCGCTTCGCCAATTTCCTGGTCAAACCCGCGTTGACAACAGCCGACACCACGGCCCTCACCCATTGGGGGGCGGCCCGTAAACTGAAAGACAAAGACGGCAACAATGTTAATTGGGTGTATGAAGGCGATGCGGCGTTTGGCTGGTTCCAATCGAATCAGAGCAGCTATCCCACGCTGGCGAACACCTCCCAGCTTAGCTTCGTCAACACCGATTTGCGCCATCAGATTTATACGGAACTTGTAAACCTCGGCAAAGACCCGTCAAATCCCACTTCGGGATTCGGCGATGGCGACCAGAACACGGCGGTAATCGATCTCGATGGGACCCTCGCCGGCTTCGTCGCGGTTGATTCCGCGGGAAACGTCGGTACTAACTTCAACGGCCCGCTTCCGATCTCACTCAACGGGTTGACGATGAATGCCTCGAGCAACTCGGTTGACGAGTGCCTGGCCGAGGGCGCGCAGGATGCGGCGCTCGAAAACCGCCCGACCGCGCTGATGTCGCCCTCGAGCATGGCGACCCTCGAACTCCAGATGCTTTATCCACCCAACGGGAACTCGAGTTCTCCGCCGCCTCACTTGCAGAAACAGGCGATCACCTTCGCCAAAGATGCGGTCGATTTCGGGAATCATGGCGCGATGACGCTGACCAGCCGCAACGCGCTCGGCGTATGGGAGCCCAAGGTAACCAGCGGGCTTAGCTACACGGTGACCGCGGCGGTCGACACCAATGACAAGGGGAACGCAGCGGGAATCAACAACATCCTCGAACTCGGCATCGTGGACGCGTTCAAGCCCAATGTCAGCCCGGCCAATCCCTTCTATGTCCGGCTTGGCATCTGCTACCGGACCAGCGATGGCCAACCCTTCAGCGCATCATCGTTCACGATCGCGCGCGGCTACCATTCTTACGGTGGCGGCACAATCGGCGCCGGCCCCGACGATCCCGAATTACGCGTCTTCTATAACAAGCTCAATAATCTGTACATCGATCCGAACAAGAATAATCAGGATTGCGACAATCTGGTCGGTAACAATCTCGTCCCCATCGGAGTGCCAATCAACCTCCAATGCCCGTCGAACCCAGTCCCTGCCGGATGTCCCTACAAATATTCTCCCGATGGCGGAAAGACGAACTTCAATTATTCCGGATGCCCCGCCGACGGTATCACACTGGCCTCGCAGGGCTGCCCCACCGGCACGACGACGGCTACCGACAACCGCGGCCAACAGGTTTGCGTATATCCAACCGGCACGCTGAGCGCGGCCTCGAGTCTCAGTGAGATTACCAACCCGAACGGAACTTACAATAGTACGCCCGATGTGAATGGCCTCACTGGTCTGGACAAATTCTACTACGATTCCTCGGGCTGGCTGTTCCTCTACGTGGCGCAGCAGGATGAAAACTCGGTTGGCCCGTCGCCCCTGGCGAATTGCAAGGACTCGGCAACGCCGGATCCATCGTGCCCCAAGAACGGCGGCGGCGAAACCTATTACGTTTGTCCGCCGGAGGGATGCGCCGACTATGTAGTCACGGTCACCGATCCCAACTATAAGCCGGGTGTCTCAACCTGCTCGTATCCAACCACGCTGCTGGCTCCCGAACCCCCACCGCTCTATCACTTGGCGCTGTCTTCGAGCACCGGCACCTCTGTGGACCGCCATCCGGTCCCCGGCGCTTTCCCGCATTACGCCGCGAGTTCGGACACCGCACCGGTGTGCAAGTAGGCTGAAAGGGGGATTAGGGATGAAGCGGGTATGGCTATTGGTTGTGGTGATCTCGATAATCGGCTCCGGATGCGGCTCCGGCAGCGGCGGTGGCCCCGCTCCGTTACCGCCGCAGCAAGCGATCAGTCCCACTAACGCGAGCCTCGAGGGGATCGATTGCGAACGCGAACGCGCCTACGTCCCAATCAAGCCAAGCAGCGGACCCGAAGCCGAAGTTGCCGCGCTCGACCTCAGCGTCGATCCGAACACCACCGACCCCCGCCTCAAGACAATCGACCTCGGTCACCAGGGCTTCGCCCGTGGCGCGACCATCGCCGAGAAGCAGGGCCTCGTGTTCGTGGTCAGCGGCTATGTTACCACTACCGGGTTTCTCGATGTGGTCGATGAGACCGACAATTCCCTCGTGGCCGGCTCGCCCTTCTCATTTCCAACAGGCAGCATCCCGATCATCACTGACGGGATCGTGTTCGATACGCAAAGCGATACCGCGCTCGCCTCGATGACCACGACATTTCCAATCTGCACCGGCGGCCCGAACGCCTGTACGGGAATGGCAAGCTTCGATCTCGCGACCAACAGCTTTGGTCCTCTGATCCCTTTCGCCACCTCGGTGAACAACTTCGGTTTTGACGCGAAGACAGGAATCGCAATCGGATCCTCGGATCCGATCGAGCCGCTTACCTATGCGCTGAACCTGGCGGGAAACGAGGCCTGCACGCTCGCCGATGACAGCCTCGTGAGCTTGAACGACGGTCCGGAGGGCGCGGCGGTGGATCCGGACACGGGAATCTGGGTCGTCGGTCAGTTTAACGGCGTCCTGACCGCGGTGATCAATCTGTCCGGCGCAACCTTCAGCGGAACGCCTCCGAGCTGCACGCTCGACGAATTCGGATCGCCGCCTTCCAACTCGATCATCTTCAACACCGGCGCCCAGGATTTATTGCCGGGCGTGACCATCAATCCCGTCACTCACCAGGCGTTCCTTTCTGGCCTGCTCGACAATACAATCGCATTGATTAGCCTCCCCAAACACCCGGTACAGTATATCGATCTGTCGCAATTAAGCGCCGTCCAAGCAAGCTTGCCCCTCGAGCCCGACGGAGTCAGGTTCGAGGCTTCGATTCTTCCATACTCCGACGCAATCGATACTTGCCACAACCGCGCCTATCTGGTGAACCAGGACAATACGTTCATGGCCGAAGTCAATCTCGAAGAATTCCAGAGAAATCCCGGCGCCATCAACACCGCGCTCCCGGCGGGCAACTGCGCCGGCACGTCAACCACCCTTGCCTGCGACAATCAAAATGGAGTCAGGTTTTTCCCGCTGCCCACCGACTGAGATCCAGCGCCCAATCGACCGCACCGTATCGCGACGCGACCGAGAAGTACGCCGACCAGGTGCGGCTGTCGCCGAACTGGCGCACGATGGTCAATTATGTGGCCGGGCAACCGTTTCCGTTTCTCGATCCGAACGATCCGCGCACGGCCACGCGGATAATGTGGGACTCTCAGTTCCGCCCGATCACCTCGGATGGCTACGACCTGCGCTATTACGATTGCAACACGGTCCGCAGCGGGCTGAACAATCCCGTTCGCGTGCTGGATTATTTCCATATCGGCCATCACGGGGGCTACGACGAAGGCGGACGGACCGAAGTCGATCCCATTCAAATCGATCCTGACTACAAGAAGACCAACCGATACTGGCTATTCGGACTCTATCTAATCCTGGCCCCCTTTGATCTGAGCGGCACGGGGCTGACGACCTTCGATCCCGATCACTATTCGGGCTTTAGCGCCAAGGTCGAGGAGTACAATTACAAGTGCCTGGGACAGAAGACGATGCTCGCGTCGGTCAACGCGTTCCACTCGCCGGAGATCACCTGCCAGACCGATGGCGGCTCAACCGCATGTCCCGAAGGGTCAGCTCTGGATCAACAATATCTACTGGCTGACCTATCGCGATCGCCCGGTGCCAGACGCCCGTGTCGCAATATATCCGTTCAAGCGCGATTTCGTCGTGGGCGCATTTTCGACCGACGAGCAATCCGGGGTCACCACGATGTGCTACCTTCCGGGGCAGGACACGCCGGAGCGCGAATGCTGGTACATCAACATGGGTGCGGTGGATCGCAGTTTCTTCACCCCGATGGCAATGGCGTTGGCGGCTCGAGGATAATTTCCTCGGCGTGTAACTGAGGCAGACCGCCGATCGCGCACCAGCGTGGTCGGGGGTCTCACAATTGCTTAACCGCTCGAGCGGCGTGTTTCGCGGATTGTGCCAATTCGGGACAAGGGCGCGAGCGAGTCCGGTGCAAAAGCTTTCGGATTCGCTGGGAGATTCGGCAATCCGCGCCGGGGCCGCGGACCAGCGTGACGGCATCGGGCTTGCTACAGTTGGCGTGGCTGCTTCTCCCAAATTTTCCAACTCGACTCCGTACGACTCTCATCCTGCTGAAGCGCAGGCTGATGCTCACGCGGAACATCCGCCGTTGGGCGCACCGCCGGAATCCGATCTAGCGGACACAAAAAGCGATTGCCCTTCCCGCCGGAACACCTCGTCGATCCACATCGCCGACTCGGCGGACTCCGCGCTGTGGATGCTGCGCGGGGGCGGCGCGCTGATGTTCCTTTTTCAGGTGGCGTACCTGATGGTTCCGGGAACCATTGCGCCGCCGATGACGGTGGCGCTCGGCGCGCTTCATTTGCTCGGGGTCTATGCGGGAGCGTTTCTGTTCGCGCTGAGCTTCACTCAGTGGTGCCGCGATCACTGGCGGATAGCGGCGTGGCTCACCTGCGCCATCGAGATTCTGAGCATCATGGCGATCGCGATGATTGCCGGAGATCCCGAGGCGCTGTTCGTCGCGATTATAGCGATCGTAATTGGCGCGGGCGCGCTGGCGCCGTGGGAAGCGGGCTGGCAGGCCGCCTTGGGCGGATTCGGGCTGGCAGCGTTCGCGGGCATGGCGCATTGGTCGCACGACCCTGCGGTGGGGTCGCTGTGGCTGGGAGTGATAATCGCGGTGGTGCTGGCGCAGACCACAGTCGCGATGGCCGCGCGCTATCGGCGTGAGCTCGAAGCACGGATGGCCGCGCTCGGCGCGGCTCACCAGAAATTGCGGATCGAGATGGCGGCGCGCGCGGAGATCGAACGGCGCCGCCAGATCGGCGCGGCCACGAGCCGGTCGGTATTCGAGAATCTCAACGACATCGCGCTTGTCGGCTCGCTCGACGATCGCACTTTCGTGATGGTCAATCAGGCCTTCGAGAATGGGTTTGGGCTGCGGCGCGAGAACCTGCTCGGGCGGCCGATCGAGGATTGCCATATTTGGGTGGATTCCGGCCAGCGCGAAGCCTTCGTGTCTGAATTGGTTGCCGGCCGGGGAGTGCGAAATTATGAGGCCGAGTTCCGCCTCGGCGACGGCAGGATCATCACCGGGCTGGTTTCGGGGGTGACGCTCGAACTGGACGGACGGCGATGCGGAATCGCGATGATTCGCGACATCACCGAGATTCACGAAGCACAGCGGCGCATCGAATCGAGCGAAGCCGATCTGCGCAGGATTCTTGAGGCGTGCCCTGAAGCCGTGACCATCACACGCGTGCGCGACAGCAAGTACATATACGCGAACCGCGCGGTACTCGATCATACCAACTTCCAACCGGACGATGTCATCGAGCACACCGATTCCGACCTGGGCCTCTGGCCGGATCAGGCGATCCGCCGCGAATTTACGCGCTCCATGGCAAGCAATGGTGCGGTCCGTAATATGGAGGTGGAACTCCGCAGCGCGGATGGACGGATGGCGCCGACCCTAATCTCCGCGGTGCAGATGGAAGTCGGCGGGGAACTCTGCATCGTCGCGTTCACGCGCGAGATTGCCCAAATCAAGCAGAAGGAGCGCGAGCTCGAGGCGGCGCGGGTGGAACTCGCGCGCCAGCTCGACGCGCTGCGCGGCAGTGAAGCGCGGCTGGCGGAAAGCGAGGCGAAGCTGCGCACGATCTTCAACGCGAATCGCGATCTCATCGCGATCAACGAGTTTCCGAGCGGCGAATATCTCGAGATCAACGACGAGTTCACGCGGCGCACCGGACTGTCACGCGAGCAAATTCTGGGACATCACACCACCGATTTTCGTTTTTGGCCCGACCCCGCGCAGCTGGCCGCTTTCGCCGAACAACTTCATGAAAAGGGCGAGGTCCGCAATGTCGAGGTTAACTTACGCATCGGCGGCGAGGTCGTGCCGCATCTGATCTCCGGCGTGTTGATCGATCTCGCCGAGCGCAAGGCGCTGCTTTCGATCGCCCGCGACATCTCGGAGTTTCGCGCCGCGCGGGATCGCCTGCGCGAGAGCGAGGCGACGCTGCGCAAAGTGTTCGACGCGAACTTCGATTCGATTACGATCAGCGATATGGCCACCGGACGCTACCTCGACGTAAACAGCCGGTTCGTCCAAACCAGCGGGTTGTCGAGGGAGGCCGCAATCGGCAAGCCATTCACCCGGGTCGGATTGTGGGCCGATCATGCGCAGCGCACGGCGTTCGTTCGTGAAATCGAAAAGTCCGGTTTTGTGCGCGACATGCCGGCCGCATTCCTTCAATCGAACGGAAGCAGCGCCGAGTGCCTCATCTCGGGAATCGTATTGCAACTCGGTGGACGGCCGTGCTGCCTCTCGATCACCCGCGACATCACCGGGATCAAGCGCACCGAGCGCGAGCTGATCGCGGCGCGCGAGGCGGCGCTGCAGGCCCTGCGCGCCAAGAGCGAGTTCCTGTCCAGCATGTCACACGAGATTCGCACCCCGATGAATGCGATTCTCGGGATGGCCGATCTGCTCGCCGAAACCCCGATGACCGCTGAGCAATCGCATTACGTCCAGACCCTGACCAGCAACGGCAATGCGCTGTTGGGGCTGCTCAACGACATCCTGGATCTCGCGAAGGTCGAGAGCGGGCGCATGATCTTGGAAGACATCCCATTCGACTTACGCGAGGTGATCGAAAATTCCGC
Organism: Binataceae bacterium (SeqCode); assembly: GCA_035531615.1. Taxonomy (GTDB): domain Bacteria; phylum Desulfobacterota; class Binatia; order Binatales; family Binataceae; genus JBARDN01. The sequence goes on from DATKSQ010000048.1 coordinate 13,498, forward strand.
CGAGGCGGTCGCGATCCGCGCGCACGAAAAGGGCCTCGAGCTGCTGGTGCGAATCGCTCCCGGCACACCGGTCGCGCGGGTCGGCGATCCGCTGCGCCTGCGCCAGATTCTGATCAATCTGGTCGGCAACGCGATCAAGTTCACCAAATCCGGCGAGGTGCTGGTAAACGTCGAGGTCGATCGCGCGGCCGGCAATCCGGGCGCGCTGCTGTTCAGCGTGCGCGACACCGGAGTCGGAATCTCCCCCGAAAAGCTCGAATCGATCTTCGCCGCCTTCACCCAGGCCGACTCCTCGACCACGCGCGGCTACGGCGGAAGCGGACTTGGATTGACGATCGTGCGCCGCCTGGCCGCCCTGATGGGCGCAAAGGTATGGGCTGACAGCGAGCCGGGGCGCGGCAGCGTTTTTCATTTCTCGGTGACGATGGAGCTGCGGCCGCAATCCGAACCGGAACCCTGCGATACGCTGTTCGGCAAGCGGGTGCTGGTCGCCGACGACAACCCCGCGTCCGGCGCGATTATACGCGAGACGCTTGAAATGATCGGCGTGCAGTGCGTCCTCGCGCAATCCGGCGCGAGCGCGATCGGCCTGGTCGAACAGGCACGCGCGGCCGCAGCCGCCTTCGACGCGATCCTGATCGACAATCGGATGCCCGGGCTCAGTGGGATCGAAACCGCGCGGCGGATCCGCGCGCTTGGAGTGTCTCCGAGTGCAATATCATTGATGCTCGGCCTGGAGGAAATCTCCCAGGTCAGATCGAATTGCGAAGTCGCGTGGATCGTCAAACCGGCCACCATGGCGGACCTGCGCGCCGCACTGGCGCGCAGCATCAATTCCTGCGACACCGGCGCGGCGGCCGCGCAGGCAGGGCTGGCCGGGATGTCGGAGCCGGCGCCGGCGGCGCGAATTGTCGATCGTCCCCTGCGCATCATGTTGGCCGACGACTCGGCCGACAACCGGATTCTGGTGCGCGCATACCTGAAAAAGACTCCCTACCTGCTCGACGAGGCCGAGAACGGCCGCATCGCGATCGATAAATTCATGTCGCGGACTTACGACCTGATCCTGATGGACATCCAGATGCCCGAGGTTGACGGCTACACTGCCACCCGCGCCATCCGTCAATGGGAGCGCGAGCATCACCGCACCCGCACGCCCATCCTGGCGCTGACCGCCTCCGCGCTCGAGGAAAATCTGCGCCACACGCAGGAGGCCGGATGCGACGCGCACATCACCAAGCCGGTAAAG
>DATKSQ010000049.1:0-21103 GCA_035531615.1 Binataceae bacterium (SeqCode)
CAACGGTAGCGGCGACGACGGCAGCACCTGCCTCGACGGCAGCGCCAATACCGTGGCCGTACCCGCTGATTCTCCCAACGCTACCGCCGTCGGCGGTTCTTCGGAACCACAGGCTCCCGGCCTGATGTATGGCCCTGAAACATGGTGGGACGGTGCCACCGCAATCCCGCAAACGGGGCAGGGTGGGTTCGGAATAAGCAAATTCTTCGCGGCGAAAACCTATCAGACCGTACTTAGCGGCTCGAGCAAGCGACTGGTGCCCGACGTGGTCATGAACGGCGATCCCGGCCAGGGCGTCTATATCTGCCAAGCCAGCAACGGCGGCTGCCCAAACGGACTTGAATACGGGGGAACCAGTATCGCAGCGCCTGAATGGGCAGCGATGGCGGCGCTTCTGAATGAGGCGCAAGGTACTAATCTTGGATTTCTAAATCCTCACTTATATCCACTCGCGAACACCAGCGCCTTCCACAATGCGACCGCGCTGAATAGCGACTTTGCTCACGTCGGATTGGGCTCGCCCAATCTGAACGAAATGTATCTGGCGCTGACCGGCCAGAGCGCGGGGACTCCGAGCGCAACGCTCTCGCAGATCGGTGAATCGCTCGCAACCCCGGCTTCAGGCATTTCGCCCACGGGAGTTCCCGCCGATGGCGCCACTCAGCTCACGGTGATGGTCGCGTTGCGCGACGCCAACGGCAACTCGGTCAGCGGCAAAACCGTGACGCTCTCGGCCGGGGCGGGATCGAGCGCGGTTATCATCCCCGCAAGCGCCATGACTACGAGCGATAACGGCGTGGCGAATTTCACGGTTACCGATCTGACGCCTGAAAATCTCAAGTTCACGGCTACCGACACCACCGATGGAATTCAGGTATCTCAGACTTACCAGATCCCGTTCATTACTCCGCCGTCAACCTCTGCCGGCCTCGATGTGTTCCCGACCTCGGTCACTGCTGATGGCGTCACTCCCACCGACATTACCGTCACCCTGAAAGATTCGTTGGGCCGGCCCAGCCCTGGCAGGCTGATCCAGATCAATCAGTCGGGCGGCAATTCGGTAATTACCGGACCGATTCTCCCCGTCACCGACAACACCGGAACGATCCAGTTCACCGCGACCGACCAGAACGACGAGACGGTCACCTATTCGGCGGTTGACGTGACCGACGGAAATCTTCCATTCCCCGAAACCGGACAGGTTACCTTTAGCAGCAGCCCCGCATCGGGATGCGCCACCGCAACCCCGCCGGCCGCCCCGGGATTCTTGGTGACGCCGTACGCCACCGGATTTTTCGCGCAATCTTATTCCCACGGCGACATCAACATTACCTGCGGGGGCGCGTATGGAATGGCGTTCGATTCGTCAGGGAACCTCTATGTCGGTGACTCGCCAACCGGCAATATCTATAAGTTCCCGCCGGGCGGCGGAGTCGCCAGCAATAGCACGTTGATAACTACCACCGCGCTCGGTCCAACGCTTGCGGGCTTGGTGTTCGACGCCAGCGGCAATCTCTATGGAAGCTTTGATGCGACCACGGGGAACTTCACGACCGGAGCGGTTGTTCAGATTGATCCGGGCACCGGCACCGAGGTTCGCACGGTTGCACCGAGCCTTACTTGCCCGACTGCGTTGTCGATCGACCCGCTGAGCGGCGATCTCTTCACCGACGATTCATGCTCCGGAGCCGGCTCTGACAACCCTGCGTTGTGGCGCATCTCGAACCCGGCCAGCGGCAGTCCCGTGCTAAGCGTCTATGCGAACCTGCCGGCTACCCCCAACGCCAATATCGCGTTCGCGCCAAACGGCACGATGTACGTCTGGGGGCAACTCCTCGTAGCGCAGGTGAGCGCGACCGACGGTCCTCCGACTCCCACGGTGGTTACGGTGCCGGGAGTTGCGGTCTTCTCACTGGGGCTCCTGGCGGTAGGTACACAGACCAACGGCGACGCACAGACGCTATTCGCGAATTTCCCCCCGATTGGCGCTACACCGGCATTTCTCGGCACGTACGATCTCACCACCAATCCGGCGAGCCAGAGTGTGACCCTGGTCAATAATGCGGGCTTCGGTAATCTGATCTTTGGCCCCGACGGATGTGTGTATGCGGCTGAAACCAACGCCGTATATAAGATCACCGATGCCAGTGGCGGATGCTCCTACACCGCCGCCACCCCGGTGCCCGCTCTGGTGCTCAATCCCAACACAGTGACGCCCAATCCGGCGCAAGGCAGCGCGCAGACCTTTTCGACGAGTTTTCATTACGTCACCGCGCCAGCAGGGACGCCGGTAACCTTCCAAGTCGCGGGCGCGAATCCTCAGATCGCGAGCGTGAATAGCGACTCCAGCGGGAATGCGTCGTTCACCTACACTGCGGCCGATCAGGGGGTCGATACCATCACCGCCGCGGCGACCGTCGGGACGGCATCGATATCGTCGAACCAGGCGGTGGTCACGTGGGGACCGGGAACCGACGTTACCTTCCTGAGCCTCAACCCCAGCCCGACCACCGGAGCTCCGGGACAGACAGAGAATCTGGTCGCGTCGCTGACCGACGTCTCGACGAACCCTGCGACTGCACTGGGCGGGCAATCGATCAACTTCTCGCTCGGCGGCTCGAGCTGCAGTGGCACGACCAACGCAAGCGGCATCGCGGGTTGCCAGGCGACGGCGGGAGGTCCCGGAATCACAACGCTGTCGGCGAGCTTCGCCGGAACCGCGCAGTACAACGCGGCGAGCGCCTCGACCGGCTTCAACGTCGTCGCGCCGGCTCCGACGGCGACCCCGACTCCGGTCGCGGGCCGGCTGCGCGTGGCGCCCAAGCGGCTCAACTTCGGCACGGTCGATGTCAGATCGAGCAAGGTCAAGTCGGTCAAGATCACGAACCTTGGCAAGATCACCAAGAAAAAGACCGCGCTGCCGATCGTGATCGAGATGGAATCGGGCGCGGCCAATCCGTTCAGCATCAGCCAGGCCTGCGACGACGAGCAACTCGATCCACGCTCGAAGGGGGTTAAACCCGGAACTTGCACGGTCTCGGTGACCTTTACCCCCGGCACGGCGACCAAGTACACGGGTACGCTCAGAATCCAGGACAACCTCGAGCCGAGCTTCGGCCAGAGCGTGCCCCTAAAGGGCGCCGGCAAGACCCCGAAGTGAGCTGACCTCCGGCGGCGCCACATCAATAAGCCGTGTGCAGGCCCGGAAGCGATTCTGGGCCTGCGCTTTTTCGCACCACGCATCCGAGGCTTGACGCGGCCGCAGCTTTCCTCTTAAGCCTCAGGAGGGTCTTCGGTGCACGGATGATTCTACGATTACACGCCTGCTATGTACGCGGCGCGCGACGGCGCGCGGCGGCGACTGCGCTCGCGTTTGCGATTGCGGCGCTATCGGTGGCTGCGCACGCGCAACCACCGCCGACCCCGCCGGTGCTTTTGGTTGCGACGCCGAATCTTTCCGATCCGATATTCCAGCAGGTCGTGATTATGCTTTTGCCCGACAGCAAATCGCCGCTGCTGGCCGGGGTGATCATCAATCAGCCCACCACGATTCCGGTGAAAACCCTGCTGCCTGACGCTCCCGCCCGCCTGGGTGATGCGGTCGCCTATTTTGGCGGTCCGGTCGAGATGAATTCCCCGATCGTGGTGGCGCGAATGGCCACGGCGCCGGCGGGCGCGACCGCGATTAGCGGCGATCTGTCCTGGATAGACGATCGCGCGGCGGTCACCGCCTTCTTGAAGGGCAATCCCGCGCCCAACACGGTGCGCATCTATTACGGTCGCGCGCAGTGGCTGCCGATCCAGTTGCGCGGCGAGATTCAGAGCGGCGCATGGTACGTCGAGCCGATGGATGCCGACGCGGTGTTCAGCACCGAGCCGCGCAAGCTGTGGCGGACGATGGTCGAGCGCGGGCAGCTCGAAGAGACGATGCTGCCCCACACCGGTGACCGAACGCCCGGCGCGCTGGCGGCGCTGATACGGTGACGCGATGGCGATGAGCTGGCGCGAGAGCGAGATTATCGAGAATCTTTTTGTCGGGGATTTGCAGGACGCCGGGCGCTTCGACGGAGTGATCATCAACGTGCTGCCCGATATTCCCGAGGCCGAGCCCGCCGGGGCGATTCATATGCCGATTCTCGCGCGCGGGATCGAGTCGCTCGACGAGACCGCGGCGCTGATCGATGGGCATCTGCGGATCGGCCGCCGCGTGCTGGTCCATTGCGAGGAAGGATGCGAGCGAGCGCCGCTGGTGGTGGCGTGGTTTCTGAAGACGCGCCGCGCGATGACCCTGGACGCGGCGTATGCGCTGCTCAAGGACCGGCGTCCGATGGTCGAAGATCGGCGTCGCTGGCTGGGGATTCATAATCGTTAGGCTTGCGCGGGCGGGTTTCGCGGTTGACGCGGCGGCGTGCGCCGAAACAGTATCAGGCATGGAATATAGAAAGCTTGGCAACTCGGGATTGCAGGTCTCGCTCGCGGGTCTCGGATGCAATAACTTCGGTATGCGGATCGACGCCGAACAATCCCGCGCCGTGGTCGGCCGCGCGCTCGACGAGGGCATCACGCTGTTCGACACCGCCGACATCTACGGCGGGCGCGGCAAGTCGGAGGAGATGCTGGGCCGGGCGCTCGGAAACCGCCGGCACGAGGTGATCGTCGCGAGCAAGTTCGGGATGCCGATGGGCGACGGGCCGTACCAAACCGGCGGCTCGCGCAGGTATATCATGGCGGCGATCGAGGCGAGTCTTAAACGCATGGGAACTGACTATATCGATCTCTATCAAATCCACGCGCCCGATCCGCATACGCCGCAGGAGGAAACCCTCGCCGCGCTCGACGCGATAGTGCGCGCGGGCAAGGTGCGATATATCGGTTCGAGCAATTTCGCGGGATGGCAGGTCGCGGAGGCGGCGTGGATTTCGCGCGCGCGGGGGATCGCGCCGTACATCTCGGCGCAGAATCACTACAACCTGCTCGATCGGCGCGTCGAGCGCGAGCTGATTCCCGCGTGCCGCCATTTCGGAGTGGGTATTCTGCCGTACTTTCCGCTCGCCAGCGGATTTCTGACCGGCAAATACCGGCGCGGAGAGGCGCCATCAAAGGATACGCGGCTCGGTGCGATGGGCGCGCAGATGGGAAGGATACTGTCCGACGCGAACTTCGCGGTGCTTGAAAAACTCGAAGAGCACGCGCGCGGCGGCGGGCACTCGATGGTCGAGCTGGCGACAAGCTGGCTCGTCGCGCAGCCCGAGGTCGCAAGCGTGATCTCCGGCGCGACGCGGCCCGATCAGGTGAGCGAGAACGTCAAGGCCTGCGGCTGGAAAATGACGGCGGAGGATCTGGCGGCGATCGACAAGATCACCAAGCACCGGGAATAGGCAGGGAGGAGTCGAGTTTTTGCGGGCGGAGGGAGCCTCCGCTGCTACTGGCGGAAAAGGATCTCCGTCAGCAGCGGCCGAGAATGTGCCGGTGGCGCCTCGTCGGCCGGATCTGCCAGCCGCCGAGAATCGGACACCCTCCCAAGCGTTCGGCAAGCGTTCAGGATGACACCCGAGGGCAGCCTCGGGAAGAAAATTTCGCAAGCCCTCAGCGGGCGCCGCGGTTCATCGCGGCCAGCGCCTCCGCCATTTCACCCAGAGCCTTTTTGACCGACGGGCGCGTTTGTACGTGAGTCCACCATGCCGCGATCTTGGGGCGCGCCTCGAGGGGAGGCTTGGCGCCGAACATCCCGACCAGATTGACCGCGAAAAACATCGTCGGCGCCAACGCGCAATCGGCCAGGGTGAAGTCGGAGCCGCACGCGAAGCCGCCGTCAGAGAGCATCTTGTCGAGCTGGTCGAGGCGCCCGTTCAACTCGGTCAGCTTGTCGTTGACGACCTTGTCATCGCGGGTTTTCGGATTCATCTGCCCGAACAGCGCGCGCAGGGGAGGTTCGAGATACAGGTCGTGAAATCGGGTGAATGTGCGCACGCGGGCGCGCCCCTCGGGCGACTGCGGCATCAGGGGCGGGTTCGGGAACTTGTCCTCGAGGTATTCGTTGATCACCTCGCTCTCGGCGATCATCAGACCATCGGCGTCAAACGCGGGGACTTTGCCGAGCGGATTGATCTTGAGATACTCGGGCGACTTCGAGTCGTTGTTCGGAACTGGTACGATATCAACCTTGGCGCCCTTGTCGTAGATAACGATCCGGCACTTGGTCGCGAAGTTGGACAGATTCATGTTGTAGAGCTTCATCAGGTCCGCTCCTTGGATGCGATTCGATGCGTGTATTGCGAATTCCGCTTATCGCAGAGCGAAAGCCACGACGCAAGCCGACACTTGCGCGGGCCGGAAGGCTCAGGTGCCGCCTTCGGATTGCTTGACGATGAAGATCACCGACTCGGCGAAATCGTCGGGATGCTCGAGTTGGGGGAACGGGCCCGAAGTCTTGAAGACCACCGTGGCGGAGCCGGGCAGCGCGGCGTGCAGCGCCTCGGCATCGTGGTTGGTGTAGAAGGGATTCTTCGCGCCCCACAGGAGAATGGTCAGGGTGTTGAAAATCTGGCCGATCTTCGAGTGGATATGTGCTTCGTCCTTCGGCACCGAGTTCAGCATGTCGGTCTCGGCGGGCAGGTCGTCGGCCAGCGCCGCGAGCATCCGCTGATTCATAAAATCGGGCATCGGCGGAAGATCGAAAAAGCTCATCGCGATATACGCCTGGATCGCGTCGGGCGTCGTCGGAATCATCCCTTTGCGCAGGCGCGCTGCGCCCGCCGCACCGAACATCCCGCCCGAGACGAGGATCAGCCGCTCGACCTTGTCGGGATGATCGACGGCATAGTAGAGCGCGACGTCGGCGCCCAAGTCGGAGCCGACCAGGTTGATATGCTCAAGCTTGAGCCCGTCGATTAGCTGCGCGAGCGCGCCCGCCTGATAAGCGATCGAGTAGTTGATCTGCTTGTGCTCGGAAGAGGCGAAGCCGAACAGGTTCGGCGCGATCACCTTGTAATGCGCGTCCGAGATTGGCTTGATCGCGCCGCGCCACACCAGCGCCGCGTTGGGCCCGAGTCCATGAACCATCACGACGGGGTCCTGATCCCAGTAGCCGCCGGTGATGTAGTAGGTCATCAGCCCGTCATCGAGGGCGATTTCGTTCTGGGTGACACCGGACCACGACAGGCGCGTCTGCTGGAGCCATCGAAGCGTCGCGATCGGCTTGAGATACATCGCGGCACCGGCGATTCCCAGAAAGATCGCGCATAGCGGCCCCGCGATATTTATCCACGCATGGCGGCGCACCGGCGGGGCGATCAACTCGCCGCGCACTTGCGCCTCGGATTTGACGGTAGTCGGTTCGGGCACGTTAGCGTCTCCGCGGGGGAGCGTTCAATCAGCGCGCCCCCGCAGTTGCCATCTTAGCCGGACGCGCGGTTCAATGTCCCGCCCCTAGTTTCCGGACCGCGCCGGCGCCTCGGCGGCGGAAGGAACCGCAGCGGGCGAGGCAGCGCCGGGCGACGCGGCGGCGGCGCTTTCGCCCGGTGCGGATTTTTTCGCGCGCGCGAGACGACGATGATGGTGATGCGCGCGGCGTGCGGCCTTTTTCCGTTCTTCAAATTGCCGGAGCTGCTCGAGGCGATCGGAAGCGCGATCCAGCGCCTTGGTCGCATCCGCGACCGCCGCCGTCGCCTTGTCCGCCGCGACCGTCGCCTGCTGCGAGGCGTCGAGCGCTTTTTGCGCGGCGTCTTCCGCGCGCGCGGCGGATTCCTGCGCCTTCGCGGCGGAAGCCTCCGCGGCTTGGGCCTGCTGCTCCTGATGCGACATGAAACATCCCGAAAGCGCGAGCGCCAGCGCGATCATCGATACGCTGAGACTGAGTTTGCGCGCGGCCCTGCGGCGGACGGCGTTCGATATCATGGCGTGCGTTTATCGTCCCCCAAAGGCTTCGACGGCGCGCATGTCCGGCAGCATCGCGTTGTCCGAGCGGATCGGCAGGATGCATACGTGGGTGGCGCCGGCCTTGAGATGCGCGTCGATCCGGTCGCGAATCTTGTCCTCGGTGCCCCACGCGACGATCGCATCGACCAGCCGATCGCTGCATCCGTTCTCGAACTCCGCGTCGGCCCATCCGAGCGCTTTCAGGTTGTTGGTGTAGTTGGGCAGACGCGGGACATAGGTCTTCATGTAGCCGCGCGCAGCGGCACGGGCCTTGGCGGCATCGGTTTCGAGGATGACGGCCTGCGCGGCGCAGATCATCGGCTTGGGGCCCATCGCGGCGCGCGCCTTGGCGGTATGCTCCGGCGGCACGAAATAGGTGTGCGTGCCGTTGGCCTCGGCGGCGGCGAGCGCGAGCATCTTGGGATGCAGGGCGGCCAGGACGACGGGGACCTCTTCGCTGGGCTTGGGTGCGCCGTACAGCGCGGTTTTCATTTTCGGAAGATATTCCTTCATGAAGCTGTACGGCTTGTCGTAATTATGCCCGCGCAGATTGCTGACGAGCGGCTTGTGGCTGACGCCGATTCCGAGCATGAAGCGATTGCCTGACAACTCGGCGACGGTCTTCGACGCGGCCGACATCGTGATCGCGTCGCGCGCCCAGATGTTCGCGATACCGGTGGCGATGTTGAGCCGCCCGGTATGGCTGAGCAGATAGGCGGCGTGCACAAAAGGCTCGCGGCCGATAGCTTCCGGAATCCACAGAGCCTTGTAGCCGGCCTTTTCGACCTTTTTGGCGAACTCGGCGCTGTCGGGCGCACTCATCGCGTCGAGGAAGAACCACATTCCAACTTTTCCGATATCCATGATGAAAAGCATTAGCGAGGTCCCGGCCACAGAACAAGGGAAAGCGGTTTCTCATCCGAAGCGGGGCGCGGTAGATTGGGCGCTTGTCCAAATCGAACCCACGAGGTTATAGCCCTATGGCATCGATGAATATTGGTCTGATGTTCGCCAACTCGGGTCCGTTCGCCGACCCGCAACTGTTTGCGCATCTGGCGCAGACGGCGGAGCGGTGCGGCTTCGAGTCGATCTGGACGGTCGAGCATGTGGTCATCCCGAAGGACTACAAATCGCCGTATCCATATTCGCGGAGCGGAAAAATTCCGGGACCCGAGGATGTTGCGATACCCGATCCTCTCCTGCCGCTGGCGTTCGCGGCCGCGATCACGAAGAACTTGAAGCTCGGCACCGGCGTGCTGATCCTGCCGCAGCGGCATCCGCTTTACGTCGCCAAGGAAACCGCGACGCTCGACCTGCTGTCCAATGGGCGGCTGCTGCTGGGAATAGGCAGCGGATGGCTCGAAGAGGAATTCCAGGCCCTGGGCCTCGATTTCCATCAGCGCGGCAGGCGCACCGATGAGGCGATCCAATCGCTGCGCGCGCTATGGAGCGACGGCGCATCAATGTTTCACGGGAAACATTTCAATTTCGGCCCGGTCCAGTGCTTTCCCAAGCCGGTGCGCAAGACCGGCGTGCCGATCATAATCGGCGGCCATTCGCCGGCCGCGGCGCGGCGCGCGGGCCGCTATGGCGACGGGTTTTTCCCCGCGATCGGAGAGCCGCCCAAGCTGAAGGAGCTGTTCGCGATGATGACCGCCGAGGCCAAAAAGGCCGGGCGCAACGCGGCGGCGATCGAGCTGTCGTGCATGGGCCGCGCCAAGCTCGACGCGATTAAGGCGGTGCAGGACGTGGGTGTGACTCGCGTGGTGGTCGCGCCGCCCGGCCACGACAAGGACGGGATCACGCGCGGACTCGAGACGCTGGCGAACGAGGTAATCGCAAAGCTGTAGGGGCGGCCCTGCGTGGCCGCCCGTCTTGTAGCGCCGACGAGAATCGGTTACGAGCCAGGCATCACGCGCTTGAAGTAGATGATCTCGGGGTCGCCATCGTCGAGGTTTTCGATCGTTCCGCTGCGCACGAAACCGAGCCGCTCGCACAGGCGCTGCATCGGGAGGTTCGACTGATTGGTCGAGGTGAAGAGCTTTTGGGTCGGCGCGTCGATTTCCGCCGAGCGCATCAGCGAGGTCGCGATTCCGCGGCGGCGAAAGTCGGGATGCACGGCGAGAATTTCGACGAAGCCGTGGCCGAAGAACTCGCCCGCGATAACGTAGCCGCGCACCTGCTCATCGACGTGCGCGACGGCGCATCGCCCCTGGGCAAGGGCGCGGCCGATAAGGGCGCGGCGCGCGGGTCCGCGCAGGACGATTTCGTCCAGCTCGCAAATGTGCTCAAAATCTCCGGTGGAAGCGCGATCGATTAGTGTCATCGTAAATCAGACTCCGAGGTGCCTCGTCCCATGAGCGAAGCAAATTCAAACGGCCCCGTGATCGTGCGCCACGAGGCGCCGCTGGGATGGATAGTGCTCAACCGGCCGCAGGTTCGCAATGCCCTGAATCTGCAAACCTGGAAGCGGATTCCGGAAGCGATCGAGGAACTCGAGAACGACGCGGCGGTCCGCGTGATCGTGATGCGCGGCGCGACGCCAGAGGCGTTCATCTCGGGCGCCGACATCTCGGAATTTCCGAGCCTGCGGGCGGACGCGCAGCAGGCGCGCGCCTATCGCGAGGCGCCGGGGCGCGCGATCGCCGCGATGCTCGAATGCTGCAAGCCGATCATCGCGATGATCTCCGGGGTATGCATCGGCGGCGGCGTGCAGGTCGCCCTTTCCTGCGACATCAGGATTGCGGCGCGGGGAACCCGGATGGGGGTTCCGGCCGCGCGTCTGGGGCTGGCCTATCCGCTCGACGGCGTGATCGCGCTGATGAATACGGTCGGCCCGGCCAACGCGCGCGATATTCTGCTCTCGGCGCGGCTGTTCGATGCCGATGAGGCGCTGCACATGGGACTGGTCAATCGGGTCGTCGAGGGCGCGGAGCTCGAGGCGCAGGTTATAGACTACGCGAGCCGGATGGCGGCAAATGCGCCGCTGACGATGCAAGCGGCGAAGACCGCGATTCGCGAAGGTTTGAAAGACCCCGAAGCTCGCGACCGCGCCGCGGTGTCGGAGCTGGTCGCCCAATGCTTCGACAGCGAGGACTATCGCGAAGGGGTGCGCGCGTTCATGGAAAAGCGCCGCCCGAAATTTCAGGGCAAGTAGACCAGGCGAGATGGCGAGCGGACCCTATTTCCCGGCGATGGAGCCGATCCGCGACCGGAAAGGAGACCATAAAATGAGCGAACTAACCGAGTCCGCGCCCAGCGCGGAATTTTATTTCAATCCGTGGGACGAGGCGTTCCGGGCCAATCCATATCCGCATTACAAGCCGCTGTACACCGGAGCGCCGCGGCATCTGGAGCTTGGGTTTCCGCTGGTGCTGGCGGCGCGGTATGCGGATGTGAAGGAGCTGCTGCTCAATTCTGGTTTATATTCGAGTGTGCAGCCGAAAGATTCCGCCTTCGCCAATCAGGTCGACGCGTTCGGCGACACGCCGACGGTTTTGCAATCCGACCCGCCGACCCATACCCGTTTGCGGCGCCTGGTGTCGCGCGATTTCACTCCGCGCCGGGTGCGCGAGCTCGAGCCGCGCATCCGGCAGATCGCGGCGGAGTTGCTCGACCAGGCCACGCGCAAGGGCAGCTTCGACCTGATGGCCGATTTGGCCAATCCGCTGCCGGTGATGGTGATCGCGGAAATGCTCGGCGTGGCGCCAGAGATGTACGAAACCTTCAAGCGCTGGTCGGACAAAGTGGTCGAGGCCGACAACACTCTGCCCGGGATGCCGATTCCCGAAGATATCAAGAACGCATTCGGCGATTTGCGCGCGTACTTTGCCGAGCAGATCGAGCGGCGCAGAAAAACCCCGGGCGCCGATCTGGTGAGCGCCCTGGTCGCCGCGCACGACGAGTCGGAGGCACTTAGCGCGGACGAGCTTTTGCAATTCGTGATCCTGCTGTTGCTCGCGGGCAATGAGACCACGACCAATCTTATCGGCAACGGGACGCTCGCGCTTGGGCGTCATCCGGAGCAGATGGCGAGGCTGCGCGCGAACCCCGCGATGCTGCCTGGCGCGATCGAGGAAATGCTGCGCTACGATGGTCCGGTCCAATCGACCTTTCGCATCGCAACGCGCGACAGCGTAGTGGGCGGAGGCGAAATCAAGTCGGGTACGGGAGTATTCGTGATCCTTGCGGCGGCGAATCGCGACCCGGCGATGTTCCCCGAGCCGGATCGGTTCGATATCACGCGCACGCCCAATGACCATGTGGCGCTGGGCGAGGGAATTCATTTCTGTATCGGCGCGGGACTGGCGCGGCTCGAGGGAACGATCGCCATAGCGGCGATGCTCGAGCGGTTTGGGCGTCTGCGGCTGGCTAATCCGGACGCGCCGCTGAAATACAAAGGCTCGTACTTTCTGCGCGGGCTGGCCGCGCTGCCGATGGCGCTCGAGTAGGGCGCGCGGAGGATCACGCGATGCCGGAGCAAGCGGTCTATTTCAATCCCTGGGATTCCGAATTCCGCGCGAATCCGTATCCGCATTATGGCGCGATCAGCGACGGACCGCCGAAGCTCATCGATCTGTTCGGGCCGACCGCCTTGGTCGGGCGCTATTGCGACGTTACCGCCGTACTGAAAGATCAGGCGCGATTTTCGAGCGTGCCGCGGATGCGTTCGCCGGAGATTCGCGATGAAGGCGCGTTTCGCGGCGCGGCGACGATGCTGTTTTCCGATCCCCCGGTGCATACGCGCCTGCGCCGGTTGGTCGCGCGTGATTTCACTCCGCGGCGTATCCGCGACCTCGAGCCGCGCGTGCGCGAAATCGCCAATGGGTTGCTCGATACGGTTCAACGCAACGGCGCGCTCGAAGTGATGGCGGACGTGGCCAACTCGCTGCCGGTGATGGTAATCGCGGAGATGCTGGGGGTGCCGGCCGAGAAAAACGCGATGTTCAAGGACTGGTCGGACCGGATCGTCACCGGCGGCAACACCTTGCCGGGGATGCCGATGCCACCGGACGTGAAACAATCGAACGACGCGTTGCGTGAGTATTTCGCTGCCGAAATCGGGAAACGCCGGCGCAATCCGGGTCCCGACCTGGTAAGCGCGCTGGTCGCCGCGCACGACGACAACGAAGCGATGAGCGCCGATGAACTGCTGGCGTTTGTTATCCTGCTGCTTCTGGCCGGCAATGAGACGACGACCAATCTGATCGGCAACGGGATGCTCGCGTTGGGCAGGAACCCGGAACAAATGGATTCACTTCGCCAGCACCCTGAGATGATGCCGGCGGCGATCGAGGAGATTTTGCGCTACGACGGCCCGGTGCAATCAACCACGCGAACCTCGAATGTCGAAGTGAATCTTGGCGGCACCGCAATCCCCGCCGAGACCGGATGCTTCATAATCCTGGCGGCGGCCAATCGCGACCCCGCGCAGTTTCCCGATCCGAATCGGTTCGACATAACCCGCGCGCCGCACGATCACGTCGCATTTGGAGAGGGAATTCATTTCTGTATCGGCGCGCCGCTGGCCCGCCTGGAGGGCGCGATCGCGATCGGAGAGACGCTCCGGCGCTTTCCGAAATTGCGTATGAAAGATCCCGCGGCGCCGGTCGAATACAAAGGCTCATACTTCCTGCGCGGATTGGCCGCGCTGCCGATGGCTCTCGAGTAGCGCGTCTCGAGCCGAAAACATGGAAATGCAAGTAGTTCGCCAGCCCGGTCATCGCGAACTACCAGCCGCTGCAAGCCCATCGCTTCACCGGGCGGCGGTCCCATCCCGAAGTGATCTCGACGGGAAGATCTTTGACATGAAGGATCACGTTGACGACCTTGCCTCCGTGGAAGTCCGAAGCTGGTCCGCTCTGGCGCCGGGATTGCCCGATCGCGAAGGCGCTGTACCCGAGCGCCTTGAATTCGTCCCACAGGCGCTCGGGAGTCGAATCCAGCCGAGCCAGCGCCTCGCGGTTCACTTCCATCAGAAATGCCGGTCTGAAGCGCGCGAGCGATTCGCGCGCTCCCTCGAGCATGAACGGCTCGGCGCCCTCGATGTCCATCTTGATCAAATCGATCCGGGTGATTGCGTGCTCACGGACGTAATCGTCGAGCCGCAGCGCGCGCACCGTAACCGCGGACGGGTTCATCGCCGCGAATCCCGCGCTCCAGCGTCCAGATTGCACTGGCGCACCGGGTTCGCTGCCGAGGCTCAAGTCGGTGGCTTCGCTCCACAATGCGGCCTGGTTGACGATCACATTGTCGAACTGGTTGAGGCGCACATGCTCTTCGAGAATCCCGAATGTCTCGGGCACCGGTTCGAAGCTGTGCACCGAACCGCTGGCTCCGACCGCGCTCGCGGCCAGCAGGGTGTACTGTCCGCAATTCGCGCCAACGTCGAATACGGTCATGCCCGGAGCGATCATTTTCAAAAACAGGTACGACTCGATCGGTTCGAACAGTCCGCCAAAGAAAATCTGACGTTGCACGAAGTCGGAGAAGTCGCATCGCATCACCGACCCATCCGGGAGCCGCGTCCGCATTGGCGCCGACGCGAGCCTGGGAGCAAGCCGCTCGACCGCCAGATATCGCGCGTAGCTCTTCCAACCGGTCCGTGCCCAAAGCCGGAGCGCTCCGCGCGCCAGCGGTCTCAACGGGGCGGGCCACAATGTCTTGACACGAGAAGTCATCTTGGCAAAACGAGTCCATCATTTATGGCTGTGATCCGGCGGTTCCGCAATCCAGGCTGGTGCTTCCTTCGCGGACTCGGCAGGCTCAAGATGGCGCTCGAGTACCCCGCGTCGAGTCTGAATCGATGACCGAGCCGTTGCCTTCCGGGAAAGTATCGTCCGGCCAGATCGAACCACCGCGCAAGAGCATCCACCTGGGGATGCTCGGCAAGACGCCGCCGTTCACCGGACGCCAATGGCGGGTGTTCCTGATCGCGTGTACGGCGGGCTTCTTCGACAACTACGATCGCGCGCTCTTAAGCCTCGCACTCGAGCAGATTCAAAAGGGCCTCAAGATCGCCGAGGCGCGGCTCGGCGCGATGCTTTCGCTCATCCGGTTCGGTTATATTCTCTCGTTCTTCCTGACTCCGCTGGCGGACGTGTTCGGGCGGCGCCGGCTGCTGCTCTATACGATTTATGGCTACACGACTCTGACCGGACTAAGTGCGCTTGCGCCGAACGAGCGCAGCTTCGTGATTCTGCAAATCTTCGCGCGTGCGTTCGCCGGCGCCGAGGGCATCGTCGCGCTCGTGATCCTGGTCGAGGAAGTCGATGCCGGCGTGCGCGGATGGACGGTTGGCCTGCTGGGCGCGCTGTCTTCGGTGGGCTACGGGCTGGCGGCGGGAGTGTTCGCGCTGGTCAACGTGATTCCCTACGGATGGCGGGGGCTGTATGCGCTTGCGCTGATTCCGCTCGTGATCATTATTCCGTTGCGCCGCGCGCTGCCGGAGAGCCATCGCTACGAAGCCGAGGCGCGCGGCTCCGAACATACGTCGAATCCGCTGGTGCCGGTGATGGCGCTGTTTCGGGAGTACCCGGGCCGTCTCGCGATGCTGATGTCGGTCGCGTTCCTGGGCAACATGGGCGGCACCGCCGCCGGGATGTTCTTTCCCAAGTATTTGCAGGAAGCGCACGGCTACTCGCCCGCGAACGTATCAACGCTGTACATCGTTGGCGGAGCGGTCGGTATCCTGGGCAACATTATCGTGGGCAGGATGAGCGATCGGATCGGGCGGCGCACGATGGGATCGATCTGCTTCCTGGCCGCGCCGCTGCTGACCATCTGGATATACCATTCATCGGGCGCCGCGATCATTGCGGCGTGGATTCTCGAGCTGTTCTTCGACACCGCCTCGGGCACGATCGTCGCCGCCTACAGCGCCGAGCTGTTCCCGACCTCGCATCGCTCGACCGCAGGCAGCGCGCTCGGCGTCGCGGGAACCACGGGCGGTGCAATCGGGCTGTTGCTCGAGGGGGCGCTATTTTCATATTTTCATTCGCACTGGACGGCGATCAGTTATCTGACCGTATTCTGGATCATCGCGCCGTTCATCATGTACTTTGGCTATCCTGAAACCGCCGGCCAGGAGCTCGAGGAAATCTCGCCGGAAAAGGCCGCGATGATGGGCGCCGACGTTGAGTAATCCAGCCCCGAAGCGAGCGTTCAAGCGCGTCCCTGGCCTGCGAGCCTCAGCCGCGCTGCTTGCGCTATTGCTCATCGCGTCGTCGCGGGGTCCGCGCGTTGCGATTGTCGGCTCCGGCGGCAAAGACCTGGCGCAGGTGCGGGTCGAGATTGCCGATACGGCCAGCAAGCGCGAGACCGGCCTGATGCGCCGCAGTCATTTGGATGAGGACGCGGGAATGATCTTCGTCTTTCCGGCGCCGGATCGGCTCCAGTTCTGGATGAAAAACACCGAAATTCCCCTCGACATGATCTTCGCCGATTCATCCGGCTGGATCGTGGGGATCGTGGCCAACGCGGCGCCGTACACGCTCACCCCGCGTGGCGTCGATGTGGATGCGAGCTACGTGCTCGAGGTCAACGGCGGCTTCGCCGCGCGGCATCACATCGCAGTCGGCGATCGACTCGATTTCATCGGCTTTGCCCCGCATGCTGCGCAGTAGGGCACATACGCGATGGGCGCCGCTTCAACCGATGTTGGACATGCGATAGCTATCCTGCCGGGGCGACCGATGTCGGCGCAATCCGTTGCGCCGCCGCGCGTGCCTGCCGTATCATCTGCCGATCACACGGAAATGTGACTGGACGCGGGGCATGGGGCTTAAAGAAAATATCGAACGGATGAATCAACTCTCGCGCCAGGCCGAGGCCGGTGGCGGCGAGGAGCGGCTCAAGAAGCAACGCCAGAATGGGCGGATGACGGCGCGCGAGCGCGTCGAGTTCCTGCTCGACCCGAGATCGTTCGTCGAACTCGACAAGTTCAAAACCCATCGCATCACCGACTTCGACATGGACTCGAAGAAGATCCCGGGCGATGGAGTTATCACCGGCTACGGCACGATCGATGGCCGCCAAGTCTGCGTCTTCTCGCATGACTTCACGGTCTTCGGCGGGAGTCTGTCGGGCGCATTCGCCGAGAAGGTCTGCAAGGTGATGGACCTTGCGACCAAGACGGGATGCCCGGTCATCGGGATCAACGACGGCAGCGGCGCGCGGATTCAGGAAGGCGTGGTATCGCTAGCCGGTTACGCCGATATTTTTTTGCGCAACGTGCTCTCCTCGGGCGTGGTGCCTCAGCTTTCGGCGATCATGGGGCCGTGCGCGGGCGGCGCGGTTTACTCGCCGGCGATGACGGATTTTATCGTGATGGTGCGCGACACCTCTTACATGTTCATCACCGGACCGGACGTGATTCGCGCGACCACCCACGAGGAAGTGACGATGCAGGAGCTGGGCGGCGCGGATACGCATTCGCAGAAGTCCGGCGTCTGCCACCTGGAAGTGCTCGATGATGAGAGCGCGCTGGTCGCGATGCGCGAGCTGCTCTCTTACATGCCGTCGAACAACGTCGAGGATCCGCCGTTCGTGCCGTCGGGCGACGATCCCGATCGCGTCGATCCGTCGCTCGACACGATCGTGCCGGAAAATCCCAACAAGGCCTACGACATGGGCGACATTATCCGGCGCGTGGTGGACGACGGCCATTTTCTGGAAATCCAGAAGGACTACGCGCGCAACATGCTGGTCGGGTTCGCGCGGATGGGCGGCTACTCCGTCGGCATCGTCGCGAATCAGCCGGCATTTCTGGCGGGATGCCTGGATATCGACGCCTCGGTCAAAGCCGCGCGTTTCGTCCGCTTCTGCGACGCGTTCAATATCCCGATCGTCACGTTCGTCGATGTGCCGGGGTTCCTGCCCGGCACCGCGCAGGAGTTCAGCGGAATTATCCGGCACGGCGCCAAGCTCTTGTATGCGTTTTGCGAGGCTACCGTGCCCAAGGTCACCGTCATCACGCGCAAGGCTTACGGCGGCGCTTACGACGTGATGTCATCGAAGCATATCCGCGGCGACTTCAACTTCGCCTATCCGAGCGCCGAGATCGCGGTGATGGGACCCGAGCAGGCGATCAACATTATTTTTCGCAATGAGATGACGGCGGCGGAGCGCGCCACGCTGGTCGATGACTATCGCGCCCGCTTCGCCAATCCCTTCAAGGCGGCGGAGCTGGGCTACGTCGATGAGGTGCTGATGCCGCGCGACACGCGCCCGCGGCTGATCACGGCGCTGCGCGCGCTCGAAAACAAACGCGACAAGAATCCGCCCCGCAAGCATGGCAACATCCCGCTGTAATGGAACCGCGGCGCTGCTTCATCCGATGAGTCGCCGGCCCGCGCTCAATTGGGTATAAACGAGTTGGCAATGAATTCCCCGGTTCAACCGGAATTGGAGCGGCTGGAAGACTGATGTTCAAACGGGTGTTAATCGCGAACCGCGGCGAAATCGCGGTGCGGGTGATTCGTGCCTGCCGTGAGTTGGGGCTTGAATCGGTCGCGGTTTATTCCGACGCGGATCGCGGCGCGCTGCATGTGCGCGAGGCCGATTTCGCGGCGCCGGTCGGACCCGCGCCGGCCGCCGAGAGCTACTTGAAGATCGATCGCATTCTCGAGGCGGCGAAAAAGACCGGCGCCGACGCGGTGCATCCCGGTTACGGCTTCTTCTCCGAGAACGCCGGTTTCGCGCGCGCGGTCGAAAATGCCGGCCTGGTATGGATCGGGCCGCCGCCCGAGGCGATCGAACGCATGGGCGACAAGGTCGAAGCGCGCAAGCTCATGTCCGCCGCGGGTGTTCCTGTCGTGCCGGGTTCGCCGGGCACGCTTGAGACCGAGGAGCAGGTGCGCGAGATTGCCGAAAAGATCGGATTTCCGATCATGATCAAGGCGGCGGCCGGCGGCGGCGGCAAGGGTCTGCGCATGGTCGAGAGCGACAAGGATCTCGCCTCGATTGTCCGCACGGTGTCGAGCGAGGCCAAGTCGTCGTTCGGAGACGGGCGCTTCTACGTCGAGAAATTCGTGCGCAAGCCGCGCCATATAGAAGTGCAGGTGCTGGCCGACCAGCAGGGCAACACCGTGCACGTCTTCGAGCGCGAATGTTCGATTCAGCGCCGCCATCAGAAAGTGGTCGAGGAGTCGCCGTCGCCGTTCGTCACCCCGGCGATGCGCCAAAAGATGGGCGCGGTCGCGGTGCAGGCGGCCAAGGCGGTGGGCTACTACAGCGCCGGCACGATCGAGTTTCTGGCCGACGCGGATCGCAACTTCTACTTTTTGGAGATGAACACCCGTATCCAGGTCGAGCATCTGGTGACCGAGCTGGTCACGGGAATCGATTTGGTGCGCGCGCAGATCGAAATCGCGGCGGGCAAACCGCTGCCGTTCAAGCAGCAGGACCTCGCGCAGCGCGGATGGGCTATCGAGTGCCGGATCTACGCCGAGGATCCCGAGGCGGGCTTCGTTCCCGCGCCCGGGAAAATCCAGACGTTGCGCTTTCCCGAAGGTCCGGGAATCCGCAACGACGCGGGCGTCTATGCGGGCGCGGAAGTGCCGATGTTCTATGACCCGATGATCTCGAAGCTGGCGGCGTGGGGTGCGAACCGGGCGGAGGCGATCGATCGGATGCGCCGCGCGCTCGGCGAGTTCATCATCTCGGGCGAGCTTACTACCAACCTATCGTTTCACCGCTGGATCATGACGCATCCGCGCTTTTTGACCGGTGACTTCGACACCAATTTTATCGCGCAGGAGTATCATCCAGTGCCCGGCGCGAATACCGGCGATCACGCGCGCATCGCCGCGACGATCCTGGCGGCGATCGCGGCGCAGCGCGGCGTAAACAACAATCACGCGCAACCGCAAGCGCGCGTAGCGGCGCCCGCCGGCTCGGCATGGCGCAGCCTTGCGCGCTTCGATTCGCTTCGGAGATAAGAGGAAGGATCCGCCCATATGCGCTACGTCGCGACCCTTGATGACGCGGAGCACGAAATCGAGCTCGAGGAAATCTCGGCCGAAAGTTTCGCGATTACATTCGGCGGACATCGCTTCGACGCCGACCTGCGCAAAGTCGGACCGGCGTCGTTTTCGATCATAATAGACGGCCGTTCGTTCGACCTCGAGGTCGTGCGCGATGGCGACGCGATTGTAGTCGCGGGTCGCGCCGGCGCGACCCGCTTGACGATTGTCGATGCGGCGCGGCGCGCGGCGCGCGCCGCGGCCAAGCAGCGTGAAGTCAGCGGCAGGGTCGAGATTAAGTCCGGGATGCCGGGCCGCGTGATCGCGGTGCTGGTCGCGCCCGGCGATGAGGTCAAGTCGGGACAGGGAATTGTGATTCTCGAAGCGATGAAACTGGAAAACGAACTCAAGAGCCCGAAGACGGGAAAGGTGACCGAGATTAGGGTGACGGCGGGCCAGACCGTGGAAAAGGGCGAGCTGCTCGTGGTTATCGAATAGCCGGGTGTACCGACGATGACGGAAAACGAACGCGCCACACTCGATAGCGCGCGCAAGAAATGGGAAGAGCGCAAGCTCGCTCCCGCGCTCAAACGCGGCGCGGAGCGCAAGAAAAAATTTGCGACGACCTCGGATATCGAGATCAAGCGCCAGTACGATCCCGCCGACCTAGAGGGCCTCGAATACGTCACCGACCTCGGCTTTCCCGGCGAGTATCCGTTTACGCGCGGCGTGCAGCCCACGATGTACCGCGGGCGGCTGTGGACCATGCGCCAGTACGCGGGCTTCGGCACCGCCGAGGAATCGAATCGGCGCTACCGGTATCTGTTCGAGCAGGGGCAGACCGGGCTTTCGGTCGCGTTCGATCTTCCGACCCAGATGGGCCGCGACTCGGACCATCAGCTCGCCGCCGGCGAAGTTGGCCGCGTGGGAGTATCGATCGGCTCGCTGGCCGACATGGAGATGCTGCTCGACGGCCTTCCGCTCGACAAGATTTCGACCTCGATGACGATCAATGCGACCGCGTCGATTCTGCTCGCGCTGTATTTGGTGGCGGCTGAGCGGCGCAAGGTCGGATGGGACAAAGTCAACGGGACGATTCAGAACGATTTGCTCAAGGAATATATCGCGCGCGGCACCTACATTTATCCGCCGCGCGGCTCGATGCGAATCATCACCGACATCTTCAGCTTCGCCTCGCGGGAAGTTCCCAACTGGAACACGAT
>DATKSQ010000050.1:0-3459 GCA_035531615.1 Binataceae bacterium (SeqCode)
CGCGGCGCGTCTCGGCCTCGATTCCGCCCGCGACGATCGCGCCGGTGTGCGGATCGATTCCGATCTGCCCCGAGCAGAAGACCATCGCGCCGTCTTCGACGGCTTGCGAGTACGGGCCGATCGCGGCCGGCGCCAAGGCGGTTTCGAGCGCGCGTTTCATCTTGCGGCGGAGTTCCTGGCCGAGACCGCGGCTACTCGTCGCGGGTCGCGTTGTGATAGCCGATGCGCGAGACGCGCATCACGCCGTCGATCGCGCCGATTGCGTTCATCAGCATGTTTAGCTGCCGCGCGCTCGACACGCTGACCTCGAAGATCGAAAGCGCGCGACCGTCGGAGCCGCGTGTCTTCACCTCCGCAGTCGAGATGTTAACTCCCGCCGACGCGATCGTGCGGGTCATCGCGGCGAGCAGCCCCGGCTGATCGACGCACAGCACTTCGAGCCGGGTCGGCCGCGGCGACTCTTCGCCGTCCTTCCATACCACCGGCACCCGCCTTTGCGGATCGGTCAACAGCGCGTGCTGGCACGAGGCCACGTGCACGGTAACGCCGCGCCCGCGCGTGATGAAGCCGGTGATCGCCTCGCCCGGCAGCGGATTGCAGCAGCGCGCGAATCTCACCAGCACGTCGCCGATGCCCGAGACCACGACCGCGCCGCTGGCGGCCTTGCGCGCCGCCTTCTCCGCCCGCTCCCTGGTGGTGGCGGGCGCGGCCGGCGCGGGCGCGGCGGTTTTGCCGTCGCGATAAAGTTTGAGCTCGTCGGCGGTCAGCGCCTTGGCGAGCAACTGGCCCGGGGTGATGATTCCGTAGCCGACCGCGGCCAGCAGCCCGTCGATATCGCGCTGCGAAAACTCCTTCAAGCTCGGCTCCAGGCGTTTGGCCCCGCGAAGCTGCGAGACGCTCAGATGCAGCGGCTCGAGTTCGCGATCGAGCAGTTGCACCCCCAGCTCGCGCGAGCGCTCGGCCTGCTGCGCGCGTAGCCATTGCCGGATGCGCGACTTGGCGCGCGCGGTCACGCAGAAGTTCGCCCAGTCCTTGCCGGGAGTCTGGCGCTCGGAAGTGATTACCTCGATGGTGTCGCCGGAACGCAGCTTGTAGCGCAGCGGAACCATCCGCGCGTTTACCCGCGCGCCGCTCAGATGAGCGCCGACCTGCGAGTGAATGCGGTAGGCGAAGTCGATCACGGTGGCGCCCTGCGGAAAATCCAGCACGTCGCCCTTGGGCGTGAAGACGAAAACTTCCTCGGGAAACAAATCGTCTTTGACGGTCGAGAGAAATTCCTGCGGGTCCTTCAGGTTCTGCTGCCATTCGATGAGCCGCCGGAGCCACGCGAAGCGTTCGGTCTCCTTGAGCTCTTTGGCGCGCACGCCTTCCTTGTAGCTCCAGTGCGCGGCGATTCCCCCCTCGGCGACCTCGTGCATCTCGCGGGTGCGAATCTGCACTTCCATGCGCTGCCCGCGCGGGCCGATCAGGGTCGAGTGCAGCGACTGATACATATTCGCTTTCGGCAGCGCGATATAATCCTTGAAGCGGCCCGGCACCGGTTTCCAGTTCGCGTGCACCACCCCCAGCGCCTCGTAGCATTCGCGCACCGTCGCCACGATGATGCGAAAGGCGACCAGGTCGTAGATCTGCTCGAAGGTCAGGTCCAACTCCTGCATCTTCGAGTGAATCGAAAAGAAATGCTTGGGGCGGCCGGTGACCTCGGCCTTGACGCCGGACTCCTCGAGCCGGCGTGACAGGATCGCGATCACGTCGCGGATATATTCCTCGCGCTCTTTTCTGGTTTTGGCGACGAACGCCTTGAGCGTGGAGTATGACGAGGGATTCAGGTAGCGGAACGCATGGTCTTCAAGCTCGGACTTGAGCCAGTAGATTCCCAGCCGATGAGCGATCGGCGCGTAGATCTCGAGCGTCTCGCGCGAGATCTCGAGCTGGCGCTCGGCGGGCAGCGACTCGAGCGTGCGCATATTGTGGAGCCGGTCGGCCAGCTTGATCAGGACCACCCGGATGTCATGCGACATCGCGATGATCATCTTGCGGAAGTTTTCGGCCTGCTTCTCGGCATGGCTCTGGAAGCTGATCTTCGAGACCTTCGTCAGCCCATCGACCAGTTGCGCGACCTCGGCGCCAAACTGCGCGCGCACCTCGTCGAGCGGGGTCGCGGTGTCTTCGACCACGTCGTGCAGCAGCGCGGCAACGACCGACGCGACATCGAGCTTCAGCTCCGCCGCAATCATTGCTACGCTGAGCGGATGCGTCACATAGGGCTCGCCCGAGACCCGCTTCTGCTCGGCGTGCATCCGGGCCGAGAAGTCATACGCGCGCCGAACCAGTTCGAGGTCGGCGGACGAGTTGTAGGATTGCACCCGCGCCAAGAGCGGCGCGAGTTGGTCGGACGCGGGCGCGGCGGCTTGCGCTAGCTCTTCCACGGCGCGAACCCCTCGCGCAGGCGGGCCGCCCGGAGCCGTTCGGCGTTGACGATCGCCTCGAGCTCGCCGACCGAGCGTTCGATTTGGTTGTTGACGATCAGAAAATCGTACGCGGGCCATTCGCGCGCTTCCTCACGCGCGCGCTTTAGGCGGCGCGCGATCGCATCTTCGGATTCGGTGCCGCGTCCGCGCAGGCGCCCCTCAAGCTCGGCAAAGCTGGGCGGCAGCACGAAGATCGCGACCGCATCGCGCGGGTACTTGCCGCGAATCTGGCGCGCGCCCTGAATATCGATATCGAGCAGGATGTCGCGGCCCTCGCGCACCGCCGCCTCGAGCGGCGCGCGCGGCGTTCCGTAAGCGGCGTCGAACACCCGAGCCCATTCGGCCAGATCGTCCGCGTCACGTTTGGCGATGAAATCCGCTTCGCTCACGAAATGATAATCGACCCCTTCGACCTCCGCGCCGCGCGGGGGCCGGGTGGTCAGCGAGACGGAAAACTCCAGTCCCGCGATTCCTTTGAGGGCCGCGCGGTAGAGCGTGGTCTTGCCCGCCCCAGACGGAGCGGAAAGTATAAAAATTATACCGCGTCTGAGAGGCGGAAGATGTTCCTCGTTTGACATTATCGGAGCGTAGGGCCGGTTGCAAATGATGTTTTATACTATGCTTACTCGAGATTTTGCACCTGCTCCCGCATCTTTTCCGCCTCCGCCTTCACCTCGACGGTTACCTGCGACAGCGCCGCATTCTGCGACTTCGAGCCCATAGTATTCACTTCCCGATTGATCTCCTGGAGCAAAAACTCGATCGACTTGCCGACCGGACCCTTGCGATCGAGCAATGCCTCAAGGCCCTCGAGATGGGTCTTGAGCCGCATTATTTCCTCGCTGATATCGCCGTGCTGCGACGCGATCGAGGCCTCTTCGTAGAGCCGCTTTTCATTGACCGGCAACTCCGCGAGCAGGTCGCGAATCCGCGCCTCGAAGTTTTTCAGGATTTCGGCGCGGGTCTCTTCGGCCAGCCGCTCGATTCG
>DATKSQ010000051.1:0-44283 GCA_035531615.1 Binataceae bacterium (SeqCode)
TTCGCCCAATTTGCGGGAATTCGATTGCCTGCGTACGGCTCAGCATCTCGGGCCGACGGAAGTAGATCGCCCGACCACATCGCAATGGACGGCTATTTGAAATCAGAACGATCTGCTCGTCGTATCGAAGGGTCTGAAGGATCTCTTCAGGCTTGATCAAGCGCCGCACAAGCTGCTGCTCGCTGGTCGTCTCATTCGTGCTGCTGCTCTTCGAGGTCGCCGTTCCGGTCGAGGTGCCAGAGCCATGAGTGTAGCCTTCGGACACCGCCGTGAATTCGCCGCAAGCCTTCGACAAAAACTCGGCGGCGCTCACGTCGTGAAGGCACGCGAACATCTTGAGGTATGACGAATCGAACCACGCTTGCCGCCCCTGCGTGCCCCACGTGCCCGTCATCTGACCGAGCGATTGGTACATCAGCAGCAGGTTGAT
Source organism: Binataceae bacterium (SeqCode) (assembly GCA_035531615.1). Taxonomy (GTDB): domain Bacteria; phylum Desulfobacterota; class Binatia; order Binatales; family Binataceae; genus JBARDN01. The sequence continues at coordinate 431 of DATKSQ010000051.1, forward strand.
CCCGTACTTCCTGCCAGCGTCGCGGGCCGTCTCGAGGATTCCCATGTAGCCGAGCCGCGCGACCTCATCGAGCAGGAACAGAATCCGCCCGTTCATGTTTCCGCGCGCCTCGTACGCCGCATTCAGCAACGCGCCGAGGATCAGACGGCAGACCTGCGGATTGCTCTGGAGGACCTTGAGCGGAATGTTGATGAAGACATCGAGCTCGCCCGACAGAAGATCGCGCGTCTCGAAAGATGACCCGCAAACCAGACGCGCGAGCGATGGTACTGCCAGCCACGCGGTGAGGTTTCCGGCCTCGCCGTAAAAACCGGAGAACTGCTTTTCGGTGATGTCCTTGAGGTTACCCGCGAGCTGCGCTGGGAAACCAAATCCGTACGAATCGCCCTTGGCGTAGATGTCTTCCAAAAGCTGACGCAATTCCGGGATCGGGAGCGCGGCCCGCTTGCGAAGCAGCGCGAGCGTCTTCTCCTCCGGCAGTAGACCTGGTGCAAACAGGATATCCGCGAGCAGACAGCCGAGCAGCGCTCGCGCCGCATGTTTGAAGTAGTCGTCGTAGCGCTCGCCGGGCTGCTCTCCCGCTAGCCACGCGACCACGGCCTGGATGTCCATCAGGCTTCGATCCGTCGAGGAGTCGATCCAATCGAGAACGTTGAATCCGCCGCGACCGTCTTCAGGATTCAGAGAAATCACGCGATGGCCCAGCGCCTCGCGCGCCGCTCGAACAATCGGAAACACTTCCGCCGACGGGTCGAGATAAACCAGAGCGTTGCCCCACTCCATCGCGCATGGGATGCCGACTCCGGTGGTTTTGTAGCCACCTGAACCCGCGAAGACGAGGCAATGCCCGGAACCAACGTTGCCGTCGTAGCGCAGCAGCGGCGCCCGGCCTCCGAGCTTCGGGTCACGATCGGCGCGGTAAGCTTCGCCGATAACGATGCCGCCGAGTTGGAACCTCCGCAGCGCCGCGCCTATCGGCATCCAGTCGCTGCTTCCATGTAGGCTCGACGGCGACCGCTGCCACGATGGTCCCGTCGCCGGAGCCTTGCGGGCTTGCTTAACCGCGAACAGGGCCGAGAAAAACGCCAGGTAAAAGCCCGCCTGCGCGTAGGGATCCAACACCGCTATCAGGGACGAGAGCGGGTAGCGCGGATAGTAAGGCATGAGCGGCACAATCGCGTGCCAGGCAGTCAGCACGCCTGAAGCGATCGTTGCGCCGGCGGCGAGGAAGACAGTTCGGCGGCTAACGATGCGGCTCTCGAGCAGCGCGATTGTTCCGAGCAGCAAAAGAGCTGGCGCTGCCGCTTCTGCCGTAATTGAGAAGCGCGTCAGGACCGCGCGCCAATACGAAGACGCGGTGCTCGCCGCGAGGCGTATCATGTATGCGGCGGCGCAACTCCGGCTTAGCATGGTGATCACAAACCAGAATTCAGCGCACACGAACCAACCTAGCCAACTCTCGCGCACTATTTTCACGCCCAGCATCCCCAACAGAAGCGCCACAACCGCTATCATCAGCATCGGGTGTTGCATGATTCAGGCTCCCTTGAAGGCCGTGTCACCGCGCTCCCGCCAGCGCTTGCGGTGCTCATCGGCGTTGGGGCTCGACAGGACGCGCGCCGCCGACATCAGCATGCCGAGCAGCATCGCGGGATCCTCGTGATCGAGCCCGGCTTTGACGACGAGACCACCCATCGCGATCTTTCGCCGCGTGTCGAGCTTGCGTTCTTCGTGGCTCATACGTGCCCTACAGGCTTCGATGCGAATCAGCGCCGTTCGCACCCGGTGCAGCATCCGGGGTGTGTCGCTTCGACCGTTCAGACTTTGGAGAACGAAACCGGCAGCCCGCGTCTTGCAATTGCTTGAGACGCGAGTCGTCACTCCCGATCGCGGACCTCAGTTCGAGGAACACCCCGGCCAGAACGTCGTCGTCCGTTTCGAGCACGCCCAGTTTCTCGGCGAGCCGGCCGATTTCCTCGCGACGCTGAGCCGCCAGTTCGGATTGTCGTTGAGCAAGCTTTGCCTGCTCGGATTTGAGAGTTGCGATTCGAATTGCATAGGCCGACATTTTCGTAACCTCCGCGTGAAATGTTTTTCTTCAAGTCGGAGCTGAATGCGTCTTGGTTCGGCAGTTGGGCACGAAGTTGGCCACGCCCGCGATTGAGTATCTGAGTTTGATCGGACCCGAACATCGTTATTTCCGAGTTGGGCATATGTTGGGCTTTTCATGCCGGAGTCGAGTCGACTTCGAGAGACTCGGAAAGAATCAGCGGGATCGGCGGGAACGCGCGAAGCCCTTCTGGCAGAAGGGCTTGCTGTCTTGTAAGAACTGGCTATGTCTCGACTAGTAACTTGGCTGGGTCGTATCCGAAGTCTGATGCTCTGTCCAGTTGAGCTACGGGCGCGCATCGCGATCGCCGCGGGACCAGCGGGGAAATTAGCACATCGCGCGGGCCGCGCGAGAGCATCGGCCCATGCCCGTAACCCGCGGAACCTCGCCAATGACGCCGAATTGAATTCGGCGGTACGGGTTTGCCGGAATCGGGCAGAGCCTCTTGGCCGGCTGCGCAATGGCCGGATCCGTAAGGCGGCACTTCAACGCGTTGAAGCTACTCCGGTTCCGGCGGCACGGCCGGTCCGCGTTTGCCCTTGCTGAAATTATATTCGCGCTTCATAGACCCTGCTTCTCATACGCCGCGCGAACGCGCTTGGTGGCCCTGCGCGCTGGAATGATTCTGAGCATCCGGCCCCCGAGCAAGCCGCCGAGAACAAGAAAAAGCAGGGCGTAGACCCTGGCTCCTGAACCCAGACCCGGCGGCCACATCGGCATCGGGAAATCAAGAAGAATTTCTTCTTGGTGTCTTTGTAGCCGCTTGATTCTTTTCAACCGATGCCCGATCGGGCTCTGATCGCGCCTCGCTCTGGTTTCGGGTTCGATTCGCGGGACCGGCCGGGTTATTTCGCCAACGCGCCCGTTAGCGTAACTGGCGTGTTCGATCCGCCCGGGGTTATCTCACCGTAATCGAGGCTGCCACCGCCGAACGTGCTCGAGAATTTTCCGGTCCCGCCATTTACGCGATACACACCGTTGAACAGGCGCGCCACCTGCGCATCGGTGCAGAACTGGCCATAAAAGTCGAAGCTGAGCGTATCGCCCGATTTCGCCGTGATCGTGCCGACTCCCGAACCGGAACTGCACCTGACTCCGTGGGTTCCCGATGCGATGGTCGTGTTCGCGTCTTGGCTGGTGTTCATCGTAAGGGTCGAAGTACCGATCAGGTTTCCCGAGATCGGGCCGGCGAATTGAAAACAGTAGCAAAGATCGCCGGTCGAGCACGTCAGCCCGCAGTCCGAGTAAGTCGAGTTGAGGTTTAGTGTCCCGGAGGCGATTGCCTGGAATTTATCAAGCTTCGGAGCCGACGCCGCGCCGGACGAAATTGCCAATGCGAGCACGCTCAAGGCTGCGATTGAAAGGGTCGATACGGTCCACGATACGCGCCGAAAGATACTCATTGATTAGGATCCTTTTCCGTTGCCGAAGTTTTTCAAAATATACGTTAGCCGGAATTTCCGTTTTGAGTCGCCGATACCAGCCGATTCTTACGTCCGACAACCTCTCTATGCAAGGTTCCAGGCCGGTCTTGTTCCGCAAACTTTCCAGCGGCCTTGGGAGGGGGGGCGAGTCTCGGGGGACACGCAACGTCTTCGCGCTTCATAGACCCTGCTTCTCATCCGCCCCACGCTCGGGTTTGGCGGACTGGCGAGCGCAGAGAATTCTGATGCTTTCACCGCGCACGGTGTCAATCACAACCAGCACACTGCCTGGGCCGATGGAGTTTCCACAAAACGAATCTCATTGCTAAACCGATCACTTCTGCCCGTTTGCGGCGCGCCGCTCCCAGTAGGCCGCCGCAGTGGCGAAGGCGGCGGCGGCGCGCTCGAAGCTGTCGAACACTATCAGCCCACGCGCGCGGGCGAGTTCCTTGGCGCGCGCGACCGTCGCCTCGACGTGCGCGGGATGCAGTATCAGCGCGAACGGTTTGCTGGATTGCGCGCCGAACTCCGCGAGCTTGTCGAGCAGCGCGATTATTTCGTCCTCATGCGTGGCCCATCGCGCCGCGCGAAATCCGGTTCCGACCTCGAGCACGATCGAATCGATCGCGGGGTCGCGCTCGAGGATCGCGAGGATTCGATCGAGTCCGCCCGGATGCACGCCTGAGCCTATCGTGCCGCCGGCGTCGAGCGGATTGCGGTAGCTCCCGCCGATAACGTTGAAGAACGTCGCGAGTTCGTCATACGACGCCTGCGATAGCGCGGGAATCTCCAAGCCGCCGGCCGCGAACGTGTCGGTTATCACCACCGATTGCCCGCCCGTCATCGCCACCAGGCCCATCGCGCGTCCCGCGACCGTTCGTCCGCGCGCGAGCAGCTCGACCGCGTCGAGCATCGCGTCGAGCGAGGCAACTTCGACCGCGCCGGCCTGCCGCACCATCGCGCTCCACAGCGCCTTCGGAGTCGCGAGCGACCCGGTATGCGAAAATGTCGCGCGGGCGCCGGCTTCGGTCGTGCCACCCTTCCATACCACGATCGGATGGCGCGCGGCCGCGGCGCGCAGGCTCTCGAAGAAGCGGCGGCCGTCGCGCACCCCTTCGATATACATCCCGATCACGCGCGTGGCCGGGTCCGCCGCCATCAGGTCGATATAGTCGGCCGCTTCGAGCACCAGCACGTTGCCGATCGAGGCGGCCTTGTTGACGCGGATTCCGCGCGCGGGCGCCTGCACGCAAAAGTTGATCGTATGAGTCCCGCTCTGCGAGATGAAGCATACGTCACCGGGCTCGCCGACCTTGCCCTCCGGGTAATTGCGCATCCCGATCGAGGGATTCGCCAGGCCCATGCAGTTCGGGCCGACCAGGGCGATTTCCGAGCCGAGCGCGATCTCGCGCAACTCGGCTTCGAGGCGGATTCCGAGCTCCTCGCCGGTCTCGGAAAATCCGGAGGTGAAAAATCCGATCGAGCCGACCTGGTTCGCGACGCAATCGCGCAGGATTCGTGGCGCAACCTGGCGCGGCACGGCGCTGACCGCGTAATCGATCGGCTCTTTTATTTCGGCCAGGCTCTTGTGATTCTCGACGCCCAGCGCCTCGATTCCCGCAACCTCATTCGGATCGATCTGGATCGAGTAGAGCTTGGTCTTGAGATTCGCCATCGCGCGCAGCCACAGGTAGCCGCCCGCTTTTTTGTCGCCGATCACGACGACCGAGCGCGGATTGAACGCACGCTTGAGGTTCTCGAGCCGCGCCGCACGGTTTGGATCCGCCGCCGCTGATTTCGCGCCGGCGGCGCCAAGCAGCACTCGCGCATCGAGCACCGCGACTCCACTCGAGTACGCGACGATCGGATTGAGATCCATCTCGCGCACTTCCGGATGCGCCGCGGCAAACTCCGACAGCTTCACGAGCGTCGCGGCGACCGCGCCGATATCAACCGCCGCGCGTCCGCGAACTCCGCGCAGCAGTTCCGCACCGCGCAACTCCGCCAGCATCGCGAGCGCCTCGGACTCGGTCACAGGCGCCAGCCTGACGGCGGTGTCTTTCAGTATCTCGACTAAAATTCCGCCGAGTCCGACCATGATCGTCGCGCCGTAGCGATCGTCGCGGACGATCCCCGCGAGCAGCTCGACTCCGCCCGCCGCCGCCATCGGCTGCACCGCGACGCCCTCGAACTTCGCGCCGGGGGCCTTGGCCGCCAGGCTCCGCTCGATTCGCGCGAACGCCGCGCGCACCTCGACTTCGGAGCCCAGCCCAAGCTCGACGCCGCCGACCTCGCTCTTGTGGCTCACGTCCGGCGAGAGCACCTTGAGCACGACCGGAAAGCCCAAGCCCGCGGCGGCGGCCGCCGCGTCGTCGGCGGTCGCGGCGGGCTGCGGAATCGCGACGTTGATCCCGATCGCGCCCACGATGCGCTTGGCTTCGATTTCTGAAAGTGCGGTCCGCCCCGCGAGCGCGGCGTCCCCGATTATCCGCGTTACGATAGTGTCACTCACAACCGTCGCGTATAGCAGAGCTACGCGATCATTTGAACCGCGCGGGACGGTCCGCGCACATCTTTCGAGACAATAGCGATGAAAAAACCTGACCGCCGGCCGCCGCACGTTTTCGTCACTCGCGAAATTGCCGCCGCGGCGCTTGCCGAACTGCGCAGCGCCGCGCGGGTCGAGGTATGGCCGCATCCGATGCCGCCGCCGTACGCGCAATTGCGCCGCCGCCTGCGCGAAGCCGACGGAGCGCTGACGATGGTCACGGACCGGATCGACGCCGGGCTGATTGCGGCGGCGCCGCGGTTGCGCGCGGTCAGCAATCTGGCGGTCGGGGTGGACAATATAGATCTCGGCGCCGCCACGCGCGCCGGGGTCGCGGTCGGGCATACGCCCGGCGTCCTGACCGAGGCGACGGCGGATTTGGCGTTCGCCCTGATGCTCGCGGCGGCACGGCGCGTCGCCGGGGGTGACCGGATGGTTCGCGCTGGAAAATGGCGCACCTGGGGACCACGCATCCTGCTCGGCCCTGACATCCACGGCGCAACCCTGGGAATCATCGGATGGGGCGCTATCGGGCGTGCGATGGCGCGGCGCGCGGCGGGCTTCGGGATGCGCGTGCTGTACGTAACGCGGTCGCGTCCGCAAACCGACGATAATGTACCGCGGGCGAGGCGCACCACGATGAGCAGGATGCTCGCGCAGGCCGACTTCGTGTCGATCCATGTGCCGCTGACTCCGGCGACGCGGCATCTGCTTGGCGCGGCGGAGTTTCGCAAGATGAAACCCGGCGCGATTTTGATCAACACCGCACGCGGCGGCGTTATCGATCAACGCGCACTGGCCGCCGCGCTCAAGGCGGGGCATCTGGGCGGCGCAGGCCTGGATGTGACTGATCCAGAGCCGATCACGCGCGGCGACCCGCTGCTCAGACTCGACAACGTAGTGATCACGCCGCATATCGGCAGCGCGAGCTTCGCCACGCGGGAAAAGATGGCGACGATAGCCGTCCGCAACTTGTTGGCCGTGTTCGCGGGACACATGCCGCCCTTTTGCGCGAACCCCGCCGTCAGACTGCGATTACAGGACTCGCGCTGAAAGATGACGTGCGGGAAATTTAGCGGCTGACTGCGATTGCCGCCGGCAGATCGAAGCGGCCCTCGTAGAGCGCCCGGCCGACGATCGCGCCGGCCACGCCGTCCGTGAAGCGATCGGCCAGCGCGCGCAGATCCGACAGCGCCGCGACTCCGCCCGATGCGATCACCGGCAGTCCGGCCTGATGCGCCAGCGTCGCCATCCGCGCCGCGTCAACGCCCGTCTCGGCGCCGTCGCGGGCGATATCGGTGACGGTCAGCGCCGCTACGCCCGCGTCCTTGAAAATCGTCGCCGCGCGATCGACGGTCAGCGCGCTCGTCTCGACCCATCCCCTGATCGCCAGCCTGCCATCGCGCAGATCGAGCGAGCCGAACACGCGGCCGGCAAATTCCGCGCACGCGCGGCGCACCAGGTCGGGATCGAGAAACGCCGCCGAGCCGATCGACACGCGATCCGCGCCTGCGGCGAACGCGGCGCGCACCGCCTCGAGCGTGCGCAGCCCTCCGCTCACGTCAAGCGCGCATCGCACCGTGGCGCGAATCTTCGCGATCGCCGCAAGGTTGCGCGGCATCCCGGCCACTGCGCCATCGAGATCGACGATATGAATCAGCTCGGCGCCTTGCTCTTCAAACTTGCGCGCCACCGCCGCCGGGTCGCTTCCGTAAACCGTGGCGCGGGCCATGTCGCCGCGTAGCAGGCGAACGACCTCGCCGCCCTTCAGATCGATCGCGGGAACGACGATGAAATGCTCGAACATCGCTCAGGATGCGAGCGTGCCTTTGGTCGAGAGCGCGCCAACGATCCGCGGCTCGAGGGTCGTGGCGGAGTCCATCGCGCGCGCCAGCGCCTTGAACGCGGCCTCGACAATATGATGCGGGTTGCGTCCGGATTGCATCCGCAGATGCAGGTTCATTCCGGTCTCGTCGCTGAGCGCCTTCATGAAATCGTGGACCAGCTCGGTCTGAAAATTTCCGACTCGTTCCTGCGTGATCGTGAGGTCGTAGCCAAGGTAGGCGCGTCCGCTGATATCGACGATCGCGGTGACCAGCGCTTCATCGAGCGGAACCGTCGCCTCGCCGAAGCGGCGGATCCCGCTGCGATCGCCGAGCGCCTGGCGAAACGCGCGGCCGAGCACGATTCCGACGTCCTCGACCGTGTGATGCTCGTCTATCTGGGTATCGCCGCGCGCGTTAACCTTGAGGTCGAAGAAACCGTGGCGCGCAAAGCTTTCAAGCATATGGTCCAAAAACGGCACTCCGGTCGCAACTTCGCCGCGGCCTGAGCCGTCGAGCTTCAGCGCCAGGACGATTTGCGTCTCGCGGGTCTTGCGCTCGATTTCAGCCGCCCGCAGCGGCGCGTCGGTGATCACGCTGGCGACGGCGCTGGCACTTGCGTTTGAACCAAGCGCGGCTTTCGGTTTTCGCTTGCGATCCATCGTGTCATCCACCTGCGTTCTCCCCACCTGCGTTTCACCCGCCCCGTTCACTCGCGCACGTCCGGCTTCGCCGCATCCCGGTGTCTTCGGCTGCGCAACTCGATCGCGCGCGCGTGCCCCTCGAAGCCTTCCATCCGCGCCAGACGCGCGACCGACGGGCCAAGCTCGCGCACGCCGCGTGCGGAGGCCTCGATTATACTGGTTCGCTTGAGGAAATCGTATGCACCCAAAGGCGAGGCGAAACGGGCCGATCCGCCGGTGGGAAGGACGTGATTGGGACCGGCGAGGTAATCGCCGAGCGGCGCCGGGCTCATCGCACCCAGAAAAACCGCGCCGGCGGCGCTGACCTTGCCGAGCCATCGGCGCGGGTTCTTGATTTCGAGTTCGAGATGCTCGGGACCAATGCGGTTCGAGAGCGCAAACGCTTCTTCCAGATCCTTGACGATAATCGCGGCTCCGCGGCGCTCGAGAACTCTCCTCACCGCCGCCGCGCGCGGCAGCGTGGCCAGAGCGTCTTCGAGCGCGCGCGCGACCTCTTGTGCGACACGCGCCGACGGAGTCAGCAGGATCGCGGATTCATCGCCGGAGCCGTGCTCGGCCTGCGCGATCAGATCGGCTGCGACCCAATCCGCGCGCGCGCTGGCATCCGCTATCACCAGCACCTCGCTCGGTCCCGCCATCTTGTCGATATCGGCGACCCCATAGACCATCCGCTTCGCTGCCTGCACGTAGGCATTGCCCGGACCGACGATCTTATCGACCGGAGCGATGGTCTTGGTGCCGTAGGCGAGCGCGGCGACCGCCTGCGCGCCGCCGACGCGGTAATATTCCGTGACCCCCGCAATCGCCGCCGCGGCCATGACCGCGTCGCGTTCGCCCTCGCGCGAAGGCGGAGCCACCATCACGATTTCCTTGACCCCGGCGACCCGCGCGGGAATCGCATTCATCAGCACGGACGAGGGATACGCGCCGAGTCCTCCCGGTACGTAGAGACCTACACGATGAAGCGGCCGAACGATCTGTCCCAGGCGCATTCCCAGATCATCGCTAAACGAAAACCCGTGCGCGAGAGTCTCGCGATGAAAGCGCGTGATACGCCGCGCGGCGAGTTCAAGCGCGCGGCGATCGCGCGCGGAAATTTTGCCGGGTGCGGCGGCGATTTCCGCCGCGGTCACGCGCAGCGTGCGCGCCGTGAGCTTCACGCCGTCGAACTTTTGCGTGTATTCGAGCAGCGCGCGGTCGCCGCGGCGGCGCACGGCGGCAATTATTTCCGCGACCGTGGCGTTGACGCGCCCCTCGTCGGTTCCGCCGCGCCGCCCGAGCAGCATCGCCATAAACCGGCGCATGGCGGGAGTGCCGGAAGTGAGTATTCGGAGCTTCATCGGAATTTCGTCAAATGGCCTTCATCATGAATCTTTGACTCGTTCGATCCGCGCGCCCAGCGCCGCCAGCTTCGCATCGAGCGCCTCGTACCCGCGGTCCAGATGATACACACGGCCCAGCTCGGTCGTGTTCTCGGCGGCAAGGCCGGCCAGAATCAGGCTCATGCTCGCGCGCAGGTCAGTCGCCATCACGGGCGCGCCTTGCAGCTTGGTGGGACCGCGCACCACGGCGGTCGCGCCCTTCATCAATATGTCGCCACCCATTCTGATCAGCTCGAATGCGTGCATGAAGCGGTTCTCGAAAATCGTTTCGGTAATCACCGAGGTACCCGAGGCCTGCGTCAAGAGCGCCATCATCTGCGCCTGCAAGTCCGTCGGAAAGCCGGGGTATGGGAGCGTGCGCAGCTCGACGGGGTTGAGCTTGCCGGTGCGGCGCACGCGGATCGAGCCGCCGGCGACAGTAAGCTCGACGCCGGCCTCGAGGAGTTTGGCGATGACGGCCTCGAGATGCGCCAGCGGCGCGTTTTTGATCGTCACGTCGCCGCTTGTGATCGCCGCCGCGACCATCAGCGAGCCCGCCTCGATTCGATCGGGAACGACACGATGCTCGACGCCGCCCAGGCGTTCAACGCCGTCGATTTCAATCACGTGCGTGCCGGCTCCGGCGATCTTCGCGCCCATCGCCGAAAGCATCGCGGCCAGATCGACAATCTCCGGCTCGCGCGCCGCATTTTCTATCTGGGTATGCCCGCGCGCGCGCACCGCCGCCATCATGATATTCTCGGTCGCGCCGACCGATGGATTATCAAGCCAGATGCGCGCGCCCGCCAGACGCCGCGCGTGCGCCTCGACGTATCCGTTGCGAAACTGGATCTTCGCGCCGAGCGCGCGCATCCCGGTGATATGCAAATTCACCGGCCGCGCGCCTATCGCGCATCCTCCGGGGGTCGAGACGCGCGCCCTGCCCTGTCGCGCAAGCAGAGGACCGAGGACCAGAAACGACGCGCGCATCGTCTTGACCAGTTCATACGGCGCGACGTGCGAGGTGATCTGCTTCGCGCATACCTCGACCTCGTGGTCGCCGGTCCATCGCGCGTCGGCGCCCAGATCGTTCAATAGCCCGAGCGTGGTGGTCACGTCGCGCAGGCGCGGCACGTTGAGGACGCGCACCGGCTCTTCGGTCAAAAGCGCCGCGATCAGGATCGGCAGCGCGGTGTTTTTGCTGCCGCTTACCGACACGGCGCCGCGCAGCGGCTTGCCGCCGCGGATGATCATCTTGTCCATCTGAAGTTCAGGCTCGCGCCGTCACCACGCGCGCGATTCCGGCCAGATCGTTTATCACACCCGCGACGTGCAATCCCGCCTCTCGCAGGATCGCGCTGACCGCCACTGCCTGCTCCGCGCCAACTTCAAGCATCACCGCGCCGCTATCGTTCAGATGCGCGCGTGCACCGCCTGCTATCCGCCGGTAGCAGGCAAGCGCGTCGGCGCCTGCGAATAGCGCAACGCGCGGCTCGAAATCACGAACCTCGGGTTCGAGCGAATCGATCGCGGCGGACTCGACATAGGGAGGATTGGACACAATCAAATCGAACAGACCAAGCGCGCCGCCGCGATCGAGCAATTCAAAAATATCGGCGCGGCGCAGATCGACGCGGCCTTCAAGATGATGCCGCGCGAGGTTGCGCCGCGCGACGCCGAGCGCGCTTTCATCAATATCCGTGGCGACAACCGACACTGGCGGCGCATTGGCCGCAATCGCAATCGCGATCGCGCCCGAGCCGGTTCCGATATCGAGCACGCGCGCCTGCGGGCGACGCGCGGCGAATTCCAGCGCCGCGCTTACGAGGGTCTCGGTCTCCGGACGTGGAATCAGGACCGCCGGAGTGACCTCGAACTCGAGCGAATAAAATTCCTTGCAGCCCAGAATATACGCGAGCGGCTCGCGCGCTGCCCGCCGCGAGAGCATCGCCTCGAAGCGCTCGGCCGCGGCGGCGGAAATCTCGAGCGGCGCGGAAATAACCTCAGCGCGAGTCGCCCCTGCCGCCCGCGCCAATATCAGCTCGGCCTCCAGACGCGCGGAATCGACGCCCGTGCGGGCCAGGCGCGCGGCCGCGTCCCCGAGCAGGCTATCGACACGCGCCCTTCGGCTCGAGGCATCGTCGCGGGGAGCCATCGGCGCCCTCAGGCACTTAGGAGCTGCGCCTGCTCCGCAGTGGCGAGCGCGTCGATCAGCGGATCGATCGCGCCGTCGAGGAACTGGTCGAGCTGATGAATTGTGACGTTGACGCGATGATCGGTGACGCGGGATTGAGGGAAATTGTAGGTGCGAATCCGCTCGGAGCGGTCGCCGGTGCCGACCATCGAGCGCCGCGTCGCCGCGATCTGCGCGTCCTGCTCGGCGCGCGCCTTCTCGAGCAGCCGCGCGCGCAGAATTTTGAGCGCGCGCGCCTTGTTCTTGTGCTGCGACTTCTCGTCGCGGCAGATGATCACCATCCCCGACGGAATATGGGTTATCCGCACCGCCGAGTCGGTGGTGTTGACGCTCTGTCCGCCCGGGCCCGACGCGCGCATCACGTCGATGCGCAAATCCTTTTCCTCGTTGATATTGACCTCGACCTCGTCGGCCTCGGGCATCACCGCGACCGTCACCGCCGAAGTATGAATCCGGCCCGAGCCTTCGGTCTCCGGGACGCGCTGCACGCGATGCACCCCACCCTCGAACTTGAGGCGCGAGTATGCGCCGCGCCCGGCGATGAGCGCGATAACTTCCTTGATTCCGCCCAAGCCCGTGTCGGAGAGGCTCATCGTCTCGACCTTCCATCCGCGCCGTTCGGCGAAGCGCGAGTACATCCGGAAAAGTTCTCCGGCGAACAGCGAGGCCTCCGCGCCGCCGGTTCCCGCGCGGATTTCGAGCAGCACGTTGCGGTCGTCGTTGGGGTCGCGCGGAATCAGGAGCTGGCGGATTTTCTCTTCGAGCGGAACCTGCCGCTTGTGCATCGAGGGCAGCTCGGCCTTCGCCAGCTCGCGCAACTCGGGGTCGTCGCCCTCGAGCAGCGCCTTGTGCTCGGCGAGTTCGCCCATCAGCTTGCGATACTCGCGCGCCGCTTCCACCAGCTCGCTCAGCGACGCTCGCTCCTTGGCCAGCTTCGCGTACTCGCGATTGTTGGCGGTCACGGCGGGATCGTTGAGCTTGCGTTCCAGCTCCACATAGCGATCCTCTATTCCTTTGAGTTTATCGAGCATTGCCCCCCACGCCGATGACTTTCTCCGCAGCCCAAAAACAAACGCGGCGGGATATCACCCGCCGCAAGACCAATCCCCCGCACACCCACAGGCGAGGCGGCCTTGCTTGAGACCGCGGCCTCGGGCGGCGGGAGTACTATGCTACTTCAATCCGTACCGGCGCTTGAAGCGCTCGACCCGGCCAGCGGTATCGACCAGCCGCTGCTGTCCGGTGTAAAACGGATGACACTTCGAACAGACTTCGACGTGAAGCTCGCCCACGGTCGAGCGGGTTTCGAAAGTGTTGCCGCACGCGCAGGTAACCACGCAGCGACGGTATTCGGGATGGATTGCGGCTTTCATTTGTTAAACTCTTCGCGTCAAATCTATTCCCGCCGAGAATATCATCCCCGGCGATCCCACACAATTCGTCCGGTCCGTTCGCGTTCGCGCATCAATCTAACCATTCTTCCGGCAATTTTCCTGATCTCCGCAATGCTCGCGCAGATAGCGCTCGCCGCCCCCGCATCGGCGCCGAAGGCGCCCCGCTCGCCGGCGCCGCACCTCACGGCGGCCGCAGCCACCACCGCGCCGGCGCCGGGCTTTGCTCCCGACGGCGAGACGATCTTCGCCCCGATTCTCGCGCTGGCGCCGCCGGGGCCAAACCGCGCGGCGCGCGCGATTGCAATCTTCGATCGCCAGCTCGCGTTCCAGCGCGCGATTTCGTTTCATCCCGAGCTTGACGACGCATTGACCCGGCTGGTCGAAAAGCTGCCGCCGCGCGAATCTACCTTGATTCGCGCTTCCGCGCTCTATTCCGAGCCCGATATTCCGTGGCAGCACCTGGCCAACGGAACCCATCAGGTCTCGGTCGCGGGCGCGCCTAAAGCTTCCAACTTTCTGTACAAGCTGACCCAAAAGTATGCCAGTCCCGAATCACCCGGACAGATGGCGGGACGATTCGCGGTTTCTCCGGTACCCGCGTCGGTGCCGGGAGCGGCCAGCTCTGACGTGATCGGAGCGCTTTCGGCCGAGCTGCTGTTGAACACCTACCCCGCGGCGGACGCGGTCGATCTGGCGGCCGCAGCGCTGACTCAGATTCACGGCGATCTGAAAGCGCCGTGGGATGCCGCTCCCGGACGGTTCAATCACCACGATCGCGCCGCGCTTGCGCGGCTTCATCGCGAGATGCCTACGCTCGCCGCCAAGCTCGATCATTATCTCATCTTTCACAACCTGCTCGACGAGTTCGACGGGCCTGGCGGCCGGATCGTGCTGTTCAACGCCGACGTCGAAGTCAAAATGGACGCGCTCAAGGCGTATCCGCATCTGTATGACTTCTATCGCAAGGTCGCGCCGGTGCTGGTCGCCGAGTCCGCGATCACCGACGCGAACGGGAACTACTGGATGCGGACGCGGTTCGATCGCGGACGGATGCACGTGAAGTTCATGGATCGCGACGGGCTGCTCACCCCGTTCGACCAGCACGGGCATCCCGCCGGCGCGAGCGTCGCCATGGGCGCCGTCCACAACGGCCGCTATCGCACACAATCGTCGGTGCGAGTGTACCGGCTCGGGATGGCGTTCGGACTGGACCAGTTGAGCTTCACCACCGACTATCGGCGCGACGGCGATTCGATCGTCGCGGTGAGCACGATGACCGCGGTGCCGGAGCTGATCGCGCCGCTCGGCATCTATCGCTTGATCGACTTCATCGCAGGAGAGTTTTTGCGCGTGATGGCGCAGGGCAACGGCGGACTGAACTCGACCTTCGCGTCGCGGCGCCTGGTGGACGGACTCGACCACTACGCGCTTGGTTTCACCGGCGAATTCGAGTACTCGCCAACCCTCGAGTTTCTTGCCAGAGTGGGCGACGCAATCGCCGATCAGCACAATGAGGCGGTGCGGACCGATGAGCGCGCATTCGGGGCGGAGCTGTTCGACGCCTTCGCGACCGACTACAATAACGCGCGTCCGAGGATTCTGGCGCTCGATCCGCGGCAGGCGAAAGTCAAGTGAGGTTACCCAAGTTCCTGATCTTCATGGCCCTCGCCGCCGCGCTCGCCGCGATCGGCGCCGGATGCAGCTCCGACTCGGCTGACACCCAAAACCCCGCCGCGGTCTCGACCCCGCGCTTCGTAACCGATCTTTCCACGCTCTCCGCCCAACCGATCAATCCGATCATGGATCCCTCCGCCGCTTTCGCCGCGACCCATGCCGGCGGTGGTTCGGGCTTGGAACACGCCAACGAGGAAGCGCCCGGCACCACCCGTCACGTCGGCAATGACCAGAATCCCGGAGTCGAGCAGCTGCTTAATCCCAAGGCAGCCAAGTTCGCGAACTTCACCGGTCTGCTGGTGGATCACCTGTATGTAGCCGTGCGAAAACGCGAGAAAACCGACGAAATCGCGCGGCTCAATCTCGAGACCGACCTCCTGCCCGTGATTCTGACCGCGACGCTTGACCCGAGCGGCAAGCTCAAGGAAATCGTGCTCGAACAACACTGCGGCAAGGGGATCCTGGACCGGATGTTTATCGACGCGGCAAAGTCCTCTCTGTGGGTGACCAATCCTCCCAAGGATGCGGCGATGCCCGATGGATTCTACCGGATGCGCGTCGAGCTCAGGCTCGAGAACTACGCCTCGATGGGCGACAACCGGTGGTTCTTCAAAACCTACATCGGAATCGCGCTGCTGTGAGTCGCCCACCGTCGGCGTGCCAGCCCGCTTTCTGCTAGGATTTTCCCGATGCAAGCACTCGAGGACTACCTGCCTCGGCCGGGGCTCTCGACACCGATAATCACGGTGCTCGATCGCGAGGGCCGGGTGCTCGAAGACGAGCAGCGCGCGGTCGTGCGGTTCGTCGTGCAGGACGGGCGCGGCGCCGATATAGTGTTCGCCGCGGGAACCACCGGCGAATGGGATCGGATCGATAATTCGCGCCGCCAGACCGTCGTAGGAATCACGGTGGATGAATGCCGCCGCGTTTCGGCGCGGGTCGGCCGCAAGATCGAGGCGTGGGCCGGTATCACCGCGCACACCCGCGCCGAGACCGCCGCCAATCTCGACCACGCGATCGACCTCGAGGCCGACGCCGCCGTCGTGGCGCCGCTTTCGATTCGCGACGCTGGCGCGCCGCCCGAGTTCGTCGAGCGTGAGCTCGGCGCGGTCTTCGAGCGCCGCGGCAAAACCATCCCGCTCTTTCTTTACGACAATGCCGATATCGCCGCGCCCGGAAAATCCGCCCATCTGCACACCCGCGACGTCAAGCGGATGGCGCGCCTGGCGTATGTGCGCGGAATCAAGGTCACCGCCGGCAAGGTCGTGCTCGGTAACTACACGCGCGCCGCGTCGCACTTCAAGCTCTCGCACGAGTTCGCGGTTTACGCCGGAGTGCCATACCTGATCTTCGACCTTTTTGCGCCGGCCGGCGGACTCTCCGGCGCCATCCGCCATCGATGGAACCGTTATCTGACGCAACGCGCGATGCCCTATGGCGTCGTCGCCGGAGCCTCGAACGTGATGCCGCGCGAATGGCAACGTGCGTGGCGGGTGTGCCGCGCGGGAAATCCCGAGCTGATGCGGCGCTACGCCGAGGCAACCGATAAGTTGCGCGCCGCGTGCGAATTCAAGCGCTCCGCCAAACCCTACAGTCCGGTTATCGCGTGCTACAAGGCGGCGCTGCGCGAGCTTGGCGTGATCGAAAGCGACGCGGCCGCCCAGGGCACGCCCGCGATCGAATCCGCTGAACGCCGCGAGTTCGCCGCGAGAATTCGCGCGATGCGCCGCCACGTGGCCGAGACCCTCGAACCCGGATGGGTCAGCGAACCGGAGGCGCGTCCGAGATTGAAGGAACCTCCGCGGGCTGTGCGGCCTCATGGCTGATTCCAGGCTTGACGCCGCCGGATGCGGCAGCATGGTGGTCGATCTCTTCTATCGCGCGCCACGGATCATCCGTGCCGACGAGAAGACCGTCCTCGATGCCCACGACTCCGACGGCGCGATCGAGCGCGCCCGCGCCGGGGGCCTGGTGCTCAATCACCTCGGATGGGCGCGCGTGCTCGGTCTGCGCACCGGCATCTTCGGCAAGATGGGCGAAGATCGGCACGGCGAGTTTCTGCGCGCCGCGATGGACCGCTTCGGCATCGTGCATCATCTGACCCTTGACGGCAGCGCCAGTTCGTTCGCCAACGTGATGGTCGATTCCGCCGGCAACCGCGCGATCTACATGGCGCGCGGTGCGACCGCCGAACTCACCGCGGAAGAGGTGCGCCGCCGCCACGGCGGGTTTATCCGCGCCGCGCATATCGTAACCACGGAAATTTCGCAGCTCCCGCTCGCCGCCGTGATCGCGATTTTGCAGCTCGCGCGAAAGCATTCGATCCCGACCGTCCTCGATGTCGATCTGCCCGCCGCGGAGGCAATCCCGAGACTCGGCACCCGCGCGGAACTCGAACGCGCGATGCGCCTGGCGACGATTCTAAAGCCCGCCAAGGCGACGGCCGCAAGCCTCGTCGCCGCGAAAAGCCGCGACCCGCTGGTGCAGGCCGCGGCGATTCGCGCCAAATACAAAAATCGCGCGGTGATTGTCACCCTGGGTGAGCGCGGATGCGTTATCGCGGCCAAAGACACTGCGCTGCGCGCGCCTGCGTTTCGGGTCAAACAGGTTGATTCGACCGGCGCTGGCGACGCATTTGTGGGCGGGCTATTGGCCGCGATGCGCTGGAAACTCGATTGGAACGCCGCCGCGCGCCTGGCCAACGCGGCCGGCGCGGTTTGCGTCACACGCCTGGGTGCCTTTCCAGAAGGTTTCGAGCTGCGCGCCGAGATCGAGAAATTATACGGCGAAGCGCTTCCCGCGCCGCGCGCCGCCCTGCCTGACGTGCGCCCGCCCTCGCCCGCCGCGCAGGCCAAGCGCGAGGTCCGCGAGATCGACCGCTTCTTCGGCCAGTCGCTCGAGGAATTGGCGACCCTGCATCGCGCGCTCGACCTCGACGCGATCGCGCGCGCGGTCGAGATGATCCGCGCCGCGCAGGCACGCGGCGGACGCGTCCATGTGACCGGAGTCGGCAAGCCCGAGCACGTCGCGCGTTACGCCGCCAGCCTGTTCTGCTCGGTCGGCACGCCCGCCACGTTCCTGCACGCGACCGAAACGCTGCACGGCAGTCTCGGCCAGGTGCATCCGCACGATGTCGTCATCGCGATCTCGAACAGCGGCAACACCAGCGAGCTCACCACCGCGGCGACCGCCATCAAGGATCAGGGCGCCGACATTATCGGGGTGACGGGAAATCGCGATTCGGATCTCGCGCGGCTGGCCGACCTGGTGATTTACGCGCCCGTGCGGCGCGAAGGCGGCGGTCTCGGCCTGGCCCCGCGTATCAGCGTGCTGGCGGAAGTGTTCGTGCTGGCGGGTTTATCGGTGGCGCTCGAGATCGCGCGCGGCCTGACGGTCGAGGAATACAGCCGCTTGCATCCCGCCGGAGCGCTCGGAGAAACCGCGCGCCGCCTCGCGCACGATCCGCACCGGCGCCGCTGAACGAATTCGGCGCGCGCTATTTCCCGGTGGACTGTTTACCTACCGACAAACTTGGGTGTGCGCTTTTGCTGAAATGCGCTGATTCCTTCTTTGTAATCCGCCGTGCGTCCGGCCGCGCCTTGCGCGCGCGCCTCGCACTTCAATACCGCGAGCAGCCCCAGACCTTCTTCATCGATTCGCCGGATGAGCCGCTTCGATTCCGCAAACGCCGCCGTCGGACCGCTTGCGACCTGTGATGCGACCGCGCGCGCGTGCTCCAGAACCTTGTCCTTCGGCATGCTCGCGTTGACCAGTCCCAAGGCCGCCGCCTCGGCGCCGGACAGCAGGCGTCCGGTGTAGATCAATTCGAGTGCGCGATGCGACCCGAGCCGCGCCACCAGGAACGAATGGCCTCCCGAATCGAGCACCGCGCCGATCCGCGCGAACGGCGAGCCGATCTTCGCGTCATCCGCCGCATAGACCACATCGCAGGCGAGCGCCAGGCCGAGTCCCACTCCCAGACACGCGCCGTGCACGGCGGCAAAGGTCGGCGCGGGAAACAACGTAAGGCGCTTGATGAGCGGATTGAAAACGCCCTCCAGAATCGCCTCGGCGTCTTCAACCCCCGGGTCGGCGTCCGCCAAATCCCGTCCGGCGCAGAAGCCCGCGCCGGCGCCGCTCAGCAGCATCGCGCGAACTCCCGCGCGCTCGGCACGCTCGAAAACCTCACCCAGCTCGGCCGCCATCGCGTCGTTCACCGCGTTGAGCTTGTCGGGACGGTTGAGCACGATCTCGGCCATCGCGCCGGCAATCTTCAATTCGACGGGCATCGCGCATTGCTCCTGTGGAGCTATCGATCAAAATCAAAATACCGGAATAATATCTTCGGCGGTAATATCGCCCACGTCCACGCCTTCGATATCCAACTCCGGGATCGCCGGAAACTCGATTCCCCAGCGCTCGACCAGCTTGCGCACCCGCGCGATCGCGAGCTTCCAGTTGTCGGCCTGCTGCTCGAAGGTCAGGATGCCGAGCCCGGCCTCGCGCGCCACCCGGAGCAGAATCCGATGGTTGTGCAGGAAGTAGTCCGGCAGATCCCAGAACTGTTCCGGCGGCTCCCACAGCACCATCGAGAGAAACACGAACCCCGCCCGCAGTTGCTTGGTGATGAATCCCCGATCCGCGTCGGTCAGCCCCGGCCACTGTTTTTCGAGCAGGTTGATGCAGATTTGCAGGTGCCGCGCCTCGTCGCGCCCGATACAGGTGAAAATCTCGCGGAACACCGGATGCGTGGTCGCGCGCGCCATCCCGTGGAACAGCGTCGAGGAGGCGACCTCGCCCATCATGAATGAGGTGAAGATGATCGCGAGCGGATAGCGCTCGATCGCGCGGTTATATCCCGTCCAGTAGCGTCCGCCGTTGTGATAGAGCCATCCGATATTGTTGAGCGCGACGCGCTGCAGCTCGCTTTGCGGCGCGAAGCCCTGCGGTCCGCCGGGGACCAGGCGCTGGATCACGCGCTGGCAGCATTCTTCGTGATTGGTCTCGTCGCGCGTGATCGAAAAAAAACATTTGCGCACCGGATCTTCTTCATGGGTCTCGAACGCCCGGATCATCGCGCGCGCGAACACCGCCGGTCCCGACGAATCGAAGTTCGAGAGCAGCGCCCACCAGTACATGATCGCGGCCTTCTCGTCGTCGCTCCACGCCTCGGGCGAGAGCTGCTCCCATGCGAGGTCGGCCGGGTTGAAGCCCTCGTGCTTGGCGCGCTCGTAGATTTCGGCCAGCTTGGGCGTCTCGCACCGCCATTCGAGCGGAAAGATATTGGGCTGCGGAACTTCCGGCGCGGCCGTCAGGCCCCCAGCCGGGATAATAAATTGGTTCGTCACCATGCCGCTCTCGATAAGTACATTTATCAACCATTTGGTCGATAACTCAAGCGCCCCGCGGCGCGCGGCTCTCGAGCCCCTCGAACGCGAGGCGGAACACCGCCTGCGCGATGTCGTCCGCCGCGAGCTTGCCGCCGGCGCGGTACCATTCGGTGATCGAATTCAGCATCCCGAACAACAGCCGCGTCGCCAGCCGCGGGTCCAGATCGCGCCGCAGCTCGCCCGCGCGCTGCGCGCGCGCGAATTGGCGCGCGACCAGATGGTCGAACGCGCGCCGCCGCGCGACGATCGCCTTCTCGACCCTCGTGTTGCCCCGCACCCTGAGCAGCAGCGCCACTTCGGGGCGCATCGCGACCGTGATCTCGATCGTGCGCCGGATGATATGCCGCAGCCGCGCCGCGGCGCCGCCGTGCTTCGCGCCGGGCTCATCGAACGCCGCGTCCAGCGCGTCGAAGGCGCGCCCGACTCCGCGCGCGAGCAACTCCTCTTTGCCGCGAACGTGGTAGTAGAAGCTGGCCTTGGTGATCCCGGCAGCGCGCGCCACGTCGTCAAGCGACGCGCCGTCGTAGCCGCGTTCCAAAAATACCCGTACTGCCACGTCCGCGATTGCGTCGCTGTCGTAGGGCCTGCGCACCTTCGCCGATGGTCTCCCCAAAACGATCGTCCTCCCGCGTGATGCAGTTTGACGCGCCGGTACCGCGCTTGCCAGTCTTGCGGTCAACGCCAAACACGCCCGCGCCGAGGTGATAAATGAAATACGGCATCGCGATTCGCAACATGGGACCGCAATCATCGCGCGGGGCGATTCTGGCCTGCGCTCGAGCCGCGGAAGACGCGGGCTTCGACGCGCTCTTCGTCTCCGATCATTTGTGCATCCCGCCGGGCCAGACCGAGGGCTCGGGCGGCCGCTACCTTGACGTGCTGGCGACTCTCGCATGGCTGGCCGGCGCGACCCAGCGCATCCGGCTCGGAGTCTCCGTGCTGGTGCTGCCCTATCGTCCCGCGGTGCTGACCGCCAAGCAGATCGCGACAATCCAGGAATTGTCGGGCGGACGGATGATTCTCGGCGTCGGCGTGGGGTGGATGAAGCCCGAGTTCGAGGCGCTGGGGGTCGATATGAAAAAGCGCGGTGCGCTCGCGACCGAGACGCTGCGCGTGATCCGGCATCTGTTCGACAGTCCCGAGCCGGCGCCGTTTAGCGCGGAACTCGTGAACTTTCCGGCGTTCGTGTTCGAGCCGCGTCCGGCGCGTCCGCCGATCTGGATCGGCGGCGGCGGTCCGAGCGCGATCCGGCGGGTGCTCGAGTTCGGCGACGGATGGCATCCGATGCAGCGCGCGGCGGAACTTAAACCTTTGGTTGAAGATTTGCGCGGCCGGATGCGTGCCGCCGGACGCCCCGACCCCGACATTATCGTGCGCCGCGGCTTGAAACTCGGCGATATCGCCGCCGCCCGCGATCGCCTCGACGCCGAGCGCGAAGCCGGCGCGACCTATTTCATCCTCGATCTCGGCAGATACGCCGACGAGCGCGAGTTCGCGGCCGCCGCCGACACCTTTATCGCCAAGGTCGCCCACTGAGCGCCAGCAACGCGCGCGCGGACCGCTCAGATGATTTTGTCGCGCTTGAGCGCTTCGATCTCGCCGGCGGCGATCCCGAGGAGATCGCCGTAGACGCGCGCGTTATCCGCGCCCAACCCGGGCGCGCCGCGAAAGACCTTGCCCGGAGTCAGCGAGAACTTGGGCGCGATGCCGATGCCCTTGACCTTGCCCACCTGCCGATCTTCCCACTCGAAGTGCATCTGGCGCGCGCGATATTGCGGATCGGCGGCGGCGTCCTTGCTCGACATGATCGGCGAGCACGGCACCTTGCCCCCCGCCATCGCATGCACCACCTCGGCGACGGTGCGCTCGCTGACCCATCCCCGCAGAATCGCGTCGAACTCGATTCCTTCGATCGATTCGAGGTTGACCCTGGCGCTCTGCCATTTCGGGTCCACCGGATCGAGTCCGATCACGCGCACGATGCGCTCGTATACGTCACCGAGCGCGCCCAGCACCACCCATCCGTCGCTAGCCTTAAAGGAATCGAGCGGCTGGAAGCCCTGCGCGCGATTGCCCGAACGGTCGCGCACGACGCCTTCCTGAAAATACTCGAGCATCGTGCCGCCCATGGTCTTGTGGACCGCCTCGTACTGCGCAACGTCGATCGCCTGCCCCTTGCCCGTCGAGCGCGCGTAGGTGAGGCCGGCCAGCGACGACCACAGCGCGAACAGCGCGGTGAGGTAGTCGCCAGTCCACGGCGCGGCGCGGGTCGGCGGCGTAGGATCGGGATAGCCGGTCTGGTACATCATGCCGCCGACGGCCTGGCCCACGATGTCATACGATGCGCGCGCGACGTAATCGGGATCTCCGGTCTGCCCGAAGCCGCTCACATGCGTGATCACGAGCTTGGGATTGAGCTTCCAGATTGTTTCATCGGCGAGATCCCATTTCGGATAGGTGCCAGGCTTCGAGCTTTCCATCCAGATATCGGCGCGGGCCGCGAGCTTCAAGAAGATATCGCGGCCGCGCGGCTTCGCGATATCCAGGGTCACGCAGAAGACATTGCGGCGCTCCTGCACCCAGTTGGTCGCAACCCGCGCACCGCCGTCGCGCGCTTTGAGCCGAACCCCGATATTGCGCCATCCGGTATCGCCGACCCCCGGGCGCTCGACCTGAATGACCTCGGCGCCCATCTCGGCCGCGAGTTCCGCGGCGAACGGCTGCGCGATCAGCGTGCCGGTCGAGACGATCCTCACACCCTGCAAGGGGCCAAATTGCTCGGGGACCAGAGTCTTATCTGCCATTGATGCTCCCATATGCTCCGCGCGTCGGTGATTCTCAAGGAATGATGCCGCGCCGGGGCGCAGACCTGCAACTGCGCACACCACCCGGGCCGCGCAATCGACCCTGCGGCGTGGATTTTACGTCCGCGTCCGGCGGGCTATTATGACTACAGCGCAGTTTGTGCGCATTGGCTTTCCAGGCATGCATGGAGCGCGAGGAATTTTCCCGAATGAACAGCTCGATCAATCGTCGCGAACTTTTCAACAAGGCAATCGCCGGCCTGTTTGGCGGCGCGCTCGGATGGCTTCCGGTCGAGCTCGCCAGCCACGGGCACAGCCTGACCGAACAGATCTCGAGCTTCGACGCCGCGATGTCCTACGTCTCGATGGCGATACTGTCGGGAGCGGTCGGCGGCTTCATCCTTGCGGCCGGCGGCCAGCAAATTGAATGGAATCAGTCCACCCGCAAAAATCTTCTGCGCGGATTTTTGGTCTGTATGGCGCTTGCCCTGCCCGCCGATTACTTTTCCAACTACGTGTTCAGCGCGATGCTGAGTTTCGGCGGATGGAGTCTCGGCCATCCGGGCTCGGGTTTCTTCTTGTTCCTGGGCCGGGTGATGAGCTGGCTGATCATGGGCGCGAGTCTCGGCGCCGGCGTGGGACTCGCGTCGATGTCGATGCCGAATATCGCCAAGGGCGGGCTCGGCGGAATCATCGGCGGATTCGCCGGCGGAATTCTGTTCGATCCGATAAATCAGGCGACCGGCGGAGGGCTGTGGTCGCGGCTCATCGGGCTTAGCCTGATTGGATTCTTCATCGGCCTGTTCATCGGGCTGGTGCAGGAACTGACCAAGGCCGCATGGCTGACCGTCGAGCAGGGACGCCTGCGCGGGCGGCAGTTCAGAGTCGAGGGCGCGCGCGCCACGCTCGGGCGCGCCGAGGAAAATCCAATCGGGCTGTTCGGCGACGCTGGCGTGCAGCAGCGCCATGCCGTTATCGAGCGCCACGGCTCCGACTTCATGCTCAAGAGCCTGGCCGTGCAGGAGGGTACCTTCCTGAACGGCAACCGGATCGAGAGCGCAGATCTTCACGACGGCGATCGGATCGGCGTGGGCGGTTATGAGTTGGCGTTTCATCTGCGCCAGGCTCCCGCTGCGCCGCGCGGGCCGATGGACCAGCAAGCGCGCCCGGCAGGCGCGGGCGCAATCACCGCGGCGGTTCACGTCGAGTCGCGCATCGCGCCGGCGCAGGCGAATGCGGCCGGGCCCGCGCTCGAGGACGCATCCGGAATCCGGCATCCCCTGCGCGCCGACGCGGCCACCACGATCGGCCGGGCGCTCGACAACGATATCGTCATCAATCACGCTTCGGTGTCGCGCCATCACGCGAGCGTGATCGCATCCGGCGGCGGCTTCGATCTCAAGGATCTGAACAGCCAGAATGGAACACTGGTCGCAGACCGGCGAATCACCCAGGCGCGCCTCGCGGACGGCGACTCGATCCGGATCGGACAGGCGCCGTTTACCTTCCGTGCCTGATCCAAATCCCGACCAGGCGCGCTTTTGCTCGCGATGCGGCCAACCGATCGTGGTGGCGGGCGCGCAGTTCTGCAAAGACTGCGGCGCTGCGCTGGCCGGAACGCGAATTTTCGTGCGCGAGCCGGGCTTCAAGCCGACGGTGGCATTTTTGCTGAGCATAGTTCCGGGCTTGGGCCACGTTTATAAGGGCCGTCCGGCGCGCGGCGCCATCTGGTTTTTCGTGGTGCTGCTGGCCTACGCTCTCGGACCGATCGGCCTGCTGATGCACGCAATCTGCGCGCTCAACGCCGCGCTTTCGGGCATGCTGCGCGACGATGCGTTCCCCTCTGGCCGCGGCGGTCCGCGCACGCGCCCCTCGCGTGCGGATTCGGCGCCGCCGGATGGATGGAGCTAGGGAAGCGGCGCGATGATCACGGCCAACACCATCGTCGGCGGACGCTACCGCGTGGTCAGTCCGCTCGGCGGCGGCGGGATGAAGATGGTTTATCTGGCCGAAGACCTGCGGCTTGCCGCGCGGCCCTGCGCGCTGGCCGAAATGGTCGATTCGTTCACCAGTCCCGACAAACAGCAGGAGGCCGTCGCCGCTTTTCAGCGCGAGGCGGACATGCTCGCGACGCTCAGCAACGAGCATATCCCGCGGGTGTTCGATCGCTTCAGCGAAGAGAACCGCCATTACCTGGTAATGGAATATATCGAGGGGCAGACCCTCGAGGACCGGCTGCGGGAAGCGGGCGGCAAGCTCGCCCAGGACGCGGTGATCGGCATCGCGCTCCAGATCTGCGACACGCTGGCATACCTGCACAAACTTTCGCCGCCGGTGATCTATCGCGATCTGAAACCGTCGAACGTGATGATCGCGGCGCACGGCCAGGTCAAGCTTATTGACTTCGGAATCGCGCGCCATTTCGCGCCGCTGCAAAACGCTACGATGATCGGAACGCAGGGCTACGCGCCGCCGGAACAGTACCGCGGCCGGGTCGAGTTGCGCTCGGATCTGTACGCGCTCGCGGCGACGATGCATCACGCGCTGTCCGGGCGCGATCCCGCCGCCGAGCCTCCGTTCAGCTTTCCGCCCTTGCGCAGTGCGGCGCCGGGAGTGAATCCCGCGCTGGCCGAGCTGGTCGATCAGACCCTCAATTACGACGCCGCGTTGCGTCCCCAGGATGTCGGCGAATTCAAGGCGCGGATGGCCGCGATTAAATCCGGCGCCCCCGCCGACTCCGCGGCCGGGCCGACCGTCGCGCCGCCGCCGGCAGCGCCGGCGCGGGCCAGTTCGTTGCGTCCGCAAATGCGGCTGCCGCTCGGCGGCTCGAGCGCGCGCGCGGCGGCATCACCGTCGGCTCCGACGCTGCTGTCCGACCTCGCGACGATTGCGTGTCCGCGATGCGGACGGCACGTGCCCGCCGACTCGCGCTACTGCTCGTTTTGCGCGGCGCCGATCCTCGATTCGCCGGGCGCGAACTCCGAAAGCGCGCAAGCCAAAACGATGGTGCTGGGTGATTTTCCGGAGCCGCTGCCGCTGCCGAATTGGCCCCGGCGGCGTCCGCGCCCGCATGGGTGGCGGTTCTATATGCTGATCGTCGCGGCGCTGTTCAGCGGCGCGTTCGTTCTGACCACCGTGATCGCGCATCTTGCGGCGACCACGCCCGCCGCGCCGGAGCCCGACGCGATTCCGATCCCGCCGTCGATTCCGGACCTGGGTGGCAGCGCCACGCCCGAGCAATTGCAGGCGCTGCGGCGCGAGCTCGATTTCGAGGGCTACAAGAGCGTGCAGTTCAAGCTCGAAGAGGACACGCTGATTCTGTGGGGAACGGTGCCGACCGAATGGGATCGCGCCAATATCCGATTCACCGTGCTGCGCGTCACCGGAATCGTGTCCGTGGTCGATCACCTGCAAACCCGCGACGCCTTCAACATGCCATGACTTCGCGACTCGTTGAAATTAGTTGTAATCACAGAACCACCGCCGCGCCGGGAAAATTATGATTGTCGATCTTCATGTCCATACCAAACTCTCGGCCGACAGCCGGGTCGGCGCCGAACAGTACCTCGAATTCGCGCACGGCCGCGGCGCGAAACTGGGCGCGATCTGTTTCACCGAGCATCGCCTGTTTCCCGACGGCCCGGAGCTCGAGCGCGAGTACGACGAACTGGCCGAGCGCTTCGGTATCCTGGTGTTCAGGGGAATCGAGGCCGACACCGACTTGGGCCATCTGCTGCTCTTCGGCGTCAATCACGAGGTCACGCGCCGCTTCGATCTGACGGCGCGGATGCTCAAGAGCGAGCATCTGATCGACGTGATCCATCACGAGGGCGGCCTCGCGATTCCGGCGCATCCGTTTCGCGAGTCCGGTTTCGGCGCGCGGCTCGACACGCTGCTCGGGCGCCACGGGGCGGCGATCGGCGCACTCGAGGTTCTAAACGGCCAGAACTCCGAGGCCGAAAATCAGCGCGCCTCGGACGCGGCGCTGAAACTCGGATTGACCGCGGTCGGCGGCAGCGACGCGCACTTCGCGACCGGGAAATGGTTTCTGACCTGCGCCACCGAACTCGAGCGCGAGGTCAAAAGCGTGGCCGAAATGTGCGCCGAAATCCGCGCCGGACGCGCGCGGCCCTATGTCTTCCCGCCCTCCGGGGCGGAATGAGCCGCTTTGCTGGACGCGGCCGAACCGCCGAGCGCCAGCTCCCGCTCGAAGCGGCGGATATCGGCGGGGCGACCCGCCGCGACGATCGTATCGCCCGGCTTGAGCTTGCGGTCCGGAGCCACCGGAACGAATCCCCCGTCGGGATCGTCCATACCCTGCAAGGCCAGGATCGTAACGTCGAAGCGTGCCCGCGCATCCAGCTTGCGAATCGTGGCGCCATCGGCGGCGGCGGGAACTTCGATCCGGGTGACGCGGTAGCCCGTCGCCCAGTAGATATTCTGTTCGCGCGTCGCCAGGGCGGAGAGCGAAACCGACACGCGGTTGAGCGCCTGCGCGATATGTTGGCGCGTCACCAGCCCGAGAAAACGTCCGTTGTGCGGCTGGGCGACGACCGGAATCTCGTCGAGCCGCTCCTGCTCCATCAACTGGCTGGCGGTGTCGAGGTTCTGATCCGCGGTCAGCTTCGGACAGTGCGCCTGCGCGATATCGAACGCGTTGACCAGCGGACCCAGGTCGGAGCCGCCGCCGAGCAACGCGAGCAGATCGTGCGTGACGATTAGCCCGATCAGTTCGCCCTCCGAACCGACCACCGGCAGGGTGGATTGAGCGGTCTGCCCCGCGATATGCAGGATGTCGTTCAGGCGGGTGTTCGCGCTCACCACCGTCACCTCTTTGGTCATCACGGCGCCGACCGGAATTTGCGTGAGCGCGAGCCGCTCCTGCGAGATTTGCAGGGTCTTGCCCTCGCGCGCGAGGCGATAGGTATCAATCGACTCCGTCTCGATCGCGCGCGACACCACCAGCGCCGCGACCGCCGCGATCATCGTGGGCAGCGTGACGTTGAAGTCTCCCGTCATCTCGAAGAGCAGGAACAGCGCCGTCAGCGGCGCGTGCGTGGTTCCGGCCAGGAATGCGCCCAGGCCGACCAGCGCGTACGATCCGCGCGGACCGGTCAGATGCGGCATCACCATCGCCGAGATTCGCTGAAACGCGCCACCCGCCATCGTGCCGATGAAAAAGATCGGACCGAACACCCCGCCCGGCGCACCCGCGCCGAGCGAAAGCGACGAAGCGGCGTACTTCGCCGCGCACAGCGCAAGCAGCATCCACAGGCCGTAGTCGCCGGCCATCGCGCGATTGATGATCGGATATCCGTCGGCAAGGTTGGCGGGAAGAAAAATCGCGATCCCGCCGACGATCGAAAGCCCGATTGCCAGTTTCTGCCACGCGGGCAGATTCATCCGGCGAAAGTACGCCGCGGTCGCGTTGAACGCCCGTGTGTAACTAGCGCTCAGCACCCCGAGCGCGACACCCAGCAGCGCGTAGGTCAGCATCTCCCAGTAACTGCGCAGGATGAACGGAGGAACGTGGAAGACGGACTCGTTGCCGACGATCGCGCGCGAGGTCACCACCGCGCTGAAGGTCGAGATGATCAGCAGCGCAAGATTCGCGGTCTCGGCCTGGCCGAGCAGAACGATCTCGAGCGCGAACATCAGGCCGCCGATGGGCGCGTTGAAGGTCGTCGCGATTCCGGCTCCCGCGCCCGCCGCGACCAGCACCTTGGCGCGGTCGGCGCTGAGTCCGCGCAGTTGCGCCAGCGCGGAGCCGATCGCACCGCCGATTTGCGCGATTGGACCCTCGCGTCCGACCG
Organism: Binataceae bacterium (SeqCode); assembly: GCA_035531615.1. Classification (GTDB taxonomy): domain Bacteria; phylum Desulfobacterota; class Binatia; order Binatales; family Binataceae; genus JBARDN01. Next base: position 29,670 of record DATKSQ010000051.1, read on the forward strand.
AGGCTCCCGAGCCGAGTGAAACCGCGGCGCCCAGGCCCTTGAGTACGATCCAGCGCCGCTTGATTCGCGCGTTGCCCAGGTTGATCTGCTCGAGGAAATGCGGAAATCCGTAGCCCAGAATGTCATCGGGGAAAAAGTAGTCGAGCAGGAGCATCACCGCGCCGCCGGAGAGCAACACGACCGGCGTGAAGATTCTGAAAATTCCTCCGCGTTCGATTCCGAGCAGGTTCCATTCGAGATCGCGGAACAGCCAGGTGAAGACCCCGATCAGCCCGCGAAACCCGAGGTTGCCGAGCGCGCCGAGAATTCCGACGATCACCGCCAGCAAGATCAGTTGCACATACTCGAACTGATCGGTGCGCAATCCAAGATCAGGTGATTTCACTTTCCGGTTCTCAGCAGTTGGCGCGGCGCGCTGACGGCGGCCCGCCCGGCGCCGGTCTCAATCAGATCTCCAGGAAGCGGCGCACATGGGTCAGAAACTCGGCGAGTTGATCGTGATGCACCCAATGCCCCGCCTTTTGAACCGTAACCGTATTGGCGTTCTTGAACGCGGCGAACCTGCCGTCTTTGACCCAATCTCCGGCCCACGACTCGGAGCCGCGAATCAGGAAGGTCGGGCAGGTGATGCGCTCCCAGATTTCGCGCGCGTCGCGGGTGTTGAACATGTACGGCGAGGTGGCATGAACGTAGTTGTCGAATTTCCACGAATAGGTCCCGTTCTCGTTGCGGCGCACGCCCCAGATCGTCAGATGCCGCGCCTGGTCTTCGCTCAAGTGCGGATTGGCGGCGCGCATCCGCGCGAGCGCCTCGGCGATCGACGGGTACTCGCGCGCCTTGCGATTCGAGAGCTCGCGCATCTGCGCGATCCAGGTATTCATGCGCTCATGGGCCGGGGTCTCCTTGATCATCCCGGGCGGCGGACCCAGGCCTTCGATCGAGACAACCTGCTTGACCGCGCCGGGAAACACTCCCGTGTATTGCAGGACGATACTGCCGCCGAGCGAGTGGCCGATAAGCGTGGCGGGCTCGAGGGCGACGGCCTTCATGAGCTGGGCGAGATCGAGCACGTAATCGATCATCGAATAGCTGCCGCCCACCGCCCAATCCGAATCGCCGTGGCCGCGCAGGTCGGGCGCGATCACGTGGTAGCGGCCGCGCAGATCGAGTGCGACCCAATCCCAGTTGCGGCAATGGTCGCGTCCGCCATGCACCAGGACCATCAGGGGCTTGTCGGCATTGCCCCAATCGACGTAGTGCAACTTCAGGCGCTGCGAATAGAAGTAATGGGAAGTGGGCCCGATGATGCTATCGGCCATTAGCTATTTTCTCCACCGACGCGATCCGTTAACCGCCGCGCGGCGGCGGCCGAAATGATTTTGCGCCCGAGCGCCGCGGCGATCATAGTTGCGGCCCCAACTCATCGAGCGCGTCGCGTGCGGTGCGCACCATGAATGCGATTTCGTCTTCGGAAATCACCAGCGGCGGCGTCATCATCATCGCGTCTCCGCCCGCCTTTCCCGCCATTCCGGAGGCCGGATAGAAAAACAGCCCGCGCCTGATCGCCGCGCCCAGCAGCCGGTTGGTGAGCTTCTTCTCCGGCGCGAACGGCGCCCGCGTGGCCTTGTCATGCACCAGCTCGACGCCCCAGAAAAGTCCCGCGCCGCGAATATCGCCGACCATCGGATGGCCCGAAAGCTCCTCGCGAAGCTCGGCGCCGAGCCGCGCGCCCATTTCCGCCGAGCGCTCGACCAGATGCTCGCGCTCCATGATGGCCAGAACTCCGTCGGCGACCGCGCACGCCAGCGGATGCGAGCTGTAGGTGTAGAACATGAAGTCGGCCTTGGCGTGCTGGATCTCGTCAACCAGCTCGCCGCGCACCGCGATCATCCCCATCGGCATGTACCCGCCGGTGAGACCCTTGCCGCCGACGAGGATATCGGGGGTGACGCCCCAATGCTCGACGGCGAAGCGGCGCCCGGTGCGGCCGAAGCCTGTCATCACTTCGTCGGCGATCAGCAAGACCTCGTACTTGTCGCAGATCGCGCGCAGCTTCGGCCAGTATTCCTTGACCGGAGGAACGACGCCGCCCGACGAGCCCATCATCGGCTCGGCGATAAACGCCGCGATCGAATCCGCGCCGTGTTCGAGGATGGTTTTTTCGAGCGCCGAAGCGCATTCGAGGTCGCAGCCGGGATAGCTCTTTCCCCACGGGCATCGGTAGCAATACGAGGGCGGAATTTTCGGCCAATCGAACAGCACGTGCTCGTAGTCGGCGCGGCGTCCGCTGCCGCCGACGGAGAGCGCGGCGAGCGTATTGCCGTGATAGGAGAACTGGCGTCCGATAATCTTCTTCTTCGACGCTTTGCCGCGCACCTTGTTCAGCAGGATCGCGAACTTGAGCGCCGCCTCGACCGCTTCCGATCCGCCACTGGTGAAGAAGAAGCGGTCCATCCCCGGCGGAGTCCATCGCGTAAGGCGCGCGACCAGCGCTTCGCGCTCGGGCGAGGTCCAGACCGGCACGATGTAATCGAGTTTGGCGATCGTGCGGCGCGCGATTTCGGCGATCTCCTCGCGCCCCTGCCCGATATTAACGACCACGGCGCCGGCGCCGCCGTCGAGGATTTTGTGCCCCTCGGTGGTGTAGAGCCACGAGCCCTCGGCGCGCGCAATCGCGATAGGTTCGTGCGGCCCGCGGATGAACATCACCTGATTGTGCGGCATGGGGTCATGATAGGCGCGCGGGAGAAGCCTCGCAATCAATCGAAACACCAAGCCACCAGGAAAGATCAGACGGCCACCAAGGCACGAAGAAGAAAAATCCAAACAGAAGCACCGGATCCCGTCTGGGAGTCGGCGCTTTCTTCTTGGTGTCTTGGTGTCCGCCTGCTTCTTGTTTCCTGGCGCCTTGGTGTTTCGCCTGTTCTGCTACTTCACGGCGCCCTCTTCGCGCCACTTGGCGATCTGCTCGGGTGAGTAGCCAATCGAGCCGAGCACCTCATCGGTATGCTGCCCGAGCGCGGGCGCGAGCGAGCGGATCGATCCGGGAGTCTCGGAGAGCTTGACCGAGATTCCGACCTGCTTGACCTTGCGGCCGCCGGGCGCGTCGAGCTCGACGATCATCTTGCGTGCGCGCACCTGCGGGTCGTCGCCGACCTCACCCAGGGTGTTCATCTTGCCGACGCAAATATCGGTCTTGCTCAGGAGCTCGAACCATTGGTCGCGGGTTTTGCTCTTGAACGAATCGGTGAAGAACTTATGGATCTCGGCGCGTTTGGCGGAATTGAATTCGTGCTCGATCAAATCCTCGCGGCCGAGCGCGCGGCACAGGTTGGCGAAGAACCACGGCTCGATCGCTCCAATCGTGATGATCTTCCCGTCTTTGGTCTCGTACACGTTGTAGTTCGGGATCGCCCCGTCGAGCATCGTCTCGCCAGGTTTGGGCACCGCGCCGGTTGCGAAGAAAGTCGAAAACGATTGCGCCATCAGCGCGAGCGCGCCGTCCATCATCGAGATGTCCACGTACTGGCCGCGCCCGGTCTGAGTGCGCGCGACCAGCGCGGCCAGGATTCCGATCGCGCCGTGCATCCCGCCGCCGGCGTAATCGGCAATCAGGTTGTGCGGAATCGTCGGTAGCTGGCCCGGGCGGCCGAGAATCGAGAGCACGCCGGCGGTCGCTATATAGTTGAGATCATGGCCGACCAAATCGCGATACGGACCGTCCTGGCCGTAGCCGGTAATCGCGCAATAGATGAGGCGCGGGTTGCGCACGGAAAGCTTTTCGTAATCGATGCCGAGGCGGCGGGCGACGCCGGGGCGGTACTCCTCGACGACGATATCGGTGCGCTGCGCGAGGCGCAGAAAGACCTCCTTGCCGGGGCCACTCTTGAGATTGAGCGCGATGGATTTCTTGTTGCGATTAAGCGCGTTGAACGGAGACGCGCCGAACGCACTCGCCGCTGCCTGCGTGCCGGCCTTGCCGGCCTGCTGCGCGCGCCGCCCGGTGGGAGCGCCGGGCTCTTCGATTTTGATTATATCCGCGCCAAGGTCGCCCAGGATCATCGTGCAAAACGGACCGGGCGCGAGCTTGGTGAGGTCGAGAACTTTGATTCCGCTAAGCGGCGGCGATGCTGCCATGATGGACAAGATTTAGTGCGTTCGGCTGAACGGCGCAAACCAAGATAAAACACACCAAGGCAGCAAGCGACCGTTAAGCCACGGGAAGCTCAGCAAACCCCCCGCTCGGACGGGAGCCGAGGGCGCAGGTTGGCAATCGACACCTCCGTCTCGGGTGACGGCGCCATCGGACTGACGCCTCTAACGGGGGGTGGTGCCGAGGTTGTCGGAGCGTCCTGCCTTCAGGCGAGACCACTGGGCGGTGGGACGTCCATCGGTACGGAAATTTTGCTTGCCGTGAAACCGTTGTGGCCAGCCGGTCGGCGAGTCCTCCCAAGTCTCCTGCCGCCCGTAGATGGTCAAGTCGAGCAACCGGTAGCTGTTATCCATCGCCTCGACGCCGCGCATGGTCGTCCAGTAAGTCTCGAAGACTTTGGATCCTTGTCGCAGGTAGCAAATGATGTGCATCATGCCCACCCGGCGTCCAACCAAGAGCTTGTCGAGCGATCCGAGGGCCGAGTACCAAGGCATCTCCCAGCCCATGAAGTCGCGGTACCGAGCGCTCTCGTCGTAGGGGCCTTGGCAAAACGTTGCGTAGGTGACGTCACGCGAATGAAGATAGGACAGCTCGCTGACCTGCGATGTAATCCACGTGCACCCCTCGCACTGCGCCGGCGCAGGGTGGCCAGTGTGCCACATGAAGTAGTAGGCGATGAGCTGTCGACGGCCCTCGAACACCTCGAGAAGCGTCGCCGTGCCGTGCGGGCCAATCAGCGTGATGGTGGGGTCCACCTCGACCATGGGCAGCCGCCGACGGGCTGCCGCAATCGCGTCACCCTCGCGCATGTGCGCCTTCTCCCGAACCCGCAGCGCATCCAAATCGGCCTGGAAGGCGACCCGGTCGACCATCGCCGGCGTGTCGGCGCCGGCGGTCGTCGATAACCCCACGTTCTTTGACTCTGCTTTCTTCTTCATTGATTGGCTCTCCTTTGGCCGCGCGGCTCTATTCCCAGCTGTCGATTTTGATGTCGTTTGGGTGGGGCGCGCCCTTACCGGTTTCGAGAAGCGACTTTAAGCTCAACAGAAATACCCCCCACTTGGTGCTGCAATGGTGCATGAACTCCACCGGCTCCTTCCAGCCTTCGTGCTTGAAAAGAATGATGGTCCAGTCGCCTTCTTGTCTGAGCTCCCAATTTACCTTGGTGCCGATCCACTCTTTGGGCCCGTTGACCACCTGCCATAGCACGCGCGTGGCGGGCTGTAGCTCAAGAACCTTCATGTCGATACCGCCGGCGCCAAAGCGGAACTGGAGCACCCCGCCGACTTTGCCTTCCCCCTGTGTGTCGTTAGTCCACCAGCCGGAAAGGCCCTCACGCGTCGTCAACGCTTTATACACATCATCCAGCGACGATGATTTGATTCCGACTTTGTGTAGAATATCAACCATATCCGACTCCTCCTTTAGGTATTGACTCTTGCAGCTTCCAAATCGACCAAGTCTTCGACGCGGCGGCGGCGATTTATTGGGAGTTTTTCTTTCCGGTCTGCTCGCCGGAAATAGTGCCAATCCTGCGGACAACCTTCTTCCAGCCTTCGCGCATATTCTTGAATGCGGTATCGTTTTTCGGCGTCACGAAGCCGGAATGCACGAGACGAAGCCTTGTGCCGCCGTCGACCCTGGCAAGAGTCAAGGTGACGATCGTGTCCAGACGCGAGCCATATTGCAGATTGCCTTCATGTCCGCCTTGCCACGAATAGGTCAGGCGCTCGTTGCGTATCACTTCGAGCACCTCGCAATGGATCACGCCATCCCATGCGCCGGCCGACGTCGTCTGCAATGTGAAGCGTGTGCCTTTCACCGGTTCAAACCCAGTAGACTTCATCAACCAACGGTCCATCAGTTCACCGGTCGTCAAAGTTTTCCAGATCGTCTCTGGCGCGTGTGGAAACACCTCTTCGACCACGATGTCCTGCGTACCGGGTTTGGTTGTGGCGTCGCTCATGGACCAATCTCCTTCAAGAGGGTTCTTAGGTTGGCGAACCGGTCGCGCCAAAACACCGCGTAGTGGCCCATCCAATCTACTAATGGCGCGAGGCCCTCAGGCCGGGCGCGATAATAAACATTCCGGCCCGCAGGGCGCTCGGCAACCAAGCCGGCCTGCTTCAACGACTTGAGATGCTGGGAGATGGCGCCCTGCGTCACGCCGCTCCCCCGCGTCAACTCGACGACGGTAATCTCGTCGGACCTGACGACGCGCTCGAACACGGCTCGCCGAGTCGGATCGGCAAGCGTGCGCATGACAGCGTCGATGGCTGCGGCTTCAATCATAATCGATACATTAGTAGCTACTAATTCATTAGTCAAGCCTAATTTATTTTCCGTAGTGCGGACGCCCGACTCGTGCAGTCTCGGCCACTGATGATCAGAGCACGGCGCGTTTAGACCTGGCGCGGCCACTAACACACGAAGACATCGTCGAGGTCTTCCCCGCAGGTGTCGTGGTGTCTTCGTGGCCGCCTGGCTTTGGGATTACAACACGGCGGCGCGGACGCGGGACAGGCGGGCGGCGAGGGACTTTAGTCCGGCGACCATGTGGACGCCGTACCAGTGCAGGTCGCGGCCGCTGACGATTAGCACTCGGCGCGAGAGACCCGGCGGCAGCGTGGTGCGCAACTCTTCGACATCGCGGTCGCTGAACTCGTATGGCTCGTCGGGCAGCAGCACGATGTCGGGGCGCAGATCGAGCGCGGCTTCGAGCGTGGTCATCGGATAGCGCTCGCCTGCGGCCGCGAAGATGTTGTTGTAGCCGAGCATCCGCAGGACATCGTGGGCGTAAGTGTCGGCGTTGAACGCCATCCAGGGTTTTTTCCAGATCGGGCAGAAGACGCGCAGGCGCAGCTTGGCCCACACTCCCATCCCGGCTTCGATCTCGCTGACGGTCAGAGTGATTTCGCGCGCGAGCGCGGCGGCTTCGGGCTCGCATCCGATCGCGCGTCCCATCTTGAGCAGCGACTCGACCGCGCCCGGCACGGTGCGCGGATAGGTGGTGAGCACCGGGATTCCCTGCGCGCGCATCCGCTCGACATCCTCGCGCCGGTTTTCCTCGGCGTTGGCGATAATCAGGTCGGGCTTGAGGTTCGCGATCGCGCGCAGATCGGGATTCTTGGTGCCGCCGATTTTGGCGAGCGGCGCGACCGCGTCCGGCGGCGACACGCAGAATTTCGTGACGCCCACCACCCGGTCGCCAATCCCAAGCGCGAACAGGGTCTCGGTCCAGCTTGGCACCAGCGAGACAATCCGGCGCGGAGGCGCCGCGAGTTCGAGGCGAAAGCCAAGGTCATCGGCGATCTGCGTGGGCGTCATCGCGGATGCTAGTGGGCCTTTTGCTTGAGCGTCTGGTCAAGCTGTTCGCGATCGCTGGGACTCAGATCTTCGCTCGGCATCGCCGCCGGCGCGAGCGAAGGGTTGTCGGGCTGACGATAGGCCAGGTAATGAATAGCCTGCGGAATCAGCGTGCGGCGCACGATGAACCCCGCGATCAGAACCGCGAGCGCGATCAGTACCAGAATTCCCGGTCCCCGCCGGTTCTTTCTTCGCTTCGCCATCGCGTTGCGCCTCTGCCCCATTTGCGGCCGCCGTTGCGGCTCGAATCGCGGCTGCGCAGAATTTATCTGAGCGCGGCGCCAAAGAGAACCTCGCGCATCCAGCGCGCGACCAGCGCGCGGGTCGGGCGCTCATCGGTGTGATGCGCTCCGTTGTACCAATCGACGCCGATATCGCGGGCGCGGCGGCTGATTGCGGCCATGCGGAAGTAGCCGCGATGGCGCGGCCCATAGAAATGGCGCGCGGCAAACGCGAGCTTGTTGAGCTTGCGGCCAACCGCGCCGCGATGCAGCTCGCGATCGTAGGCGACCAACGCGCGCGAATCGCCGCCGAGCATCCGCGCGATCGCGACGGCGGAGAGCTTGCCATGCTCGAACGCGCACGAGATCCCCTCGCCCATCAACGGATCGACGCCCGCCGCATCGCCGGCCAGAATTACGCGGCCGTTCACGTAGCGGTCGCGTGCGTCGAACCATCGGATTGGAAAGGCGCGAAACGCGCGCATGTGGTTCTCGAGCGAGGCCAGCGGCAGCTCGGGAAACGCCGCGCGCAGCTCTGTCAGGATCTGCGCCTGCTCGCCGCCGGCGGCGCCCGACGCGCGCGGGTGCTGATCGTAGATACCGACATTCAGATGCGGATTGCCATCGATGAGGCACGGGAAGGACCACGCGTACCCGGGGATGCCGGCGCTGACGCATCGGAAGTCAAAGCGGTACCGATGCTCGGCGAACTCGACGGCAGTGCGCGAATCGGCCGGAATATCCGCCATCAGCGCGCGCCCTATAGACTCTTTGCCGGACCCGAAGACCGCGGCGCGCACACGGCTTCCAGAGCCGTCGGCGCCGACGAGGACACGCGCCTCGAACATGGCGCGGTCGGTCTCGACGCGCACCCGATCCGTGCTCTGCGAGACCCCGAGCACGCGAGTGTGTTCGATTATCTCGAGGCCCGCGGCCCGCGCCGCGCGCGCCAGACGCGCGTCGAATTCGTCGCGCCGGATGATGGTGCATAGCGGCTCGCCGCGGTCGAGATCGACGATGCCCACGGGAGTGCGCGCATTGCCGCGCATCACGATGTAGGCGGGGACTTCGAGCTCGAGGCCGAGTTCCGCAAGCGCGAGCATCGTTTTCGGAATCAAGCCGCCGGCGCAGGTCTTGAAACGGGGATGCGCCGCCTTCTCGAGCGCGATTACGCGTCCGGCCAGCTCGGGCCGCGCGCGCAGGAGATAGAGCGCGGTAGCCAGACCGGCCGGGCCCGCGCCCGCGATCAGAACCTCACAATTGGAAATGGAATCGGACACCGCAGCATTAGGCCTAGCATCGCGATACGCGCGGCGAAAGTGCGCGCGCGACGCGCGGTCGCGATGCTCAAGCTAAAGCAGCGGCGCCGCGGAGTGATCCGCGGCGCCGCCGTTTGTCACAGGCTTCGCAGGCGGGTGCTCAGTCGCCGCCTCCGGGTTTGATCACCGTGTAGAGCGTCGCATTGCCGCGTGCGACCAGCAGGAGCGCGGGCTTCTTGCTGCTCTTGACGTCTTTGGCCTTGGCGACGAAGTCCTTTACGTCGGCAACCTTCTGACGATTGATCTCGAGCACCACGTCACCCGGCTCGAGGCCCGCATCGGCCGCGGGACTGTCCGGGGCAACCCGGCGCACGACGACACCCTTGTCCTTCTGGAGATGGAACTGCTGGGCGAGCTCGGGCGTGATATCGCCGACCTGCATGCCCCAGCTACCGCCGGGTTCTTCGGTTTTGGCGCTGGCGACCTTCTGTTCCTTAAGCTCACCGACTTTGACGGTCAGGGTCATCGGCTTGCCGTTGCGCAACACATCGACCGGGACGCTCGAGTTGACCGGAGTCTCTGCGACCAGCGCGGGCAACTCGTGCTCGTCGTGAACGGTCTTGCCGTTGAACTTCATGATGATATCGCCGCGCTCGATGCCGGCCTTGGCCGCGGGGCCGTCCTTGTCCGCGCTGGCGACGAGTGCGCCCTCGGGCTTGGGCAATCCGAAGGATTGAGCGAGGTCGGCGGTGACTTCCTGAATCTCGACGCCGAGCCATCCGCGCACCACGCGTCCGTGCGCTTTGAGCTGCTCCATTACGTTGCGCGCCATATCGATTGGAATAGCGAAGCCGATTCCATTGTTGGCGCCAGTGCGGCTGTAAATGGCGGTGTTGATGCCGATCACCTGGCCGGCGGTGTTAAACAGCGGTCCGCCCGAGTTGCCGGGGTTGATCGAGGCATCGGTCTGGAGGAAGTCGTCATAGTTGCCACCGAGGATACGGCCCTTGGCGCTGACGATTCCGGCCGTGACGGTCAACGAAAAGCCGAACGGATTTCCGATCGCAACCACCCAGTCGCCGACTTGGGTGACGTCGGAGTCACCCAGCACCGCGGCCGGGAGGGAATCCTTGGTGTCGATTTTGATCAGCGCGAGGTCGGTCTTGGGATCCTTTCCGATCACCTTGGCGGTGAATTCCCGCTTGTCCATCAAGGTGACGTGGATCTCTTCGGCGCCGCCGACCACGTGATTGTTGGTGAGAATGTAGCCGTCGGAAGAGACGATTACGCCGGAGCCCAATCCGTGCTGCTTGTACTCGCGCGGAATCTGGCCGAAGAAGTGGCGGAATTGCTCGAACGGATCGCCGTTGCCCATCCCAGGCGGCATCGCTGGCGGTCCGCCGCCGCCTTCGCCACCTCCGCCTTCACCACCACCCTCGCCATTATCGCCGCCCGGGCCCATCTCGAACGGCGGCCCGGAGGTTTTCACGTCCTGCACGACGGCGACGTTTACGACCGTCGGCATCACCCGCTTGACCAGCGGAGCAAACGAACCGATTGCGCCGGCACGGCCGCCGCCTTCCGCTCCGCCAGGCGGCGTCATCGAAGGCGCGGACTCGACGGCGCTCATCGAGGCAACAGCTTGTGGAGCCGAAGAATCTGATTTGGATGAGTCCTTGTCGCCGGAACCCCAGAACGGAAACGCGCCGGCGCGCGCAAAAGCGATAATCAGACCGAGCACCACGCCGCCCGCGATGGCGGCGATTTTCCTAGCCATGCAACCCTCCTGGATACTTCCGGTCAGCGGCGGCCCACGGGCCGCGGCCCTTGCTATATCGGACGATAAAACGCGGTCGAAATTCAGCCGCGTGTCCTAGAATACCTGAAGCACCGCGAAGGTCCAGATGCGGGATCGAGGGCCGGAGGATGGCGCGGGAAGGCGCCGGCGGCCTATGCGGCCAGGGCGAACTCGGCGATGATCTTTTCCCAGGGCGCCGTCAGCCGTCCGTCGGGAGATCGCATGACCAATCCAACCCGCTCCAGCACCTTAAGATCGTGATGAACATTCTTGTAATCACGCTTCATTCTCGCGGCCAAAGCCCTGACGCTCACCGGTCCGACCTCGTGAACGATCTTGAGCACCTCGAACCGCCGCGGCGTGAGAGTCTTCAGCATGGTCGGCAAATCCTGGAAGTAGAGGCGTTCAACCGGCTGCTCGGGAGGGCTCCGGCGTTCGCTGCGCCGCCAAGCCTCGGCGAACTCGTGGGCTGATTCCACTGCGCCCTTGATGGCGATCGAGAGATGTTTTTTCATCGGTTTTGTCCTCTGCGCGATCGATCGACGTCAGCGAGGAAATCCTCGATCAGCACCTCGACACTGCGAAAATGATAGCGTTCCTCGTGGCCCCCGACGTGACGGTGGTCGCCTTTGCCGATCTCGTTGTCGTACCGAACCACGGAGCGTCGGTCCGCTGAATCGTAATGGAGCCGAAACTTGAAACCGTGGCGCCGTTCCCGGCTTGGCCGGGGCAACCGCCACAGCACCATTTCCCGAATGGCGCCGTCCGCGTAAACAAACCGGGAGCGGAGAATCAGCGTGGCGGTTGACGCCATATGGCTATCAAAGCCATAGCAGATGCGGGGCGTGCGGAACAACTGCCGGGCCGCCGCGGCGGCTCCAGGACCGTCCGCATGCGCCCCGATGCAGTCCTGCCAATGCGTTGCCGCGCGATCGTGTGGCGTATAGACTCGGGACCATGCTGGTCCGTGCGCTCCTGTTTGCGGCGGGAATCTTCGCCTGGACCTTCGCCGAGTACGCAATCCACGGCTGGCTCGGGCATCGATTTCGCACCTTCGCGACGCCGCTGCACGCGGTGCATCATCAGGACCCGCGCGCCGTGTTCACCGTCGGAGCATGGATTCCGGTCGCGGTCGTGACGCTGGCGGCCGTCGCGATATTTGGCAATCATCCGGCAGTTTACGCGTTCGGCGGTATGGTCTGCGGATTCGTTCTGTATGAGGCGATTCACTACCGGATTCACTTTGCGCGTCCCGCCAATTCGTTCGAGACGCGGATCCGCGCACGCCACCTGGCGCATCATCTGCACGCCCCGGATGCTATCTTCGGTGTGACCACGGCGCTGTGGGATCGCGTGTTCGGCACCGAGCCATCGCCCGAAGAGCGCTGTCGCCTCGAGCGCGAGGTGCGGGGCTATCCGATTCCGGCCGGGCCGAGCAATTGGCGGCGCGCACTTACGATGGTGGTCAAGTGGCGTTAGCCGCAGCGCGCGCGAATCCAGCCGGCGGCGGCGTTACGCAGATAGGAGATCATCCGGGAGCCGGAACGCAGGGAGAGAACCGCAGATGGACGAAAAATACGCAATCGATCTCGAGCACGTCAGCCGCATCTACCGCCGCGACGAGTTCGAGGTCCGCGCGCTCGACGACGTGACGCTAAAGGTGCCCGAGGGGCGCTTCGTCGCAATCATGGGACCGTCGGGTTCGGGCAAGACCACGATGCTGAACCTGATCGCGGGAATCGATCACGCGACCTCGGGCAGGGTCGCCGTCGGCGGCGAGGAAATCACCGGGATGAAAGAGCGCGACCTCGCGGCATGGCGCGCGCGCCATATCGGCCTGGTGTTCCAGTTCTACAATCTGATTCCGGTTCTGACCGCGTTCGAGAACGTCGAACTGCCGCTGCTGCTGACTCCGCTTACCAAGACCGAACGGCGCGAGCATGTTCATACCGCGCTTCGAATCGTCGGCTTGGAAGACCGGATCGATCACTATCCGCGCCAGCTCTCGGGCGGACAGGAGCAGCGCGTCGCGATCGCGCGAGCACTGGTGACCGACCCGACGATCGTGGTGGCCGACGAGCCGACCGGCGACCTCGACGCTAAATCCGCCGAAGAGATCCTGAACCTGCTGACCGACTTGAATCGCCAGTTCCATCGCACGATCGTGATGGTCACGCACGACCCGCGCGCCGAGCGCTTTGTCGATACCGTGTATCGCCTGGACAAGGGCGTCCTGATCGGCGTCGAGCCCGGCAAGGGCGGTCCGGCGCGGACCGCCGCGGCGCAGGCGCAGGCGTAAGATGATCGCGCGAAAGCCGTTGCCATGAAGTACGTCGCGTTGGTGCTGAAAAACCTGCTGCGCAGCAAGCGGCGCACGATTCTGACGATCTTCTCGATCGCCGTCTCGCTGTTCATTTTTTCGGCGCTGGTCAGCCTGCCCACCGTCGCCAACCAGATCCTGTCGGACAGTGCGTCGTCGGTGCGGATCGCGTGCCACAACAAGGCCGGCCTGACCTACTCGATGCCCGAGGCGTACAAGCAGCGGATCGTGGCAACCCCGCACGTCGTGGCGGTCACGCCCGAAAGCTGGTTCGGGGGAGTGTATCACGAGGTCAGCGATCAGTTTCCGAACCTGGCGGTCGATCCGGAGACCGCCCAGGCGATGTGGCCGGACTGGGGCGTATCGAAGGAGTCGTGGAAGAAATTCGAGAGCTTGCGCACCGCATGCCTGGTCGGCTCGGGCACGATGAAGCGCTTCAAGTTGCACGTGGGCCAGCAGATTATCCTGCGCGGCACGGTTTATCCGTTCAACGTGACGCTCGATATCGTGGGCGTGATGCAGGGCGGCAGCGCTCCGGCGAACTTCCTGATCTTCCGGCGCGACTATCTTGAGGAAGCCGCCGGGCGGCCGGGCTTCGTCGATAACTACTGGGTGCGAGTCGATAAATCCGAAAACGTGCCGCAGGTGATCGCGGCGCTCGATGAAGGCTTCGCCAATTCCTCGGCGCAGACCCGCAGTGAGTCAGAGGCCGCGTTTATCGGCAGCTTCATGGACAACTTCCGCACCTTCTTCCGCTTGGCCGAGATCCTGGGCTTTATCGTCGTGCTGACGATTGGGCTGGTCGCCGCGAACACCGCCGCGATGTCGATTCGCGAGCGCCGCAGCGAGATCGCGGTGATGCGCTCGATTGGTTTTCCTTCGGGCACGATTCTGGGCCTGCTGCTCTCCGAGTCATTAATCATCGGACTGCTGGGCGGATTGCTCGGCTGCGGCTCGGCGTTCGTCGTGCTGCGGATCTTCGCGGTTGGCTCTCCGGCGCTCGGCCCGCTGAGCGAGATCAGGATGCCGCCGTCGATCCTTGCCGAAACGCTGGTCGTCGCCGCGCTTATCGGATTGTTCAGCGCGTGGGTGCCGGCGCGCGCCGCGGCGCGCCAGAATATAGTTGACGCGCTCCGGATGGTGGCCTGACATGGCGATACCGCTCAAATACAACGTCCGCAGCCTGCTCGTGCGGCGCGTTTCGACCGGAATGACGGCGGGTGGGATCGCGCTGGTGGTCGGAGTGTTCGTGGTCGTGATGGCGATGGTCGCGGGCCTCGGATCGACGATCAGCGAAACCGGCGAGCCCGACAATATGGTGGTGCTGCGCAAGGGCGCGACCACTGAGACTTACTCGGCGATCAATCTCGATCAGTTCGAGGCGATGAAATTCCTGCCGCAGATTCGCCGCGACGCCGCCGGTAATCCGATGATATCGCCGGAGCTTCCCGTGCAGGTCCTGATGCGGCGCACCGGAGGCTCGAGCGATAATATCGT
>DATKSQ010000052.1:0-19910 GCA_035531615.1 Binataceae bacterium (SeqCode)
GTGCGTGTCTATCTCGACGCGCTCGCCGTCGCTAAGCCGGGTGGCCTTCGCAACCTCGCCCGGGATCCTGACGGCCAGGTTTTTCCCCCACTTTCCAACGATGACTTCTGACACGGTTTCCTCCGTCTTCGGGGATATTCCCAGCATATCCTATTTGCCGATTCGAGACGACCGGAAGTCCCAAGCTCCACGGCCGTTCAGTGTACCGACATATCAAAGTGCTGGTGGCCAATCCCGCCGCCCGCCCGCTGCGGGCGTTATCGGTCTCAGGATGGCTGAACGCTTGGAATGTTGACATTGATTGTGGGCCGCGCTAACTGTGCTGATTGAAAAATCTGTTGGTCGCTTCGGGTGCCCGCGAGGGCATAACAGGGAAGCCGGTGAGAAGCCGGCGCGGTCCCGCCACTGTATGTGGGAAGCTGCCTTCCACTTTGCCACTCGAGCTCGTTTGAGCTTGGGGAAGGACGGAAGGCGGCGATGAGGGTTCGATAGACCCTCGGAAACCACGAGCCAGGAGACCTACCCGAAGTGATCGGACCCAAACCTCCGCGTGGCAACGGAGAGTCCGATGGCTTCGCATCTCCCGCATCGTGACCCTCGCTGCCATCCGGAACGAGGTTTTTTTGATGGCTTCTGTTTCTCTTGACGGCGTCGAGGTTGCGTCGCGCAATGCAATCTTGCGCGGATACTGCCGAGCATAGCGCATGCAGCGTACGGGCATTCTGGTTGTCGGCCACGGAAGTCGCGAACAGGCCGCGAATCTGGAATTCGCGCGGCTGGTCGAGCATGTCCGGACACGCCGGCCTGAGTTCGATGTCCGGCATGCATATGTCGAGCTTGCTGAACCATCACTGGCCGACGGGCTCGACGCGATTGCGCGCTGCAACGATCGAGTAATTGTCATTGCCTGCTTTCTATTCTCCGCGGGGCACGTGAAGAACGACATTCCTCTGGCGCTCGCGGCCGCGCGCGCGAAGTTTCCCGCCGTACGCTTCGATGCCGGTCGTGTCCTTGGTGTCCATCCCGCGATGGCGGAGCTGGCTTTCCAGAGGGCATCCGAGGCGGGCGCCACTGAGACTGAGGATGATGCGAAGCCAACGGCGGTTGTGGTCGTCGGGCGCGGCTCGAGCGACCCCGATGCCAATGGCGATTTCTGCAAACTGGTGAGGCTGTTCGGGGAAGGGCGAGGCTTCGGGTGGGTAGTGCCCAGTTTCATAGGGATTACCAGGCCGCTTTTCGAGGAAACGATCGAACTGATTTCCCGCGCGCGGCCGGAACGCATTCTGGTGGTTCCCTACCTTCTGTTCGGCGGACGGCTGGTTGTCCGGCTCGAGGAGCAAATCCGCGAGTTCCGAAATCGCTATCCGTGGATTAAAATTAGGCTGGCCGCGCACCTTGGCATCCATCCAAAGCTGCTGGAAGTAATCGATGAGCGGATTCGCGAAGCGCTGAGCGGGCTCGGTCCGCTTCCGTGTGACAATTGCCAGTATCGCGTACCCGTGGGCGCGATCGCGGAAAACGTCGGCGGGCTGCGCGCTCTGCTGTGGAGCGCGCGCCACATGGAGACGCACTCGCAAGCGATGCCGCATGTCCACGCGCATCAGGGAATGCGCAAGCACGTACTGGTCTGCGGAAACGTTGATTGCGCCTCGCGCGGGAGTATCGCGTTGATCGCCGGTCTGCGCCGAGCGCTCAGGCGACTCGGGCGCGAGCGCGAAATCAGGATTACGAAAACTTCCTGCATGGGCCGATGTGGCGAAGGACCCACGGTTGCCGTCTATCCGGATGGCGTCTGGTACCGGGGCGTGAATCCGGCTGACGCAAAGGAACTAGTCGATCAGCATCTGGTGCGCGATCGGCTGGTGGCTCGGCTGATCGACGGGATCATGCAGTGAGAGAGGGGATCCAATGGCTTGTCACGAGATAGCGGCGCTGCGGCTCGGACTGATGCGACTGCTCGGTCTGAGCGATGAAGCGGCGCGGCAGCACGAGCTTGCGGAATTAGGCGATGGAGCCAGCCAACCGGGGCCGATTCGGTCGATGTGCGACCCGGGGGACTTGGAAAGCCTCAGGCGGTTTTATGAAGCCGCCGTCTCGATGCTGGAGCAACGCGTGGCAGCGACGCGGCCGGAGGATCTGAAGCTGCCGTACCTGAGAAGCCTGGTTATCCTGACGAAAAAGATCGAGTTGGATCTTGCCAACCAGATCGACAATCTGACCCGCCTCTACAGCGATCTCGAACAGATGCATGACTTCGTACACGAGATTTATCCGGCGGATTGAACGATGGCGCAGCCCAGAGTCGCACGATTAGTAAAGGCGCAACGTCTCGGGCCCGAGGCGAGGCTGCTCAGGTTTGCGCTCGCCGAGGGCGAACTCGGGTTTTCGGGCGGCCAGTACATCATCGTCAATACGGGGATCGAGCTTGCCGGTGGCAAGCTCGCCAAGCGCGCGTATTCGATTCTCTCCAGCGATGACGACCAGCGTGAATTTCAGATTGCGGTGCGGCGCGTCGGCGATGGTCCGGGCTCGAACTTCATGCATCGGATCGAAGTGGGCGCGGAACTGACGTTCAGCGGACCGTGGGGCAAGTTCGTTTCCAACGGCGCGGCGGGCCCGCGGCTGGTGTTGGCGACCGACACCGGCATCACGGCGGCGCTCGGGCTGCTTCAGGGCCGTGGCTCGTGCCCGCTGGCCGCGGCCACAAAAGCGCTATGGCTTATCGAGTCAGACGACTATTTCCTGCCGCCAGCGTTCGTGCGGAGCTTGCTCGGAAGCCGCGGTCAGAACTTCGGAGTTGGCGCGGCCCGCGAGGTGGGAGACGCGACGCGGGTCGGCGGTGCGCTCGCGATGCTCGAGCGGTCGCTCGATTCGACTCTACCTTCGACCGCGTTTCTCGCCGGCGACGGCGCCGTGATTTATCTCATGCGCGAGAGGCTCATCGCGGCGGGCATGCACAGGGAAAGCATCCACCTCGAGGCGTTCTTCAACAATCCGGAGCGCAAGGCGCAGCCCTGAGATGACGGCTCAATCATGGCAGAGAGCAGTGCACCGCCGCGAAATCGCAAAGGGCTGCGCACCGGCTTCACGACCGGCGCGTGCGCCGCGGCGGCAGCCAAAGCGGCTGCGCGTTGTATCGTAGGGAATACGGTGCTTACGGAAATCGAAACGATGCTGCCGAATCGAACGACGGTTACGTTTGCGCTCAAGCGCAGCGAACTCACGGCGAGCGGGGCGATTTGCAGCGTGATCAAAGACGCGGGCGATGATCCGGACTGCACTCATGGCGCGGAGTTGATCGCCGAAGTCGAGCTCAAGTACGAGCCAGCGGTCGAGATCCGCGGCGGTGCGGGGGTTGCGACCGTGACCAAGCCGGGACTTGGGCTCGAGGTCGGAGCGCCCGCGGTGAATCCGGTTCCGCGCCGCAACCTCACGGAAATGGTCGAGCAGGAAATCGCCGCAAGCCCCTATCGCGGTGCGATCGTGACTATCAGCGTGCCGGGCGGCGAGGAGATGGCGAAGGAAACGATCAACGCGCGGCTTGGCCTCGTCGGCGGTATCTCGATTCTCGGCACTACTGGAATCGTGCGGCCCTACTCGACCGCCGCGTTCAAGGCGAGCGTGATTCAGGCGATCGATGTTGCCTGCGAGCGCGGTCTTGGCGAACTGGTTCTGACGACCGGAGGCAAGTCGGAAGCCTTCGCGATGAAGCTTTTGCCGCATCTGCCCGAAGACGCATTCATCCAGATGGGCGATTTTGTCGGAACCGCGCTGAAGCATTGCGCGCGCCGTCACGTTCGGAGCGCCGTCATCGTCGGCATGATCGGAAAACTATCGAAGATGGCGGACGGCCGGATGCAAACGCACGCGGCTGGCTCTGAAGTGAATATGGAACTACTCGCAAACCTCGCGGCGGAACTGGGCGCCAGTGAGGAGTTGCAGGCCCGGATTCGCCAGGCGAATACCGCTCGCCACGTGCTCGAGCTCTGTTCGGCGGAGAATATTGCAATCGCATCACTGGTCTGCCGCAGAGTCGTGGAACACGGGACGCGGCATACCTCTGGAAAGCTGCAGGTGCACGCCTGCCTCGTTGACTTCAACGGCAGGCTGCTCGGCCATTATCCGCCGCACGCGATTCAATCGGAGCAAAACTGATGAGCGACATGCGTCAGATGACGGCAATGGGCCGCAGTATTGAGGACGGAAGCTTCGCGATTATCGATAGTGAGGCGGGGCCGCACAACTTCGGCGCCGCCCAGTGGCAGGTTGTTCGCCGCGTCATTCATGCGACGGCGGATTTCGAATTCAAGGATCTGATGCGGTTTCATCCGGACGCCGTGCGAACCGGCATCGATGCGTTGCGGCGCGGATGCCCGATCGTGGTTGACGTCAAGATGATTACCGCCGGACTGAACGAGGATCGGCTGAGGGCCTACGGCTGCTCCACGCATTGCTTCATCTCCGATGACGATGTGATCGCCGCGGCAAAAGCCGCCAACAGCACGCGCGCGATCGAAGCGATGCGAAAGGCGCATCGCAGCGGGTTGCTCGACGGCGCAATTATCGCGGTCGGCAATGCACCAACGGCGCTGCTCGAAACCGTCCGCCTGGTCGAAGAATCAGGTGCGCGCCCTGCGCTCGTGATTGGGGTGCCGGTCGGGTTCGTTTCGGCCGCTGAATCAAAGGAGGCGGCGCTGCGCCTGCCAACGCCATACATCGTGGCGCGCGGACGCAAAGGCGGCAGCACGATCGCGGTCGCGATAATTCACGCACTGCTGCTGCTTTCCACCGAGGCGCCCGCATGAGCCGCCCGCGTGCGATAACCCTCATCGGGATTGGTGACGACGGCTGCGGCGGACTTTCGAGCCGCGCGGTGAGCGCCGTCGCGGCGGCGCAGGTTCTCGCGGGCGGCGAACGTCATCTCGCTTTTTTCCCGCAGTTCGCCGGCACCAAGATCATTCTCAAAGATGGCCTCGCGCAGGCGCTGGAGCAAATCGCCGAAGCCGCCGACGAGCATAACGTCTGCATCCTCGCGTCCGGCGATCCGATGTTCTTCGGCGTGGGCGCGTTGGTGATAAAGCGGCTTGGCGCGGAGCACGTGGAAGTCGTTCCGCATCCGAGTTCGATGCAATGGGCGTTCGCCCGCGCCGGTCTCAAATGGGATGACGCCGCGTTCATCTCGCTGCATGGCCGCAGTCGCGAGGGTTTTCTGACCCGGCTTAGGGCCTGCGGGAAAGTGGGTGTTCTCACTGACCCCGAGAATTCACCCGCGCGGCTCGGGGCGCTGATGCTCGAACATGGCGAGACCCAATGGCAGGCGTGGGTCTCGGAAAATCTGGCCGGACCCGATGAGCGGGTGCGGAGGTTTTCAATTCAGGAGCTGGCGTCATGCGCGGATATCGGGCCGCTCAACGTTCTGATTCTGGTGCGCACGGATCCGTCGTGGAAAGCGCCGCCGCCAATTCCGTTCATCCATGAAGATGAATTTGCCAAGCGGATGCCGAAGAAGGGCTTGATCACGAAACGCGAAGTGCGGTTGCTCTCGCTGGCCTCGATGCGTATCCGGCCGGACAGCGTAGTGTGGGATATCGGCGCGGGATCCGGATCTATATCGATAGAAGCCGCGATGCTGGCGCCGCTCGGACGGGTTTATGCGGTCGAGGTCGATCCTGAAGGCGTCGAAATCTGCCGCGAAAATCTGCGCACGCACGCAATCGACAACGTGCGGGTAATTGCGGGCCGCGCCCCCGAGGCGCTTTCCGATCTCGAGACGCCGGACGCGGTGTTCGTCGGTGGCAGCAAGGGCAGCATGGATGAGATCGTCGAGGTAGCGCTCGAGCGGCTGCGGCCGGGCGGGCGGCTGGTGGTCAACGCGATCACCCTCGAGAACTCAGGCGAGGTTTACGGCGCTCTGCGCCGGCGCGGAATCGTGCCCGAGGTGACGCTGCTGCAGATCTCTCGCGCCGAACCCCTGGCGCGTTACCTGCGTTTCGAGGCGCTCAATCCGATTCAGATCTTCGCGGCCGAAAAACCAGCCGCCGGAGGTAACACCGAATGACGTACGCAACGCTCTACGGAGTCGGCGTCGGCCCGGGCGCTCCGGACTTGATGACTCTGCGCGCGGTCGAAACGCTCAAGCGCGCTGACGTACTGGCGCTGCCCAGAAGCTCCGACTACGGCGCTTCGATGGCGTGGAAGATAATCGAACCCGTCATCGGAAAGGTCCCCGGACAGGAGCGCCTGTTGCTGACCTTCCCGATGAGCAAGGAGCCATCGCGTCTGCGCCGCGCGTGGGACATCGCGTTTTCCAAAATCGGAGAACATCTCGAACGCGGTCGCTCGGTTGCTTTCGCGACCGAAGGCGACCCTTCGCTATACAGCACGTTCGGCTATCTGCAGCGCGAAGCATCGCAGCGCTGGCCCGGAATTCGCGTCGAAGTGGTGCCAGGAGTTTCGTCGATCATGGCGGTGCCGGCGATCACCGGCACACCGCTAGCCGACGGTCTGGAACGAATCGCGATAATCCCCGCGAATTACGGCGTGGACGATCTTGTCGCCACGCTAAACGCCTTCGACACGACGATCCTGATGAAGATCGGCTCCGAGATGCCGAAAGTCGTCGCCGCGCTGGAGCGGACCGGACTCACCGAAAAGGCCGTTTACGTGGCCAAGGCGACGATGCGTGAGCAGAGAATCGTCACAGACGTTCGTCAAGTGCGCAGCGAGCGGGGCGACTGTTTCGCGATGGTCGTAGTCACGCGCAAGGAACGCAGCGGCGTGCTGGCCGGCGATGTTTCGCCCGAAGCCATCCTCGCAAAGGCCGAAGCGTGAACGCCGAGCGGAAATCATTCGCGATCTATGCGATTACCCGGCATGGTCTCGGGATCGCCGCGCGCATCGCAGGAACGCTCGCCGATGCGGATGTTTACGTTTCGGAAAAACTCGTCGGCGCGGCGCAGGCGATCCCGGAGCTGTCACGCGCGCTCACGCTCAAATTGCCAATGGGCCCGGTGCTCGCCGAAACCTTCGCCGCTTATGACTGCCATGTTTTCGCGATCAGTGTCGGCGCGGTGGTGAGGATGATCGCGCCACTGCTCAAGGACAAGAAGATCGACCCGGCCGTGGTCTGCGTCGATGACGCCGCGCGCTTTGCAATCTGCGTGCTCTCGGGTCACGTTGGCCGCGGCAACTTCTTTACCGATCGCGTTGCCGCGATACTCGGATCGCAATCCGTCGTGACCACCGCCTCCGATGCGATCGGCACTCTCACGGTAGATATTCTCGGCCGCGAATTCGGCTGGAAGCTGGACGATCCGGACCGCAACGTAACCCGCGGATGCGCCGCGGTTGTGAATGCCGCGCCGGTTCTGTTCGTGCAGGAGACGGGCGAGCCAAGCTGGTGGCCGCTCGACAAGCCGCTGCCGCCGGGCGTGCGTTACACCACTTCACTCGACGGCGTCGATGCGCGCGCTTTTGAGATTCTGCTGATCGCAACCGATCGCGAGATCAAGGAATCGCACCCCGAGCATTTGACAAACGCCGTGATCTATCGGCCCAAGAGCCTCGTGCTGGGAATCGGCTGCGATAAGGGGACAGCATCGGAGCTGATCGAGCGGGGAATGCTGAGCGTGCTCGCGCGCAATCGTCTATCGCTCAAGTCGGTCAAGGCGCTCGCCACGATCGACAAGAAAAAGGACGAAGCCGGGATCCTGGCGCTCGCGGAGCGTTTTGGATGGCCGCTCGAAATATATCCCGCCGAAGAATTGGACCCGGTGGCAGGCATCGAAAATCCGTCGGACACGGTGAAGCGTTACGTCGGGACGCGCGGCGTGGCGGAGCCTGCGGCGCTCCTTTGCGCAGGCGCTGAGAAACTGCTCGTTCCCAAGCAGGCATACACCGAGCCGGGTGCGGGACGTTCGATGACGCTGGCGGTTGCGCGGGTGCCATTCGGCAAACGAGCCACGGAGGTCGCCGATGCCTGACGCGAAAGGGGTTCTTTACGTCGTGGGAATCGGTCCCGGCGCGCACGATCACATCACGCCGGCCGCGACGCGTGCAATCGCCGCCGCCCAGCTCGTGGTCGGCTACACGACCTACATCAAGCTGGTAAAGGAACTGCTCGAGGGCAAGGAAATCGTCCGGACCGGGATGACCGAAGAGATAGGACGGGCGCGGACCGCGGTGGAACGCGCGCGCGACGGCGCCAAGGTCGCACTGATTTCGTCTGGCGACGCGGGCGTTTACGGAATGGCTGGACTGGTCTTCCAGGTGCTTCGGGACTTGGGATGGAAACGCGGTGATTCGCCCGAGCTGCATATTATCCCCGGCGTAACCGCGCTCAGTTCATGTGCGTCGCTGGTGGGCGCTCCGCTGGTTCATGATTTCTGCGCGATTTCGCTTTCAGACCTGCTGACGCCGTGGCCGGTAATAACGCGCCGAATCGAGGCTGCCGCGCAAGCCGACTTCGTAATCGGCCTCTACAATCCGGCCAGCGGCAGGCGAACCCGCCAGATCGTTGAGGCGCAATCGATCATCAGGAAGTACCGCGACGGCGCGACACCTGTGGCGCTCGTGAAGAGTGCCTACCGAAAAATGCAGCATGCGGTTCTGACCGACGTCGATCACTTTCTCGATTACGAAATCGGCATGCTCACCACGGTGCTGATCGGTTCGAGTAACACCTACGTGTTCGAGGGCTACATGGTCACCCCCCGGGGCTACACCAACAAGTACACGACCGAGGGTGAAGTGCTTCCCGGTCAACGCTCGGGCTATTCGCTGGTGTTGGCCGGAGCGCCGAAAGCGGCGGAGGGGGAATGATGGCGCGCGTGGGACGGATTGCCGGCGCGATTCTGGCCGAGACCGGCGGCGAGTTTTTTCTGGTGGGGAACACGAAAGAGCCGTGCGATTTCGAGGCCGCGGGTTTCGATTCGCCGGGTGAAATAGACGCGCTCGAACGCCGCTACATCAGGCTCGCGCCGCGGCGCGCAGTCGAGCTTGCCGCACCTTACTTGAGGCTCGATCTGGAGGGCGAAGCGCTCGCCGCGCTGCTGGCGGAGCGGCTGCTGATCGAACGCAACGCCTCAGTCAGTGACCGCCTGTGGCAATTGCTGATCGATCCAAGCGGACAGGAGGAACTCCCCGGGGACGAAGCTGTGGATGCGCGCTGGCTCGCCGAAATTCCCACGCCCATCTGGGCGATCGTTCGCGATACCGTGCTTCGCTGCCTGTGAGGAGAATGATGAAGGTTTACATAATCGGAGCGGGTCCCGGCGATCCCAAGCTGCTGACTCTTCGTGCGGCGGAGCTGATTTCGTCGTGCCCGGTGGTGCTCTACACCGGCTCGCTGGTTCCTCGGGAAGCGATCGCTATGGCGCGCGCCGACGCCAAAGTTCTTGATTCCTCCGGCATGACGCTCGATGAGATCATCGATGTGATCGTCGCCGCGCGCGACGCCGGCCACGATGTTGCACGGGTTCATACCGGTGACCCGCTGGTATTTGGTTCGACCGCCGAACAAATCCGGCGGCTGGCCGACTTGGGCATCGAATATGAAGTGGTGCCCGGGGTGTCGTCGTTCAGCGCGGCGGCTGCCGTTCTGGGCCGAGAGCTCACGCTGCCCGAACTGAGCCAGACCGTAATTCTGACCCGCGCGGAGGGCCGCACGCCGATGCCGGAGCGGGAAAAACTTGGTGATTTGGCGCGTCATCATGCCACGCTCGCACTTTTTCTCAGTATCACGCTGATTAGAGATGTCGCCGACTCATTGATTCCCGAATATGGTTCCGACTGCCCGGTCGCAGTGGTTCACAAGGCAACTTGTCCGGATCAGAAAATCGTCATCGGAACGCTCGGCGATATTCATACTCGGGTTCGGGAGGCCGGAATAAAAACTCAGTCGATGATTATCGTGGGCCGCGTGCTCACTTCAAATGACTTCGCAAACTCACGGTTGTACGCACCCGATTTCAGCCATCGCTTTCGCAGGGCGAAGGTCAAGGCGCCATCGGCGCAACGCGAATGATGGCGGGACAAGGCATCGTGTATCTGGTGGGAGCGGGGCCGGGAGACCCGAAGCTGCTCACCATCCGCGCGCTTGAACTTATGCGCTCGGCGGAAGTGGTCGCGTACGACGAACTGGTGCCACAGGAAATTTTGTCATTGGTTTCGCCACAAGCCGAATTACTCGCCGTGGGACGGCGTCACGGACATGGCAAGACGGAATATCGATTGCATCCCGTGGTTCTTGAGCGCGCGCGGGCCGGACGGATCGTGGTGCGGCTCAAATCTGGAGATCCATTGATCTTCGGCCGCGGCGCTGAGGAAGCCGAAGAACTGGCGGAGGCGGGAATACCCTTTGAAATCGTGCCTGGAGTGTCGGCGGCTCTGGGCGCCGCCGCATACGCCGGAATTCCGCTCACCGATCGCCGCTATGCTTCACAGGTCACGCTCGCGACCGGTCACTGCGCGGAAGGGGAAGCGGCCAATTCGCGCGAGACCGTCGTGCTCTACATGGCGGCGCATCGGCTCGCGGAGAATCTTCAGAGGCTAATCGCTCAGGGGCGCGCGCCATCGACGCCCGCGGCGTACGTGGCGGCGGCAACCACTGCAAAACAACTTGTAATTTCCGGAACTCTCGCTGATCTTGCGGACCGGCTCGATCCGGCCCGCCGGTCCGATCCCGCGTTGGTAATCGTTGGCGAGGTGGTGAGGTTGCGGGACCGAATTCGATGGTTCGGGCAGATGCCGCTGCGGGGACGTCGGGTGCTTGTCGCCCGCGCTCGGCCGGGCCTTTCGAAAATCGCCGCGCAGCTTCGCGTGCTGGGAGCGCATGTGGTCGAAAGCCCAAGAGTCTCGGTTGAGGAACTGGATGATTATTCGGCGCTCGACCAGGCTCTCGCGCAACTCCATAGCTTCGACCGAATTGCGTTCTGCTGTGTCGCCGGCGTTCATGCTGTCGCGCGGCGGTTCAGTTTACTCAACCGGAAGCTGTCTCGCATGACCGAAATCCCCGTGTTAGCGATTGGTCGCGATGTAGCCAAGGCCCTCGAAGAGATCGGGATTTCGCCCACCGTGCGTCTGGACGACGCCTGTGGTGAAGCCGTGGCCGAAAACCTCGCGAACCTCACCTGTAAACGACTGCTTCTTGTCACGTCGGTGCAAGGACAGCCCGGTCTGCAGGCCAAGCTGGAAGCGCTGGGCGCAACCGTCCGAACGGCGCCGGTCTACAAATACTCGTATGAGAGCATGGTGATTCGGGAAGAGCTTCCAGAATTGATCGTACTCCCCAATTCAAGCGCCACCCACTTGCTATTGGCCGGAGAGGGCGCTACGTCGCTGACCGCCGTTCAGATGATTGCGATCGGTTCTGCGACAGAGACCGCCGCGCGGCGTCATGGAGCAAAGAACGTATCGTGCCGGCCGGCAAGTAGTATTGAGTCGGCGGTTTCCAACGCGATCGAAATGCTTGGCGCGCTCGGCCTTTCGAATCGTGAAGTGCAGGAGCGCGCAAAGGGTATATCGTGATGGCAGAGGTAAACGCATTTCCGTCCGAGTGGCGAAGAGGTGTCTATGAAGTCATAGCGCGCCGCCGTGATATCAGGTCTTTCAAACCCGAACCGATCGCCCCGGAAGTGCTCACCCGAATTCTTTCCGCGGCTCATCAGGCGGGCTCGGTAGGCTTCTCGCAGCCGTGGAACTTCATTGTGGTCGACGATATCGAGGTGCGCCGCAAAATCCACGACCACGTGGACGCCGAAAGATTACGCGCGGCCGAAGGCTTCGCGGCGGAGCGAAGGGCGCAATACCTGTCGTTCAAACTCGAGGGAATTCTGGATGCGCCCGTTAACATCTGCGTTACCTGCGACCGGACTCGCTTCGGCCCCGCCATCATTGGGCGAAACACCATCTACGACACGGACATTTACAGCACTTGTGTGGCAATCCAGAACCTCTGGCTTGCGGCGCGGGCGGAAGGGATTGGCGTTGGCTGGGTGAGTATCCTGAAACCCGAAGTGATACGGGAAATCCTCGGAATACCCGAGCATGTCGTCGTGGTCGGATATATATGCGTCGGTTACCCGGTCGAGTTTGCGGAGCGGCCGCTGCTGGAAACCGTAGGATGGTTGCCAAGGCTTCCGCTGTCCGAACTGGTTTTCAGCAACCGGTGGAATGGACCTCCCGATGGGAAACTGGCGAGCGCCCTGCATCACCTCGACGAAAACGCGCCTGACCCGCTGGCGAAGCGGAGCGGAACACACTGATGCCGGATCGGATCGAGATACCCCGCCTGGTCGTGGCTGGAACCGCAAGCGGAGTTGGTAAGACCACGTTCACGGTGGGGCTCGTCAGGGCGCTTCGCTCGCGCGGCTTGAAGGTTGCGGTCTTCAAGTGCGGTCCCGACTATCTCGATCCCACCTACCATGCCCGCGCGGCTGGGACGACTGCGCACAACCTGGACGCCTGGATGATGGGCCGCGACGCCGTGCTTGGCACTTTTGCCCGCTCCTGCGCGGACGCGGATATCGCCGTCATCGAGGGAGTAATGGGGCTTTTCGATGGAGTCTCGCCGACCACGGAAGAGGGCTCGACGGCTGAGATCGCAAAGTGGCTCGATGCTCCGGTGATGCTGGTCGTCGATGTTTCGGGGATGGCGCGCACGGTGGCTGCGATTGCGCGCGGGGTTGCCGCGTTCGACCCCAAATTACGGGTGGCGGGAATCCTGTGCAATCGCGTGGGGAGCCGAGGCCATCTCGACATCTTGCGCAGCGCGTTGAGCGATCTACCCGTATTGGGAGGGTTGCCCAACGAACCCGCAGTGAGCTTTCCCGAGCGGCACCTGGGGCTGCGCACCGCCGACGAACAGGCCGTGCCCGACTCACTCCTGGCCGCGTTGGAAAGAGTAACCGGGCAATGGTGCGATCTGGACGCAATTCTCACTGTCGCGCGTACTGCTCCGCTTGTGTCGTGCCAACTTTCCGCGAAAGCGGACAAAGCGTCACCGTCGCGATGCAGAATTGGCGTCGCCTTCGACGAGGCTTTCCACTTCTACTACGAATTCAACCTCCACCTTCTCGAGAGCCTGGGCGCGGAACTGGTGTACTTTTCGCCGATCTCCGACCGAAGGCTGCCGGACGTGAACGGTCTCTATATCGGCGGTGGCTATCCTGAGATTCACGCAGAGGCGCTTTCAGCGAATCGCTCGATGCGCGAACAGATTGCTGCATTCGCGGCGCGCGGAGCGACTATATATGGCGAATGTGGCGGCCTGATGTACATGTGTTCCGCTATCACCGCAGTGGATGGACAGACCTATCCGATGGTGGGGGTGATTCCGGCGCAGGCGATCATGCGCGAGCGGTTGCAGGCGCTCGGGTATGTGGAAGTTGAAACCCAATCGGAATCGGTACTCGGTCCGGCTGGACTTCGATTTCGTGGCCATCAATTCCGCTATTCCGAACTACGGCCGCTGAACGATCAGATCGCCTGTGCATACCGGATGGTTCGGCGTCGCGACGGGCAGGCCGTGCCGGAAGGCTACACTGTCAAAAACACTTTGGCGTCATATGTCCACGCCCATTGGGCATCGAACCCAACGATCGCCGAGAGGTTGGTGGACGCGTGCGTCCACCAGACGCGGACCACGAACGAAATGCGCCAATAAATGACTATTCGCTGAAGTTTTTCGAGTCCTAAAGCAACCCGTTTGCAAATGGAGGAGATTGAAATGGCACACCGTAACTCTGAGATTCTAACGGCCGATGGGAACGTGGCGCGGGAGATCGTTGGCGCCAGGTTGGTATCGGCAAGGATCGTTGCCGCCGTTGTTGCGATTGCGCTTGGTATGACCATCATCTCGGTGGTCGGTTTCGCGCCGAATAATTTTATTCACGCCGCGGCCCATGACGTGCGCCACTCAGCAGGGTTCCCCTGCCACTGAGATGACGACGTTGTCCAGAACGCTTTACGCAGCCCTTGTTGCGGGGGCGGCAGCGGGCGTCCTTCTGTTCGTACTTCAAAGTTGGACGACGCTGCCTCTGATACATCAGGCTGAAAGATATGAAACAGGCCAAGCACCTGTTCATACGCATTCGCATGCGAATGAACCTTCGGACAATCAGCTTGTCCGCGCCGCGTACACCGCCACGGGTGACGTGCTTGTAGGCATTGGCTTTGCGATGCTGCTGACCGCGATGTATGCGCTCAGCGGAAAGTCCGGCCTGGGGCGGGGGCTTCTATGGGGGTTGGCTGGCTTCGCAACATTTCATTTAGCCCCGGCGTTGATTGTACCGCCTTCAATTCCCGCACTAGAACTGGCTCCCTTGTCGATCAGACAGGCGGCATGGTTGACCGCCGCTTTCTGCACCGGTCTGGGGCTTGCTATTTTCGCGTTTGGACCGATAGCGGCGAAGGTAGGTGGCCTTTTGCTTCTGTTTCTGCCAAGCGTGCTTTTTCGGTTTTTCTTTTCCGTGTCCGGAAGTGGTATTCCTTCCCCTGCTCTTTCCGCGCTTGAGCATCTTTTCGTCGTATACGTACTCGGAGACTTTCTGCTGTTCTGGCTGGTTCTCGGAGCAATTTCAGGCTGGATGTTGCGAAGTTCCGGCAGACCTTCGGATCGGGCTGAACGCGGCATGAAGCGAAGGGCGATTACGGACGTGAGCGCCGGCAGGCGCGCGCGGATTGATCCTGATCAACATCGGCAACCTATCTCCCAACTAACCCCGAAAACCGGCGGCCTCCGGTAGCCGCCGCTATCCATCGAACGCTACCCCCCGCTCCATCGTCTGAACCGCGGGACTCGAGACTTTCGGCGGATGGCAATACTCGGTGAATGATGCTGCAAAGACCCAGTGCCCGGCGGTTTTCGATATTCACTTTCGCCCCGATTCTCCTCTTCGTCGCGGCCGTTCTCGCGCCGCTGCGCCCTGCCCCGGCGGCCGCGCAGGCGAAGCCGCATGGCTTTCATGACGTCAACCACTGGGCGAAAGTGTTCGAGTCGCCCGAGCGCGCGAAGTGGCAGAAGCCCGGCCAGGTAGTCGCCGCGCTCAAGATCAAACCCGGTCAGAGCGTCGCCGATATCGGCGCAGGCACGGGCTATTTCACGCGCCGGTTCGCGGCCGCCGTGGGACCCACTGGCAGTGCGATTGGACTCGACATCGAGCCCGCGATGGTCGCGTACATGAAACAGGACGCCGCGCGCCGGCATCTGAGTAACTATACCGCTTCAGTCAGCCAACCCGGAGACGCGGGACTGGCGCCGCATTCGATCGATCTGATTTTCTTCTGCGACGTGTACCATCACGTCCCCGATCGAATCGCGTACCTGAAGAAGCTCGCGCCGGCGCTCAAGCCGAAGGGACGGATCGCGTTAATCGATTTTCATCATGATGCGCCGGTCGGTCCGCCGGCTAAAATCCGGATTCCACGCACGCAGGCGATCGCGGAATTCCGCGAGGCGGGCTACCGGCTGACAGGCTCGCACGACTTCCTGCCGTATCAGTATTTCCTGGAGTTCCAGCCGGTGGGCACGGATACACAGCCATAGCCATGCGCCTGGGCGATAGTAACCGCACGCACCTGCTCGAGTGCGTCAGCGGCGCGCGCGCCGTCCATCGGTAATCGAGGCTACGACGCGGCCACCGCCGAGAGGCGTCCGAGGATCGCCGCGGCGTCGGTGATTATCCGATCGAAGATTTCCGCGACCGGCCGAATTTCACGAATCATCCCGGCGATCTGCCCGGCCGCATAAGCGTGCTCGCCGCCCGGCGTCTGCGACTCGATGCGATAGCGCTCGCGAAGCTCGGCTTGGCGTTCGGCCGGCTCGCCCGCCAGGCGTGCGCTCTCGTACTCCCGCAGCGCCGCGGTCGCAAGCGTGCGGACCGGCTTGCCGGTGAGCAGCGACGTGACCAGAGTGCCGGTCTCGGCCGACTCTATGATGCGCTGCTTGGCGTGCGCGGACGCCTCGCTCTCCGGAGTCGCGATAAGCCGCGTGCCAAGCTGGATGCCGCATGCGCCGAGCGCGAGCGCCGCTATGAATCCGCGCGCATCGCCGATTCCTCCGGCCGCGACCACCGGCACGCGGACCGCATCCGCCACCTGCGCCACCAGCGGCAGCGTGGCGACGGTGCCGACATGGCCGCCTGCCTCAGAGCCTGAGGCGACGATCGCGACGGCGCCTTCGGCCTCGACGCGGAGCGCGTGCTTGACCGACGGCACCACCGGCAGCACGAGGATCCCGGCGCTTCTCAGCCGCTCGACAACCTTGAGCCCCGGGTCGCCGCGGCCGGTGGTGACGATCGGCACGCCCATCTCGATACAGACGGCCGCGCGCGACTCGGTAAATGCGCGCCCGATAGGCGTGATATTCACGCCGAATGGGCGGCGGGTTAATTGGCGCGTGCATTCAATATCCGCGCGCAAAGCCGCCTCGGCGCCGCCGAATGTGGGCAGGACGCCGAGTCCGCCCGCCTCCGCCACGGCGGCGACCAGGCGCGGTCCGCCAGCGCCCTGCATCGCGCCTTGCAGAATAGGGTATCGGATGCCAAGCAGATCACAGAGCACAGTATGAAACATGGCTCGATTTCGCTTGCGGCGCTGTCACGCCTGCCGCGCCGGCGTGCGCCCGGTCACACGCGTCAGCGAACCCGGGATGAACTCGCACGCAAGCACCTCGATGAATCCGGCGTCGCGCAGGTAGCCCGCCGTGTCGCTCTCGGAATGCGCGACTCCGGTGCTGTTGTAGAGCGCCTCGTTGAGTCCCCATAGCGCGGGGCCGAGCGGCCCGGTCCTCTGGTCGTTCAGCATCTCCCCGATCACGTGCATCTCGCCGCCCGGCACAAGCGCCGCGAAGGCCTTGGCCACCACGGTGCGAATAATCGCGGGGCTGTACTGGGGCAGGTTGCTCGCCAGGATCGCGACGTCGGCCCCGGCGGGAAATGGATCTCGGGTGAAGTCGCCCCCGACCGCGCTGATGCGATCGGAAAATCCGTGGCGCGCGATATATTCGCGCGCGACGATCGCGACACTTGGCAAGTCGAACACGACGGCCCGCAGATTTGGATATTGCTGGGCGGCCGCGATGCAGTAGCATCCCGATCCTCCGCCAAGGTCGAGAATCTTCGTGCGCTGTGAAAGGTCGCACTGGCGCGCGAAACGCCGCCCCGCGCCCATCCCGATACTGAACGTAGCGGCGTGCAGCTTGCGCGCATCCTCGACGCTGAAATTCTCATAGGTGCCGAGCACCCGCGGTGGTTCCTGGCTTCTGAGATACTGCGCCAGCTTGTTCCACGCCGCGTAATCGCTGCGCCCCATCGTTGTGAGCCATGGCCCCGCATAGGTGCGTGCTCCATCGACGAGGAACCGCTCCACGTCGGGTGCATTGCGAAAGTTCCCGCCCTCGCCCGTCACCAGGCCAAGCGCCGCGCAGGCTGTCAGCAGGCGCTCGGCGTTGGGGCGCGTAACGCCAAGCGCGGCGGCGAGCGCGTCAATCGTGGTGGCGCCTCCGGCGATCTTCGTGAACAGGCCAAGCTCGATGGCGGCCACCAGCGTCGCGGACTGGCGGTAGCCATACGCGAGATTCTGGAGCCGCACACTGTCGATTCGATCTTCGCTCATGGCTACCCTCCGGACGCGTCAGCTCTTCTTGCGGAACGTCCGTTCCATGTAGGTCCGAGCCGCCGCGCGCGATTCCTCTTCGCCGAATGCGCCGAGCAGAACGTCGCCGTCGGCGAATGCGGTGCTGCCGGCGCCCATCACCCGCGCAACCGCGTTGACGTGCTCCTTGGTGATCGTGATCGGGACCGACGGCTTCGCGATGATCTCACGAGCGAGCGATTCGACCTCGGCCCCGAGTCCCGCGGTCGGCACGACGCGGTTGACGAATCCTATCGCCTTCGCCTCGGCGGGCGAGAAGCGCCTGCAGGTCATCACGAGTTCCTTGGTCAGCGCGGGGCCGATCTCGCGCACCAGGCGCGGAATTCCGCCCCACGCCAGCGGTATCCCAAGATCGATTTCCGGAATGAAGAATGATGCGTCCTCGGCCGCGACGCGGAGGTCGCACACCGCTGTCAGCACAACGCCCCCGCCGACCGCGTAGCCGTGCACCTGGGCTATCGTAACCGCACGCATCTGCTCGAGTGCGTCGGCGGCGCGCAGGCCCAACTGCCCAACCTCGCGGCGGTAGAGCCAGGTTCCGCCCGAGCGCGGCGACCCTTCCGCGGCGGGAGAATCATGCAGGTCGGCGCCCGCCGAAAATGCGCGTCCTGCTCCGCTGACGATTACGACGCGCAGCTCGCGATGCGTATCGAACCAGCGGGCGGCCTCGGCCAGCTCCGTGAGCATCGTCGCGCCGATCGCGTTCAGCCGCTCCGCACGGTTGAGCGTCAGCCGCCCTAAAGCGCCGTCCACTTCGACCTTGATAGTCTTGAATTCGCGAGTGTCATGCATGGGCAATACCTTCCAGTCTGTCGCGCACTCATCCGCAGTCTAGCGCGCTCGTGCAGCACGCCAAGCGCCGCAAACTTCGCAACTTATGTGGCTTATTTCAATGAGCCGTCCGGGACTCGAACCCTGCTTACGAAAACCGAATCATTACAGGCTCTTGCGCTCATTGGAAGCCCAGATGGTGCCCAAAATGGTGCCCGTCTTGATTCGCGAGCGCGGCTAAACGACGAACCCCGGAGCGCAAATCGGACTCGCTCGCGATCGCGTAGCGGTTATACATCGACTCGTATTTCCAGCCGTTGGGTAGCTTCGCGGCGGGCTGCGCCAGGTCGGCGAGCTACTTGAGGTTGTCCAGCGGGCACGGGCGAAGCGACGCCCAGATTGTCCGTTTGGGTTCCATGACGACGGTCAGACAATCGGTAATCTTCGCAAGGCTTTAGCGTACCGCTTGCCAGACAGCCGGACTCAATGAGATTCTCGTTCGCGCTATGAGGCGGATGGCAGTTCGGAAAACCGTACGCGCCGGGGTGCCCGATCGCATCGCGATGGCTCTTTCCGGCCACAAGACCCGCAGCATCTTCGACCGCTACAATATCGTCAGCGAGTCCCGCCTTGTAGCGGCCAGCGGATGGATGCAGACTCATCTGCAGATTCAGAACACTGTGCCGAGGGTCGCGGCGGCGCGAGACGAAGAATTCGGAGATGACAAAGAGGCCGGGTGCCGGGGGTGGTGTCGGTCAAGTGGTGGAAAAGCAGTTAGCATCAGGATTGGGCGAGGGAGCGATTAATTATCCAGTTGCCATGCAGCCTCCGCTTGCGAGTTGCTATTGGCCAGAGCCTGCCAACCGACCAGGCGGCGCAGCGTGATCTGGCCGCTGCGCAATAACCCAAAGAGCGGGAAGAGGACCGCCTCTTCGCTGGGCAACGAGGCCTGGGTTTTGGTGCGGCGGCGAAACTCCTCGTTGATTCGCTCCAGCGCATTGGTGGTCCGCAGCGCCTTCCACTGCGAAATCGGGAAAGCGGTGAAGGTGAAGAGTTCGTCGCCAGCTTCCGCGAAGCTTAAGCTGACCGCCTTGCGGCGCAGCTGCCACTTGCGCGTGAACGCGATCCGCGCCTGCTCGACCGCCTGGCGGCTGTCGGCATAAATCATCCGCCGATAGTTCTCGGCGAGTTCCTCGCGCAGATGGGCCGGAGCCTTGGCCAGCAGGTTCCACAGCTTGTGATTGGTGCAGCGCTGAATCGCGAGTTGCGGCCACTGCATTTTGAGCGCCGCGGCCAGCCCCGGATTACCATCGATCACCGCCAGCAGCGGAGCGCCGAGATTGCGTGCGCACAGCGCGCGCACCGCGTCGAGCCAGGCTTGCTCACTCTCGGCGCCAGCCAGCCTTAAATCGAGCACCACACGCTGGCCATTGGCGCACACTCCCAGCGTAACCAGCACCGGCACTCGCACCCGCTTTTTCCCGATC
>DATKSQ010000053.1:0-16054 GCA_035531615.1 Binataceae bacterium (SeqCode)
GCAGACCCTGGCGACGATGATTTTCGACCGCGTGCTCGACCGCTTCCCGCGGCTCAAGTTCGGCGTAATCGAACAGGGCGCGTCGTGGCTGCCCGGATGGATGCGCGCGATGGACTCGGCGCATACCGCGTTCATCAAAAATGAAGATCGGCTCAAGAAGATGTCGCTTAAGCCGAGCGAGTTCGTGCGCCGGCAAGTGCGCGCGACGCCCTATCCCGCCGAAGATACCGGCTGGATCATCGCGAACTCGGGCGACGAAGTATGCATGTTCTCGTCGGATTTCCCGCACGTCGAGGGCGGACGCAACCCCCTCAAGCGCTTCGAGGACGCGATGGCCACGACGCCCGCGGCCGCCAAGCGCCGCTTTTATTGCGACAACTTCATCGACCTGATGGGCGCCGGCCTCGCCCCCGACCTGCGCCACGCCGCAAGCGCCGCATAAGCGGTATGCTGGCAAGAGATCATGGAATCAAGAGGACTCTGCCCACCGCTTGGCGGCTCTCGATATAGGCATGAGCCGCGGCGGCCTCTGAGAGCGGGAACGTCTTGTCGATTACTACTTTGAATTCGCCGCGTGCGGCTTCCTCGATGAGGCGCTGAATCATCTTGTGCGCTCGATCGGTCGCGATCTCCGCGCCAAGGAATACTCCAGTGAGCGATCGATTTCCCGCCATCAGCGGCGACACGTCCACCGTCATCGCCTCGCGTCCCGCCGCTCCGACCATCGAGATCCGTCCACGGTAAGCGAGCGACATGATACTGCCCTGCAGCGTCGCGCCGCCGACCGGATCGACTACCAGGTTCACGCCCTTGCCCGCGGTGAGTTTCATCACCGCCTTCGCGACGTCACTATTGGTGCGATAATTGATTCCGTGATCGAGGCCCAGCGGCCTTAGGCGTTCGAGCCGCTCGTCGCTCGACGCGGTTGCTATCACCGTCGCGCCCGCGCGCTTGGCGAGCTGAATCGCGGCGACGCCGACGCCACTCGCGCCGGCCTGCACCAGCACGGTCTCGCCGGCCTTTAGATGACCGAACTCGAACAGGCAATCGTCAGCGGTGCCAAACGGTACCGGAATGGCGGCCGCCTTCTTGATATCGAATCCCGCCGGCACCGGCCACGCGTTGCGCGCGGGGACCGGCCGCAATGCCGCGTGCGAACCGAAGTTATACACGGTGGTGACTTTCTGGCCCACGCGCAGGCCGGTCACTTCGGCGCCAACCTCGATAATCTCGCCCGCGGCCTGGTAGCCGACGATATGCGGCTTGGTCAACAGCGCGCCGCGCCATCGATTGAGCGTGTCGCCGCCCTCGATACTGACGGCTTCGACCCGAATCACTACTCCCTTCGGATGGCATACCGGGTCCGCGACATCCTCGTACTTGAGCACGTCCGGATTTCCGTTTTGATAGTAAACTGCCGCCTTCATGGTTGAACTCCTTGCGCCGCGAATCGCGCTCGCCGGGCTGGCGCTCCGGAAACCTAGCACGTGGCGGCGCGTCTGTTCCACCTTTCGCGGCGTCTCGCAGGTCGCGGCTCGAATCGACTCGTCACCGGGGATGCGGCCGCTCGATGCTCGCCGCGACGATTCTCTCCCGGGTCATAGGCAGGTCGCGAATCCGCAGATCGAGGGCGCGCGCGACCGCGTTGGCGACCGCCGCCGCCGCCGGTCCCTGCGCCGCCTCGCCGACACCCAGTGGCGGGAACTGCGTGGCGTCAATCAACCTTACTTCGACTACGGGAACCTCATCGAAGCGTAAAATTGGATAATTAGCCCATGCATTTATGACTATTCTCATCCGCTCGAGTAGTACCTGCTCCTTGAGCGTCCAGCTAATCGACTGGATAATACCGCCTTCGATCTGATTAATCACGCCGTCGGGGTTGATAGCGAGGCCGGCGTCCACCGCGCAGTACACCTTGCCGACCCGCACCTCCTGGCCGGTCTCGACCTCGGCAATCACGGCCACGTAAGCGGCGGTGTTCTTGTAGCGGCAAAAACCAATCCCGGCCGCGCTGCCGGTACCGCGCTCCGCGCCGCGCCGCCAGTGCGCACGGGCGGCAACTTCCTCGAGCACGCGGCGGGCGCGTGGATCCGAAAGATGACGCAGCCGGAAATCCAGCGCGTCGATCCCAACCGCATCCGCCAGCTCGTCGATAAACGACTCCGCCGCGAACACGTTCGCGTAGCCTCCAAGAGTGCGCAGCGCGGAGGTCCGGATCGGTAGTTCCGGCAGGCTGTGAAGAGTGACCATGCGATGCCCGATATCGTAAGCCGGTTCGGAATTGCGTGCGCCGCCCGCGAAGAACCGCAAATCCTCGTGCAGCTCCGGGATTGGAATCGCGGGTTCCATATGAGCGGCCCCAAGCAGATTGACCGCCCGGCCACTTGGCCGCCGTCCGTGCGGTGCGCTCCAAATCTCAGTCTGCCAGTCGGCTATCTTTCCGTCCGGGCTTACAATGGCGCTGATCTTCACCGCCATCGGCGAGCCAACCGGCGCCCACACGAGTTCATCGTCACGCATCCATTGAACCCGCACCGGGCGTCCCGGAATCCCGCGCGCGAGCAACGCCGCATCCAGCGCGGCGTCGTCGGCGCCGTTGTGCCCATAGCATCCGGCGCCCTGCGCATGAATCACGATAACGCCGCTTTGCGCGATTCCGAGTGCCGCGCTCAGCGCCGCGCGCAGCGGAAAGACACCCTGCGAGTGAGTCCACACACAGAGCGTGTCCGCCTCCCAGAGCGCGATCGCACACGACGGCCCCATCGCGGCGTGCGCGATCGCCGGTTTCGAGTAGGTCGCGGAAAGGCGGATTGACCCGGTATAATCGCCAGTAAGCCCGCCCCGTTCGGTCTGACTATCGACAGAACGCAGCCGCGGAAGGCTCTCGGCCCAGTTATGGCTAATCGCGGTGTCCTCGGCTTCTATCCATTTCGCGCCGGCGCGCAGTGCTTCGAGCGCCTTGACCGCCTGATACTCGCGTTCGCAGCACACGCCAACGAAGTCCCCGCTGCGCAAGATACTCACAACTCCGGGCAGCCGCGCGGCTGCCGACTTATCGAGCGATTCGAGATGCGCGCCGATCGACGGGGGGCGCAGCACGCGCGCATGCAACATACCTGGGAGCTCGAGGTCCTGGATAAAGGCCGCGCCCGTGACCTTGCGATAGAGATCGAGCCGGGCGACGCTCTTGCCCAGATAGCGCGCGGTCGCCGGGTCGCTCAATCCCGCGTGTCCGGTAATCTCGCGTCTGAGATCCAACCGCGGTGCAAGATTCCAGTAATCAAGATCCGACCGGGCTCCATCGATCAGCACGGCTCCCTCAAGCACGCTCACCCGCGACACTTCAACATTCAGAATCCGCGCGCCTTCTTCGATCATCGCTTCGCGCGCCTCGGCACACGCTATCCGCAGCGAAGTTCCCCCGATCTCGATCGACATACTACCAGCAGTATAACCTTCGTCGGGAGAATACCGGGTGTCGCCTGATACAACCGCAATTCGCGAAAGCTCCAGGCGCAACTCTTCCGCCGCAATCTGCGCCATCGCGGTTACTATTCCCTGTCCGAGTTCGACCTTGGCGGTGAACACGCGGGCGGTTCCGCCTACGCTGAAATCAACCCAGTTCTCGAGCCGCGGATTTTCCTGAATACTGCGCGGCAGCCGGCTGTCCTTCATCATTCCCGTCCTCGCGCGCTCTTTCTCCACGCGGCCTCGATTGCATCGACGATTCTGCCGTGCGCTCCGCAGCGGCACAGGTTCGAGCCGAGCCTGGCGACAATCTTGTCGCGTGACGGATATCCGTCAGACTCAATCAGCTCGGCCGCGCTCACGATTATTCCTGATAAGCAGTAGCCGCACTGCCCCGCCTGCCAGTCCAGGATCGCCTGCTGAATAGGATGAAGCTTCTCGAGGGTGCCGAGGCCTTCGATCGTAGTGATCGCTTTGCCCTCGCATGACCACGCCGGAGTTTCGCAGGATTTCACCGCGCGCCCGTCCAGCAGCACCGTGCAGGATCCGCATTCGCCGCTGCCGCACCCGAAGCGGGTGCCCTTCAGTCCCAGGTCGTCGCGCAGCACATAGAGAAGCGGTGTATCCTGATAATCCACTGCGAGGTCGTACGCCTTTTCGTTTACGATCAAATGGAGCGGCGTTTGCATAATGTGCCCGCGACCTTAGCGGAGATTCGCTATTGCGTATTAAGCTTGAGCAACCGCGTCGCATTTTCCCCACGAATGGCTATGCGCTCTTCCGCGTCCAGCCCGGAGGCCGCGTTCAGCCGCTCGAGCGGATCTTCGACGCCCATATCGAATGGATAGTCAGTCCCTATGACCACCTGGCCGGCCCCTGCGCGCCGCACGAGTAATTCAAGCTGCTCGGGCGAGTACACCAGCGAATCGAACCAGATGCGGCGCAGATAGCGGCTCGGCGCCTCGCGGCAGGTCTGCGCCTCGGGCCTGACGGCCCATCCGTGGTCGAAACGGCTCACATAAAACGGAAAATACCCGCCGCCATGCGCAGCGCACAATTTGAGGCGCGGAAACCTGTCGAGCACGCCGGCGAAAATCAGATGCGCGATCGCGATCGTCGTGTCCGCGGGATTCCCGATCAGGTTCGACAGGTAGTAAGCAGAGAGCCGTGTGCCGATCGCGCATCCCGCCGGATGCATGAAGATTAGTGCTCCAAGTTCTTCGGCCGTGCGCCACAGCGGATCATATGCCGGATCGGCCAACTCGCGATCATTCACCGAGGTCGAGACGATCGCGCCCTTTAGGCCCAGCATGCGCACCGCGCGCACGAGTTGTTCGACGGCCAGATCGGGATGCTGCATCGAGAGCGTTCCCAAACCCACCAGGCGGTCCGGACGGCGCGCGCACAGGGCGGCCATCCCCTGATTCGCGCTGGCCACGATCCTGGCCGCTAGTTCGCGATCCGCCCAGTAGTTATACAGGGGAGCCGGGCTGACCGCCTGGATGTCCATACCCATCGCGTCCATCGCGCGCAGCCGCTCGTCGAGATTTGCAAACTTGGCCCGATAAGCGGTGGCCATCAGCGAGCTATTGTATTCGACCGAAGCGCGCCCGGCCGCGATCGCGGCAATCTGGTTCGCGCGCGCCCATCCGGAATCGGAGCGCGCGATCGCCTCGGACTCGGCGAATATGGCATGGGCGTGAAGGTCGATTGCCGGATTACTTTCAGATTTCACATTACTATTCCGCCATTCACGCGATAGTCAATTATGGAATGGAGTATGCGGCTTGCCGTTCTAGCCGCCCGCGTCGCCCCGCGGCTGACTATCGCCGACAACTTCGGGCTTCAAGTAGCGCCCCGCGCGATGCTCGACGACAACAATTCCGCAATTCGCCGGCACATGCGCGCCTTCCCAACTGCCGGTCACGTGCGCCCACATCGCGAGCATCACCCCGCCATGGCTCACGATCACGAGGTCGTCGCCGGCAAAGCGCCGCGCCATCTCGTCGAGAATCGGGCCGACCCTGCCGCGCACCTGTTCATAGGATTCGCCACCCGGGGGGGTCCACAACCACGGCCGCGCACGATCGTAACCGTCGGCGTTAAGGATCGAATCATAGGGCTTGCCGGCGTACTCGCCGGTTTCGCGCTCGTGCAGCCCGTCGCGAATCTCAATCGGGAGGCTCAGTTCCTCGGCTATAATCATCCCGGTGTCGCGCGCGCGTACGTACCGGCTCGCGACGACCATCCGCGGATTTCCAAGCGCTCTGATTCTTGCCGCCGCGGCCCGCGCCTGGCCGCGTCCCGTCTCGGTCAGCGCAAGCGTAATCGGAGTGGTAGTGAAGACGCGCTCGACGTTGCCCACGCTTTCGCCGTGGCGCACAAGTATCAACCTGCCCATGTCGCTCTCCCGCCGCGCTATTCTTTGCCCTGAAAATCGAAGATCAAATGCTCTTCGGTCAGGAAAATCGTCGAGTGTTGGAAGTCGATGAATTTCGCCTCGTCCTGCAAAAGCTGGCGGCCGGCCTCCTGGCCCTCCGGGGTGCTCGAGCCCGCGCGCATCTCTTCGGCGTTGTCCCACCACACCTCCGTGATTCCCTCGTACACTGGCGCCATCTTGCGCGAGCTCGAAAGCGTGGCGGCGGCTTCCGGAAGAATCGTGTGGCTCTGAACGTACTTCCGGGCGTGGATCGCCTTGGCGACTTTAGCCACCAGCGGTCCGTGTTTGTGCAACCAGTAGTCGTGAAATTCCTTATCGGAAACGTCCGCGCGTTTGCGAATCACATAGACCAGCTTGATCACAACCCACCTCCGGCGATCTGCCATACATGCTTCTATGATTGCCTCAACGCGACCGGTTTCGGCAACCGCCGCACACCCGCCCGCCGCGCGCGCGATGGGACAGGAGCACTTGAAAGCCACCCCCACGCTGGACTAGGACTGGTGTTTCAAGCAACGGAGGATTTGCAATGACGAAACTTTATGGCACCTCAAAATCGCGCAGCGCCCGGTCGCTCTGGGCGCTTGAAGAACTCGGCGTCAAGTACGAACACGTTCCGATGCCCACGACCGAGGCCAAGTCGTCGGACCATCTCAAGCGCAATCCTCACGGCCACGTTCCCGTGCTTGAAGATGACGGCGTTTTTGTATGGGAATCGATGGCGATCAATCTTTATCTGGCCGAGAAGCACGGCAAAAATTCGCTGTGGCCGGCGGACGTGGCGTCGCACGCCGAAATCTACAAGTGGAGCTTCTGGGCGATGACCGAAGTCGAGCCGAAGCTCATGGAGATCCTGATGCATCGCGTGCTGAATCCGCCTGAGAAGCGCGACGAGAAAGCCGCGCAGGCCGCGGTCGAAGCATTAAAGGCTCCGCTCAAAGCGCTCGATCAATCGTTGCAGGGCAAGGATTATCTGCTCGGCAAAACCTTCACGGTCGCGGACCTCAACGTCGCCTCCGTGATGAGCTGGGCCGCGATGATGCGCCTGGATCTGTCGGCCACCCCGGCGGTGCAAGCGTGGCTGCAAAAATGTCTCGGGCGGGAAGCGAACCAGAAAGTGCGCGCGCTGAAATAGCCCGCCGCGGAGCGCTCTGCGCGATGGTATGGAACACGCAGGCGCGCTTGCTCCTGAGAGTCCGCCGCTGAGTCTGGCAGGAGGTTGAAGAATCCATTTTCAACCTCCTGCTAGCGCGAATCCGGATAGAAGCGCGCCAGCCGCGCCGCCGGTACGCCCAGCCGGTACAGGATCGGAAAGAGATTCATCAGCGCCGCGTAGTAGATTGGACGCTCCAGAAACCGCCGCCCCGACACGATCACATTGGCCGGAACTCGAACGATCCTGCCGCGGCGCTTTAGCCGGCGGCTGAACTCGAGATCCTCCATCAGCGGCTGATCGGGATAACCGCCCAGTTCCCTGAATACCTCCGCGTTGACGAAAATGGCCTGATCACCGTACGGCAGCGACGTATAGCGCGAGCGAAGGTCCGCCAGATGCATCCAGAACCCGAGCCGGTGGGCGCCAGTATCGGATACTGTCCAGGTCCGGAACGCGCCGCCGATCGCGCCCGGCTGGGCGAGCGCTCGAGCGATTTGCGCCGCGGCGTCCGGCGGCAGCGACACGTCGGCGTGAAGAAATATAATCGTTTCGCCGCGCGCGATCGCCGCACCGGCATTCATCTGGCGCGCGCGTCCGCGGTCCGCCTCGATCACCTTCACGCCCGCGAATGACCTCGCGATCGCCACCGTGCGGTCGATACTGCCCCCATCGGTGACGATCACTTCGCCGATGCCGCCCTGGCATCTCAGCTCTTCGAGTCGTCCGCCGATGCGCGCTTCTTCATTGAGCACCGGGATGACGACGCTCGTCCGGATGATTCGTTTCGCTCGAATCTCTTGAAGGGCCGCGCTGGTTGCGGGAACGGAGAGTTCACCGCGCGCAATCAATTCTCTCAATCGCTCGAGGTCCGCCGGAACATCGACGTCGAACCAGCGCTCGATCATCTGAACCTCAAGCCCGCGCGAGCGCAGGCGCGCGAGGGTTCGCGCGCAGGTGTCGCTCTGACTCCACGGCAAGCCGGCCAACAGGCCGTCGGGCCATCGCGTCAAGCCGATCAGATAAAAGCCGCCGTCCTCGCTCGGCCCCAGCACGGCTGCGCCGTCCCGCAGCGCCGCGCGCGCCTGCTCGAAAACCCGCAGCGGCAATCCTGGCGAGTCGCTGCCGACGACAATCGCCGCGTCGGCACGTTCGAGCGCGCGGCGCAGA
The DNA here is from genome assembly GCA_035531615.1 of Binataceae bacterium (SeqCode). Classification (GTDB taxonomy): domain Bacteria; phylum Desulfobacterota; class Binatia; order Binatales; family Binataceae; genus JBARDN01. The sequence continues at coordinate 8,235 of DATKSQ010000053.1, forward strand.
GCGCGTTCCATGCGGTCGCCCAGGTCGCCATCGCCCTGCAGCCAAACCTCGGCGCCGGCAGCGGCCTCGAACGCCGGATCATTTTCCGTGACCGCGAGGACCAACTGGGCGTCCGCAATCGTTCGCAGCGACGCCCAGGTATCATCGAAAAACGCGCGCGCCGCAATCGCCGCGCCCTCGGCCCCGAGCTCCGGGATGAGCCGGGTCTTCGTCTCACCAGGACGAGGCGGTTTCGCGAAGACACAGATGCAGAGTCGGGTGCGCAAGTTTTGTTGCCGTATGCGCTTGATAGCGTCTATTGTGGTTCGAGTTCAATCATGAGCTACGAAAGTTGGACCCGCCTGCTTGCGCAGATCGTCACCGCCGGCGGGAAAGTCGATTATCTGCTCCTGGGCGAGCGCCGCGATCAGCTCGAGCTGGTCATCGCCGAGTTCGCCGCGGCCAGCCCCGACTCGGCTCCGGCCGCGTTTCCATCCGATGACGACCGGCTCGCGTATTGGCTCAACGCTTACAACGCATTCACACTGCACGCGATCATTTCCGAGTACCCGATCACCTCGGTCTGGAAGACGCGCGAGGGGGCGTTTTTCCAGCGCCGCCGCCATCGCGCCGGAGGCCGAGCGGTCAGCCTCGATGATATCGAGCATTCGATTCTGCGCGGACGCTTCGCCGAGCCACGCATCCACTTCGCGATCAACTGCGGCAGCAACGGATGCCCTCCGATGCGTCCCGCCGCGTTCGATCCCGCGGGCCTGGACGCCACCCTGCGCGCCGCGACTGAGCAATTCCTCAATAGCGAGTGGAATTGCCGCATCGACCGTACTCAGCGCCGCATCTACGTCTCGCGCATCTTCAAGATGTACGCCGGGGATTTCGCCGGCAAGCAAGGTACCGCGGAGGATTACCGCCGCGGCGTTATCGAATTCATCGCGCGCCATCTTGAGGTCGATCCCGCGTCGATCGAAGGCTATGAAGTCCTCTACAACGTTTACGACTGGGGCCTGAACGACTCCGCGCGCGAGCCTCATCTGGGGCCGATTCTGTTTCACGAACCGGTCGAGCATTACTCGGCCGCCGATCGCGAGCTTCGCGAGCTGCATTTATACGAAGGCAACTTCTGCAATCGCAGTTGCGAGTGGTGCACGATTGGCGGTTCACCGCACGGATGGTACCAGCCGTATTCGCACGCGGTGCTCGAGCAGGCGGTGAAGACGCTCGCGGCGGACGGCAATCTCAAATTTTACGGCGGCGAGCCTACGCTTCACGCGGGCGCGATCATCGACGCGATCCGCTTCGTCCGCGCGCGCGGCTTCACCGGATTGGTGACGGTCTTCTCCAATGGCGTCAAGGCCCGCCGCCTGCTCGAGATTCTGGACAGCGACCCGCGCTCCGAGGCGGTGCTCAATTATTCGATCTATCATGGCCGCGATGCCGACCCGCTGCCGGCCCACGCGAAAGAGGAATTGGAGCGCTGGAGCGAGGCGCATCCCGGCCGCATCTTCAAAGGCTACAAGGTGCTGTTTCACGCTGGCGCCGGCGCCGGGCAATCTTACGATCGCGACCGCGAGGCCGACTATCACGGGATGGGAACCGGATGCGTGCGATGCTTCCCGGTGCTGACCACCAAGGGCCGCTTCCACGCCTGCCCATTCGCCGCTGAAATCGATTCGCCGCACTACGACCTGGGGGGCGTCGGCAGCGAGCCGGCGAAAGTTTTGCGCAACTACCAGATTTTCCGCCGCTGGATCGATGATACGCTGGACCCCGCGGCCAGCGCGCGCGCAATCAGCAGTTGCGAGCTGTGCCACACCCGCCTGTCAGAGCTGCCCGTGCCCGAGTACGAGTGATCGTTGCGGACGCGGCCTTATCGGTGTCATAAAATCCGCACGGTCGAGGCGGGAACCAAACCCACATGAGTACAAACGACGGCGCACTTTCCGGGCTCAAAGTAATTGACTGCGCGACCTACGTTGCCGGTCCAGCCGCGGCCACGGTTATGTCCGACTTTGGCGCCGACGTAATCAAGATCGAGCGGCCGCCCGACGGCGATCTGTGGCGCACGTTTCCCTCGATTGCCGGTTATCCGAATTCCGATCTCAGCTACACCTGGATTCTGACCAGCCGCAATAAGCGCAGCATCGCGCTCGACCTCTCGCAGGCGCCGGGACGCGCCGCGCTGTTGTCGATCGTCGCGGGAGCCGACGTATTCGTCACCAACTACCAGCACTCGCTGCTTAAGAAATTCGAAATCACCTGGGAGGATCTGCGCCCGCTCAACCCGCGGCTCATCTACGCGCATATCACCGGCTATGGCGACCGCGGCGAAGACGCGGACTCGCCGGCCTTCGATGGGCTCGCCTATTGGGCGCGCTCTGGTTTGATGACCAGCGTCACCGGCGCCGACAGGACGCCCGCCAGCGCGCGGCCCGCGATGGGCGATCATCCCACGGCGATGACGCTGTTCGCCGCGATCATGCTCGGACTCTATCGGCGCGAGCGCACCGGTATCGGCTCCAGGGTGAGCACTTCCCTGATGGCGGCGGGCGCATGGGCCAACAGCGTGGACCTTCAGGCCCAGCTCTGCGGCGCGCGATTTCCCGTCCGCAAGCCAGGCGACCGCCCGATAAATCCGCTCATCGCCGCGTATCCGAGCAGCGACGGCCACGCGATGATCATCGCCTTGCTCGACCCGGTTCGCGAGTTCCCGCGCCTGTGCGCCGCGCTCGGCGAACCCGAGCTTGCGGACAATCCGCTCTTCGCGACGGCTGAAGCGCGGGGGCAGAATGCGGCGGCGCTCTACGCGATCCTGCAATCGCAATTCGAGACCCAGCCGCTGCGCGAATGGCGCCGGCTGTTTCGCGAGCACGATATCAAATGGTCGCCGCTGCCGACTCTCGAGGAAGCGGCGCGCGATCAGCAGATGCGCGATTGCGGCGCGATCATCGACTTCGATTTTCCCGGCGTCGGCCATTTCGAAACGATCGACAGCCCGCTCTTCGTCGCCGAGAGCCCCAAGCGCACGCCGCAACCGCCGCCCGGCTTCGGCATGTATACGCGCGAGATCCTGCGGGAAGCCGGTTACAGCGAAAAAGAGGTGGACCACCTCATCGAAATCGGTGCGGCGGATGCCCGCGATCGGAAGTGACCGGAAACCAAATCGCGGACGTCGCAATCGCGCGCGCCGGCTCACTCATCCCCGGGAAGACCTTGGCGTAATTCAACCCATGGGGCTCCTGGCGCGTCTGGCGATTTTTCGGAGCAGCTCGCCGCGATGACCGTGCCAATTCTGCTCGTAGTTGGCGACGAGGACGAGCCGTGCCTCGACACCAATTTCTTTCTGAAGCGAACGATTCCGAGCGCGGGGCTCTGGATCGTGCCGCGCACAGGTCACGCGGTAAACCTTGAGGAACCAGGCGCTTTCAACAGCGCAGTAGAGGAATTTTTCGGCACCGTAGAACGCAGAAAATGGATGTTACGCGATTCGCGAAGCCTGCCTGGCGACACCCTGATTGGCTCGCAAACCAGTCGCCACGACTAAGGAGCCGAAACGGCGTTCATCAGCCGATCTAATCTCCGCGCAGCACGCGAAAGAGTCGGCGCCTCAGCCGAGCGTCGGCCAAAGACTCAGAGCGGTGCCGCTGAAGAGCCCGCGCCGCTCATCGGCGGAAAGGAACGCGAGTCGCTCCTGCGCTAGCTCGACGAACCCACGATAGCTTCGCTCATTACTCGCGGGAAAATTCGAGCCCCACATCAGACGCTCAGGCCCGAAGGCATCGATCAGGCGGCGAAAGAAATCTGTGCACGCCTTCTCGCCGTTTGTCGCGAGACTCTCGATCGTCCATGAAGAGAACTTGCCGTAGAGATTGGGAAACCGTGACAGCTCGAAGAGTGCTCCGGCCATCGACTGCGCGGGCCCCTTGCTCAGGGACGGCAACCCAAGGTGATCAATCGCCACGCGCAACTGCGGAAATCGTTCAAGGACTCGACGTAAGCGAGGAACCTGATCGAAAGTGGTCAGAACGCAGACCGGAATTCCAAGATCCGCCGCGCGTTGCCATAGCGGGATGATGCGAGCGTCATCGAGCAGCGTCGGAGGCTCGGTCCACGTCACCACGCGCAGGCCGCGCATCCGTTGCACCCCGACGCAATAGTCGAGCTTCCCAGCAGCGCTCGGCTCGAGCGGATTGAGGATGCATACCGAGACAAATCGCTCCGGATAACGCGCCGCGGAGTCTGCGGCATAGCGGTTGTCGTATCGGTAAGCGCCGAATGCTTGCACGAGCACGGCGCGCTCGACACCGGCGTCGTTCATCAGACTCAGGAATTCGTCGGCGGAAAGATCGCGGATCCAGTTTGCCGGATTCGGCCCCGTGTCGCGCGGGTAGTTTCGCTGATCTTCTGAAATGATATGGCAGTGAGTGTCGATAAGCATCACGACCTCCGTCGCCGGATGTAGCGCGATCGGGCCACGTTGTCACGCTCACGATCCCGGCGCTATAAAGCCAGAAGGGGAAGCTCATGAAATACACACGAATCTACTCGGACAGTGACGGAGAATCTCACTTCCAGGACGTCGAAGTCGCCATGCAGCCGGCGCCCTCCAACACTGGCGCCATCTCCGGCATGATCGCGGCGAAAGGTGTGATGTTCCGGCAATCGGGGGAATATTTCATCGATTGGCACAACGCACCGCGCCGCCAGTTTGTCGTGAATGTGACCGGCACGGTCGAGATCGTCGCTAGCGATGGCCAGACGCGGCGCTTCGGACCTGGAACCGTCCTGCTTGCGGAAGATGTCACCGGCAAGGGGCACACTTCGCGCGGGATCGGCGCCGAAGCGCGGCTCTCGCTTTTCATTGCGCTCGCGGACTGAGTCATTCGAAACGGTCAGCTGGACCTCATCGCCCAATTGCGCGCATCTTCCCCGGGTGCGTAGTGCATGATGCTCTGCGAGGAGTTACGATTCACCAGCGGCCGCAGATACATCGGATGCCGCATGCTTCGCACTTCATGCTCGATCGTGAAGAGCAGCTTTCCGCTATCCGGATCGACGAGGTCCTGGAATCGATACTGATGCTGATCGCTCTCCTGGGTGATTAGACCCCTGTCGGTGAGCTTCCGATGCGGGCCCGAGAAGTCGTTGATATAGACCGCGATGTGGTGCTGGTCGTATGCCGGGATGGGCTTTTCGGTTTCGCGGAAGAACAGGTTCTGTCCGGCTCCGGCTCTTATACAGGCAAAGCGTCCGTGCGCATCCTCGAGCAGCGCCGCCTGCGCGCAAATGATTTCCGAGTAGAAGCGGGCGATTCCCGCGGCGGTACCGATCGGCACGTCGAACTCGACGTACGGGATTCCGACCGCCATCACGCCAAAGCGCTTACCCGGCGCAAAGCATCGGATGCGATTTCCCCACGGACAGGTCGTCTCGACATAACCGTCGCGCTCGAAGAATCCAAATCGGGTGCCCGCGAGCGTGTCCCGTACCCGGGCCAGCCGCTTGGGCAATTCGCCGTAATCCGAAACCACGACTCCGACGTGGCCGCGCAAAACTTGGAGCTTACTGGTCGGAAGATGGAACTGCTGGCGGCCGGCGTTGACCCACATGTTGGCTGGACCCGTCATCATGTATGGATCGCGGGTCAGGCCTAACCCGTTCACGTAGAAGATCGCCGCCTGTTCCTGGCTGGCAACCGTGACATTCACATGTTCCAGCGCGACGATATTGCCGAGATCCTCGGCAGCCCTATCGTACGCGCGCTTGTGCGCCAGCATCGCGATGCCGCCCGGAGCGTCAAGCCCAGCGTCACCAGTCACCGCGCGAGGTCTTACAGGTCGTGACTCGGCCGTGGCCGCGCCGCCCTGGCCGTCGGCTCGCTCGGCGTGCGATGCGTCCGCACCAGCGCACAACTCTTCCATTTGTTTCAGGAAGAACTCATCGGAAATGAGCCCCTTGCGATAAGCCGCGAGTAGATGGTGAACCTCGAAGTCTCTGCTTGCCATGACTCACAGTCCTCCAATGGCGGCGCGCTTTTCGCGGTGAGACCGCAGGTGTCTTACAGAAGGTAATTTATCGTCGCGCGACCAGATTGCGCAAATTCGCCGTTGCCCCACTCAAGCGACTCTCGAATATAGCACCGCAACCGCGGAGTCGTGCATCGGCACGCGGTTTTTGCGCACGCAACCGTAAATTCTCGGATCACCGGCGGCGCGAGTCCCAACGTGGCGCTTGCGACCCGTTCGCGCGGCGTCCCCTCGTCCGCTGGATGACGTGTTCCTTATGTGCAATCTATACTTCAGGTGATCGAGTGACATTAAGGAACTCACGAGGAACTCAAATGAACGCGGTTGTCCGTATCGATCCTGAGACAGGTCTGAAAGTCTTCAACACGCGAGCGGCCAAGGCTTCCGAAAAGATCGCCGGCAAGGGCTATTCCATTCTCGCCGATCATAAGCTGAAGGAGTTGCCGGAGATGCCGGCTGGCGCGACCTTCAATTCGGAAGAGCAAGCCAAGTACCGCGCGTTCAAGGAAGCCCGCCGTGGGGCAGCCAACTACATGGCCATGGAGGGCGGCTTCAAGAAATATCTGGACGACGTCTATTCGGAGCCGCCGCTCCCGCGCGAAGCGCTGACCGACGAGTGCGAGGTCCTGGTGGTCGGGGCAGGCTTCGGCGGATTGCTGCTGTGGCACAAGCTGAGCAAGGCCGGCTTCATCGACGTGCGTTTCTGTGAGAAGGGCGGCGATGTCGGCGGTACCTGGTATTGGAACCGATATCCCGGGATCGCCTGCGACGTCGAATCCTATAGCTACCTGCCGTTGCTCGAAGAGATGGGTTACGTCCCGTCGATGAAGTTCGCCTCGGGCTTTGAGATCCTCGAATACTGTCAGAACATGGCCCATAAGTTCGGGTTCTATGACCACTGCCTGTTCCACACCACCGTCGAAGCGACGACCTGGGACGAGGCGTCAGGCCGCTGGATCGTTCAGACGGATCGCGGCGACCGGATGCGTCCGCGCTTCGTGATCCTGGCCAACGGCATTCTCACGACACCAAAGCTGGCGCGCATCGCTGGCATGGAGAAGTTCCAGGGCGCGTCCTTCCACACCTCGCGCTGGAACTACAATATCGACCCGCGTGGCAAGACGGTCGGCATCATCGGAACCGGCGCGACGGCCGTACAGGCGGTCCCCGAGCTTGCCAAGGTGGTAGGGCAGCTCTACGTGTTCCAGCGCACGCCGTCCTCGGTTGACGTCCGCGACCAGCGCGCGACGACAGACGAGGAGCGGGCGGCCTGGGCCGCCGAACCCGGATGGGCGCGGGCACGGCGCGCGCGCTTCTCGAAGATATCGGCCGGCCGCACCGCCATCCAGGCCAACGACGACTACTTGGCCGGCAAGATCAAGGACATCAAGCAGCCCAAGCAACACCAGCGACAGCTTAGCTCGGAGGAGCTGATCCGGAAGCAGCTCGACTCCAACTTCCGCATCATGGAGCAGATCCGGGCGCGCGTGGACGCGATCGTCAAGGATCCCAAGACGGCTGCGGCGCTGAAGCCGTACTATCCATACGGCTGTAAGCGGCCGACTTTCCACGACGAATATCTTCCGGCGTTCAATCTGCCGCACGTCCATCTGGTGGACACCGCGCCGCGCGGCGTGTCCCAGATCAACGAACGCGGCGTCGTCCATGAGGGAGTCGAATATCCGCTCGACGTACTGATATACGCGACCGGGTTCCAATGGATGGGTACCTCGACCTTCAACATGGTCACCGGCCGCGGCGGCCGCACCCTGAAGGAGAAGTGGGAGACCGAGGGGACCA
>DATKSQ010000054.1:0-22109 GCA_035531615.1 Binataceae bacterium (SeqCode)
CCGTTGACGTAGATCTTGCTGCGCTCGCCTTGCGTGATGAGGTCATACTCGCGCAGGAACTGTTCCGAGGCTTCGTTGAAGGTCTTTTCAGTTTTGATTTCGCCGTTGCGGAGTTTGCCGCGAAGCTGCAGGTACCAGTCCTCCGCGATCTCCTTGGCTCTGGAGAGGCTGTCTTCCTTGGTCGTTGTCCGGCGGTTTTTCCCGCCGAGGTAGGTGGAGCATTGCCAGTGGCTGCTGTTCGGGCGTTTGTAAACATGAACCTTGCCGCCCAAGACTGTGTGGTGTTCCGTCACCGAAGGATGCCCTCCGCGCGGTCTCAAAACTAGCAAAATGTGTAAGGGTTGTGCAACTCTGCCGACAGGCTTCAGTCGATAAATTCCGCTGTCTTTATGGGCGTTATTCGTAAAATCAAAAATTGATGTTACGATTTTAAGTCCTCTGTGTCTACCGATTTCACCACCCCGGCGCATCCTTCGATTGCGTCAAATTATCGCAATTACCGCTCTCGGCCAATGTCTTCCCGGGCATGGGTCTCGCGCACGGGAAAATCGACCTAACCCCTACCCCTTCCCGCACGGGCATTGGATTACACGGGCCGCTCCGAATAAACCGGGTTGCCCCCTTCCCTTTCCGGACGGAGGATTTCGATAAATGTCAAGTTTTTGTCCGTCATCCTGAACGGAGGCTGCTCCTTCGACGCCGCTTAGGACAAGTTCCGTGAAGGATCTCCGCGCAGCGATTAGTGCGAAAATCCCGGGCGTGGCTTAAGAAAATCGCTTCGCGTAGATCCTTCGCCTGCGGCTCAGGATGACAGCAACCGGGCGTTTGGAAGGAAATCGACATCCTCCGGGCGAGATGGGGAACTGGGCGCGGCAGCCTAAGGCGTTCGCGGCGGCGCGGGTGTCAAACGTCGAAGAATACCGTTTCGTGGTCGCCCTGCAATACTATGTCGAAGCGCAGGGTGCGCTCGCGCGGGGAGTCGGTCTCGCGGGCGATCAGGGTGGCGCGGCGCGATGGCTCGACGATACTCAGTACTGGATCGGAGGCGTTGGCGGCTGGCTCATCGGGGAAATAGATTCGGGTTACCAAGTGATGCAGCAATCCGCGCGCGAATACGCATACGATTATATGCGGCGCATATGAGATGCCGTCCGGATCGACCGCCGCGCCGGGCTTGATCGTGTGGAAGCGGAACGCTCCGCTCGGGTCGGTTCCCGCCCGGCCGAAGCCGTGAAAATCCGGATCGATTCGCTTCTCCTGGGTGTCTTCGGGATGATCGTAGCGGCCCTCGGCGTTCGCCTGCCAGATTTCGAGCATCGCGTCCGGCACCGGAGAGCAGTCGCCGTCGAGGACGCGACCTTCGATCGTTATCCGCTCTCCGCGAGTCGCCGCGCGCACCAGCCGCTCGGCTCCCGCGCGCACCATCGCGGGCCCGAAGAACGGGCCGACGGTCTGCGAGGGAGTCAGCCGCGTGTCCATCTCAGCCGAGCGCCGGGGTGGCGCCGCGCCCGCGCAGAATAATATCGAATCGGTACCCGAGTGCGTATTCGGCGATAGTGGCGCCGAGGTCGAACTCGGCGACCAGGCGGGCGCGGGCGGAGGGGTCCGCGACGCTCAGAAAGATCGGATCGAAGGCCAGCAGCGGATCGCCGGGGAAATACATTTGGGTTACCAGCCGCGCGGCGAAGCCCGATCCAAATACGCTGAAGTGGATATGTTGCGGGCGCCACGCATTGGGATGATTACGCCACGGATAGGCGCCCGGTTTGATCGTGACGAAGCGATATCCACCGTCGGCGCCAGTGAGTAATCGCGCCGCGCCGGAGAAATGCGGGTCGAGCGGCGCGTCGTGCAGGTCGTTCGGATGCGCGTAGCGCCCCGCCGCATTCGCCTGCCATAGCTCGAGAAGCGCGCCGGGAACCGCGCGGCCGGCGGCGTCGAGGACGCGGCCGGTGACGATAATCCTTTCGCCCAGCGCGGCGCCTCCGGCGAAGCGGGACAGATCGGCGCCGCGCGCGGGGCTTATATCCTCGAGCGCTCCGGAATCGAAGCGTGGTCCGGTGATTTCGGAAAGCGAGGCTTCGATCCTGACCGCCGGACGGCGCGGCGCGCGCATCGCGGTGCTCGCGTAGGCGGGCGAGTCGTTGGGCGGATGAGTTCCGGCGGCCGGGCGCCGGTAACCCGCGGTCATCGTGCGCCTCGTTTCGGCGTGCGGCGCTTGCGTGCCGCGGGCGTGGCGCGCGCACGGACGGGAGGCTCAGCCGCCATCTCGGCGAAAGCCGCCTTGGCGATTCTGAACGCGGCGTTGGCCGCAGGCACACCCGCGTAAACCGCGAGGTGGAGCAGGGTTTCCTTGACCTCGACGCGGGTGGCGCCGGTGTTGCGCGTGGCGCGAACATGCAGGCGCAGTTCTTCTTCGCGGCCGAGCGCCGCGAGAATCGCGATCGTGAGCAGGCTGCGGGTCCTGGCTTCCAGGCCGCGCCGGGTCCATACGGCGCCCCACGCGTGGCTGGTCACGAAGCGCTGCCATTCGCGATCGAAATCGGTGGCGGCTTCCAGCGCGCGCGCCACGTGCGCTGGACCCAGCACGCGGGTGCGGATCGCAAGGCCAGCGGCGTAATTGGCATCCTTCACGGCATCCCTCGAAGCGCGACTCCCTGAACTGGTGGACTATCGCGGCGCGCACCGCGCTGTCAACGAGCGCCGGCGCGGTGCGGCCGGAATCCGGCTCGAGGCCCTCGATCGGTGGTTTTCTATGCGCGCCCGGCGGCGCTACAATGATCACAGCGGAGGTCTGCCGTTCCATCCGGCAAGCATTGCGATGCGCGCTGGTTCATATTTGGCGGTGCTCTGGGTCGCATCATGCGCGGCTTTTGGACTGGCCGGATGCGCGGCGTATAAGCATTACGAAGCGTCGCGGCCTTCGGCGGTAAGCGCGATGGAAACCGCATTGATCGCGGCTGGTTTCCAGCGAATGGAGGCCGACTATCCCGACCAGCTCCAGATCGTGCGCGGATTACCGAGCTACTCGCTGCACAGTTATCCGACCCAGAGCGACACGGTCTATTGGTACTACGATCCGGGCAATTGCGGATGCGTACTGGTCGGCGACGAGCAGGCGTTTCGGAAATACCAGTGGCAGCTCATCCAGGAGAACGACACCGCGGCCTATGTGGCGGACACGCAATACGACGACGTAGTCTCGCTCAACGCGCTCAACGGCGGGATGTTTCCGCCCTCGCTCTTTCTGCTCGGGATGGGACCGATCGCGGGCGGATATTTCGGCGGGCCGCGGCACGGCGGAGACGATCGCGACGGCGATCATGATCACGACCGCGGCGGGCGCCATGAAGGCGGCGGCGGATTCGGAGGCGGCGGCCACGGCGGCGGCGGCGGGCACGGGCGCTGACAATGATACGGATTTTTTGACGCGGGGCGGTTTGAGGGTTACGCCAAACCGAGCCGCTCGAGCTGGTCTTTGGGCGCGTCGATCGATTCGAGCGCGGCGCGCAATTCATCGGCCGCATCTTTTTCTTCGACGCGCGAGCCGGCCAGATTATTTTCCTCGGCCGGATCGTCGCGCACGCGATAGAGACAGTTACCGCCGAATTTTCCCATCGCCCAGAACGGCGCCGCATCGCCCACGCCAAACGGCTGCCGGATAACCGGGACGCGCGAGCCGGGCATCCGGTCGAGCACCACGCGATCATCGGGTGGCGGCATCGTCAGGTCCGGCATCCGATGCACGGGCATCGTGGACCACCGGTTCGACCACAGGCTGAGGGGAGCGTTGGCGCCCGCCGGTGCGCGCGCGTATTTTCGCACGGCGTCAATCAGATGCACCTCGCGTCCCCACACTCCTGCGAGCGCCCAATCGCGAATCGATCGCTTCTCGCCCGTGAGCAGCGGAATGATCGAGCGGCCGTGCGTGCGATGCCGCATCGCGACGCCGAAGAGGTCGGCGATCGTCGCGCAGATATCAACGTTGGTGGTGAGCGAATCGATAGCCGCCGCGGGCGCGCCCGGCCACGCGACCATCAGGGGCGTATGCCCGAGCGGCTCGTAGATCGGCACGGCGGGTTTGCCCCAGATGTCTTTCTCGCCGAGGTAGTGGCCGTGATCGGTGCATACGATGACGGCGGTGTTGTCGTAGAAGCCGCCCCGCTCGATTGCTTCGAGCAGCTTGCCGGTCCAATGATCGATCATCGTAAGCTTGGCGCCGTAAGATGCGCGGACCTGGCGCGCCTGGGCGGGAGTGAGGACGCCTTTCTCGAGTGCGCCACGCATATACGGCGGCCAGATCAGATGCGGTCCAGTCCACGATGAATCGTACCTCGAGGCGTACGGCTCGGGCGTGTCGAACGGCTCGTGCGGATCGAATTCGTCGATGAAGAGCAGGAAGCGCGCGGCGGCGGGCGCCTCGCGTTGGAGCCATCGGCGCGCGGCGCGCATGGTGCGCGGTCCGGGGAAATCCTGTTCGTTGCGAAAGTAGCCGCGCGAGTTGTCGTAGGGCATGTGCCCGCGGCCGAACGCTGGCGCTCCGAGCCACGAGGCGTCGGGGCGTGTGCGCCACGGGTCGCTTTCATGCCCGCGCTGGTAATCCCACGCGGTGAAATCGGTGTGGTAATTTTCGCCGCCGGTTTCGAACAGATGCGGATGGTCTGAAACCAGCTTGGTCACGACGCCCGCCGCGCGCAGCGATGCGGTGACAGGGCGCTCCCAGATTTCGATCGAGCCCCACGGCTTCCACAGAAAGTCGAGCGCGCCGCACAGGATATCGTGGCGCGCGGGCATACACGGCAGCGAGCCCGAGTAATGGCGCTCGAAGCGAATCGCGCGGCGCGCGAACGCGTCCAGGTTCGGAGTCGCGAATTCGCGGCCGCCATACGCGCCAAGCAGGTGGCGATTGAGACTGTCGAGCAGGATCACAATTGCATTTTTTGGCGACGGCGCGAGGTTCTGAGGCATGACCGAGGAATCTAGCAAAGCGCGCAACCCACCGCGCTATGGACTCAGGCGGGGCGCTGTCGTCAAAATAATCAGCGGCGAAACGACGATGGGGACCGACACCATGGAAACTTTCCGGCCTGGAGTTGTCTTTGCACTGGCCCGCGCGGCGACCGCGGCGATTCTGGCTGGGGCGCTCGCGATTGAGCTTACCGGATGCGGCGTCGCCTCCGCGCCGATTGCGCATACGCCGCAGGTGGTCGCGACTCCGCTGCCCGGCCAGTTGACGGTCAGCGTGCAGGCCGCGCCATCGGTCGGCGAGGTGCAGCCGGTGTTCGTTTCGGTCGCCAATGGCACCGACGATCCGCGCGCGGTGGTTCCGAGCCAGGTTTTCGCGCTCAACTCATCGGGCGAGCGCATCGCGCCGCTGCCCGCGGGCGAGGCCGCGCGTCAGGCCGGAGGCGCCAAGGAACTCAGCGGCGCGCTCGGCAGCGCCGCGCTCGCAGGCGCGGCGGGCGGCGCGGTGGGAGCGGGACTGGGAGCGTTGGCGGGAGCGGGATTTGGCGCGGTTGGCCCGGGCGCGTTGGTGGGGACCGCGATCGGCGCGGGCGAAGGGATGTTCTCGGGTGTGCAAGCGGGTCAGAGCAAAGCCGACCAGCAGGCCAATCAGCAGCTCAGCGCGGTGGCGCTCAAGCAGCAGGACGTGAATCGCAACTTCACCGTCAGCGGCTACGTGTTCTTTCCCAAGGGCGACTACCAGCAGGTCCAGATGCTGCTGGTGGACAAAGAAACCGGCGACACGCAAACGATAACGGAGCCGTGGCGCTGATCGTGGCGAGTCTGATCATCCGCCGTCGGTACGCGGCGCGATTGGTGTGCTTGCTGGCGCTCCTGATGATGTGCAATGACTCGTCGATGGCCGCATCGAATCCTTTTCCCCCTGCGCGCCTGAGCGTGGTTGATGCGTACGAGGGTCAGGCTGCGTTCGCTGCTGCTGCTCGGAATGACTCGCAAGGGGAACTGTTGCAGTTGTGGCGGAGCAACGTCGTTGAACCGTATCTGAATCGTTGCGCAGGAGGCGGTGATTACTTCGAGCTTGCGCAAGGAATGCTTTCAAGGCCGATTACCAATCTTGCCGGTCTGGAAAGCGAAATCGCGAAGTTGTCAGAGAACAACGCCGCGGTGCATCAGGCGATCGACATCGTCTTTGCGAAAGCAGAGAAACTTCTGCCTGCGCCTGACACCCAACTGTGCGTTTTCGCCGCCGATCCTGAGTCTACGATCATAAGGGACATGGGAGGTATCAGCGGCGTCACTGCGGGCGCTGGCAAGATCATTTTTTGGGTGCGCCCGGACGGCAACTGGAGGGACTGGCTACCCTTTACGTTCGCGCACGAATATCACCACAGCGCGTGGACTGCGCTCCATTCAGATGATCTGCCATTATTCGACCTTGCGGAATATTTGATTTTTGAAGGCCGAGCAGATTCGTTCGCTCATGTCATTTTCCCGCAGCAAGTGGCGGCGTGGGACAAAGCGTTGAATCCTGAACAAGAAGCCGCGGCGTGGAAGCAGATGAAAAGCGATCTCGACTCTCCTGATATGATGGCGCAACGCCGGTACATGTTCGGCGGACAGGGGGTTCCACGATGGGCGGGATACGCAATCGGCTTCCATATCGTTCAGGCGTATTTGCATACGCATCCGGGAGCGACTGTCGAGGACTGGACGAAGCTGAACGCTCACGCCTTGATAGATCAGAGCGGTTACAGCCCATGACCCGATATCGCCATGACTGACCTGTCATATGGCGATCGCTTTGCCTCCCGGCGCGTGGCCGAGAGCTATCAGTTTCGCCTGCCCTACTCGCCTGAGGTTTACAACACCCTGCTCGGCTTGATCACGCCAAAGTGCAGAACCGTTCTCGACGCCGGATGCGGTCCGGGAAAGATTACTCTTGGGCTCGTCGATCGAATCGATGCAGTTGATCCTTCGGACGAGATGCTGCGCGTGGCGCGGTCTCGCCCAAATTCCGACAGTCCGAAGATCCGATGGATTCACGCAACGATGGAAAAAGCTCCGCTCGAACCGCCCTATGGATTGATCGTGGCCGGACTGAGCATCCATTGGATGAACCTCAATCGCGTTCTTCCTCGCTTCGCAAGCGCGCTGGCCGGTGGAGCATTCCTGGCGCTGCTCGATTACGACGGTCCGAGAGATCCGCCGTGGGACCGGGAAGAGATCCTCTTCGCGGTTGAGTTCCTTCGCAAGATCGATGGCCCCGGGCAGAGGCCGTGGAAGACGATCAGCGACCGAATCGCAGAACCCACATTAGCGCATCCGGCGTTTGAGCCGATTGGCTATAAGATCACCGCGCCAATCCAAGTCTCGCAGAGTATCGCGGATTATCTTCGATGCCAGCATTCGCGGGCGACATGGTCGGAAGATCATCTCGGCCCGGAAGCCTCGCGAGAGTTTGACGCCGGGTTGACGAAACTCCTCAGCCGCCACGCGGTCGGAGGTATGCTCGATATCGCCGTGCAGACGCGAATCGAATGGGGCCGCGTCTGGAGCTGATCAGCGCCGGGGAAATCGCCCGAGCGATCTGGAGGAAAACTTCATACTGCAATCAGTTCGAGATTTTTCGGTTCCGCACGATCGACGGCGCGAAGAGATATTGTGGAATCAAACGTCGCGAGCCGTGCTTGTTTCGCCACCGCGAGCGCGAGCAGGTAAACGTCGGTGAGCTGGCGATGCCCCTGGACGTGAGACCATCCGAACCTGCCCTCTTCGCGGATACTGACAGAGTCATTCCAGAAGACATGCTGACGATCGGAGCACAACGTCCCGAGGCGCGCGGCGGCGTCCTGCACCGTCGTGCGGGAACCGGGGTAGGCAGGGTTCGACAACACGCGCGCGAAAGCATTCTCCGTCAGCGCGCAGGTCGCCCATCCGGATTTGCGGTTCTTGCCGAACCATCCGTGAGCCGCCTCGTGATGAACATGCGACGGGTCGAACAGTGCGATAAGCACGTTCACGTCCAAAAGCGCGACCATCGCGCGCCTCTATGCTTCGTCGCGGAGCCGATTAACCAGCGCGGGCGTCACGAGTGAGCCGCTTTTCCGGCCCGGCAAGAGCGGAACGCCGTTGCGCTTGCGAGCAGGCTGCTCGCGGGGCGCAAGCGCGCCACGGACCAATTCCGAAATTATGCGCCCTGCGGTAGTGGAGCGCCGCGCCGCAATCGCCTTGGCGGTCTCGAGGACATCCTCGTCGATGTCTAGCGTGGTCCGCATCTCCGAGATCATCACGCATCAAGCATCAGATGTCAACCCGCTACGCCCACGCTACAAACCTGTGCCGCACTCCCTAAAGGGCCCGGCGAATCCTGATTTTCATTCGCGCGAGAGCGGCCGAAGACCCTCGCCGCTCTTCCAGGCGCATCGGATGCGAAACTCGGTCGGCCGCAGTGATCAGCAACTCAGTCGCTGCGCCATTTCACCCAGGCCATATAACCCAACATCGTCATCAGCGGTAGTCCGATCATCGCCGGAAACAGGAGAAAGAGCGACGAGCCGCCGTTCCCATATAAGAGCGCCCGTGGCGCGGTAAGAAGGATCATGGGAAGGACCAGCGGTACGCACAGCGCTGCAAATATTGAGATGCTCAGCCAAGTCATTTCATGGGCGTTTGCTTGCAGTTCATCAGCGAATGACTCCGTATTGGAACGCCTCGGCGGCGCCGGTTCGAGACCTCGCGCGATGCGCCAGATTCGCACGCCATTGGCCAGAGAGATAATTGCCGGAAATAATGTAGCCCAGAGCAACATCCCGAAAAATAATGGTCGATACGGCGGCTCCGCTCCAAACGCACCGGTGAGCTGCAAAGAAGGCGTCAGCATGAGCAAGCCGAGCATCCTGTAAACGGGACCCGAGCGCTTCCAGTTTTTCAACGCCGCGGCCATTTCCCGCGTGACAACGTAACCCTTTGTGCGGAAGAGGTGCGGATAGAAAGCCAACCGCCCGTCAGGGAGTTGTCGGAACAATCCACCGATTGAGCCGCCAGCGCCTTGTTGATTGTTCATCGTCTAAATCAAGACTTGAACTGTCCACCCCAACATGAATTTTATGACCTGTTCAGGAACGCTGCAAGGTATGTTGGCCGGATCACGTCTTTAGGCCGCGAGCTTGATGAGTCCATTCGGTAAAATGAAAGGCGCCGAAGATCCAGCTCCTGGCTTCGCTTTGGGACAAGCGCCGCGTCGCCCGCGCCGCCGCCTACAGCATCGAGGAGATCACCACGATCGCGCCGGCGGCGGGGCCCTTGGCCGAAGGGTCGGCGAGGACCATCTTGTGGCCGACGAACTTCATGCAGGTGGGATCGGCCAGGTTGCTGGCGAACGGCCGCGCGACGCCCTTGTACACGCGATAGACCGAACCGTCGGCGGCTCCGCCACTTGCGGCTGGCTTGCCCATATCGGCGATCATGAAGGTATTGCCATACGAACCCCAGCTCGAAGGCGAATAGACGAAGCCGGTCGGATTGATGAATCCCACCAGGTACGGGTCGTCGTTCATCTTGCCATTGGGATCGACGATCGTGATCCGCCCGATCTTCGCCGCACCCGTCATCCGCGGCCGCATCCCGACCAGCATCTTGCCGGGCGCCTTGCTGTCGCTCGAGGGCGCAAACGCGATCGCGGTCAAGTCGAAGGCGAGCGGCTTGTCGAAGGTGCCGAACGCGGCCGCCTTACCCGAGGAATCGATCGCGTAGATCGTCGAGTTGCCTGAGACCGCCGCGAACAGTTTGCCCGCGTATGCGCTCCCGGCCGGTCCGAACTCGAGGTCGCGGCAATCCAGCGGCTTCTTCGCGCCCACGTCGGGCAGCTTCGCGAAGGTGCTGACGGCGCCCGATTTGTCGATTCGATCAACCTCGCAATCGCCCTTGTCGCCGGCGGGCGCGTTGAGCACGAAGACCTGGCCGGCGTACGCGCCAAAGCCACCGGGCGCCTCGGCAAGTCCGGCGGGATGCTTCACCTTGGTTTTATCGGCGAGCGCCTTGGTGGCGCCGGACATCGTGACCGAGTACACCCCGCCGGCCGCGTCCGAGACGATCAGGTTGCCGCCCGCAGGTTGCAGATAGGCCGGCTGTTTGAGCGCCGGGCTCTTGAGCTGAGCGGCTTCGTAAGGAATTTCGACATCAACCGCCTTGGGCTTGGCGGCCGCCATCGCGAGGCCGGCGGAGATCGAGACGATCGCGGCGATTGCCGTGGTGCGGGTGATCAGGAGCAGGTTACCGGGGTTTCTTGTCGATGAGTTCATCTAACGCCTCGTTGACGAAATATCTGTGGTTCGGATCCAGATTGTCCAGCTCGGCGCCACGGCGCGCGGTCCATTCCGCAATCGCGATTATAGCCGCCTCGGCGCGGTTCGTAATCCCGAGCGCCTCGCCGACGCGGTCCAGCGCCTTGGCGAGATCGCCGGGCAGATCGATTTCAATCTGGTTGTGAGTGCTTTGAGTCATTGGGCCGCCCTTCCATATAGTCTTTGTCCACCGGCATCGTCAAAATGAAATCAACGATGGGATCAGACGCGAAATACCAGCCCCGCTACGCGGGCTCGATCGTCGAGTACCTTGACGAAGGCCGCTTTCGCGCCGCGCTCGCGCTACGCGAGCAGGAACGCCATGTCGCCGTGCTCGATGCCGACGGGCGCGAGCGCCTGGTCGCGCGCGATCTCGTGATGATAGCGCATCCGGAGCGCCGACCCACCCGCGACGGCGCGGCTGGCGCGATCGCGGCGCTCGAAGCCGAGCGCGCGGTGCTCGCCCGCGAGCTCGACCTGAATCTGCTGTGGGAAATCGTGCAGGAGCAGGGCCGCAGTTTCAACGCATCGGAGCTGGCGGACCTGTTCTTCGGGCGGCGCTCGTCGGTGGGCGATGCGGTGATGCTCGAGGCGCTGCTCGCCGACCGGCTTTATTTCACGCGCCGGCATATGGATTTCGCGCCGCGCGCGCCCGACCAGGTCGAGCGGCTGCGCATGCAGCAGGAACGCGTCCGGGCCCGCAGCGACGATTACCGGCGCATCCAGACCGTGCTGCGCGAGGTGCTGTCGGGCGGCGCCCGCCCACCCACGGAGCAGGCGGCGGCGCTTAGCGAAGATCTAAACAAGTACTTGAAGAATCCGTTTACCCGCTCGCGCGAGCTGACCCAGATGCTCACCGCGATTGCGCCCGAGGTCGATTGCGCCGAAGCCGCCTTCGAGATTCTCGAGCGCATCGGCGCGCGCCCCGCCGCGCCGCGTTTTGCGATGGTCGCGGGACTGCGCGCCGACTTCAGCGACGCCGCCCGCGCCGAAGCCGCCGCCGCTTCGCCGCCGCCCCGCCCGCTCGCCGCGACAGGCTTCACCGTCACGATCGACGACGACGACACCGTCGAGGTTGACGACGCGCTCGAGTGCGAGGCATTGCCCGGCGGCGTGCTGCGGGTGCGCGTGCATATCGCGCTGGTCGCGGATTTCGTCGCCAAGGGTGGCGCGATGGACCAGGAGGCCGCGGCGCGCGCAACCACCGTCTATCTTCCCGAGACCACCGTCCGGATGCTGCCCGACGCGGTGGCGTGTGAGGCGGCCAGCCTGATCGCGGGACGCGAGCGCCCGGTCCTGACCACCGACGTGACGATCTCGCCCTCGGGCGAGGTGCTCGGCGCGACGATCTACCCCGCGCGGGTCGCAATCTCGCGGCGGCTCGATTATCCCGAGGCCGATCAAATGATCGCGGGCGAGCGCGCCGGCGACCCGGCCAGCGCCGCCGTGCGGATGCTCCATGAGGCGGCGGCGCGCCTGCGCGAGCGGCGGCGCACGGCGGGGGCGATGCTTATGTATCGGCGCGAGGCCAAGGTCCGCGTGCGCGGCGATGAGATTGAGATTTTTATGCTCGACTCGAATTCGCCGAGCCGCACGCTGGTCGCGGAGTTGATGGTGCTGAGCAACTTCGTCGCGGCGCGCTACGCGGCGGAAAATCGAATTCCAATCATCTACCGGGTGCAGCCCGATCTGCGCGGCGACGCGGCGATGCAGCGGCCGCGGTTGTCGATGTATCCGGAGTTCCATGCCGGAATCGGACTGGCTTACTACGCGCAGTTGAGTTCGCCGATCCGGCGCTATGCCGACCTGGTCTTGCAGCGCCAACTGCTGGCCGCGCTGACGAATCCGGGTACGCAGGCCTACAGCGTCGATGAGTTATTGACGGTGCTCGCCGGGTCGGAAAACGCCGAGGCTTCATTTCGCGACCTCGAACGCCGCGCCAAGCGCTACTGGACGTTGCGGTTCCTGGAGCGCGCGGGCGCCGAGATTCCCATGCGCGCGTTGGCTACCCGCGACGGCGCCGGCGCCGAGCTGGTCGATTACGCGGTGCGCGGTACCCTGCGCGGCGCTCCCAATCTTGCCGATGAGACGCCGATAATCGTGCAGCTCAGCAAGGTCGATCCGTTGCGCGGATGGCTCGCGTTCGACTATTTGCGGATTGCGGATTCGGTCACCGAGGGCGCCTCTTAGGAGACGCCCCCGCTGTGGCCAAGGCCCCTCTTTACCCAGTACAAATCCCGTCGCGGGCGTTGCCTGTCAGGCAGCGCCCTGAAATGCGTCCTGCTCCAGACGCCACCGATCGATCGACTCGATATTGAAGCGCCAATCGCTGCCAACCTTGAATGCGGGCAGTTTGCCGCGTTTGAGCTGGCGGTAGATCGTGGACGGATGAACCTTCAGGTAGTCGGAAAGTTCCTTCACCGTCAGAACATGACTGCTGTCATTTTTCATTCTTCGCTTGCCCTCCTTAGCTGCGCTTGCTCGGCGTTGCCGACTTGACTCAGAGTTAACGCAAGCGCCGTGCCGGACTTATCGAGCGACAAATATGCGGAAATTGAAGCACCGCGTACGTGCTTCAATCCCGCGGCGCCGTTACGAATTTGCCGGGTGACGAGAAATTGGCGGCGCGTGGAACAGCGCAACGTCCTAAAACCGAATGTCCCATATCCGATGCCGCGCGTGTCCCGAATTGAGTTCGATCGGCGAACCGTTGCCACGCGTGCAACATCAATGGCCGAACAAGCGCGGTTAAGCCACGCCCCGCGCCTCAGACCCGGCCAATCAGATCGCGTCCGATATCGCGCACCTGGTTCAGGATGCCCGCCTCGTCGGCAGCGCGTTGGAGCAGGATTAGCCGATGCACGCCAGCGTCGGCAAATCTCCGCGCCGCATCCAGATCGATAGCGCCACGCGGCGTCACGCTGATTTCTAGTTCCGCAAAGCTGCGGCCCGCCTTGGCGCAGGCTTTTTTTACTCCCGCGATACACTTCTTCGCGCCCTCGAGGTCGAGCGCAAATCCGTACCATCCCTTCGCCAGCCGCGCCGCGCGGCTGAATGCCTCGGGCGTATGGCCACCGAAGACGACCTCTGGATGGGGCTTCTGCACCGGACGCGGCATCGCATTGACGCCCTTGAATTTTACCCATCGTCCGTTGAACTCGGGCTTGGGCTGGGACCATAGCGCGATCATCGCGGCCAGATATTCCTCGCTGCGTGCGCCCTTGTGATCGAACGGCGCGCCGATCGCGTCGAACTCGGGTTTCAGGTAACCGACCCCGATTCCGAAGATCAATCTTCCGTTCGAGAGCACGTCGGTGGTCGCCAGCTCCTTGGCCAGCACCACCGGATTGCGCTGCGGCAGAATGATTATCCCGGTGCCGAGGCGGATGCGCTCGGTATGCGCGGCGACGTAGGCCAGCGCGATCGCGGGATCGAGCATCGGAAAGTCGGGCGCAACCGGCGAGGGCGGGACTTGCGGATCGGGCAGGATCACGTGCTCTCCCGTCCATACGCTCTCGAAGCCGGCCTGCTCAGCCGCCCGCGCGACGGCAGCCGCGGTTTTCGGGGAAGCGCACGCGCCATTATTGATTCCAAATAATCCGAACTTCATGGCCGAGAATTAACACGCCGCGCGCCCGTTCGGGAAGCCCACGCTGAATGCACCAATCGCCTCGCGCGATTGCAGCGGCGGTGCGCAAATATTTCGCGGGATAATTGACCGCGTGGCGTACGGATCAGCATAATCTCGCCATCGCCGCCCAATCGGCGGCGCGAGGCCGGGAGGTGGAAGCGCGGCGCGATGCGGTGTCCTCAATGCGGAAATGACTGCCTGCAAGGCGCGCAGTTCTGCTCGCGATGCGGGACGCGGATGTTCGCGCCCAAGCCGGCCGCCGTGCGCGAATACACGCTCATCAAGGTGCATCCGTCGCTGTGGCATTACGCCCCAAAAATCATCGCGGGATGCGTCTTCATCATCGCTGGTATGGTCGTTCTGGTGGTCTCAATCGCCAAACAGCCCCAAGCATGGCCGATCGCGTTTGTCCTGATGGGCGCCGGGGCGATCGCGATCATCGCGGCGCTGATCGGCCAGCGGCGCGTGACCTGGACGGTCACTTCGGACCGAATCGTGTTCGCGCAGGGGCTGCTTGCCAAATCGCGGCGCGAAATGGAGCTGGCCGATATCCGGTCGGTCGAAGTTGCGCAGCGCCTGGGCCAGCGCATGCGGAGCCTCGGCGACATCACGATCGCCTCCGCGGCGAGCGCCGATTTCGCGATTCGGATGTTCGATGTCAGAGATCCAAACAAGGTCGCGGAAACCGTGCGCCAGGCGCGCCTCAAGCGGCTCGCGTAACCTCATGTCGAAGCCTCCCGATCTTCGCTACGAACGCCGCCTGTGGCACGCAGGGCTGACCGCCGTCGCGGGAGTAGATGAAGCCGGCGTCGGTCCCATGGCCGGCCCGGTGGTGGCGGCAGCCGTAATCTTCGCACCCGAGGCGTTTATCAAGGGAGTGCACGACTCGAAGCAACTGACGCCCGACAAACGCGCGGCGCTGTTCGAGCCAATTCTCACCGGCGCGCTCGCGGTCGGCGTCGGGATGGCCGAAGTCGAAGAGATCGACCGGCTCAATATCTTCTGGGCGACGATGAGCGCGAGCCGCCGCGCGGTCGCCGCGCTGGGCCGCCCGCCCGAGCACGTGCTGGTGGACGGCCGCGAGATACCGGGCCTGGGGCTGCCACAGACGCGTATCGTCGGCGGCGACCGCAAGAGCTTCTGTATCGCGGCCGCGTCGATAATCGCCAAGGTCACGCGCGACCGGATGATGCTCGAGTACGACGCGCGCTTTCCCGGCTACGGGCTCGCCCAACATAAGGGCTACTGCACGGCGGATCATCTCGCGGCGATGAACCGGCTCGGTCCGTCACCAATTCATCGCCGCTCATTCGCGCCGGTCGCGATGGCGGCGCAGCTCAAACTCGGTATCGGGGGATGAACCGGATGCCGCGGCGAATCACGATCATGATCCTGGCTGCGGTCATGGGCGCGGCGTGCGCGGCGGTTTCCAGCAATCCAATAACGCTCGAATACACCGCGCCTGACTTCCTCAATCCCGCCCAGGGCGCCGAGGGCGTCACGCTTCGCGTGGTCGTTTACGACGCGCGCGCCGACCGGTCGAGCCTCGGGAACTTGCAGGACAGCACCGGCGCGGTGATTGGCCCAATTACGACCACCAGCAGCGTCACCGATACGATCGCGCAGGCTGCCGCAAGCGGGCTCGCGACGCGCGGCTTCAATGTCACGGCGACCGGCCCGGTCATCGTGCGTATCGACCTGGCGCGATTCGACAACCAGTTCGAGGCGACGACCCTCGGCCGTTCGGCGAGCGCGCGGATGGTGATTAACGTGCAGGTGATCGGGGCGGGCGGCAAACAGATTTACGCAAAGACCTATTCGGCGGACGGACACAACGCCAACTTCCAGTCGGCTTCTGGCGATAACGCCAAGCCCGCATTGGATCGCGCGCTGAGCGGCGCCGTGAATGTGCTGGTGACCGATCCCGATTTCATCGCGGCCCTCGAGCGCGCGGCGCGCGCCTAGACGAAGGTGTCCGCGGCAGCGCCCAACCCGGCGCGCGGGTCGGATTGATTCGCGCGCGCCGCGCGTGTTAGCAACCCATCCGTGTCGCAGTTCCCACCGTTTGGGCGCCGAGCGCCGATTAACGCACCGTTGCTTCGCACGATGCTGTTCGCGGCGTGCGCCGCGATTGCGGCGGGATGCTCGAGCGTCTATCCGTCGCGGGTGGAACTCGAATACTCGCCCTCGCAGTTCTATCTCCCGGTCGATGACGCCGCGGGGGTAGCGGTGCGGGTCGAGGTTCGCGACTTGCGCAGCAACCAGATTGACGTCGGCCAGACACTCGACAGCAACGTCAAGGAGTCGTCGCAAATTACGATCAAGGGCGACGTCGATTACCTGCTGCGAAAGTCGATGGAACAGGCGCTTAAGATGCGCGGCTTCGAGGTCACCCCGGCCGCGCCGGTGACGATCAACCTCGAACTCTCGCAGCTCTACTCGACCTTCCAGCCCAACTGGCACGCGGGAGTTGCCCACGCCACTGTCGTAATGAACGTGCAAGTGGTGGCGCGCGATGGCGCGGTGACGTTCTACCAAACCGTGTCGGGCGATGGGGGACGCAACGCTCAGGATCCGACCGGCGACAACCGCGCCGCCGGACTCGACCAGGCGCTCAGCCGCGCGGTGAACAATCTTGCGGATCGCAAGGATTTTCAGCGCGCGATTTTGTACGCCGATCATCTGCGCCCGCTACCCACCCCCAGTATGAAGCCGCCCGCCGGCGCCCGCACTTCGACCATTTCGCCGCCGCACTGACCGGCGATGGGATCGCGCGCGTGGGCTTGCGCGGCGCCCCGCACGCGTCGATGCTTAGGATACGACCCGCAGGGGATTGAAAGGACTTCATCTTGGCCAACACTCGTTATGACCTGATCGTAATTGGCTCGGGACCGGGCGGCTATGTAGCCGCGATTCGCGCGAGCCAGCTCAAAATGAAAGTCGCGGTCGTCGAGCGTGACCGCCCCGGCGGCGTGTGCCTGAATTGGGGATGCATCCCGTCCAAGGCGCTGCTCAATTCGGCGGAAGCGATGGAGACCATCCGCAGCGCCGCGAAGGAGCACGGGATCGAGGTCGGCGCGGTGAGCGTCGATTTCAAGAAAGTGATCGCGCGCTCGCGCGCGGCGGCCGACAAGCTGGCGCGTGGCGTGCGCTTTCTGCTCAAGAAGAATAACGTCGATTTTATCGAGGCCGATGCCACCGTCGCGGGACCAAATCGCGTCGCTCTGGCCGACGCTTCCGACAAGCCCGCGCCGCCGGTGACGGTGCTCGAAGCGGACAAGATCCTGATCGCGGCGGGCTCGAGCGAGCGGCTGTTCGCGGGTATGAAGGCCGGCGACGGCGTGATGACCAGCAAAGAAGCGCTGGTCAATGACACCCTGCCCAAGAGCGTCGTGATAATCGGCGCGGGCGCGATCGGGCTCGAGTTCGGCTATTTCTACCAGGCCTTCGGGTGCGCGGTGACGATCGTCGAACTCGAGCGGCAGATGCTGCCCGGGTGCGACGCCGAAGTCGCCGAGGAGCTGCGCCGCGCGTTTGTCAAGCGCAAGGTCCAGGTGATGCTCGGACACGGTTACAAATCGATGGCGAAAAACGGCGGCTTATGGACCGTGACGCTCGACGCCGCCGGCGCTGCCAAATCGGTCGAGGGCGAGGCGGTGCTGGTCGCGGTCGGACGCACGCCGCTGAGCGCTGGTATGGGGCTGGACAAAGTCGGGGTCGCGCTCGAGCGCGGCGGTTTCATCAAGGTTGACGACTCCTTCCGCACCAGCGTCCCGACCATCTACGCAATCGGCGACGTGATCCGTCCCCCGCTGCTGGCGCACAAGGCTTCGGCGGAGGGAATCGCCGCGATCGAGATTATGGCCGGGGTGCGCGAGCCGGGCTTCGATCTGCTTTCGATTCCCGCGTGCGTCTATTGCGAGCCAGAGGTCGCGACCGTGGGCCTGTCCGAGGCTGACGCGCAGGCGCGCGGAATCGAGGTGAAGGTCGGCAAGATGCCGCTGCGCGCGATCGGCAAGGCGGTCGCGATCGGGCATCCCGACGGCTTCGTCAAGCTGGTGGCCGAGAAGAAGTATGGCGAGGTCATCGGCTGCCAGATAATCGGCTACGGCGCGACCGATATGATCGCGGAGGTGGCGCTCGGAAAATCGCTCGAAGCCACCACCGAGGAATTCGGCAAGCTCGCGCATCCGCATCCCTCGATGTCCGAAGCGATCATGGAAGCGGCGCTCGCGGCCGACGGCGAATCGATAAATTCTTGACGGTGATGATCCAGGCGCAGCCATCGCTGGCGATCGCGGAACTCGGCGTGGTCGACTATCAGCGCGCGCTCGAGTTGCAGACCGCGATGGTGCGGGCGCGGATCGCGGACGCGATCGGAGACACGCTTTTGCTGCTCGAGCATCCGCACATTTATACCCTCGGGCGCGGTGCGGACCAGAGGTTCATCGTCACGCCACGCCCCGAAGTTCCAACCGTGCGCGTGTCGCGCGGCGGACAGGTAACCTACCACGGCCCGGGGCAAATCGTCGGCTATCCGATCCTGAAGCTTGATGGCCCGGCGCGCGACGTGGCGAAATATCTGCGCGCGCTCGAGGCGGCGATGATCGCGGCGCTCGCGCGCTGCGGCCTCGAGGCCGAGCGCCGCGCCGGACTGACGGGCGTATGGGTTGGCGGGCGGAAGATCGCTTCGATCGGGGTCGGAATCCGGCGCTGGGTGACTTATCACGGCTTTGCGCTCAACGTCAGCACCGATCTCTCATATTTCGATTCGATCGTCCCGTGCGGAATCGAAGGATGCGAGATGACCTCGATCGCGCGGCTCGGCCGCCCCGATATCAGCGTGGCGCAGTTCTCGCGGGAAGTCGCCGGGAGTTTCCGCGCGACGTTCGGCTACGCGCCGGCAATTGACTGCGGTGCGGACGCGCTGTGGGCGCTGGTTGATCCGCGCGGTGCGATCGCGCAGGGTCAGACTCAGTGATGCCCGAGCGAAAACATCCGGACTGGATCAAGGTGCGCGCGCCGGTTTCGGGCGAGTACCTGCGCACCAAAGCGATCCTCGGCGAATTGAAACTGCACAGCGTTTGCCAGGAGGCATGCTGCCCGAATATCGGCGAGTGCTTCTCGAATCGCACGGCGACCTTCATGCTGATGGGCGACGTCTGCACGCGCAATTGCCCCTACTGCGCGGTCGCGCACGGCAAGGTGCGGCCGCTCGATGCGGAGGAGCCGGGTAGAATCGCGCAGGCGGTAGCGCGGCTGGGACTGCGCCACGTGGTGGTCACCTCGGTGGATCGCGACGATCTGCCTGACGGGGGCGCGGCGCACTTTGCCGCGACCGCCCGCGCGATCAAGCAGCGCCTGCCCGAGTCACGGGTCGAAGTTCTGGTCCCGGATTTTCAAGGCGACTTCGCAAGCGTCGAGACCGTGGTGCGCGCGCCGATCGATATTTACAACCACAATCTCGAGACCGTCCCCAGCCTGTATCGCAGCGTCCGCCCGGGCGGGCATTATGCGCGCTCGCTCGGGGTGCTGCGCCACGCCAAAGCGACCGCGCGCGCGCTCGGGCGCGAGCTGCTGACCAAGGCGGGTGTGATGCTTGGACTGGGCGAGGAGCGCGGCGAATTGATGAACCTGATGCGCGACCTCGCGGCCACGGGCTGCGACATCGTGACGATCGGGCAATACCTGCGCCCGTCAGCCGAGCATCTGCCGGTCGCGCGCTATGTGCCGCCGGCAGAGTTCGCCGAGATCGCCGCGGCGGTGCGCGCCTTGGGCTTCCGGCACGTCGAGTCCGGCCCGCTGGTGCGCAGCTCCTACCATGCCTGGGAGCATGTGAGCTGAGCCGGAATTAGTCTTTCAGTCCCTTGGTATCGTGCACCCGGGTCTGCAGGTACGCGTCCTGCACCGCGCCGTACAGATCGACCGCGTAGCGATCGGCTTCCTCGAACTGGTTGAGATGCAGCGAACGATAGTTCACCGCCTCGCCAACCCGCCAACCCGCGTCAACCGGCAGATAGACGTACCACGGCACCACGTAATCAAGCGGATTCATCGCGCCATCGACGATCAATCCGACGGTATCGCCAATCGTCGAAGGACCGAAAAACGGCCACATCACGTACGGTCCGGTCGGCACGCCGTAATAGCGCAGTGTCAATCCGAAATCATCGGGATGTTCCTTGAGGCCAAACCATGCGTCGGCCGGGTCGAAGAAGCCCGCCACGCCGAGCGTGCTGTTGATGCCGAAGCGCGCGACCTCGCCGCCGGCCTCGGCCAAGCGAAGCTGGAAAAGATTGTTTGCGAAGCGCGGAATTACATCAACGTTGTTGAAGAAGCGTTTGACGCTCTTGCGCACCGGGTCGGGGGCGATAAACGCATAGCCGGAAGCAACCGGGCGCAGAACCCAGTCATCGAGCTTCAGATTGAAGGTCAGCATCGCCTCGTTGAACGGAGCGAGCGGATCGCTATAGACGGCCTGGTCCTCGCCGGGCGGGGTCTGCTCCGCCTGCTGGACAACTCCCTGGCGTTCAGGATTGGTGCTGAGCGGCGCGATATCCTGCGCCAATGCGGTCGCGGCTGAAAGCAGGCAGGCAATCATCACGGCGGCAGCGCCCTGGAATGCCCGCGATTTGCCGACCGATTCACCTACCAATCTCATAGATTTCTCTCTTAGCATGCCTTCGTGGTCCACCCTTATGGAGTCGGACTCCGCAGCGTCCGGCATTGCATTCACCCTAGCGTACCATGCCGCTCCAATGTCGCAAGCGGCGCGGGTCAGTGGCGATCGCCCAGCGAGGCCGCCAGCGACTGTTGCTTGGTTTTGAGGTCGGCGATCAGCTTCGGGTAGCCCTGGTTGTTGATCACCCGGTTAAACTGATTGCGGTAGTTGGCGATAATGCTGATCGCTTCGACGGTAACGTCGTAAATCTTCCATTGGCCATTCTCGCTCAGCAGCCGATAATTGACCGCGATCGGGTCTTTGCCCGACGCCACGATATTGGTCTCGACCTGCGCGTATTGAGGGCCATCTTTGCTTTGGCGCACGAATTGGACCTGCTGGCCTGAGTAGTCGTTGATCTTGGCCAGGTAGGAGTCCTCGATAAAAGTGGTAAAGACGGTTGTGAACTCCTGCTGCTGATCGCCCGAAATCTGCTTCCAGTGATAGCCGAGCGCCGAGCGCGACATCTCGGTGAAATCGAAGGTTTGCGCAATAATCTGCTTGAGCTGATCGCGCCGCTGCGCGGCCGGAACCTGCTGGTTGCGCAGAATCGCGAGCGCGCCGTTGACCGTCTGCTGGACCACCGCCATCGGATCGCCGCCCGCCGCCGCCGCGCGGCCCGCCGCGAACACCGTCGCCAGCGCCACCCCGGCCATGACCATCGCCACGGTGCGCCCAGCGGCCTTGAGCGCCAGCGTGCCGCGGCACGCCTGCATTTCGGACATCGGCATCATGCAAGAATTCTCCATAGGTCCATTATTGCGGTTTATGTACAACGCCGGAATCGTTTTTCTTGACCGCCGCGCCCTGCGCCGCCGTGGCCTTGGCCGCAGGCGCATCGACGCCGGGAGGCGCGCCGATATCGCTGCCGCCACCGGAGCCACCACCCGAAGACGCGCCGGCGCCTGCGGAAGCTCTGCTGTTCGACGACGAGCCGGCATTATTGATCAATTGCCCGATTGCGTTTTCGATCACGAACGCCGACTGAGTCTGCTGGATCGTACCGCCATTGGCCAGCATCTTATCGCTGGGTCCCGGCGCGATCGAAACGTACTTGCTGCCGATAAGCCCGCTGGTCAGGATCGATGCGATCGCGCCGTCGTCGATCTGGACAGTGTCGTTGATCCGCATCGCCAGGCGCGCGCGCTCGTCCTTCAACTCGATCGATTCCACCCGCCCGATGTGTACGCCCGCAATCTCGACCTCGTCGCCGGGCTTGAGGCCGGCGATATTGTCGAAACTCGCGTAGAGCGTGTATCCGGGCGCGGGGAAGATCGAGATCTGGCCCAGGCGAAAGGACAGGATCACCAGCGCGAGAATTCCCAGCAGCCCGAAGATCCCGACGATGAATTGAGTTGTGCGGCTTGCGTACATAATCGGTTTTGAGTCCCTACCCTGCTACGAACCAGCTTGATTGTTTTCCAGGTCGTCGCCCGAGGCGCGCCCCGCC
>DATKSQ010000055.1:0-61819 GCA_035531615.1 Binataceae bacterium (SeqCode)
GAGGCTTACCGCCTGCGTGCGCGCTCCGCCGCGGCGAAATATCACCAGATAGACGACCGCGTTGAAGAACACGATCAGCGCCGAGATTCCGTACACGCCCGTGAACTCGGCGAACTGGATGAGTCCGAGATGCTGGTAGGCTGTGTAGCCGAGCAGGTTCCACGGAAAGCCGATCGGAAAATAGGTGCGCAGCCATTCGACCGCGGTCCACGCTATCGGCATCGTGATCGCGATTGAGATTCGCATCCGGCGCGAGACCGCCGCGCCGATCCAAATCGCAAGGCCGCCGAATAACGCCATCACCGCCGCCAGCAGCAGCATCGGCAGAAGCGCCAATTCGAGCCGCACGCCGGCGAAGTCGGTTAGCGGCACCACGATCCAGTACATCGAGATCACATAGCTCGCGAAGCCGGCCAGAAACCCCCACCCGAACACCCGGCCGAGCGGTTCGCCCTCGATTGCATAGAACAGCGGCACAAACGCCACCCACGCGAGGACCGAGAAATCGAATCTCGGAAACGCCATGCCCAGCGCGAGTCCGCTCGCGACGCACAGCGCCGTTCGGTTGAGGAGGCTCGATTGCGTCATGCCGGGTTTCCGAAGAGTTCGCGCAGCGGGATGACGCCGGCGCACGGCGGATGGCCGCCGAAGTGGTCGTAGATCGCGTCCACGTCACGCCAGCTATCGACCAGCGCGGCCGAGCGCCGCGGATCAAGCGGCAGCTCGCCGAGGACGCGCCATTCGCGCTCATGGGTCCAATCCACCGCCGGATTACGATCGATCTCGAGGTTCACGATTCGCCAATGCTCGCGCGGCGCGACAATTTCACGCGCCTCGCGCCACGGCAGATATATCACCGGGCGTGCGCCTTGCGCGAAGGCGTGGCGCCGGTCAATCGCGATTCCGAACGGCTCATAGCGCCGCCGGTTTTTGCGCACCAGGATTGCGCGCAGGTCGGACAGTGCGATATCGAACAGGCATACCGCGGGCGCGCCGCCGCGCACCATCCGGCGCCCGCCGCGAATCGTACCCGCTTCGAGAATCGCGATCAGGTTGTCGAGCGCGCTCGCGGTCTTCGAGGCGCGCGTGAAATGCGTCAGCATCGCGGCCGTATGGAGCTCGCGCCCGCCGCGCTTCATCGCCGCCCCTTGCTTGCGCGCCGAGTGCCGCGTGGCTTCGCGATCCGGCCCGCGATTTCGCGCTCGCGCGCGAACATCCGCTGCGCGTCGCGCATCGAGCGCTCGTGGTCGTAACCGATCAGGTGCAGGATGCCGTGAATCAGCAGCGTGCGCAGGCGTTCGCGGGGAGTGACGCCCTGCGTGCGCGCCTGCGCAAGGGCGGTATCGATCGAGATCACCACGTCGCCCAGGATTGTCGCCGCGTCATCGGCAATCGCGGCGGGGCCGGGCGCGCAAACGCCCGGCTCTTCAAGCTGCGAGAACGAGAGCACGTCGGTCGGCCGGTCCCGGTTTCGGTAGGCAAGGTTGAGCGCCGCGATCGCGGCGTTATCGACGATCATGATTGAAAGCTCGCAGCGCGCAAGACCCAGCGCGCGCAAGATCGCGCTGGCGTCGGAGCGCAGCGCGCTCAAGTGCGGCCGGGCGCGCGCCGTATCGGCTCGCAATGCGACCGCCACCAAAGACCAGCCCCGCTATCTCCCGTTGTGGTCCGGACGCGGCGGCGTGTTGCCGTCGGCGTCAAAGGACTCGTAGGCTAAAATCACCGCGGAGACCAATCGATGGCGGACCACGTCACGGTCGGTGAAGTGGACGAACTTGATACCCTCGGTGGTGGCCAGCACGGTGCGCGCTTCCTTGAGCCCCGAGAGCTTGCCGCTCGGAAGATCGATCTGCGTGATATCGCCGGTGATGACGGCCTTTGAGTTATAGCCGAGCCGGGTCAGGAACATCTTCATCTGCTCGGAGGTCGTGTTCTG
The DNA here is from genome assembly GCA_035531615.1 of Binataceae bacterium (SeqCode). Lineage (GTDB taxonomy): Bacteria > Desulfobacterota > Binatia > Binatales > Binataceae > JBARDN01. Next base: position 1,937 of record DATKSQ010000055.1, read on the forward strand.
CGCTTCGTCCAGGATGATGAACGAATCGTTGAGCGTGCGGCCGCGCATGAAGGCCAGCGGTGCTACTTCGATCGTCCCGCGCTCGAGCATCCGGCGCGCGCGGTCGAAATCGACCATGTCGTGCAGTGCGTCGTAGAGCGGGCGCAGGTAGGGATTTACTTTCTCGGCCAAATCGCCGGGCAGAAAGCCGAGCTTCTCGCCGGCCTCGACGGCGGGCCGGCACAGGACCATCCGCGTGACCTGATTTTTCATCAGCGCGGCCAGCGCCATCGCCATCGCGAGATAGGTTTTCCCGGTCCCCGCGGGTCCGACGCCGAAGACGATATCGTGGGCGCGAATCGCGTCGATATACGCCTTCTGGTTGAGCGACTTGGGGGAGATGACGCGCTTGTGCGCCGAGACGTAGATCGTGTCGAGGAAAATGTCCTTCAGGTCCGCGTTGCGATCGCCGCGCAGGATTCTGAGCGCGTACTCGACGTCGCTGGGATAGACCGGATAGCCGCGCTTGAGCAGATCGTACAGCTCGCCCAGCACCTTTCCCGCCAGAGCCTGCTCGGAATATGGCCCCGAAATTTTAAGCGTGGCGCCAGCGGCGCCGATCCTGATGCCGAGCGCCGTCTCGAGCGTGCGCAGATGCGCATCATGCTGCCCGAGCAAGTCGGTGAACAGGCGCGGATCGTCGAAGTGGAGTTCGAGCGAATCTTGCGAATCGGGATTGGCTACTTCTGAAATCGCCGGGCCTCTTGCGCCGCAATCGCGGCGGTTGCTTCATCCTAGTCGATCGCGCCGCCGATGTGAATCCGCGAAGAAAGCAATCCACAGATTACACAGATTTCACCGATTAAGAGATTCAGAACAGACCTGTGGCCAGCGGCGCAGCGCCGCTGGCCGCGTAATCTGTGAAATCTGTGAAATCTGTGGATTGTTTTCATCTCACCAGCTCGGCGACTTTCCCCAGCGCCGCGTCGAGCTGCGCGGCGTCGCGGCCTCCGGCCTGCGCGAGATCGGGGCGCCCGCCGCCGGTGCCGCCGACGATCGGCGCGATCTGCTTGATAATGTCGCCGGCCTTGACGCGCGCGGTCAGGTCGGGCGTCACCGCAACCAGCAGGGCGACCTTGCCGTCGCCCGTGTCCGAGCCGAGCGCGATCACCGCCGACGGATATTTCTGGCGCATCCGATCGGCCATCTCGCGCAGCGCGCGCGGATCGACGCCGTCGGCGCGGCGGGTGACAATCTTGACGCCGTTCACCTCACGGATCGTTTCATCCGCGGCGGCGGCGCCGCCCGCGCCGGAGGCGAGTTTCTGTTCGAGGGCGCGGAGCTTCTTTTCGAGTTCTTTTTCTCGCGCGAGAATTCTTTCGAGCCGGTCGATCGCGGCGGAATCGCGCGCGCCGAGCTTGCCCGCGATCTCGTCGAGAATCTTTTCCTGGCGGCGGATCGATTCGAGCGCGCCCTGTCCGGTCACCGCCTCGACCCGGCGCACACCGGCGGCGACGCCGGATTCGGCTTCGAGCTTGAAAAATCCCACGTCGCCCGTGCGGGTAACGTGCGTGCCACCGCATAGCTCGACCGAGAAATCTCCCATCCGCACCACGCGGACGACATCGCCGTACTTGTCGCCGAAAAACGCGAGCGCGCCGGCCTTGAGCGCGTCGTCATAGGCCATCTCCTCGACCGTGACGGCGGCATTCTCGCGGATGCGCGCGTTGATGTTTTCTTCAATCGTCAGCAGGCGGTCCGCGCCGACCGGCCCCTGATGCGCGAAATCAAACCGCAGCCGCTCCGGCGACACGAGCGACCCCGCCTGATGGACGCCAGTGCCGAGAATATCGCGCAGCGCGTAGTGCAGGATGTGAGTGGCCGAATGATTGAGCATCGTGGCATCGCGCCGCGCGCGATCGACGGTGAGCTTGACGCGCGCGCCGCGCTCGAACTCACGCGCGTCGCCGCGCAGAAGGCGGCCGACATGGATAATCGAGCCGTCGGCTTTTCGCGTGTCGGTGATTTCGGCGAGCGCGCCGGATTCCGTTTCGATAACGCCGCGGTCGCCGGTCTGGCCGCCGCCTTCGGGATAGAAGGGCGTCTCGGCAACGACGATTCGCACGTCCCCGCCTGAACCGGCTTGTGCACCCAAGACCTCAGACGCTGTTTCGTAAACGCCGTAACCGACGAACTTAGCGGGCTTCAGAATCTCGCCAATCTCTTTGGCTATCGTGTCGGTCGAAACTCCCGGAGCGCCGCGCGCGGCGCGGGCGCGCTCGCGCTGCTCGTCCATCAGGCGGTCGAAGGTCTTGGTATCGACACCGATTCCGTCGCTGCGCAGCACGTCCTCGGTCAGATCGAGCGGGAAGCCGTAGGTGTCGTAGAGCTTGAATGCGACTTCGCCGGAGAGCGTCTTGCCGCCCGATTTCGCAAGGCGCGCGCGCTCCTGCTCGATCAGTTCGAGGCCGCGATCGAGCGTCTCGCCGAAGCGCGCTTCTTCTTCCTGCACCGCCTTCGTGATGCGGCCGGAGTGCTCTGCCAGCTCCGGGTACGCATCTCCCATCGCTATGCGAACAGCGTAACAGACATCAGCGAGAAATGGTCCCGCCACCCCCAAATACCTGCCATGTCGCGCGGCACGTCTTATCAAGCGTCGGACGATATATTCCCGGTCGCTATTTCCGGGCAGAACTCCCTCAGCAATGAGAAAGCTGACCGCTCGCGCGTGGTCTGCGATTGCTCTGTAAGAGATGTCAGACCATTCGTGCGACCCGTAAGCAGGTATGATCGGCGTCGGACTATTTGGCAACTTCGGACGAGCGACCACCACCTTCTCTTCGATCGCATGAATGACGTCCTGGAACAAATCGATCTCGTAATTCCCGAGGAGCTTCCCCGTTTCGAGGCTTTGCAGGGCCGCGGCGACGCGTTCGAGGCCGGTGCCCGTATCGACGCACTTCATCGGCAGGGGAGTCAGCACGCCCGAGGCGTCGCGGTTGTACTGGATGAAGACGAGATTGCCGAGCTCGATAAAGCGCTCGCATCCGTCCACGTTCACCGCGCACGCGACGCCCGGATGGGCCGCGCCGTGGCACGCGGCGGCGCCGCGATCGATATCGATTTCCGAGCATGGGCCGCACGGGCCGGTATCGCCCATTTGCCAGAAATTTTCCTTGTCGCCGAACGACAGGATGCGCTCGGGCGGCAGCACTCCCATCTTGAGCCAGATGCCGCGCGCCTCGTCGTCATCCTGATGCACGGTCGCGTAGAGCAGTTTCGGATCGACGCCCCATACTTTGGTGATCAGCTCCCAGTGCCACGCGATCGCCTCGGTCTTGTAGTAATCGCCGAACGACCAGTTGCCGAGCATCTCGAAGAAGGTGTGATGGTAGGTGTCGCGGCCTACCGCTTCGAGGTCGTTGTGCTTGCCGCTGATGCGCAGGCATTTCTGGCAATCGACCACGCGCTTATCCGGCGGGGTGCGCAGGCCCAGGAAATAGTCCTTGAACGGAACCATCCCGGCGTTGACGAACAGCAGCGTCGGGTCGCCCTTGGGCACCATCGAAAATGAAGGCACGACGGCGTGGCCGCGCTCTTTGAAGAAATCGAGGAACGATTGGCGGATATTGGCGGTAGTCCAGCGCATGAGGTGATCATCTTAGCCAAGCGCGATGCGCCTGCCCACAGGCTGCGGGAGAGCGGGGTGGAGGTGGCATTGTTCGATGGGTTGTCGTTGGGATGCGGGGCCGGTCTTCAATTCAGTGGCGCGGGCGTCCCTGCCCGCGATTGCCTGGCGAGGATGCTGCACACGTGGCGAGTTTCGAGCCCCTCGCGGGCGCGCGATGAATACCATCCACGCGCGGAAATTTGCGTATAGCGGATACGGCCATCGGCAATGGCGGGCAGGGACGCCCGCCCCACTGAGATGGCTGCTGGCGAGGCGTAACCGGCACAGCGCCAGCACTGCCAATCAAGTGCAGAAAACGTTCGGCGGTGTGGGACGCAGGTCAGGATTAGGGCGACTTCGCGGCGGGTGCGGGGCGCGTCGTCACTACGGCGTCCGGATGCGAAGGCACGGCGACGGTCACGCTCGATGCGGCGACGCCCGGCGGCAGGATGACGCCGAGCGAGTACCCGTGGCCGAGCGCCGCGCCGATCGATGCGACTGCTTTGCCGAACGCGTCGTCATCATCCTTGTTAGCCACCGTCGGCACGATGAAAGCCTCGCCCCCGGTCGCATCGGCGAGGCTGTTGATCGCCTTCGCATCGACGCGTTCCATATCGCTGCCGTTCACCACGAACGGGCCGATCGCGATACCGGGCAAGGTCGACGCATTAGGATCGCCGATTCCAATCAGGAACATCCGGACACCGCTGGCTTTGCTCTGCGCGACGAGATCGCTCTGCGTCATCTTGCTGTGGTTGTCGATCCCGTCGGTGATCAGGACGATCGCGCGGTCGGGATAATGCGCGGACTTCTGCTGGTAGGCGATCGCGGTGGCGATGGAGTCGTAGAGAGCGGTTTCGCCGTTCGCGCGCAGCGTCGACAGTCGCTGCACGGCAGCTTGATGATCAGTGGTGAAAGGAAGCAGAAGGTACGGGCGATCCGAGAACGCATAGACCGCGACTTCATCGCAGGGATTTCGCTTGGTCAGAAAACCGCCGAGTGCCTGCTCTACCACCGGCAGCTTGGGGTGCATGCTCCCGGAGGTATCGATCACGATCGCGATCGACTCCGGCGCGGCGCCATCGTCGGCGTGGAAATACGCGATCGGATATGCGCTGGCGCCCGAGTGTACCTCGAAGCCGGCCTGCGTCAGACCGCCGATCGGCTGATGCGCCGCGTCGGTGGCGCTGACGGTGAGCATCGTGAAGCCGAGCTGGCTAACAACGGCGTGCGGCGCGCTCGCGGCGATGGGGCAGAGCTTTAGCGGCGGCGCGGCTGCAGGGGGCGGGTACACGACGCCGGGCGAGAAATTTTTCGCGGCGCCGCATCCGGCGCAGGCCAGAACCGCCGCGATCGAAACCAGTCTGCGCAGGGCAGGCAGCCGCACGTCCGCACTCGTTTCAATACTGACCGTCAGTGGAATGCAGTACCACAACCCGTTTCGCAAGTGGTACTGAGGGCGGACGGCTCGCCGGCGGGATTCTGGATTCCGATGCGCGGCGGCATTTTCCGAGTGCATCGTACCCGCTTGATCGGCGCGGCGTCCGGTTCACAATCTTGGACATGGATAGCGCGCAAGTAATCGGGGCGCCGCGCGCGCCCGCTACCTGGAACGAGTTCATCTTTTCGCGCAAGGGCGATCTGGCGCTGCTGCTCTCGGCCGTGGCGTATGCCCTCGGATGGATCATCCTGCGCCTGACCGCGCTCGCCACCACCGGCGAGATTGTGCTCGCGATGGCGCAGGCGGCGCTGGTCGGAGGGCTGTGCGACTATATCGCGCTCAAGATGATCTTCGAGCGGCGCTGGTATCTGCCGAACTCGGGCGTGCTGCCGCGCAATCGGGTCAAGCTGATCGACGGAATCGCGGTGACGATCGAAAAGGAATGGCTCACGCCCGAGATGATCGGGCGCAAGCTCGGCGAGATGGACCTGGCCGGGCGCGCGGGCGCGTACCTGGAGCAGGTGCGAATCGAGGAGGTGCTGGGCAGCGAGGCGGTCGAGCATCTTATCTCGCGCGCGACCGCGGCGCTCGGGTCGAAGCAGGCGCTCGAGCGGCTCGACGCGATTTTGCGCAAGGTCCTGCCCAAGACCTTCACCCGCATCTATGCCGCCCTCAACAAAGTCGGGGTCCGGCCGCTTAGCGCGCGAATCGTCGCGAATCTGCGCCATCGATTACCCGAGCTGCGCGACGATCCGGAGCTGATGAACACGCTCGAGGGCGCCGTGCACGAACTCGGCGCCGAGCTGCGCAAGCCCGACAGCTTCGCGCATCAAAAGGCCGACGCGATGATGGCGGCGATGGTGCGCAGGGCGGTCGAGGCGAGCCGCGGGCAGATCACGCAGATGGTCAAGGACAACCTGGCGCGGCTGACCGACGACCAGATTCGGTTTCAAATCGAGTCGAAGACGCGCACCCATCTGGACTGGATTCGGGTCAACGGCGGCCTGTTCGGCGCGCTGTTCGGACTGGGCTTCGAGCTGTCACGGCTGGCCGCGTTGCACGGACCGGCGATTATCGCGCGGCTCGAGTCCGTGCGGTGAAAACCGAAACCAAACAATCCACAGATTACACAGATTTCACAGATTGTCCGGGTCGGCGCGCTGCGCGCCGACCCGGACGAATGTCTGGAAATCTCTGAATCAGTGTAATCTGTGGATTATTCTATCCCTTCTTTTTGCCCTGCGGGGCGGGCGCGGGTTCTTCCTCGGGCGGAGGTTCTTCCTCGGCGGCGGCTTCGGGCGCGACAACGGCCTTGAGCGCGAGCTTCTCGCGGATTTTCGCTTCGATCTCGTCGGCGAGATTCGGATTTGCCTTGAGCAGATCGCGCGCGTTCTCGCGCCCCTGGCCGATCCGCTCGCCGTTGTAGGAATACCACGCGCCGAGCTTTTCGATCACGTTCATCTCGGCGCCGATATCGACCAACTCGCCTTCCTTGGAGATTCCCGAACCGTACAGGATGTCGAACTCGGCCTCGCGGAACGGCGGCGCGACCTTGTTCTTGACGACCTTGGTCTTGGTGCGCGAGCCGATGACTTCGGTCGCGGATTTGATCGTGCCGATGCGCCGGATGTCGATACGCACCGAGGCGTAAAACTTCAGCGCGTTGCCGCCGGTGGTGGTTTCCGGATTTCCGAACATCACTCCGATCTTCATCCGGATCTGGTTGATGAACACCACGATAGTGCGCGAGCGTGAGATGATCGAGGTCAGCTTGCGCAGCGCCTGCGACATCAGGCGCGCTTGCAGGCCCATCTGCGGCTCGCCCATCTCGCCTTCGATTTCGGCGCGCGGCACTAAAGCCGCCACCGAGTCGATCACCAGCACGTCGATCGCGCCCGACTGGACGAGAGTCTCGGTGATTTCGAGCGCCTGCTCGCCGTTGTCGGGCTGCGAGATCAGGAGTTCTTCGACCTTGACTCCGAGCTTGCGCGCGTAGGCGGCGTCGAGCGCGTGCTCGGCGTCGATAAACGCGCAGGTGCCGCCGCGTTTCTGCGCCTCGGCGATACATTCGAGCGCCAGCGTGGTCTTGCCCGAGGACTCGGGGCCGTAAATCTCGACCACGCGGCCGCGCGGCAATCCGCCGACGCCCAGCGCGATATCCAGCCCGAGCGAGCCGGTCGAGACCACCGCGATATCGCCGACGATTGCCTGCTCGCCGAGCTTCATGATCGAGCCTTTGCCGAATTGCTTTTCGATTTGGCTCAGCGCCAGATCGAGCGCCTTGCTTTTGATCTCCTGCGCCATCGATAGTCCCCGCGTGCCAACGGCCGAAAGAATTTATGCTGGAGCGGATATTGCCACAAACGCGCGCCAATAGCGCTAGCGCCGCGCAACCCCGCATCCACAGGCCGGAAAGAAAAACCAGGCAATCCACAGATTACACAGATTTCACGGATTAAGAGATTCGGCTCGGCGCGTTGCGCGCCGCGCCGGATAATCTGTGTCATCTGTGTAATCTGTGGATTGTTTTTTCTTTCTCTTCATCTTTCCGCGCGGCCCCAGGCTTCGATCAGCCGCTCGAAGGCGCGCCTCAATTCCGGGTCGCGAATCGGCGGGAGCTCGATCACGTGGCGCACCGCGCGCGGCACGGGCCGCGGCTTGGGCAGGTTGCGCCGCGACAGGCGCCCCGCGATAAAGCGGATATCGCGCACGATATCGTCGCCGATCGTCTCGCGCACGCGCGCCAGGATTTGCGTCTTCATCAGGCTGAGCTCCTGAATCCACATCGCGCCTGAAACTTTAATCACAGCGGTATGGAACCGCAGCGCGACCACCTCGGTGCGCCGGGCGATCGTCTCGCCGGCGATCTCCGGCCACGCGCGCATCAGGCGCGACAAGCCGAACTCGCCCTCGATATCCAGGCGATCCAGAATCGGCTGTAGGGCCGAAGCGATATTGACGATCGGTCGCGAACGTTTCGATGCCATCGCGGGTTCACGATAGCGCGGATCAATCGCGCCTGAAATGACGCGGCGAAATGCGCGTGTCGAGGCTGGCTCCCAGGCAGTCCCGCACCCTGCCGGTAAATTAGCTGCGCTAATTTACCATGATTCGGTTGAAAAGACATACTACGCAAGCGAAGGGTTTACGAAAGGTTATCAACAACCTAATATATGGGTTGTGAACAAGGTCTTCCACACTACATATTGGGTCTTCACACTTGACATCCACCCATTCGAGAGCGCATATTTCCGCCCACGCTGCGGAGTTGCCCGGCCCTATATATGGTGGTGGCAAGCGTACTTGGTGCTGATTTAGCCCAAGGGGCTGGGGACGGTTTTCAACAGGCGTGTAACGAGGCGGAGGTGCGGGCGATGGCGGGTGGGGCGATCGAGTTGGATAAGATGGCGGTAAAGAACACAGAGCGAAATCAACAGCCCCTCGAGCGCAACTCGATCGCGCTTGAGCGCTTCTCTACGAAGCCCGGCGTCGATCCGATGAGCGAAGTCGAGTGGGAGCCGCGCAGCGCCGTGATCTCGGGCGAGGACGGGCGCGTGGTCTTCGAGCAGCGCGATGTCGAGGTTCCGCGCTTCTGGTCGCAGACCGCAACCAACGTCGTCGTCTCGAAATATTTTCGCGGACCGCTCGGCACTCCGCAGCGCGAGCGTTCCGTGCGCCAGCTAATCAGCCGCGTGGTCGAGACGATCGGCCTATGGGGCGATCGCCAGGGCTACTTCGCCTCGACCGACGTGCGCGACACCTTCAAGGCCGAGCTGACTCATCTGCTGCTCAATCAGATGGCGTCGTTCAACAGCCCGGTCTATTTCAACGTCGGTATCGAGCCCAAGCCGCAATGCTCGGCCTGCTTCATTCTGAAGGTCGATGACAACATGGATTCGATCCTCGGCTGGTACCGCAACGAAGGCATGATCTTCAAGGGCGGCTCGGGTTCGGGGGTGAATCTTTCGGCGCTGCGCGGATCGCACGAGAAGCTGTCGTCGGGCGGCACCGCGTCGGGACCGCTGTCTTTCATGAAGGCCGCCGATGCCTCCGCCGGGGTGATCAAATCGGGCGGCAAGACCCGGCGCGCGGCCAAGATGGTGGTGCTCAACGCCGATCATCCCGATATCGAGGACTTCATCAAGTGCAAAGTCGAAGAGGAAAAAAAGGCGTGGGCTCTTATCGACGCGGGCTATGACGGCTCGCTCGACGGGCCGGCCTACGGCTCGGTGTTTTTCCAGAACGCGAACAACTCGGTGCGCGCGACCGACGATTTCATGCGCGCGGTGATCGACGATTCCGCGTGGCAGACGAAGTTCGTCAAGACCGGCGAGACCGCGCACGAATATCGCGCGCGCGATCTGCTGCGGATGATCGCGCAGGCCGCGCACGCCTGCGGCGACCCCGGCATGCAGTTCGACAGCACCGTCAACCTGTGGCACACCTGCCCGGCGTCGGGCCGGATCAACGCCTCGAATCCGTGCAGCGAGTACATGCATCTGGACAACTCGGCGTGCAATCTTTCGTCGCTGAACCTGATGAAGTTTATCGACGAGCGCGGCGAGTTCGACGTGCGCGCGTTTCGCCACGCGGTGGACGTGATGATCACGGCGCAGGACATTATCGTCGATAACTCGTCGTACCCGACCGAAGAGATCGGCGCCAACGCGCACGCCTTCCGCGAACTCGGACTCGGCTATGCGAATCTGGGCGCGCTCCTGATGGCGCTCGGGATGCCGTACGATTCCGACCAGGGCCGCAGCTACGCGGCCGCGATCACGGCGCTGATGACGGGTGAGGCGTACCTCCAGTCGGCGCGCCTTTCCGCGCAGATGGGTCCGTTCGACGGCTACGCGCCGAACCGCGATCCGATGCTCAAAGTTATCGAGCGCCATCGCAGCCACGCCTACCGCCTCGAATCTTCCTACGTTCCCCTCGATCTGCTGGGCGCCGCGCGCGAGGCTTGGGATGACGCGCTGAAGCTCGGCCAGAGCGCGGGCTACCGCAACTCGCAGGCGACGGTGATCGCGCCGACCGGCACTATCGCCTTCATGATGGATTGCGACACCACCGGTATCGAGCCCGATATCGCGCTGGTCAAGTACAAGAAGCTGGTCGGCGGCGGGATGCTCAAGATCGTCAACGGCACCGTGCCGCGCGCGCTCAAACGGCTCGGCTACGACTCCAGGGAAGTACAGGAGATCGTCGAATACCTCGATGACCATGAAACTATCGAGGGCGCTCCGGCGCTCGCCGACGCGCATCTCCCCGTTTTCGATTGCGCGTTCAAGCCGCGCGCGGGTTCGCGCACGATTCATTACAACGGGCATCTCAAGATGATGGGCGCGGTGCAGCCGTTCATCTCGGGCGCGATCTCGAAGACGATCAATATGCCGACCGAGGCGAGCGTCGATGAAGTCGCCGAGGCCTACGTGACCGCGTGGAAGCTCGGGCTGAAGGCGGTGGCGATCTATCGCGACGGCTCCAAGCGGATCCAGCCGCTCAATACCGGCAATAAAGAAGAGCGCGCCGCCGACGCGGTGCGCGCCGTGCAGGTTTCGGCGGCAGCGTATGGCGACGAGTTCCGCACGCGGCGCCGCAAGCTCCCCGATGAGCGCAATTCGATCACGCACAAGTTCGATATCGCCGGCCACGAGGGCTATATCACCGTCGGCAAATTCGACGACGGGACGCCGGGCGAGATTTTCGTGATCATGTCCAAGCAGGGCTCGACGATTTCGGGCCTGATGGATTCCTTCGCGACCGCGATTTCCTACGCGCTGCAATATGGGATGCCGCTGCAGTTCCTGGTGGACAAGTTCGCGCATATCCGGTTCGAGCCGTCGGGCTTCACCAAGAATCCGCAAATCCCGTACGCCAAATCGATCGTCGATTACCTGTTCCGCTGGATGGCGTCGAAGTTCCTCGATGAGGAAGCCAAGCGCGAAGTCGGAATCGTGGTCGATGAAACCAAGGCGCTCGAGCCGCGCACCGGCGCATCGGCGCTCGCCGCCGCTCCGACGGTCGCCAGCCTGCGCGAGGGCAAGGACGCCGGGATGCGCCAGGCATTTATCAATCAGGCGGACGCGCCGCCGTGTCCCGATTGCGGTTCGATAATGGTGCGCAACGGCGCCTGCTACAAATGCATGAACTGCGGCGCCACCAGCGGATGTAGCTGAGGAGGAGGTGCGGCGATGAACGACGGATGGGTGGAAATACGCGAGTCGCGGGCGTTTGGGATGATTGCGCGCGAGCATCGCGCCGCCGCGATGCATCTGTTCGCGATAGTCCGTGGCGACGAGCATGAGCCTGCCCGCGCGTGGATCGAGTGCCGGAAGTGCGCTGCGATTTTCGAGCTTGTTGGCGGTGCGGAATGGTCGATTGTCGAGGAGGACGACGAAGCAGTTATTCGTCCTGATCGCGGACGGCATATCGCCGCCGCGCAGGCGTAGCGAGTTTGGGGCCTCGGAGGTGGTGGGGCGGAGGTTGTAAGGATTGACGGCGCGGGAATACCGGCAGGCGGGGTTGGGGGCGGACGAAAGCTTTAACCCGGTTTCCGGCGCGAACGGGGAGAATCATCGATCGAGGCGGTGAGTTCGGTGATTCCTCCGGGGCCCCCCAAGAATGTGGGGTGGGGTGGCGGATGTGGAGACGGGGAAGGGCGGTGGCAACACCGCCCTTCCGATTTAAGCGCCGGTGGTACCTTACCTATAGCGCCCGCCCGCGCTCCGCAAAATTATCCCAAAATGGGATGATTATTATGGCTAACCTGCTAGACTCGAAAGTGGATAAACGGCAGCTTTGTCCGTCATCGTGAAGGAGGTTGCTCCTTCGACTCCGCTCAGAGTTTGTGAGTTTTTCGGGTTCGGCTCGATTTTGTGTCATCTTGAGCGGAGGCCGCCGCGGCCGGAGTCGAAAGACCCCGAGTGTTTTCTCCGGGGTCCGGAGCCTGCCTTGAGCAACGTCGAAAGGACTCGCGCAGCGCTCGCTCAGGATGACGCAAAACACTAACCTTCAAGAAACTCACAGACTCTGATGACAGTGCCCGCCATATCGCCTAAGCTATCCGCTCGATGGCCGCGAACCTGCTCTTCTTTGGCGATAATCTAAAAGTCCTGCGCGAGAATATCGCGGCCGAGTCGGTCGATCTGGTTTACCTCGATCCGCCGTTCAACTCCGAGCGCGATTATAACGTCCTGTTCAAAGAGCACGGCGCCGAATCCGAAGCGCAAATCCGCGCGTTCGAGGATTACTGGCACTGGGACCTCGAGGCGGAGCGCACCTTCCGCGAGTTGACCGCGGTGGATGCCGAGAGCCGGGGCATTCCGGGGCGGCTGGTGTCGCTGACCGAATCGCTGCGCGCGTTTCTCGGCACCAGCGACATGATGGCGTACCTGGTGATGATGGCGATTCGGCTGGCCGAGTTGCGCCGCGTGCTCAAGCCGACGGGGTCGTTATATCTCCACTGCGACCCCACCGCGAGCCACTATTTGAAACTGATCCTCGATGCGGTTTTCGGTCCGACAAACTTTCGCTCGGAAATTATCTGGAAACGCACGAGCGCACATAGCAGCGCACGGCGGTACGGCCCGATTCACGACACCATTTTTTTCTACACGCGCGCCGATCGATTCACTTGGAATCAGTCCTACCAGCCGTATGAAAAATACTACTTCGATCAATTTTACACGCATTACGATCCGGATGGCCGCCGATGGCGTCGATCTGACCTGACTGGTGCCGGAATTCGACACGGTGAGACCGGAAGGCGCTGGCGGGGAATCGACGTGACTGCCAAAGGGCGCCATTGGTTCGTCCCTCCCCCTCAGTTACAGGCGCTCGACGATGCTGGGAAAATTCACTGGCCCGCAAAGAGCGGCGGGATGCCCATGTTGAAGCGGTATGCCGATGAACAGCCCGGCGTTCCGCTGCAAGACGTGTGGACAGACATTCCTCCACTTCACAATCTTGCGGAGGAACGGATGGGATATCCAACCCAAAAGCCGGCCATTTTGCTCGAGCGCATCATCAGCGCGTCCTCGAATGAGGGTGACGTAGTCCTCGATCCATTCTGCGGATGCGGTACTGCGTTGCACGCCGCCGAGCGATTGAAACGGCGCTGGATCGGCATCGACATTACGCATCTCGCGATCGGCCTCATCCGCAATCGGCTCGACACGGCTTTCCCCGGTATCAAATACGAGGTTCACGGCGTACCGGCCGACGCGGAGGGCGCGCGATCTCTCGCCGAGTCCGATCCCTACGATTTCCAATGGTGGGCGCTGCCGCTCATTGGCGCACGTCCGGTCGCCAATGGCGACCCGGGAGCCAAGCGCGGAAAGAAGGGCATGGATCGCGGAATCGACGGCGTGATTCGGTTCATCGACGACCCGGCCTCGGGCCGCAGCAATCGCATCGTCGTTTCGGTGAAGGCGGGAAAGCATCTGAATCCGGCGATGGTGCGCGATCTGCGCGGAACCATCGAGCGCGAGAAGGTTCCCATCGGCGTGCTGCTCTCGATGAACGAGCCGACGCCGGAGATGCGCTCGGAAGCCGCGAAGGCGGGATTCTGGCATTCCGATTCCTGGGGCCGCGATTATCCGCGCGTGCAGCTTTTGACGATCGAGGAAGTGTTCGGCGGAAAGAAAGTCGAATATCCCGGCCGCGATGTGACGCTGCAACCTGCGCCCGCCGAGGCTGCCATGCGCGAGAATCTGCCGCTTCCGGGGGTCAAGCCGCGCCCGCGCAAGAAGCGCTGACGAAAACACCAACCAGCGCGCCGTTCCGGACACTAAGGAGTCCTGCACAAGATAGTGACACCGACCCGCTCCATCGCGCCACCTCGTGTCATTCCCGCGCGCGTGTCCGGCGTGCGCGAGGAATCTCGGATTGCAGGACCGCGGCGGGCGAAAAGACCGGGATTTCTCGCGCGGCAGCCGGAGCCTGCCCTGAGCAACGTCGAAGGGCGCGGGAATGACACGCCGAGGAATCGAGCAAGATCGGAATTGTCACTATTATATGCAGGTCTCAATAAGGACCCTCACCTAACCTCTCCCTGATGAATAGGGAGAGGGACCAGAGGAAGAGCGAGGGATTAGATTTTGTACTTGAGGTCGAGGGCCAGGTCGCCGGGTACGCGCATCGGGGCGGGTGCAGTCTTCGAAGATGCCGCCCTTGGCGTCGGTTGCGATCTTTCCCGTTGCGTGCGGCTCGCGCATCGTTTGCCGCATCGCGCCGCGCGCGGGTGCTTAGCCGAAATAGTCCTCGGCGCCGATCGCGGCGATGTCGATTTGCTGGATACGGTTGTCGCGCAGCACTTTGAGGTTGATCTGTTCGCCGGGACCGCGGTGGCCCAGTGCGGCGTACATCGCGCGGCGCTCGCTCACCGCGTCGCCATCGATGGACAGCACCAGGTCGCCCTGCTGGAGGCCCGCCTTTTCGCCCGGACCGCCCGGCATCACGTTGGCGATCACCACATGCTCGCGAATCGTGTACGACAGGACGCCCAGCCACGCGCGCGGGCGAGCGCTCACCCGGCGTCCATGCTGGATCAACTCGTCGCGCACCGCGAGCAGGTATTCGCACGGGATGCCCAGGATCGCGCGGCCGAGATCGGCGAAGTTCAGATAGGAAATCGCGATCGCCTGGCCGTGGCGGTTAACCACCGCGCCGCCCGACAGCCCAATCTGGAGGGACGGCGCGGTCACGCATACGCAGCGTTCGAGCATGAACTCCCACACCGCGTCGAACGGACCCAGATAGGTGATCACTCCACAATCCGCGCAGCGCTTTTCGCCGCCGATACTGGCGACCGTGAAAGCCTCGTCCCCGGGCGCGCACGCCTGTGACGATACGAGCGCGAGCGGCGGCAGCGGATGGCCCGCGTCGATACGAATCAGGCCCAGCCCGGTGCTGTAATCCTTGCCGACGATGGTGGCCTGATGCTGATCGCCATTGGGTAGTGTCACGACCACGCTGCGCGCCCCGAGCAGCAGATAGTGGACCGTCGCGATCAGGCCGTCGGGACTGATGATGGTGCCGGTGCCGCGCCGATCGGTGCCAAGGCCGATCGCCGTCGAGACGTGAGTGGCCGGCACCTGCGAATGCACACCGACGGTCGAGCGCAACGCTTTCTCGAGCAATATGACCGGTGCATTCACCGCTTAATTTTTCGCCTCACTTCCCGCGGGTCAGGCTAAGTGCCTTGAGCCCGCGTTTCAACCGCGCGCGCGGGCCCTGGTTCGATCGAAAAAAACAGGCGGCCCGTTTCCGGACCGCCTGTTGACAAATTAGCGATCTAACTACCGGGACTTATTTCCCGCGCGCTGGCGCGGCCACTGCGGGAACCGCGGTCTCGTGCGCGCGCATCGTCAGCACTTGCAGCGCCTCGCCGAGATCGAGCTCGCTGTATTTTTGATTCGAGTACAACGAATCCAGCCGCTTGACAATCTGATCCGGCGTCATGTCAGCCATCGAAAGCTGGCGCGTGGTCTCGTGGATGATCTTAGGCGCGCCTTTCCAGTGAAACATGTTCGCCGCAATCGTCAGACTATCGAGTTGCGTAACGCTGACCTTCATCGCGTCCGAATAGCCGTTCACGTACCCGTCTTTCGCCGACAGGTTCAGCGTGTTCCAGAACGTGCCATCGTGTCCCGCGCTGGTCGCCGCAAACGCGACTGCCCAACTGGCGATGAAACCCAGCAACACACCCAAGCCAAACTTTTTCATCAGAAGATGCCCTTTCCGCGTTCCGATGCGAAATCTTTTAACAGAAATACGTTCCGATCGCAAAATTCGTTACAAAAATTTCGGCGCCAAGACGGCGACTTTCGCTCTATTGTTGAATCTCGATCTCTTCTGGCCGTCTCGAATGCCCGGCGTTCACGCCGCTTTCGAGCCCTCGCCTCCACCGCCACGGCCCCGATACTAGTCTTTCCCGAAGCCCTCGTAAATACCGGGTGCACGGTGCAGTCCCCTCAACCAAACGGTGGGATTGAACCGCTCCTATGCGCGCGACATCATCGCATAGGTGCATAGGTCCGCTCGGTCGCGGAGCCGGAACATGGATTCTGCCGCCAACCAAATCGTCAGCGAAGTAATCGGGTTTATCCAGCAGCCCGAACCGGCGCGTTTTAGCGACCTGGCTTTAAGGGTCTTTCACTTTCAATTAGAGGCTATAGCATCTTATAAGGAATATTGCCATCGATTGGGAATTGACCCCGCCGCGATTCGCTCTGCCGATCAGATTCCGATGGTCAGCACTATTGCCTTCAAGTACGCCGAGCTTGCCCCGCCCGGCGCCGCGCAAACTCCCGGCGCACTCGAGTTCCTGACCAGCGGCACCACGATTGGACGTGATCGCCGCGGACGCCATCTCGTGGAACAGCCCCAGGTGTACCGCGCCTCGGCGATCGCGCATCTTGGCGCGATGCTCTTCCCCGACGGCGCGCGGATGCGCGTCCTTGCGATGCATCCTACGGCGGCGCGGATGCCGGAGTCGTCGCTTTCGGCGATGATTAGCTGGGGTATCGAGGAGTTTGGCCGCGGGCAATCGCGGTGCGTAGCGGATCGCGTCGGCGTCGATCTCGAGGCCGCGATCGCGTTTGCGCGCGAGGCGGCGGCGGCGCGCGAGCCGGTGTGCATCCTCGGAACCACGGCGGCGTTCGCCGCGATGTTCGAGCGGATGGCCGAAGCTGGGCTGCGCCTGGCGATGGCGCCGGGGTCGCGCATGATGGATACCGGCGGGCCGAAGGGCCAGCGAGTCCCGCTATCGCCGGCGCAAGTCGCATCGCGCGCGGTGGAGATGCTGGGAATCGATGCCGACCTGGTGATCAACGAATACGGGATGACGGAGCTGTGCTCGCAGCTCTATGACGCCACCCCCTTCAACTCGCGGTACAGCGCAGCCCCGGGAGCGCGCGTAAAGCTGGCTCCGCCGTGGATGCGGCCGGCCGCGATCGATCCGGCGACGATGCGGCGGCTCGCGGACGGCACGCCGGGGATGCTCGGGTTTATAGATCTGGCCAACGTATGCTCGGTGTGCGCGGTCGTGACCGAGGACCTCGGAATCGTCGAGGGTGGGTCAGTGCGCGTGTTAGGCCGTGCGTCTGGCGCCGGGTCGCGCGGATGCGCGCTCGCGATCGATGCGTTCGAGGCCGCAGCGCACCAATGACAAATCAAGCAATCGACACGGAGCTGCGGGCCGCAATGGCCGGGATGCGCGCGCGGTGCGATGACGCGCAAAACCCCGCGCACGATCCGGTGCGCGCGGCCGGCGCAATCGCGACCGTGCTCGACGAGTGGCGTGCGCCGGGCTCGGCGCCGCGCCGCGCGGTCGCCGAGCGGATTGCGGCGCGCCTGGGCTTTTCGGCGGCGTTGCTGGAGGCGTCGCTCGAGGCCCTGCTGGCGCCGTTTTCGCGCGACGCGCTGATGTCGTTCGCGGCAATCGCAGCCCGGCGCCGCGAGATTATCGGGTTCATTATGGCGGGCAATGTCCCTGGCGCGGGACTGCATGAAGTCGTGCTGGCGCTGATCTGCGGCGCCGCCGTGGTGATCAAGACGGCGACCCGGGAGCCGCACTTTTTCGCTGCGCTCGCGCACGCGCTTCGCCAAAGCGACGCGCGCCTAGGCGCGCGGCTCGCGGTCTTCAACTGGAGCCGCGAGGATCGCGATCTAACCGCCGCGCTCGTCGTCGGCGCCGACCGGATCGTCGCGTACGGCGACGACGCTACGCTCGGCGCGCTGGGTGGCGCGCGCGTGGTGGGGTTCGGCAGCAGGCTCTCGGGCGCGATCGTCATGAAAAGCGCGCACACGGCCGCAAATCTGCGCGCGAGCGCCGCCGCGCTCGCGCGCGACGTTACTGTGTTCGAGCAGCTCGGATGCCTTTCGCCTCATCACGTGTTCGTCGAGGACGCATCAGGCACGCGGGCGCGCGCATTCGCGCACGAGTTGGCCCGCGCGATAGCCAATCTGGCGCTGGTGGCCGCGCCGCCCGAGTCGCTCGCGCTCGAGGACGCGGCCGCGCTGCGGCGCGCGCGCGAGATTGCCCGATGGCGCGAAATCGCGGGCGAGCCGGTCGAGCTGCTCGAGGGCGCGGGCGTCGCGTGGGCGGTGATCTTCGATCGCGACGCGGGGTTTTCGCCCTCGCCCGGATTTCGCACCGTTTACGTAAGCCCGTTTCACGATCGTGAAGACCTGTGCGCACGGCTTGCGCCCGCGGCCGGCCGCCTCGAGGCGATTTCTGTGGCCGGCGATGGCATCGACGCCGGACTGCGCGCCGCGCTGGGCGCTCTCGGCGTGTCGTACCTTGCCGCGCCCGGCGCGATACAATCTCCTGCGCTCGATTGGCGCCATGGCGGCGGCGCCTTTCTGGACGCGATGACCACGGCTGGGGCGAGACGATGACCGGCGAATCGAAGACTTTGTTTCGGCGTCATCTGGCGCAGACTTCGGACGCTCCGATCGGTCTCGAGATCGAACGCGCCGAAGGATGCTGGCTGTACACGACTGACGGGCGCCGCTACCTCGATCTAATCGCCGGAATCGGCGTCGCGGCGCTCGGTCACGGCGACCCTGCGGTGGCCGCCGCCCTCGAGCGCCAATCCCGGCGCCATCTGCACGTGATGGTCTATGGCGAGTTCGTGATCGAAGCGCAGGTCCAACTCGCCGCGCGGCTGGCGGGGCTGCTTCCAGAGCCAATCTCGCGCGTGTACTTCACCAACAGCGGAGCCGAGGCGGTCGAAGGCGCGCTTAAGACTGCGCGCAAGTTCACCGGGCGGGCAGGGTTCGTCGCCTTCGAGGGCGCCTACCACGGCGACACGATGGGCGCGCTCGCGCTGGCGGGCAATCCCGCGTTTCGGGCGCCGTTCGGGCCGCTGCCAGGTCCGGTGCGGCACCTGCCGTTCGACGATCTTGACGCGCTTGACGCGATCGACGGGTCGGCCGCCGCCGTGATCGTCGAGCCGGTGCAGGCCGAAGGCGGCGTGCGGATTCCCGGCGTGCCCTTCATGCGCGCGCTGCGCGAGCGCTGCGACCGCGCGGGCGCACTGCTGATCTTCGACGAGGTGCTGACCGGCCTTGGGCGCACGGGGCGGATGTTCGCGCTCGAGCATTTCGGGGTGACGCCGGATCTGATCGTGCTGGCAAAGGCTCTCGGCGGGGGTCTGCCCTTGGGTGCGTTCGCGGGGCGCGATGAACTGCTGGCGGTGCTGACGCACGATCCGCCGCTGGGACATATCACGACTTTCGGAGGTCATCCGCTGTCATGCGCGGCCGGGCTCGCCGCGCTCGAAGTGATCGTCGCGCAAGGGCTGCCCGCGCGCGCCGTTCAGATGGGGAAATATCTGCGCGAGAAGCTGCTTGCGCTTGGCGCACCCGAGATCGCCGCGGTGCGCGCCCTTGGGCTGCTTTTGGGAATCGAGTTCCACGCCGCGGACTTCGCGCATCGGTTTGTCGCCGCCGCGCTTGCGCGCGGGGTCGTGATCAACTGGACGCTCAATGCCGAGCGCGTGGTCCGGCTTGCGCCGCCGCTGGTCATAACCAGACAGGATGTTGATTTTGGCGTCGAGGCGATGCGCCTTGCGCTCGCCGACGCGCGCCTCTGAGGCGTCCCGTGGATTTTGCGGTCTTTAGCCGGCGCGCTGCCTCGACTATGATCGGAGTTCGCCGCGCCGCTTGCGTGGCCGAACTCTCGTATCGCGTGACGATTCATCCTGACAGTTCCCCTGCTCGCACGCCGGGCAGCAATTCGCCCGGTGGTGAGCGCCGCACGATTGTCTGGTCCACCGACGATGAGGAAGCGCTACGCGTCATCAAGATCGGCGGAGCGCTGGGGCTGCTCTTTCTGCTCGCGTACGCGATGGTCGATCTGGTGGGTCGGCGCGGCGGCGACCTCTTGATCGTAGAGCACGGAACCTTGCTGGCGGGCACCTGCCTGTTTTTCGGTATGACCTGGACCCGCGCATTCCGGCGTTACTGGAAGTTCTGGGCGCTCGGCGATTGCGTTTTTACGATGGCGATGTTCGTCGCGATCAGCGCGCGCACCGGCGACCCCGAGTCGCGGTTTATCGCGATACTGGTGTGCCCGCTCGCGACCGCATCTTTCGTCAGTTGGGGCTCGCGCTGGCAGCTGGCGATGAACGCGGCGGCGCTCGCGCTCTATGCGGCCGCCGACCGGCTGGTTCCGGTGGTGACGCGGCTTGATACCTACCGATGGCTGGGACTGCTGGCGGCGCTGGCCTTTGCGCAGGCAACGGCGATGTTTCTCGAGCACTATCGGCGCCGGATTCGCCGCCAGGTCGAGGCGCTCGAAGAAGCCGCGCGATTTCGCGAATCGCAGATCGCCACGATGGTGCATGACATCCGCAGCCCGGTCGCCGCGCTCACCGGATTCGCGCAGTTGCTCGAAGAAGACAGCGCCGACCCCGGCGAGCGGCGCCAGATATTGGCGCGGCTCGGCTCGACCGCGTGGAACATGAACCTGGCCGTCAGCAACGTGCTCGATCTGTACCGGATCGAGGAAGACGGCCGCTTTCATCCGATCCTGACCCGCGTCGATCCGAACCGCGTCATCACCGCCGCCGCCGAAGACTGTGCTGCCGAGGCGCGCCGGCGCAAGCTGGAAGTCACGGTTTCGCTCGCGGGGCTTCGCACCGGCACACTGGACGGGCATCATCTGGACAGGATCGTGCGCAACCTGATGGCGTGCGCGATCGGGCGCGCGGCCGGCCCGGTCGTTTCACTTCGCGCCGCGATCCACGACGGCAAGCTCAAGATGGAAGTCACCGCGCCGTGCCAGGAAATCGCTTCGGCGGAGCTCGCGACGCTTCTGGCCGGGCCCGATCGCAGCGGACACACGTCCGGCGCGCATGCGCTCGGATTGTTTATCGCGCGCGCGATGGCCGAGGCGGCGGGCGGGAGCGTCACGGCGAATTTCGATCGCGCCGCGGGCCTGACGCTGCGGGCGGAGATCCCGATTGGCGAGCCCGGCGCCGCGCCGGGCGGAGCAGGGCCGTGCGCGCCGTGAAGCGGCGCGCGTCAGGGCCGCGCCCGCGCGCGCAAGCGCGTCGCGGCGCGGCGCAACCCGCGGGTGAGTTCGAGCTTATCGAGCGGCTATGCGCGCGATTGCCGATGTCGGCGCGCACGCTTACGGGGCCGGGCGATGACGCCGCGATCATCGCGCGCAGCCGGGGCGCGCAGTTATTTACGATCGATTCGATGGTCGAGGGCGTGCACTTCAATTTGCGCTGGGGCACGCCCGAGCAGCTCGGCGCGCGCGCGCTGACGGTGAACCTGAGCGATATCGCCGCGATGGGCGGCGCGCCGGCCGCCTGCGTCGTCAATCTGGCAATCAGGCCGGGGCTGCCGACGCGATTTTTCGAGCGGATGTACGCCGGCCTTGCGCGCGCGGCCCGCGCCGCGCGGGTCGATGTGGTTGGCGGCAATGTTACCCGCGCCAAGCAGCTCGCGATCACGATCGCGCTGCTCGGTGACTCGCCGCCGCGTCCTCTGCGGCGCGACTGTGCGCGGGCGGGCGACGGGATTTACGTAACCGGAACGCTCGGCGACGGCGCCGCGGGATGGCGGGTTCTGGCGGGCCGATTGCGCGCGCGCGGAGCCGCCAGGGCTCATCTGATCGGCCGCTATCTTGCGCCCACCGCGCGCCTTTCGGCCGGGGCCGCGCTCGCGCGGATGCGCCGGGGGACGGCCGCGATCGACGTAAGCGACGGGCTGTGGCAGGACCTGCGCCATATCCTGGAGCGCAGCGGGGTCGGCGCCGAAATCGACCCGCGCGCGATCCCGATCTCAGGCGCCTACCGTGCGGTTATGCGCGGCGACCTGTCGCTGGCGCTCGGCGGCGGTGAAGACTACGAGCTGCTGTTCTGCCTTCGTCCCACCCGCGCGGATCGCAAGCTAAGCGCGATGCTCGGGGTACGCGTGACGCGGATCGGGCAGGTCGTGCGCGGAGGTGGCGCGCGCTTTTGCGGCGGCGGGACGCCTGCGCTTGCGGGATGGGATCAGTTGCGGGTGGAAGATTTGTGATCGTTCTCCTGCCGATCGCGCTGGCGATGCTGATCCTGCTCAGCGCCGCGTTGGCCGCCTCCGAGACGGCGATCTTCACGATCGTCCGCCTCGAGCACACTCGTGAGCAGCTCGGCCGCGCGGTTGGCGCGGCGCTGGATCGCCTGATGCAGCGTCCGGTGGAATCGCTGATTGTCGTGATCGGGATCAATGAGGCGGCCAACATCTTCGCCGAATGCCTTGCGACCATTTTTTTTCTGCGCTGGCTCGGTGCGGATATCGGCCCATACGTTGCCGCGCCCGTGATGCTGCTCGTGGTGCTGATCTGCTGCGACATCACGCCCAAGACCTTAGCGCTGGCCTACCCGGCGATGGTGGTGCGGATGACGGCGCGTCCGCTCGCGATCCTGGCCGAGCTGCTGCATCCGATCGCGCGCCCGTTTATTCCGCTTCGCGATGCTCCTCATCCGGGGCCCCTGTCGGAGACCGAATTCAAGGCGCTCTTGCGGCTGGGCGAGCATCAGGGCGAGGTCGAACCCGCGGAGCGCGAGTTCATCCATCGCGTGTTCGATTTCGGGATGCGGCGGGCGGCGGAGGTGATGACAGCGCGCGGCCAGATTTTCGCGCTGGATATCGATACGGGTCCGGAGCAGATGATGGCGCAGATCGCGCACGGACATTTTTCGCGGGTGCCGGTCTATCGCGGCGCGCCGGACAATATCGTTGGCATCCTGCACGCCAAGGACCTCGCGGCGCATCGCCTCGAAACCGCCGCGCCGCGGGTCGATCGGCTGCTGCGCCCGGCGATCTTCATCCCGCCGGCGAAAGCGCTGGGCGATCTGTTCGATGAAATGCGCCGCGGACGCTTTCAGATGGCGCTGGTGGTCAACGAGTATGGCCATCTGCTCGGATTGGTGACGCTCGAGGATCTGCTCGAGGAGCTGTTCGGCGAACTAAGGGACGAATTCGACACCGGCATTCCGGAACTCGAACGGGTCGGCGAAAACGAATGGCTCGCGTCCGGCGCGATCGAGCTGGCGGCGCTCAACCGCGCACTTGGCGCCAACCCTCCCATCCGGGTGCGCGGCGGCGGTCCGACTTTGAGCGCGGCCGTCCTGCGCATACTCGGACGCGTGCCGCCGGCCGGTGAGAAGCTGCGCCTGGGCGAGTTCGAGGCGGAGGTGGTGCGGGTGCGCGGCGCGACCGTCGAGCGGGTGAGGCTCAAGCGATGACCGCCGCGGAGCTGATCGCGGTGCTGGCCGCGTGCGTCGCGGTGCAGGCGTTCTTCGCGGCGGGCGAGATAGCGATCGTCGCGGCAGACGAGGTCAAAGTGCGCGCCGAAAGCGAACGCGGCGCCGCGCGCTCGCGCGCGCTGAGCGCACTGCTCGCCGACCGCGACCGGCTGCTGGCGCTGACCCTGACCAGCAACAACCTTGCGACTATCGTCGCGGCGGTGACCCTGACCGCGTTCCTGCATCGCGTTTACCCGGCCTATTCGTACTGGGCGCCGTTCATTCTGGCGCCGATCACGCTGGTCTTCGGCGAATCGATTCCCAAGCTGCTCACGCTGCGCAACCCGCTTGGGTTCGCGCACGTCGCTGCGGCGCCGCTGCGGATCCTTGCGGGCCTGTTCGCGCCGATTCTCGCCGCCGAGACCTGGCTCGGCCGCGCGCTGGGCCGAGCGGCTGGAGTCGCGCCGGGGGCTGAAAGCGTCTTTCTGTCCCGCGAGGATCTCGCCCGCCTGGTGCGCCGCCGCGCCCCCGAATCCTCGCCGCACGAACAGCTCGACGCGATTGCGCCCGCCGAGCGCCAGATGATCAGCCGCATCTTGCGCTTCTCGCGCGCCGACGCGCGCAAGGCGATGGTGCCGCTGATGCGGGTCGATGCGGTGCCGGAAGAGGTGTCGCTCGCGGCCGCGATCGAGAGCGTGCGGCGGGTCGGATTCAGCCGGCTGCCGGTGTTCCGCGAGCGGCTCACCGATATCGTCGGCGTGGTGCACGTGTTCGATCTTTTGCAGGCGCCGGATCTCGGCCGCCCGGTGCGCGAGGTGATGCGCCCGGTCAGCTATTTCCCGGAGTCGATGCCGCTCGATGAGGTGCTGGTGGCGCTGCAGCGCACCGGCGAAAACCTGGCGGTGATAGTGGACGAATACGGCGGCGCGGCGGGAATCATCACGGTCGAGGATCTGCTCGAAGAAGTGGTCGGCGAGATCGACGACGAGCGCGACCACGCCGAGGAGATCGCGCGGGTCGTCAATCGCATCACGCTGCGGGTCGCGGGGCGCGCGCCGATCGCGGAATTGAATGAGCGCTTCGGTCTGCGGCTGCCCGAGGGTGATGAGTATGCTACGATCGGAGGGCTCGTGCTGGAACGATTGGGCCATATTCCGCAGCCGGGCGAGCAACTGAAGGTTTCCGGCATGACGATCATCGTGACCCGCAGTGATGTGCGCGCGGTGCGGGAACTGCGCCTGGTGCTGGACCGGCCGCTGCGCGCCGATCTCCTCAAGCGCCGATGACCGAAGCCGCAATCCGCGAGATTCTCGAGCTGGTCGGCGCCGGCAAGGTGACCGCGCGCGCCGCGATGCAAAAGCTGCGCGAGCTGCCGTTCCAGGATTTGGGCTTCGCCCGGCTCGACCAGCATCGCGCGCTGCGCCGGGGAGTGCCCGAAGTGGTTTTCGGCGAGGGCAAAACCGCGGCGCAGATCGTCGCGATCGGAAAGCGCGTGCTCGGGTCGGGAACCAATCTGATCGTGACGCGGCTCGCTTCCGAAAAAGCCCGCGCGGTCAGAAAATCCCTGCGCGCGATGATTTATCATCCCGAAGCGAGTATCGGCGCGGTGATCAAGGCCCGCGCGGCCGTCGGCGGACACGGCGAGATCATGGTCATCAGCGCGGGTACCTCGGATATTCCCGTCGCGGAGGAGGCCGCAATCTGCGCCGAGCTGTTCGGCAACCGGGTCGCGCGCCTGTACGACGTTGGGGTCGCCGGGATTCATCGCCTGACCGCGAACCTCGAGGCGGTGCGCCGCGCCAGCGTGCTGATCGTCGTCGCCGGGATGGAAGGCGCCCTGCCGTCGGTGGTGGCGGGGCTGCTCGACAAGCCGGTTATCGCGGTTCCGACCAGCGTCGGTTACGGGACCGCGTTCGGCGGAATCGCTGCGCTGCTCGGGATGCTCAATAGCTGTGCGAGCGGGGTCACGGTGGTCAATATCGACAACGGATTCGGCGCGGCGCTGGCCGCGACGCTGATGAACCGGATCGGAATCGAGCGCGACCGGGAGTAGCGATGGCGCGCCGCACCACGATCACCCAGGGCCGCGCGCGCCGCGCGATCGAGATGGGCGAACTCGCCTCGCAGGTGGGTTCCAGCTACCTGTGGAACTCGATCAGGCGGCCGTTTCTGTCGCGCAGCGAGCAGGAGCGCGAGCTGCTCGAGACGCATATCCGCAACGCGCGCCGGATCGTCGATAGCTCGACGAATCTGCGCGGCGCCTTCATGAAGCTGGTGCAGATGCTTTCGATGCGCCAGGACCTGCTGCCTGGCGAGGCGCTCGACGTGCTCAAGGCGACGCAATCGAGCGTGCCGCCGATGAGCTACGCGATGATCGCGGAGCAGATCCGCCGCGAGATCGGCAAACGCCCCGAAGAAATCTTCCGCCGCTTCGACCATACCGCGTTCGCCGCCGCCTCGCTCGGGCAGGTGCATCGCGCAACCACCCGCGATGGCCGCGAGGTCGCGGTCAAAGTCCAGTATCCCGGCGTCGAGGGAACCGTCGAGCAGGACCTCGGCAACCTGAAGATGCTCCTGATGACCTTGCAGGCGCTCGGGCGCGACGTGATGCGCCAGAAGATCGACTGCGCCGCGCTGTACAAGGAACTCGAGGCGCGCCTTCGCGAGGAGCTCGACTACGTGCGCGAGGCGCGCAACATGACCGAGTTCGGCCGGCTGCTCGCCGACGACCCCGAGGTGATGATCCCGGCGGTGGTTTCCGAACTCAGCTCGCAGCGCGTGCTGACGATGACCTACCTAGATGGCTATCCGCTCGCCGACGCGATGGGGCCGGCGGTCGATCTCGAGCTGCGCACCTGGGTCGCGCGCAAGGCGCACGCGATGGTGTGGCGGCAAATCCTCGAGTTCGGCGTGCTGCACACCGATTTTCATCCCGGCAATTACCTGGTGACCTATCATCCCCGGCTCGGCATTCTGGATTTCGGATCGATCCGCCGCTTTAAGCCGGCGGTGCGCAAGTCTTACTTGAAAGCCGCGCGCGGAATCGTCGATCTGGACGATCGCGCGATCGGGCAGAGCATGGGGGAACTCGGATGGATCGAGCGCGGACGCGACGCCGCGCCGATGATCGAGATAATCCGTCTGTTGTTCGAGCCGATGATGACCGAAGGCGAGTTTGATCCCGCCGGCTACGACTCGGTCGCGAAGGCGACCCGGGTCGGCGAAATCGCATTCGAGCATCGGCTCTACAGCTCGCCCCCGCACGGCGTGTTTCTGCTCCGCGCGCTGATTGGGCTCGAAGGAATAATCCAGCGGCTCGGGGTGAAGGCCAACTACCGGGAAATATTCCTTGAGTGCGTCGAACGCGCCGAGCGATGAAGCGCGCGCGGCCGGCAATCGATTCGACCGGCGAGCATGCGCTCGAAGCCCTCGAGCGTTATCGCGACCATCACTTCCGCCGCGTTCCCGCCCGCCGGATTGGCGGCGAGAAGTCCGCGCTAAAGTTTATCGAAGATGTGGGCTTCTGCGCGGCGTTCGTGGCCGGGATGGGAGTGCCGTGCCTGCGCGAGGCGATTGTCGGACGGCGCGCGCCGCCGGTGCCCGAGCATATCCAGCACGATTACGGAATCGGGATGACTTGGCGGATAAAAGACGAGCTGCCGAAAAAGCGCCTGGTGTACTACGGCAAAGTGATCGCGGGGCGTCCCGGATTCATCGCGCGCGAGCTGCTGGGCGCGTTCGTGCGCCTGCGCGCAGTGGCGGGAAGTTACCTGGCGCTCTATCGGCGCGGGGAGCTCTCGCACTGCGCCAAGTTGATCATGGACGCGCTGGTGCGCAGCGGTCCCGCGGAGACTCGCGCGCTCAAGCTCGCTTCCGGCTATGCGCAGCCCAGGGCGCGCGCCGCGTTCGACCGCGCGATGAAGGAGTTGCAGGAAAAATTCCTGGCGCTCAAGGTCGCGGAGCACTATGACCCGTTCAGCTACGTGTGGGACACGATGGCGCATCGATGGCCCGACGCGATCCGCGATGCGCGCACGCTTGCGCCGCGCGCGGCGGCGTATCTAATCGTGCGGCGCCACTTCGAGGTGGCGGGATTCGCCAGCGAGCGCGCGATCGCCCGAATCCTCGCGATCTCGCCGGAGCTGGTCGCGGGCGCGGCGCGCCGGCTCGAGCGCGAAGGAATAATCGCGCGCGGGATGCGGATTAAAGATTATGCGGGTGAATACTCGATCCTGCGCGCTGCGTTGGTTAAATAGAAAGCAAACCGAAAACAATCCACAGATTACACAGATTTCACAGATTAGAGAGCCGCGGCGCTTGCGCGCCGCGGCTCGGGTTAATTGGAAAATCTTTTAATCAGTGAAATCTGTGTAATCTGTGGATTGCTTTTTCTTCCTGTCACCACTGCTCGTAATGCACCGCGCGGCGCTCGTAGCCCGCGCCGCGGAACAGATCGCGCAGCGCGATAACCCCGTTGCCCACGCCGCAGATATAGAACTGGCGCGCGCGATTCGCGTCGCCACCGACCCATCGCCGCTCGCCCGCTTCGAGGAGAAGACGGTACAGGTCGCTTTCGGGGGCGACTATCGTCTCGAAGCGAAAGCCTGTGTCGCGCCGCGCCAGATGCTCGAATTCCGCGCGATAGAGCAGATGCCCGGCCGACGGCGCGGCGTGCAGCAGCGTCATCGCCGGATGCGCGCCGGCGGCCGCGCGATGGATCATCGGGCGAATCGGCGCGATTGCGGTGCCGGCCGCGATAAAGACCGTTTCCATCGCGAGTGCGCGCTCGAGTGCGAATGCGCCGAACGGCCCTGAAAATCCGATCGCGTCGCCAACCGCGCGCTCGAACAGCCATCCCGCGCCGCGTCCGTTCTCGACCCGATTGAAGCAGATCTCGTACGGCGCGCCAGCCTCGGGCGCAGACGCGATCGAGTAGGGCCGCGAACGGGTTTCGTCTTCGAGTGGAATCGAGAGCGAGATGAACTGACCCGGAATAAAATTGATCCTGCCGCCGTCCTGTGGCGACAGGAACAGCGAGCGCGTGTCCTCCGTATGGTCGAAGACGCGCTCGACTGTCGCCATGCGCAGCGGCCTGCCGCCCGGTCCAGTCAGGGCCGGCTTCGGTTCAGTGCTCATCGGAGGATTCACTGGCCAGGTTGATGGTGAATTTCGGTATCACGACCGTTATTTCCGCGTCGGGATCCTCGACCACCGCCTGGCATCCCAGGCGCGAGGTTGGAGTAAGCCCCGGCGCTCTGTCGAGCATGTCTTCTTCCTGCTCTTCGGATTCGCTGAGCTGCTTTGCGCCCGCCTTGATGATCACATGGCAGGTGGTGCAAGCGCAGTTTCCGCCGCACGCGTGTTCGAGATGAATCTGGTGGCCGAGCAGGATGTCGAGAATCGACCCCGGCTTGCCATCATGATGAAACGGCGCGCGGGCGGGGTCGAATTCGAGGATCCGTTCCGGATCTCCATTTTCAAAAATTACTCTAAGCTTCGCCATTTAATATTAATGCCAAGATTACTGGCCGCGGCGCGGCTATGAAACCCACGCTGACTGACTCGCTGGGCATCTTGCATGTTCGCTGTCTATTCGCCATGATTGCCCGAACGGAGTCAGCCGGCTTCGGGAGGAGACGCGAGCATGGCAACGCTGACCAAGCGCCAGAAGCAGATGGTTGACTATCTCGAGCACTATATCAGCCAGAACGGCTACGCGCCCACGCTTGCCGAGGTTGGCGAATATTTCGGGCTGTCGTCGCTGGCGACGGTGCACAAGCATCTGCGCAACCTGGAGGGAAAAGGATTCATCCGCCGCCAGCACAATCACAGCCGGGCGCTCGAGATGGCGGCCGGTAGCGGCCACACCGGAGCGCGTCGAATCGTATTGGCGGGTCAGGTCGCGGCGGGCACGCCGATCGAGGCGATCGAGACCGCCGAGACCATCAGCGTGCCCGAGGAGTTCATCCGGCGTGAGGACACCTTTTGCCTGCGAGTGAAGGGCGATTCGATGATCGAAGACGGAATCCGCGACGGCGACTACATAATCGTCGAGTCGCGCGACAGCGCGAACAACGGCGAAACCGTGGTTGCGCTGGTCGGCAACGAGGCCACGGTCAAGAAGCTATTTCGCGAATCCGACGGGCGGGTGCGGCTCCAGCCGGCCAACGCGACGATGCAACCGATCATGGTGGATTCGGACGAGCTTTCGATTCGCGGCGTGGTGGTTGGCCTGATGCGCCATTACCGATGAGCGCGGCGCGGGCTTCGAGCGACCTCGCGAGGGGGCTGCTTGGTCGGGCGCACACCGGGCGCAGTGCGCTGGCGGACAGGAATCCGCACGATAAAGGTCGCCCCGTGGCCCAGTTCGGTTTCGACCTCGAGCGTCGCGCCGAGCAGCGCAAGATTGCGCTTTACCACGCACAGTCCCAATCCCATTCCCCGATAGCGCCGCGTGCTCGCGCCCGATAGCTGAGAGCATCGCGCGAACGCGGTCTCGAGTTTCGAGCGATCGAATCCGGGACCGGTATCGCGCACGCGCAGTTCGATTTGGCCCCGATGCTCCAGACCGGGGATCGGGCGTATCGAGATCGCCACCGAGCCCTGCTCGGTGAATTTCATCGCGTTGGCCGCCAGGTTCAGCACCACGGCGCGCAGCGCCCGGCGCCGGACCCGAACGCGCGCCGGCGCGTCGCCGAGATCAATCTCGACGGCCAGATGCTTGTGATGATTGGCGGCCTCGAGCGCGGGCATGATCTCAGCCATCAAGTCGCGCAGGTCAACCTCGTCGTCGGATTTGACTTCGGCACTGGCGGCGGCAACCGCGAAGTCCAGTACGTTTTCGACGGTCTGGGCCAAGTCGTAGGCGCTCGAATTCAGGCGTTCGATAATCTCGCGCGAGCGGCCGCCAAGCTCTTCGTTCAGATCGTCGCGCAGAATATCCAGATATCCGAGCAAAACCTGAGTCGGGGTGCGCAACTCGTGCGCGAGATTCGCGAGCGATTCGAGCCGAACTCCGTGATTCCAGCGGCGAGATACTGCCGCTGCACGGCGGCCGCGTCTGCCATGTCCGGCATCCAGCGGCCCAATTGGTGAAAAATAGCCCAAGTCTCCCCTTTACGGCCTCTGCTCGCCTTAACCTCGGACCGCTCAAACCATGCGAGCTAATTCATCCGTCGAGTTTGACCGTACGGGATCGAAATGAGACACCCAATCAGAAGAATGCGTAGTAAGATGGAAAAAACTACCTAGTTGAAGTGCGGAAATTACCTAGGAAAACCGGACGCTCTCATCTTTTGCCACCCCGCCGTCACTATTTTGACGGCAATGCGCGATAGCTTGCGCTGGCGCCAAGTTCGGGGCCGGCGCGCTCGGCGCATATGCCGTGCGGGTTTGCGCGGACGCGATTGCGCATCCGAGTGAATGTTCCATTTTCGGAACGCGCGAAATTGAGACAGCCGATTCGCGCCTGCCGCGCCACAATGATCGATTTTGCGCCGGCGATGCTCGCACACGGCATGCGGGCGATCGATGTGCCAGATTCGCGCATCGGCGCCTTGCCGGGGATCTCCCGCGTCATCCGGCTCAAGCGGCGGCGTTTGCGGGCGCCGCGATGGCGGACTAAGTAAGTCAGCGTGGAGGAGCGGAGGCGATGCTTCAGCCAGCCGCGGTTACGGTCCGCATCGCCGCCGCGCGGCGGTGGAAATCGCGCCGCGCTACCGTGTCTCGCGCGGACCGGCTAGTGAGTGAATCATGACCAAACGCGACTCAACCGCGGTACTTCCCGTCTGCCCAGGATGCGGCGCTACGGCGCTGTTTCCGGGCGCGCGCTTCTGCGGCCATTGCGGAGCGAATCTGTCCGGCGCAAAACCTGGGCTTCCGCGCTGGCAACGGCCGGCCGGGGCTCGCTACGCGCACGTCACGATGGCGCGGATGGCGCTATCGTGCCCGGAGTGCGGAGAGCCGATGCGCTTCGGCTTTCGCCACATCTGCCGGCGCTGCGGGGCGCGGCTGGTGATGGTGCCGCGGCTGTTTCATCCGAACCACTTCCGGGTTTATGTCGCGGGACCGCGTGCGGCGCTGGCGGATCTGGCGGTCGAAGGCTCCGGGATGCTGATCATGCTCGCGGTGATGGGACTACTCGGCGCGCTGCTGAGTCATTAAAGGTATCGCGCAAACAATAACCCTGAACGCCAATCGCGAACCGGCGAGGCGCGCGCCACAGGGCATGCACCCGGCGGATGCGCTCACGCGGGCTTGATGGGGTTATTGTCGGCCGGTGCGGGAGCGGGCGCCGCCTCGGCCGTCTTCTGGACTGGCTTGGGCGCGTCGTCAGGATCGTTCATCGCTTTCTTGAAGTCGCGAATCGCCTTGCCCATCGCCCCGCCGACATCGCCGAGCTTGCTCGGGCCGAATATCACCAGCACGATCAGCAGGATTACGAGCAGATGCCACGGAGCTAAAAGGTCACCCATATTGAATCTCCGGCGGCCGGTCGCGACCGCCTTGGGAGAATTCTATCTCGCGGATGGTTGCATTGCTACCGGCGGCGACTCCGCCAGGGAACCTCTGCACAAGTCGGTCGATTTAGGTCGAATGAAGTTGATCGGTGGATGGTTGGGGAGGTGTGGTGATGACTAATCAACGGACATTCGCATCGATGGCTTGGGGCCACAAAGGCAAGGTGACCCGGCGCGAGCGGTTTTCGGCCGAGATGGAATCGATGTTTTCCGTCGCACATCTAACGAAGTATAACATTCGTCTTTCTTCCCGGTTGCCTCACGGTGACTATCTATGAGACCTTCGATGACCCAACGGGGCAGATAACGGCCACGGCGGCTGCTTCGCTACGCGCGGTGAGATAGAGAGCAGCGGATCTAAAGCGACGACATTGCAGGGGAGGACGGAAATGAAGAAAGCGATGCTGCTAGTGTTGTTTGGCCCGGACGGGGAGCCGCGCACGAGCGGCAGGGGGTTGGTCGGAATTGCTGTGCTTTGCCTCTGCTTGCTTTTCGCCGTGGGGGCACCCGCGCAGCAGCAGGAGATGGCAGGAATCGCGGCCAAGAGCCCCGCCTTCACCAGCTTCGATGCTCCCGGCGCAGGCACGGGCAGCGGTCAGGGAACCGCCAGCAGCAGCATCAACACGGCGGGGGATATCACCGGATACTACTACGATGCCAGCAACGTGTCGCACGGCTTCGTGCGCACTAAAAAAGGCCTCATAACCAGCTTCGATGCGCCGGACGCAGGCACGGGCAGCAATCAGGGAACCGACGGCTACAGCATCAACACGGCGGG
This sequence comes from Binataceae bacterium (SeqCode), assembly GCA_035531615.1. Classification (GTDB taxonomy): domain Bacteria; phylum Desulfobacterota; class Binatia; order Binatales; family Binataceae; genus JBARDN01. The sequence continues at coordinate 34,575 of DATKSQ010000055.1, forward strand.
GGTTATCACGGGATTCTACTACGACGCCAGCAACGTGCCGCACGGCTTCGTGCGCACTAAAAAAGGCCTCGTAACCAGCTTTGATGCTCCCGGCGCAGGCACGGGCAGCTATCAGGGAACCACCGGCGCGAGCATCAACAAGGCGGGGGTTATCACGGGATTCTACAACGATGCCAGCAACGTGCGGCACGGCTTCGTGCGCACTAAAAAAGGCCTCATAACCAGCTTTGATGCTCCCGGCGCAGGCACCGGCAGCAATCAGGGGACCGCCGGCTACAGCATCAACACGGCGGGGGTTATCACCGGATACTACTATGACGCCAGCCAAGCATTTCACGGCTTCGTGCGCACTAATAAAGGCCTCATAACCAGCTTCGATGCTCCGGACGCAGGAACGGGCAGCTATCAGGGAACCGGCGGCTTCAGCGTCAACACGGCGGGGGTGATCACCGGATACTACCGTGACGCCAGCGACGTGTATCACGGCTTCGTGCGCACTAAAAAAGGCCTCATAACCAGCTTCGATGCTCCCGGCGCAGGCACCGGCCGCCTCCAGGGAACCGAAGGCTACAGCATCAACACGGCGGGGGATATCACCGGATACTACTATGACGCCAGCAACGTGTCGCACGGCTTCGTGCGGACGCCATAGGGGTGGCCACGGGTTATCGCCACCGTCCTTCCCTAGGCGATCCGCGCGGCCGGCTCGGAGGCCCCCGGCATCCCGGCATCATCGAGGCGGTAGCGTTGCACTTTGCGATACAGGGTCGATAGATGGATGCCTAGGACCTGCGCGGCTTTGGCCTTGTCGCCCTCGGCCTTTTCGAGCACCCGCTTGATATGCTCGCGTTCGAGTTCTTCGAGCGTCATGCCCGAGCTTTCCAGATTCGAGACCGCCGCGGTCGAGGGGCTGCGCAGCTTGTCGGGCAGATCGTGGGAATGAATCACGTCGGTTTCGGCCAGAATCGCCGCGCGTTCGATGGTGTTCTCGAGCTCGCGGACGTTGCCCGGCCATGGATAGTTCATCAGCAGGCGCATCGCGCCCTTTGAAAAACGCATCGCGCTGCGGCCCAGCGACTTTTCGGATTTGCGCAGGAAGTGATTGGCGAGCAGCGCGGTGTCATCCTTGCGGTCGCGCAGCGGCGGCAGGTTGATGTTGATGACGTTGATTCGGTAGAGCAGCTCCTCGCGAAAGCGGCCGGCCTTGACCTCCGCGTCGAGGTTACGATTGGTGGCGCACAGCACGCGCACGTCGAAGGCGACCGGGTCGTTTGCGCCCAGGGGATAGCATTCCCGCTCCTGGAGCGCACGCAAGAGTTTGACTTGCAGCGACAGTGGCATCTCGCCGATCTCGTCAAAAAACACCGTGCCCTTGTCGGCCGCCTTGAGCAGTCCCAGCTTGTCCTGCCCGGCGCCCGTGAAGGCGCCCTTCTTGTACCCGAACAGCTCGCTTTCGAGCAGGGTTTCAGGCAGCGCGCCGCAGTTGATCGGCAGAAACCGGCCGCCCGAGCGCTCCGAGGTGAAATGAATCGCGCGCGCGACCAGCTCCTTGCCGGTGCCGGATTCGCCGGTGATGAGCACGCTCGAGTCGGTGCGCGCGACTTTTTCCATCATCCGGAAGACCTGCTCGATCGCGTCGCCCTTGCCGACGATATTCTCGAAACGGTATTTCTCGCGCAGTTCCTGGCGCAAGTAGCGGTTCTCGCGGAACAGCGCCTTGGCCTCGAGCGCCTTGCCCACCACCGCTTTGAGATGCTCGTTGGCAAACGGCTTGGTGATGTAGTCGTAGGCGCCTTCGCGCAGCGCCTCGACGGCGGACTCGACGCTCGCGTACGCGGTCACGATTATTCCCATCATCTCGGGGTCGATCGCGCGCATCCGCTTGAGCAACTCGAGCCCGCTGCCGCCGCTGGTCAGGTTGAGATCCAGGATCGCGAGATCGATCTTTTCCTTCTCGAAAATCCCGAAGGCCGTCTCCGCCGAGGCTGCCTCGAAGACCTCGTAACCCTCGCTGCGCGCGAGCTGGACGATGATTGAGCGCATCAGCGGCTCGTCTTCGACGATCAGCACCCGAAATCGCTCCGGGCGCGGCGCCGTGAATGCGTGCTGCGCACTCATTGGCCCGCCGCGGCGCTCTGCGACTGGCTGGCCGCCTCACGGGCGGGCAGCAGGATGGTGATCCTGGTGCCCTTGCCGACTTCGCTATCAACCCGGATGGTGCCCTTGTTGGACAAAATCAACCGCTGGCTGAGCGAGAGCCCCAGCCCCGCGCCGGCGCCGGCCGGCTTGGTGGTGAAGAACGGATCGAACACGCGTTCGAGATGTTCATGCGGGATGCCGATGCCGTTATCGACCACGCGGATCATGACGCGGCGATGCTCGCCGGTGGTGCTGATGGCGCGGTTGCCGGTGATCACGCGAATCGCGCCGCCCTGGCTGTGGGTGGCGTCGGCGGCGTTGTAGAGCAGGTTCAGCAGAACCTGCTGGATTTCGTTGTCGTCCGCGTACGCGGGCAGCAGATTCGGGTCGAGCTCGGGTTCGACGCTGATCCCGCGAAAGCGCTTGTCGTAGGTGATGATGCGCAGGGTTTCGGTCACCATTTGGTTGATATCGATGATCTTGTGCTGGGCGGCCGACGGGCGCGCGAAATTCACCAGGTCCTTGAGGGTGCCCGAGATCCGCGTGATCTGCGACAGAATCGTGTGCAGCGTCGTGCGGCGCTGCAAATCAGTCTCGGCGCTGAGCAGCGATTGCACCAGCGAGGAAATCGACGCGAGCGGATTATTGACCTCGTGCGCGACTCCGGCCGCGAAGGTGCCCACCGCCGCCAGGCGCTCGGTGCGCAACAGCGACTCGAGCATCTCGCGGCGCTGAGTCACGTCGTGCAGGGTCATCTGGATAAACTGCTTGTCGCCGTATGAGATCAGCGCCGAGTTGACGTCCACATAATACGGGCCGATCGGCAGATCGAGGGTTTGATCCGACCCGTGGTGCAGCACGTTTTCGAGCGACTTGATGGTGCTGTCGCGCAGCTCGGGCGGAATGAAATCGACTAGACGTTGCCCAATTACCTCGTGCTTGGGCTCATCGCGGAACATGTGAATTGCCGCGGCGTTCATGCCGAGCACCTTCCAGGTCCCCGGCTCGATCTCGTACATCGGATCGGGCGCGTGATTGATCGAGTTGCGGTACTTCTCTTCGGACGCGCGCAGCAGATGCTCGCGCGACTCGATATAAAACTGCGACACCATCAGGCGCCGCTCATCGACCGCCGCGACCACCGCGTTGCGCACCCGCTCCTGCATCTTGCCGTGCATTGTCGCCGCCACGTGCGCCAGGATGATCTGCTTGAGCGCGATGTGGATGGCGTTGAATTGCGATGGTTTAGCGCGCGCCAGCATCCCTTCCTGGCAATGACGGCGCAGGTAGATGTAGGTGGCAAGGTCGTCGGGATCGCGCAGATGGTTGTTGAAGCGAATCAGCGAATTCGCCAGCGTCTCGAGATGTGCGCGAATATTATTTTCGTCCAGTGGCGGCGCGCCCAAAATGCTCAGGATCGCCTGTCCCCATTGCTCGACGATCCCGTCGAAGTGTTCGTCAATCAGATTCGCCGCCGCCTCGCGCGCCTCGCGCGCCTCGGGCGCGCGGCTGTAGACGCCATTGCCGAACAAGCGGGCGAGAGTCTGTTCTATCTCCAGCAGTTGCCGGCGCAGCGATTCGATTTCAGCGCCGCTGGCGGCCATTCCGGCGTCGGTAGGCTCGCGCCGGAATTTGGTCTTCGACGCACGACAGCATCCGCAAAGCTTTGATGTCTTCATATCTTGAAATCCTGGCGGTTCTGGATCAGGAACTGACCGCGATGGGTTGGACGAGGAGCAGAGGAACTGACCAGTCTTTGGCGCGCATATACAACCGCTGCTTGTTCGAGGTATAACATTCGCAATTTACCCAATCTAGCGATTGGTAAGGTGGATTGGCGAATTGTTTTTTTTGCAATTTGCGAAGCGGCGCGCTCTGACCGACTGATTCTCGGGACCGTCTTCGACAATGATTTCAAGCTCGGTATGGAAAGGTTCACGCGCCATCCCAATTCGGCGTCCGGGATTGTCGGGGTGCGGAAAACTCTAAGAGCCGGCTCGATTTTCCGCATGGCACGGCTCTCGCTCCGACCCTTTGTGCTCAGGGGCCGATCCAGATGCTGACCGATACCGAACCGCATTGCAGCGTCACTGCGCAGGCCAAGTTTTTTTCTCGCGCCGGCCAAAAATTTTTTTTCAAAGCCATGCGCCTGCCCGAGGTGGGTGCGAGCCTGGATTTCGATCAGAAGCTCGCACTGCGCCGCCGGCTCGAAGAGTTGAAGCTGGCCCACACCACCGGATTAGTCGTGACGCAAGCGCAGGCGCAGCCGATGCTGGATATCGCGGCGCATGCCGGTATCGTCGCGATGCTCGAATTGCCCGTCGCGCTGGCAGATATGTTCGAGCGCGGGCGCTGGAACGCAACCCTGTCGCGCCTCGCGCACACCGCCGCGATCTTCCGCGGGCATCGCGCGCTGTGCGCCTACCTGATCGATTTCCCGATCTCTCAGGATGAGCTGCGCGCCGCGGGCCTGATGAAGATTCGCGCCCGCCTCCGCATGCTCATCGCCGAGATCAAGCGGCGCGATGCGCACGCGATGATTGCGCTAAAGCATCGCCCCGAAACCCGCGCCCTGGCGCTTCTCGAAGAGAGCTTCCTGTACGCCGAGCTGCCCGCGCTCGAGCCGGCGGAACTGCGCGATTTCGCCATCAGCCTGCACAATAGCGCCGAAGGCCGCCCGATCGTTATCGAGTTTCGCGAGCCTTCGCCCGCACAGGATGAGGCGGTCGCGATCGCCTTTGGGGCGGGCGCTGCTGGTGTGGTCGCCCCTCCCGTGCCTGGCGGCGCCGCCCGTGACTGGTTGGGAATCAGGATGCTGCGCGCGGCCGACCTGATGCCGTTCGTCACGCTTAACGGCTCGTGCCCGCCGGGAGCAGCGCGCACCCCGATGGTCTCGATCGTGATTTGCGCGTACAACGCCGAGCCTACGATACGCGCGTGCCTGGAGTCGCTGACCCGGCTCGACTATCCGAACTTTGAAGTGGTCATCGTGGATGACGGCTCGTGCGATCGCACCGCCGAGATCGCGCTGGACTTCGCCCAATTGCGCTTGATTCGCCAGCCCAACCGGGGACTCGGCATCGCGCGCAATGTCGGCGCGAGTGCGGCGCGCGGCGAGATTATCGCCTACACCGATTCCGATTGCGTGGTCGATCCGCACTGGCTCACGCTGATGATGCGCGCCATGCATGACGGCGGCTTCGACGGATGCGGCGGGCCCAACTACGCCCCGCATGAGGCCGGCCGTATCCAGGCGTGCGTGGCGGCGTCGCCGGGCGCGCCTTGCCAGGTGCTGATCGGCGACAATTTGGCCGAGCATCTGGCCGGATGCAACATAGTATTGACGCGCGCCGCGCTCGACCGCGTCGGCGGCTTCGATCCTCAATTCACCGCGGCCGGCGACGACGTTGACCTGTGCTGGCGAATGCTCGAGCGGGGACTGCGTCTGGGCTACTGTCCTGCCGCCTTCGTATGGCACTTCCGCCGCAACACGATTACGGCCTACTACCGCCAGCAGCGCGGCTACGGGCGTGCGGAAGCGCTGCTCTACCGGGGCTATCCCGAGCGCTTCAACGCGCTGGGCCAGATCAAGTGGAGCGGCACTATCCCAGGATTCGTGCGCACGCTTCCCGGCGGCGGCGCGCCGCGGGTGTTCTGGTCGGCGCCGCGCGCGGGCCATCAGACGATCTTCGATCCCGCGCTCAGGACGTTTGCGTATCTGCCGCAGACTCTGGAATGGACGGCAGGATGGGCGATCGCCGCGGTCGCATCGATTCTGCTCGGGATCAGCGCGATGCCCGCGCTGGCGATGCTCGCGCTATCGCCGGGGTGGGCGCTCTATTACGCATGGCACGCGCCGCTCGAGAAATCGCACGCGAGCTTCAGCGCACGGATGCTGATCGCGATTCTCGCCTACACCGGCCCGATGCGCCGCACGCTCGCCCGCTGGCGCGTGTGGCTCAAGATGGCGGGGCGAAGACCTTCCGAACCAATGGCGCGCCAGCGCCCGGGCTTTAACTTGCTGCGGCGCGAATTTCGCCTCGCGTACTGGAATGAGCAATCCATCACGCGCGACCTGCTGCTTGGGCGGATGATGAAACTATTCATGCGCGACGGTAATCGGGCGCTGACCGATCGCGGATGGAACGACTACGACCTCGAGCTGCGGCCCAACCCGTGGACTCGCGTCGCGATCAAGACCGCCGACGAAGAGCACGAGGGCGCTATGCTGAAGAATCACGTTCTGGTGCGATTGCGCCTGACCCGCGCGTGCGGTTTCGGCCTTGCCACAGGCCTTATCGGCGCAACTGGCGCCGCATTCACGATGCTGCCCGGTCTATCACTTACGATGCTTGCGCTCGCGGCGGTGGGCGCGGCGTGCGCCGGGTTCGCGCTCCTGAATGCGGGCCGATACGCGTATCTCGCAATCGAGGAAGCTGCCGCCGAGCTCAGCCTGATTCCGCTCGGAGCGCCGACCCGCGCCATGCGCGACGCGACGCGTGATGCGCCCGCAAGCGCACGCGAGCCGCGCGGCGCTGCGGCAGCCCGCGGCGGACTGACGCTATACGAACTCCGCGAAGATCGAGTCCGCGAGTTCCAGGCCCCGGTCGCTAAGCCGGATGCCCGCGCCGGCGCGCTCGAGCAGGGCGCCCTCGAACAGGCGCGCCGCCCGCGCGCCGAAAATCTCGTCGAATTCGCGGCCGAAGCGGGTGCGGAATTCTTCGAGTGAAAAGCCCGCGCGCAGGCGCAAATTCAAAAATACGAACTCGCTCGCGCCCATCGCCGCGTCGATAGTCTCGGCGCCCGCTTGCGCGAGTCCGTCGCGCAGCGCGGCTTCGATATATTTCGCCGGCGCGCGTTCGTTCCACCATCGCCGCCCGTAATCAGCGCGGCCCAGCGCGAAGCTGTGCGCCCCCGCGCCGATTCCGAGATAACTCTGCGCGCGCCAGTAGGTCAGATTGTGGCGCGCCTCGCTGCCCGGCCGCGCGTAGTTCGAGATTTCGTACATCGGATAGCCCAGGCGCGGAATTTCCTCACGCACCAGCCGGTACATCTCGGCTTGCGTGTCGCTCTCCTGCGGTATGATCCGTCCGCGTTTCATATCGGCGAAGAACGCGGTGCCTTCCTCGAAGGTCAGGTTGTAGGCCGAGATATGATCGGGCTCGAGCGCCGCGGCCTCGGCGATATCGTGCGCGACCTCGCCGGCCGATTGCCCCGGCACCGCGAAAATCAGATCCAGGTTGAGCCGCTCGAAGCCCGCCCGATGCGCCATCCGCGCCGCCGCGCGGGTCTCTTGCGCGGTGTGAATCCGCCCCAGGAACTTGAGCGTTTCGTCCTTGAACGATTGTGCGCCAAAGCTGATTCGATTCACCCCCGCCGCACGAAATCCGGCGAACTTGGCGAGATCGACGGTGCCGGGATTCGCTTCGAGCGTGATCTCGGCATCGCGCTCGATCCCGCACGCCCGGCCGGCCGCGTCGAGGATTTTGCCGATCGACTCCGGCGCGAACAGCGACGGCGTTCCGCCGCCGAAAAAGATCGTACGCAGCCTTTCGCCCGCGAACGGCGCCTCGCCCGCGTGCCGCTCGAGCTCGCGGATCAGAGCGCGCGTGTAATCAGCCTCCGGCCACGACGATGCCGCGTAGGAGTTGAAATCGCAGTACGGGCACTTTGCCTGGCAGTACGGAATATGGACGTAGAGCGAAAAGCTCATCGCCTGTTCACCGTGCGGCTATGATTGCGCCGCGCATCCGCGAGTATGGCCTCCGCCGGATTCCATCTCATGCGATCTTTCCGCAAGCCACCCGGGGGGTGTGCAGGCGCGCACGGCGAGATTCCTCGCGAGGCCAGCCACTCGGCGTGGCGCGCAGGGCGCGATGCGCAGCGCCCGCTCGCGCTCGGAATGACAAAATTTCTGGATCTTGTGTCATTCCGAGCGCGAGTTCACCGCCAGCTTCACGCCGTGCGCATCCAGTCGCGTCGCGCGAATCGCGAGAAATCCCGCCACCCGCGAAAGCAGCCCAGTGGAATGAGTTACGCACAGCTCTCATCTTATGGCTATGCGCTTGGCCGTGCACCTCGGGCGACCCCTGCCGCGTGCGTGTCGCGGGCAAAGACATGGCGGCCAGCGGTCGCTATACTTCTCGAACCGTTGGCTGAGAGCATCAAATCGCAACCCGACCCCGCCGCCGGTGGCGCGGCGCAAACCGCCGCCTCGCGCTCGATCGCGGGCCGTGCCGGCGCGGGGATGGTTGCGTCGGGAATCCTGCTGAGCCGGATCGCGGGGCTGGTTCGCGCCACGATTTTCGCGCATTACCTGGGCGACTCGGCCGCCGCCGACGCCTTTCAGGCCGGCTTCCGCATCCCGAACATCCTGCAAAACCTGCTCGGCGAGGGCGTCCTGTCGGCGTCGTTCATCCCGGTGTACAGCAGGATGCTGGGCGAGGGCGACGACGAGAACGGCGATCTGCTGGCGTGGAGCGTCGGCGCGATTCTGGCGCTGGCGACCGCGATTCTGGTCGTGGCGGGAGTCGCGCTCGCGCCATATCTGATCGCGGTGATCGCGCCGGGGTTTTCCGGAGAGAAACGCGAGCTCACGGTCACGATCGTGCGGATTCTGTTTCCCGGCGCCGGGATGCTGGTGATGTCGGCGTGGTGCCTGGGCGTGCTGAACAGCCATCATCGGTTTTTCGCGTCGTACGCGGCGCCGGTCGCGTGGAATCTTGCGATTATCGCGGCGCTGGTGTGGTTCGGTCCGCGCCGCACGCAGGACGGGCTGGCGATCGACGTGGCGTGGGGCTCGGTTGCGGGTGCGGTGCTGCAAGTGCTCGTGCAGATTGGGCAAACGCTGGCGCTGCTCAGGCGGATGCGCTTCGATTTCGCGCGCGTCTCGGAGCCGTTGCGGGCAGTGTTCCGCAATCTCGCGCCGGTGGTTGCAGGACGCGGAGTCGGCCAGATGAGCGCCTACGTCGATAACCTGCTCGCGAGCCTGTTGCCGACCGGCGCGGTCGCCGCGCTCAACTACGGGCAGATTCTCTACATGCTGCCGGTGTCGCTGTTCGGATGGTCGATCGCGGCGTCGGAGTTGCCCACGATGGCGCGCGCGAGCGGTAGCGCCGAAGAGATCGGCGCGGTGCTGCGCACGCGGCTCAACGCGGGGCTTAGGCAAATCTCGTTTCTGGTGGTGCCCTCGGCGGTTGCGTTTATCGCGCTCGGCGACGTGATCTGCGCGTTGATTTTCCAGTCGGGCAGCTTCAGCCACGCCGACGCGATCTACGTCTGGGCGGTGATCGCGGGCTCGGGAATCGGGATGCTGGCGATCACGATGGGGCGGCTTTACAACTCGGCGTTCTACGCGCTGTGGGATACGCGCACTCCGCTCAAGTTCGCGATCGTGCGCGTCTCGCTGACGCTCGCGCTCGGCTACGTATGCGCGCTCATCTTGCCGGGGGCGCTGGGAATCGAGCGGCGATGGGGGGTCGCCGGGCTGACCGCGTCGGCGGGAGTTTCAGGGTGGGTCGAGTTCGCGCTCTTGCGCTGGCGGCTCAATCAGCGCGTTGGATGGACCGGGCTGGCGCGCGGGTATCTGGCCAAGCTGTGGGCGATGGCGCTATGCGCGGCGGCAATCGCGATTGCGATCAAGCTCGCGACGGCGGGGTTCGGCCCCCGCCCGCGCGGACTGATTGTGCTGCCCGCCTTCGGCGCGATCTATCTCGGGATCGCGTGGGCGCTGGGGATGCCGGAGTTAGACGCGATGCTGGCGATGCTCAAGCGGCGGCTCAGTTCCCGGCAAGCCGCGCGATAGTCCTGGTGGTGCTGCGGCCCGCGAGGATCGGCGACAGCACTACCCGTCCGCCGCGCGCCTCGACAAATTCCTGTCCATCGACGGTCTTGCCGCGCCAGTCTTCGCCCTTGATCAGAACGTCGGGCTTGACGGTGCGGATAATCCGCTCGGCGCGCGTCTCGTCGAAAATCACCACGTAGTCAACGCATTGAAGCGCGGCCAGGATACGCGCGCGTTCGGCAGCCGGATAGATGGGGCGGGTCTTGCCCTTTAGCGCGCGCACGCCGCGGTCGCTGTTGAGGCCGACCACCAGCAGGTCGGCCTGCGCACGCGCGAAATTCAGCGCCTGCACGTGGCCCGCGTGCAGGAGATCGAAGCATCCGTTGGTAAACGCTATCGTGCGCCCCGCGCGCCGCTCGCGCTCGAGCACGGCGGCGATCTCATCCACTGCCGCGATTTTGCGCTCGTAGCCCTGATGAGCGGGGCGCAGCGCCTGCGCCAGATCCTCGCGCGTGATCACCTCGGCGCCGATTCGGGTGACTTCAAGGCTCGCGGCCAGGTTGGCGAGCCGCGCCGCCGAGGCGTAGCCGAGTCCCGCGATCGTGAACAGTCCGAACACGCTCAGCACCACGTCGCCAGCTCCGGTCACGTCGTACACGTCGCGCGGCACGGTGGGAATATAGGTATCCGCGCCGCCGCGCTCGGCCAGATACATCCCGTCGCGATCCAGCGTGACCAGGCACGCCTCGAGGCCGAGCCGCTCGACCAGCATCTCGGCCGCGCGGCGCCACGCGTCGCGATCGACCAGCTTGATGCCGGTGGCCTGCTCGGTCTCGTAGCGATTCGGTGCGAGCACGCTTGCGCCGCGATAGATCGAAAAGTCGCCCGACAGGCGCGGATCGGCAATCACCGGAATGCGCCGCCGGCGCGCGCCGTCGATAATCGTGCGGATTAGAGTCTCGGTGAGCAGGCCCTTGTTGATGTCGGAAATCAGCACGCCGTCGATTCGCGGCAACTCCGCGCGATAGCGCGCGGCCAGCTCGCGCTCGCGCGCGGGGCTGATGGGAGACTGGTCTTCCTGATCGACGCGCAGAAGCTGCTGGGTGCCGCGATACGCCGCCTGCACGGAACCCAGCATCCGCTCTTTCACAATTGTCGGGCGCTCGGGATCGGTGATCACCGCGCGCGTGCCGATTCCGAGTCCCGCCAGGATTTCGCGCAGCAGCATCCCGTCGCGATCCGCGCCCACGATGCTGAGCGCGCAGGCGCTGGCGCCGAGCGCGCGCAGATTGGCCATCACGAAGCCGGCGTTGCCGGGCTTTTCCTCGCGCCGGGTGACTCGCAGTACGGGAATCGGCGCCTCGGGCGATACGCGCGAGACGTCGCCCCACACGTAGCGATCCAGAATCACCTCGCCGGCAACCATCACGCGCAGCTTCGGCAGCCGCGGCAATTCGGCGTGTGCCGGATGCGCAGGAGGCGCGCTAACGGCGCGGCGGGCGGCGCGGGTGCGCGTTTTTGCGGTGGCCATCGTCAGCGATGATACGGTAATCCGCCCGCAGGGTTAAAGCCTCCCGGCCGACAGGGGTGCGCGGCGCTCGTCCTCATCTGCCAGTCGGACCCGCGTCCCGCCGGTCGCGAGCGCGCGTGGCCGGGATTCTTCGCGCGGCGGCCACGCGCGGGCGTGGCGCGAGCCGCCACTGGCACACCGCCCGCCCTCCTGAGAAACATGATGAAGGAGCACCATCCTGTAGGAATCCTGATTGCTCGCGAGGGCGGGCGGACGAGCCGTCCGCCCCCACTGGCATATTGCTTTTTTCTGTCAGTGGCGGCCGACGGCTCGTCGGCCTGCTGGGCAAGCAGAGGCGATGCGGGAGAGGCGAGCGAGGCATCCTCCCGCGTGCGGAACGCTACCCCTGTTTCTTTCCTGACGTGTCGCGCCCCGCGTCGCCCGCCCTACCAATGCAAGCGAAGAATCGGGATTGCCTTTCGACTCGCGCGGCGTGCGCTCAGCGGATCGCGAAGCCGCCGTCCACGAACAGAATCGCGCCGGTCACGAAGTCGGCGGCGTGCGCGGCCAGGAACACCGCCGCGCCCGCCATCTCGGCCGGCTCGCCGAAGCGTCCGGCGGGCGTGCGCATGATGATCTCCTGATGGAACGGGCCGGACTGCGCCGGCGCGGTCATGTCGGTATTGATCCATCCGGGGACGATCGCGTTGACCTGGATATTGCGCGGCGCGAACTCGATCGCGAGCGTCTTGGTCATCTGCACCAGAGCGCCCTTGGCCGCCGAATAAGAGACCAGGCCCGCACCGCCGAAGCGCGAGTACTCGCTGGCGATATTGATAATCTTGCCGCCCGTGCGCGCCGCCATCGAGCGCGCCGCGATCTGCGACAGGAAAAAGCACGAATGCAGATTGGTCTCGAGCACGCGATCCCACGACTCGGCGTCGAGCTTCATCGAGCCGCGATTGATCGCGATACCGGCGTTGTTGACCAGAATATCGACCGGGCCCAGCGCGCGCTCGGCCGCCGCCATCGCGGGCCCGAGCGCGGCGCGGTCGGTCACGTCGAGCTTGATCGCGGCGGTGCGCACGCCGAGCTTTTCGAGCGCGGCCACGGCGGCGGAATTTTTCTCCTCGTTGCGCGCCAGGATCGCGACCGCCGCGCCGGCCTCGGCCAGGCCCAACGCGATTCCCAGACCGATACCGCCGTTGCCGCCGGTGACGACCGCCACGCGGCCTTCGAGGTCGAACATTTTCGGCGCCGCCATCTTGCACCTCCGAACGCGATTCGCGAACCATCCCGGTCAGCGCAGCTTTAGCACATTACTGAATCGGTGAAATCCGCATAATCCGCAGTTTCTGTTATATTGGCGGTTCAACATTTTAAGAGCGAGGACGATCCACGATGGGACTACGGACGGCTGACGAGTACAAGGCTTCCCTGCGCGACGGACGCGCGGTGTTTTTCCGCGGCGAGAAGGTCGCCGACGTGACCACGCATCCTGTCATCGGGATCGCGGTCGAGCACGCCGCGCTCGATTACCGGATGGCCGAGGACGTGAAGTATCGCGAGCTGGCGGTAATCAAGGAAGGCGGCGACCAGTACAGCCGCTACTTCCATGTTCCGAAAAACGGCGACGATCTGCTAAAGCGCAGCAACCTGATTGCGGCGGCGACGCGCGAAGGCGCGACCCTGGTGGTGCTGATCAAGGAGATCGGCAGCGACGCGCTGCTCGCACTGAATATCGTGGGCGCCAAGCTGGCGGCGGGCGGGCATCCCGAGTACGCCGGGCGAATCCAGAAATTCCATCGCCATTGCCGCGACAACGATCTTGCCGTCGCCGTCGCGCAGACCGACACCAAGGGCGATCGCTCGCTTGGCCCGACCCAGCAGGAGCATCCCGATTACTACCTGCGCGTAGTCGAGCAGCGCGCCGACGGAATCGTGGTGCGGGGCGCCAAGGTTCACACCTCGGTCTCGACCAACAGCAACGAGATGATTGTATTGCCGACCCGCGCGATGCGCGCGGAGGACAAGGCCTACGCGGTGGCGTTCGCGATCCCGATGAACACGCCGGGGCTCAAGATGATCGCGAGTCCGCACGGGTCCTCGCACAAGAACGCGTTCGAGCATCCGATCAGCGCGCGGCACAAGATGATGGAAACGCTGACCGTGTTCGATGACGTGTTCGTGCCCAACGAGCGCGTGTTTCTAAACGGCGAGATCGATTTCGCGGGGCTGCTGGCGCTGACGTTCGTGCGCTTTCATCGCTTCACCGCGGTCTCGTACAAGCTGCCGCTGCTCGAGCTGATGGCGGGTGCGGGCTTTGCGATCGCCGAGGCCAACGGAATCTCGCGCGCCGGCCATGTGCGCGACAAGCTGACCCATCTGGCGGCCTATCACACGACGGTGCGCGGACTGATCGAGCACGCGGCGCGCACCTGCACGATCGAAGAAGGCGTCGCGGTGCCGAACACGCTGCTGACCAACGTCGCCAAGTATCACTTCGCGCACAACTACCATCAGGCCGTGCAGATCGTGCAGGATCTCGCCGGCGGAATGCTCGTGACCGCGCCCGCCGAGGAAGACCTCCAGAGCGAGGCGACGCGCGAGTACGTGCTCAAGTACTTAGGCGGCGCCAAGGGCTTCGACGCGGAAAAGCGGCTGCGGCTCCTCAACCTGATGAGCGACCTGACCTCGTCGGATTACGGCGGATACCAGGAGGTGCTCGCGGTGCACGCCGAAGGCGGCTTCGAGGCCGAGAAGCTCCAAGCCTACCGCGAGTACGATTTCAAGACCGTCGCGGCCTACGCGCGCAAGCTCGCGGGAGTGTAAAACAATCCACAGATTTCACGGATTGACAGTCAGATTTTCAGAGCGGACGGCGCCGCGGCGCCGTCGGCGAATCAGGGGCGAATCTTTATTGAGTCCTGCACAAGATAGTGACGCCGACCCGCTCCAGGGCGGGGTCCACATATGACACACCAAGCTATCGAGCAAGAGCGAAATTGTCACTATGATATGCAGGACTCAATAGGCGCTCGACCTATCAGCAAATTTGCGAAAGTCACGGCGCCGAGAATATCGAGATACGTCTGGAAAGGGGTTGTGCGGCTGAAGTCTTCCGGAATTGCTCGGGCGCGAACAGACCGAAATCGGGAATGCCGGTCAGAAGATTATTTCCGGATAATCAACCATCTGGCCGAAAGAAGTTTGGTTAATGGGATGACCATTGTGTCGAGAATGGTTCGCAGGGCCATCGTTTTGGCCGTGGTGGCGATGGCAGTTGTCGCGGAATTCTCGATTTTCGTCACGCCGGCATCCGCGCAGGTCAAGCCCGGCGATTTCATCACACCCGAGAACGCTTCCAGGGTAAAAGACCTGGTTGCCCCCGGGCTTTACTGGCGGGTGACGCACGGGATGACGATGAAGATCGTCCCGACCGGAACGATCGAATGGCCTCCGCCTTACAAGGAAGCGACCGAACAATATTCCTCGCAGGTACGGCTCACTGCCGATCGTCAAAGTCCAGAAGGCTACGTCGCCGGCCTGCCGTTTCCCTTCATTGATGCCAACGACCCCGACGTCGCGGTCAAAATCGCGTGGAACATGACGTTTCGCCCGATGTGGACCGACGACCTTGACGCGCGCTTCTTCGGATGCCAGTCGGTTTACGTACGTCCGGGCCATCGTTACAGCCGCATCATCGATCTGAGCGAGATCGGCCATTACCGCACCTACAACGAGATCGGCCGCACCGAGGTCGAGCCGCTGCCGATCGATCCGGATTTCAAACAGACCGGCCGGATGTTCCTGACAGGATTGTATCCGCTGTTGATGCCGGAGAACCTGCGCGGTCTCGGTTTGACCCGCTTTCACTACGCCGACCCGAACCGCGGCGACGACACGTGGCTATGGATGCCGGGCGCCCGCCGCGTGCGCAGGGTCAACGAAGATGGCCTGACCAGCGCCACCGGCGTCAACCAGTTCAACTCGGACGAGTACGCGGGCTTCAACGCCAAGAATGAGAATTACCATTGGAAGTTCCTCGGTGAAAAAAAGATGCTGGGCGCGCTCCATGTGACCCGCGTGCCGGGGTATCCGTGTCCCTCTGACGGCGGCGCAAGCTCGTGCCCGGCGCAGTGGGAACTCAGGCGCGTTTACATCCTGGAGGCGACGCCCAACCGCGAGCGCGTGCCCGAGGAACTTTATTCCAGGCATATTCTCTATGTCGACGCCGAGGCCTACGCCGTGCTGACCCAGGATCTCTACGACCGCGGGGGTCAGCTCTTCATGAACTACACCGACTGGCTGACCTACCGGGACCGGCCGGTTCCCAACGCCCGCGTCGCCATCTACCCGTTCAAGCGCCTGTTCATCGTAAACGCTTCCAGCACCGACCTGGAGACCGGCTTCTCGACGTTCTGCTCGCTGCCGATGCCGAATGCGCCCGAGCGCGAGTGCTGGTACATCAACATGGGCGCGGTCGGCAAATCGATGTGTTCGGTGCGCGCGATGGTCGCGGCGGCGCCGTAAGGCTTCTCCCGCGTCGCGGCGGTCCGCGTTCGAGTGTTGCGCCGGAACAACTCGGAAGCGGCGTGCGCGTTAGAAGCTGAAGCCAACGAGTTGCGGATGCGATTGCGCAATCCAATCAGCGAAATCAGTGAAATCCGCGCTCGCTCTTACGGCTGCGGGGTCATTTATTCGAGCGCAGCTCGATGGTGTTGCCGTCGGGGTCGAGGATCCAGAGCTGGCGGCCGGCCATGTTGCCCGGCGCTTCGAGGAACTCGATGCCTAGTTCGGTGAGCGTGCGCTTGGCCTCGTCGAAGTCCGCGACTTCGAGCGCCAGATGCGCGCCGAGCGGGTCGGGCTTGCGGCCGCGATTTTCGCTCTGGATCAGATGAATCGCGTTGTCGCCGACGCCGTACCATGCGCCCGGGAAGCCGAAGTCGGGACGCGGCAGTTTCTTGAGCCCGAGCACCTGTTCGTAAAATGTGATCGACTTGCCCGCGTCGCTGACGCGGACGGCGGCGTGGCTGAATCCTGTAGCTTTGATCATCGTCGCTGGTCTCCGATCGCTGTTTAGCACGCGAACGATGCGTTGGGGAAAGAAAAAAACAATCCACAGATTACACAGATTTCATGGATTGAAGAAAAATAATGCGGTGAGCGCCGGAGACGGCGCTCGCCGCGTTTTGATCTGAATCTCTTAATCGGTGAAATCTGTGTAATCTGTGGATGGTTTTTCCTTCACTCGAAGGCGTTCTCGCCGGTTATGTCGCGCCCCAGGATCAGCGTATGCACGTCGAAGGTGCCCTCGTAGGTGTTCACTGTTTCAAGGTTCAGCATGTGCCGGATGACGGGATACTCGTTGACGATCCCGTTGGCGCCCAGCATGTCGCGCGCGTCGCGGGCGATCTTGAGCGCCTCGTTCACGTTGTTGCGCTTGGCGAACGAGACGTGCTCGGGGCGCAGCTTGCCCTGGTCCTTCAGATGCGCCAGGCGCAGGCAGATCATCTGCGCCTTGGTGATCTCGGTCAGCATCTTGACCAGCTTGTTCTGCACGAGCTGATAGCCGGCCAGCGGACGCGAGAACTGCTTGCGCGATTTGGTGTAATCAAGCGCGGTGTTGAAGCAGGTGCGCGCCGCGCCGATTGCGCCCCACGCGATTCCATAGCGCGCCTGCGTCAGGCATCCGAGCGGGCCCTTGAGCCCGCGCGCACCCGCCAGATGGGCGGTCGCGGGGATGCGCACGTCCTCGAGAATCAGCTCCGAGGTGATCGACGCGCGCATCGAGAATTTCCCGTGGATGTCGCGGGCCTGAAAGCCGGGCGTTCCCTTTTCGACGATGAAGCCGGTGATGCCCTGGTCAACCTTGGCCCAGACCACGGCGACATCCGCGATCGAGCCGTTGGTGATCCAGCGTTTGGTCCCGTTCAGAATCCATCCGTCGCCGTCCTTGCGCGCGCGGGTTTCCATCCCGCCGGGGTCCGAGCCATGGTCGGGTTCGGTCAGCCCGAAGCATCCGACGAGCCGCCCCCTGGCCATCTCCGGCAAGTAGCGGTTCTTCTGTTCTTCGGTGCCGTTGGCATAGATTGCGTACATCGCGAGCGCGCTCTGCACCGACGCGAAGGATCGCAGGCCCGAGTCGCCGGCCTCGAGCTCCTGCATGATTAGTCCGTATGCGACGTTGTTCATTCCGGCGCATCCGTAGCCCTTTATATTGGCGCCGAAAATCCCCAGCTCGGCCATCTGCGCAATCAGCTCGACGGGGAAGGTTTCGGCGGCGAAATGACGCTCGACGTGCGGCAGAACCTCGCGTTGGACGAAGCGTTTGACGGTGTCGCGGGTGGCGCGTTCCTCGGATGTGAGCAGGTCATCGAGCTGGAAATAATCGAGATCTTTTAATGAATCCGCCATGTTAGACTCCGGGGGGCCTTCTATAGAGAGAATTTAACGAGATCTTGGTTGCAGATTAAGGTTATAGTGGCGTGCTGAACGCAGTGCCAATCGACGAACCGGGGCGCACGAGCCGCCGCGACCCCCACTTGACCCGTCCGCGCACTTTCCGCAGGGTGATTAGGGTGATTGAAGTGGTCGCGCGAGTTAACCATGGCTACTGCTTGCCTCAATTTGCGGTTTACGTATACTTATACAGCAAGTAAGAAATATGCACATTGAAACGCTAAAAGTCTTCTGTGACATAATCGAAAGTGGCAGCTTTTCTTATGCCGCCTCGCAAAATTTTGTCACCCAGTCGGCGGTCAGCCAGCAGGTCCGCAGCCTCGAGGAAAAATACGACTGCCGGCTAATCGAGCGGGGCAGGGCGGGGGTCAAACCGACTCCTGCCGGTCAAATCTTATACACCGCGAGCAAGGAAATCGTACGCCGATTCATGGAGCTTGAGAACCGGCTGCGCGAGATTGGCTCGGTGATTGCCGGATCGATCCGGGTCGGCACCGTGTACAGCGTGGGCCTGCACGAATTGCCGCCCTACCTGACCGAGTTCCTGCGCAGCTATCCGGCGGTCAATGTCCATCTGGAATACCTGCGCTCGAACAAAATCTACGAGGACTTGATCGAGGGGAAAATCGACCTCGGCGTGGTCGCGTATCCGGCCAAGCGCAGCCAGATCGTTTCGATCGCGTTTCGCCACGACGAACTGGTCCTGGTGGTCCCCCCGGATAGCACCCTGACTAAACACGGCAAGATCAGCATCGGTGCGCTGTCAGGGCAAAAATTCGTCGGCTATGAGCGCGACATCGCGACCCGCAAGGCTTCCGACCGAATCCTGCGCGAGTACGGCGTCAAGCCGAACTATGTGCTCGAGTTCGACAATATCGAGACGATCAAGCGCGCGGTCGAAATCGGCCTCGGATGCGCGATCGTGCCGCGGATGACGGTGGACAACGAGGTCGCGCGCGGGACGCTCCGGATGCTCGAATTTTCGGAAGGCACCTTCACCCGCCCGCTCGCGATCATCTACAAGCGCGGGCGCGAGCTGTCGCCGGCGGTGCGCAAATTTATCGATGTGCTCACCCAGAGCAACATCCTCCCCAAGGTTGCCCGCGGAGAGCGCGGCGGGCGCACCGAGCGGCTCACTTCGGTTGACGGGCCCGAGAAGGCCGAGAAATCGGCCTGACGCGACAACGCTCTGAATGCGAACCGGCCGGATGCGTGTCGCCTCCGGCCGTTTTTTGGTTCGCGCCCCGCTCAGATTCTTCGGCGAACGCGCAACTAAGGCCCGCTCGCGAGCCGCGCGCGTCGTATCGGGTCGTGGGCCTCAGCCGGGGTGGTGGCACAGGCTAAAGCCTGTGCCACGAAGAATCCCGGAGGCCGGGAATCCCTGCAGCGCCGCGCGCGCTACTCGATACTGGTGCTCGGCAGCGCCGGGGCGTTGCGCACCGGTCCGGTCCCGTTATCCATCGGCTGTACGCCGGAGGCGGTCGTGGACGAGGAGGGCGCGCCCGCACCCGGAATCGGCGCCATCGGCTGCACCGACGAGCCGCCCGAGGTGTCAGCCGCCGGGGGCGCCGTTTCGGTTGGGCCGCTGAAGTTGATCGGCTCTTCACCGGCGACCATCTGCGGGGTCAGCACGTAGTCTCCGCCGAGCGAACTGCGCCAGATGGTGTTGGCGGTTTGCGTGTTGCCGGCGGTGAGCAGCCACGCCGCGCCGCCGCCGAGTCCGCCCAAAATCGCGTACACGAACTTGGCCGGGATGTAGAACACGTTGCCGAACAGCGCGGCCGCGCCGTATCCGGCGCCCGGCCAATTCACTCCGCCCTGGTCGGGCTGCGGCACTTGTACCGGCGTGGCGGCCGCGGCGGGCGCCGCGCTCTGCGCCTGCGCGACGCCATTGGCGAGCGAACCGAGCGGCATCGCGAGCAGCGCGGCCAGCGCGTACGCGGCCATCCGGTTTCGGTTTCGATTGCGATTGCTTTTCATCATCCGCATAAACATCCTCCACACCTGGTGCAAATACTTCATTCAGTTTTGACGACCGCGCCCGGCGGCAGCAATTCCATCAGATGACGGAACGCGCGGTCCAGGTAATCGGCGTCCTTGGATTCGAGCGTCAGCTTGACGCGGTACTCGGGATTTCCGATCCGCGGGTAGGAACCGAGCATCAGCTCGGGAAACGCCGCCATACACGTATCGAGATGCTCCGCGATCACGCCCTCGGTCGCGGTGGTATAGATGGCGCGCATGAAATACGGGTCGGTCGCGAAGCGCGGCTCGAGCGCCGCGAGCTTGGCCTCGAAAAGTTGCGGGATTCCCGGCAGCACGTACACGTTTTCGATCTGTACGGTGGGGAAGCGGATGTCGCCGCCGTGGTTCAAGATTGCGCCCTCAGGCACTTGCGCCATCTTGAGGCCGGCCTTGTTCAGCTTGCCGGTGAAATGCTCGCGGAGGATCGCCCCGAGTTCAGGATCGACAGTCAGGTCGCGATTAAACGCGGCGGCCACACCTTCCATCGTCAGGTCGTCGTGAGTGGGACCGACGCCGCCCGAGGTCACCACGAAATCGTAGCGCGCCGCGCACCATGCGACTTCGCGCGCAATCACCGGAATTTCATCGGGGATGGTCACGACGCGCATCAGGGCGACGCCGAGCTTGCGCAATTCGCGCGCCGCGAAATAGGCGTTGGAATCCTGCACCTTGCCGGACAGAATTTCATTGCCGATCACGATCAACGCGCACGTGCGCTCCCGCATCGCTGTGCCCACGCCTGCCTCCGCACCTGACGGGTATTATCCCGTGCCGGGCGCCGAGCGGCAAGGCAATTTCGCACGCGCGCCTATCCGCGCAGCATCCGCTGCAGATTCTCGAGGTCGCGGCGCACCTCGCTGAGCACCCGGCGGGTCGGGCCGTCGGCTTGCGCCGCGGCGCTGCCGTTTTGGGCGCGCGGGGCCGGCGCGGTCTTGGAGCCGCGTTTGCCCGCGTGCTCGACGGGCTTGCCGGTCAGCAACGCCTCGATCCCGTGCTCGCGGATGTGCTTGTTCGCGCCCGCGATGGTGAAACCCTCTTGATGAAGCAGGCGCTTGATGAGGCTTAAGACCTCGAGGTCGCGCGCGTGATAGAAGCGATGCCGGGTGCGGGTATGCCTGGGCTTGAGCAACGGGAACTGGGTTTCCCAGAAGCGCAGCACGTAGGTCTCGACGCCGATCCGGTCGGCGGCCTCGCCGATCTTGAGGCCGCGCTCGGGAATCGGTCCAGATGCGCGCGGCGCCGTATGCGCACGTGGCGCAGGCTTGGCGGGGCGCGCGCGCTTGGCCGCGGCGATGGGGCGTCGGTTTCGGGTCATGGCTTCCCGGACGTGCCGTCGTTCACTCGGTCCTTCAGAACCTGACTTGGTTTGAAGGATAGCACGCGCCGGGAGTCGATTGTGATAGGGGCGCCGGTTTGAGGATTGCGTCCGCGCCGCGCATGCTTGTGATTGACGACAAAGGTTCCGAAACCGGAGATCTTGACCCGATCGCCATCGCGCAAGCCATCCTTGATGATCGCGAAGACGGCTTCGACGATTTCACAGGCTTCCTTTTTCGAGGAGCCCACCCGTTCGTAGATTAAATCCACGAGGTCGGCTTTGGTCATCCCTTGCGGCGTATAGGTCCCCACCCGTTCGCTCGCTAAGAACACGCTTTACTGCCGCAACTCCGCCCCCAGCCGCGTCCGCGCCTGCTCGACCAATGCAGTATGGACGCGATTGACCTCCTCATCCGTCAGCGTGCGATCCGTTGCCCGGTACAAACATGCCAGCGCGATACTCTTGCGGCCTGGCGCAATCCCCTGTCCTGCGTACACGTCAAACACCTCGACGCTCTCCAGCAGCGGCGAGGTGGTCGAGTCGCGCACCGTCCGCGCCACCATCGCGGCCGGAAAACCGCGCTCGAGCACCAGCGCGAGATCGCGGCGAATCGCCGGGAACCGCGGGGGTGGCGGAAACGTTTTACGCGGCGAGAAACCATAAGAAATGAGTTTCTCTAAGTCAAGTTCAAACACCGCGCAGGGTGCGGCCAAATCCAGGCGCAGCGCCTCTGCGGGATGCAATTCACCTACGTAGCCAGCACTTTCGCCCTCGAGCAGTATCTCCGCCGAGCGGCCAGGATGCAGAAATGGCGTTCGGGCCGGATCGATCGCGCGGAACTCCGCGCGCGCGGCGAGTTCCATCGCGCCGAAGTAGGTCTCGATAATTCCTTTCATCGCGAAAAATCCCGCCGCGAGGCCCGGCTCTCCAATCGTCGCGGCCGCGTAGGCTCCATAGCTGACGCCGCCGATCACCTGCCGCTCGAGAGTATAGTCACCGTGACGCGCGAATGTCTTGGCGATTTCGAAGCCATGAAATGTGCTCGCCTGCCGATTCAAGTTGAAGCGCAGCGCCCCGAGCAGCCCCGGCAGTATGCTCAGGCGCAATTCGCCCAGCTCGGCCGAGAGCGGATTTTCGACCTTGACCGCACTGGCGCCGGCGGCGATACCGCCGAAACGCTGATTATCCGCCGGCGCGATAAACGCAATCGTCAGCGCCTCGGTAAGTCCCGCGCCGAGCATCACCTCGCGCGTGCCGGCGATAAACTCGCGCTCCGGGTTGGCGGCCGCGAGGGTCGCGATGCGCGGCGGCAGCGCCTCTGGAATATCTTCGAGTCCGCCCAAGCGCGCGACTTCTTCGGCCAGGTCGGCGGCCTCATTCAGGTCCGGCCGCCACGACGGCGCGGTGACCGCGAACCGGGCGCGCCCCTGTGATTTGACCTTGCATCCGATTGAGATGAGCCGCCGCTTCGCGGTAGCGGCCGGAATTTCGACGCCGAGCAGCGCGGTCATCGCGGGCAGATCGAGCGCGATCTCGCGGGGCGTCGCGGTCCGCGGCTCGAGGTCGATAAGCGGCGCGGCGATTTTTCCGCCCGCCAATTGTCGCACGAGTTCGCCCGCGCCAAGCGCGGCGGCGGCCTGCCCGGCGCGATCGATCGAGCGCGCGAAGCGATAGCTCGCCTCGCTTACGAGCCCGAGCCGGCGCGAGGTTTTCGCGATCGCGATCGGCGCGAAGAACGCGCTCTCGAGCACGATCGCATCGGTGGATTCGCTGACTTCGGAGTTGAGGCCGCCCATCACGCCCGCGATCGCGAGCGGCTTTTCCGCGTCGGCGATCAGCAGGTCGTCGGGCGCAAGCTCGCGCGTGACATTATCGAGCGTGACGAATTCGCGATCGGCGCCCGCGCGGCGCACGATTATTTTCCCGCCCGCGATCTTCGCGAAGTCGAACGCGTGCAGTGGCTGTCCGCGTTCGAGCATCACGTAGTTGGTCACGTCCACGAGGTTGCTGAGCGGGCGCATCCCGCACAATTCGAGCCGCCGCCGCATCCAGATCGGCGACGGACCGATTTTCACTTTGCGCATAGCCAGCGCGGCGTAGCGCAGGCACAGCTCCGGCGCCTGGATGTCGATTTCGAGCGATATCGTGCCCGCGCCCGGTATTTTCGGCGTCCGCACGCGCGCAATTTTGAGCGGGACGCCGAACAGCGCGGCGACCTCGCGCGCCAGCCCGAGAATCGACAGGCAATCGCCCCGGTTGGGCGTGATCTCGACGTCGAGCACCGTATCGTCCATCGCGAGATAGCTGGCAAGGTCGATTCCGAGCGGCGCATCGGACGGCAACTCGAGAATTCCCGCGTGCTCCGCCGACAGCCCGAGCTCGCGTTCCGAGCAGAGCATCCCATTGGATTCGACGCCGCGAATCTTCGCGGCCCGAAGCGGCGGCTCGGCGCCAAGCTGGGCGCCCACCGTCGCGAGCGCGGCGGTCATGCCGGCGCGCACGTTGGGCGCGCCGCACACCACGGAGAAGCGGCCGGCAGCGCCGGTGTCGACCTGGCACAGGCTTAGCCGATCGGCATTGGGATGCCGTCCCGCTTCGATTACTTTTGCGATCACGACGCCGTGAAAGGACGCGGCGAGCCGGTCGATATTCTCGACCACCAGTCCGGCCACGCTCAGGCGGTCGGCAAGCTGCTGCGCGGTCGCATCGACCGCGACGAACTCCTTGAGCCAGCTAAGCGGCAGCTTCATCGCGCACCTCCGCCGACCGACGGGAACTGGGAGAGGAAGCGGAGATCGTTGTCGAAGAACAGGCGCATATCGTCGATTCCGAGCGCCATCAGTCCGGTGCGCTCGACGCCCATCCCGAACGCGAAGCCCTGATATTCGGCGGGGTCGAGCTTAACCGCGCGCAGCACGTTCGGATGAATCATTCCGCAGCCCAGAACTTCCGTCCATCCGCTATGCTTGCACACCGGGCATCCGGCACCTGCGCACAAAAGGCAATGGATATCGAGTTCGGCGCTCGGTTCGGTGAACGGAAAGAAGCTCGAACGGAAGCGGACCTTCGTATTCGGCCCGAAGAACGCGCGCGCGAATTCGGCGAGCACGCCCTTGAGATGCGCCATCGTGATGCGCCCGGCGCGATCGACCATAAAGCCTTCGATCTGGGTGAACATCGGAGAGGCGCGCACGCTCAGGTCGTCGCGGCGATAGCATTTGCCGGGGCATACGACGGCCAGCGGGGGGCGGCGGCGCTCCATGACGCGAATCTGTCCGTTGCTGGTATGGGTCCGCAGCAGCATCGCGCCCGGCACGAAAAAGGTGTCCTGCATTTCGCGCGCGGGATGATTGGGCGGAAAGTTCAGCGCCGCGAAATTGTGGAAGTCGTCCTCGATGTCTTGAGTATTTTCGACCTCGAAGCCCATCGCGATCAGAATCGCGAGCATCCGCTCGAGGATTTGCGTCACCGGATGAATTCGCCCGCGCGGAATCTTCGCGCCCGGCAGCGTCACGTCGAGCGCGGCCTCGCCGAGCGAGCGTTCGAGCGCGAGCGCGCGATTGCGCACCACCAGTGTCTCGATCCGGGCTTCGATTTCGCGCTTGATCTGGTTGACGAGCTGGCCCAGCACCGGGCGCTCGGCCTGCGGGACCTCGCGCATCCCGCGCATGATCTCGGTCAGCTCGCCCGAGCGGCCGAGCACGCGGACGCGGACCGCTTCGATCGCGGCGGGGCCGGCGTCGTCGGCCAACTCCGCCATCGCGCGGCGCCTGATTTCTTCGAGTTGTTCCCTCATTTATCGTTTTCCTTCCGCTTCCCCCGGATATTATGCGGCGCGGCGCGGCGCCTCAAAACAAAAGACCATGTGGCAACCCACATGGTCTTTGGTGCGCGGCGTCAAAAACGGCGCGGCGTCAGGCGGCTAACAGGCCGAGCGCGTTCTTGGCGGTGCGCACCAGCTCGGTAAACAAGCCGTCGCGCTCTTTGGCCAGCAGGGCAAGCTGCTTGCGATCGACCTCGACGCCGGCCTTTTTGAGCCCGTTGATGAACTTGCTGTACGACAGCCCATGCTCGCGCGCGAGGGCATTGATGCGCTGCACCCAGAGCGCGCGAAAGTCGCGCTTCTTCTGCTTGCGATCGCGGTAGGCGTAGGTGAGGCCCTTCTCTAAGGTGTTACGGGCCTGACGATACAGTTTGCGCCCGCCGACGAATCCGGAGGCGAGCTTGAGCTGACGTTTATGTCGGCGGCGGGTTTTAGGTCCGCCCTTTGCGCGAGGCATCGGAGGTCAATCCTTATAGAATAATTCTGGGTTGCTTGGATTGTGCGTGGTTTCAGTCCGCGATGCTACCGTCCGCGCTAGGCGTTGGGCAGCAGCCGTTTGACGGCCTCGCCCTCGGTCTTGCCCAGGATGCCGGGCTTGCGCAAACCCCGCTTGCGATTGCGATTCTTGGCCCACGCGTGATGGCGCGAGTAGGCCTTCTTGTACTTCACCTTGCCGCTCGCCGTGACGCGGAAACGCTTGGCGGCGGCGCGATTGGTCTTCAACTTCGGCATCGGTCTGCTCGCTATCGTGCTCGAATATACTCGGTCGCCTATCGCGGGGTCAGCAGGATCGACATATTGCGCCCTTCCATCCGGGTTCCCCCGTCCGGCTGCGCTACATCGGTCACGTCCAGGACGATCCGGTCCAGCAGCGACCGGCCGATTTCCGGATGGGTGATCTCGCGCCCACGAAACGAAACCGAAAGCTTAACACGCTGGCCTTCACCAATAAAGCGCCGGATGTGATTGATCTTGAAGGCCACGTCGTGGACGCCGGTGCGCGAGCCCATCTTGACCTCCTTGATCGACGTCGCGGTCGCGTGGCGCTTCGAGTCGTGCTGCTTCTTCTTGAGCGAGTAGCGGTATTTGTCGAAGTCGGTGATGCGGCACACCGGCGGCTTCGCGGTCGAGGAGACCTCGACCAGATCGAGACCCCTGGTTTCGGCGATCCGAATCGCCTCGCGCAGGGGCAGCACGCCGATCTGCGCGCCATCGGAATCGATCACTCTTACTTCGAGAGCGCGGATTAGCTGGTTGACGCGAATCGCGGGCTCTCGCGAGGGGGGAGTTCTGAAATCTCGACGGATATGACACCTCCTCCGGCACGCCGGCCGGAATCTTGTTTAACCTCTGCGCGGCGTCAGCCGGGCAGCGGCTCCTTGCGCATGGTTGCGAGCAAATCTTCGATCGACAGCGCCTGGCTCTTCGAGCCGCGCAGCAGCCGCAGCGACACGGTGCGCTCGGCCGCCTCGCGCTCGCCGACGACGATCATATACGGCACCTTGGCGAGTTCGGCTTCGCGAACTTTGAAGCCGAGTTTCTCGTTGCGCAGATCAGGCTCCGCGCGAAAGCCCGCGCGGCGGATCAGGTCGGCGACCTCGCGCGCGTAATCCTCGACCTTTTCGCTGAGCGAGAGCACGCGCGCCTGCTCGGGCGCGAGCCACATCGGCAGCACGCCGCCGGTATGCTCGATCAGCACCGCGATAAAGCGTTCGAGCGAGCCCAGGATCGCGCGATGGATCATCACCGGGCGCTCTTCGGCGCCGGCGCTCGAAGTGTAATGGAGGTCGAAGCGCTCGGGCAGGTTGTAGTCGAGTTGAATAGTGGCGACCTGCCATTTGCGCTTGAGCGCGTCGGGCACATAGATTTCGATTTTCGGGCCGTAGAATGCGCCCTCGCCGGGATTGATCTCGAACGCGATCTGGTTGCGGCCCAGCGCGTTGGCGAGCTTTTCCTCGCTCATCCGCCACTGCTCGGCGGTGCCCAGATGATGCTCGGGCATGGTGGCGAGCTTGAACTCGACGCGCTCGAAGCCGAGCGTCGCGAACACCTCGCGCACCATCGCGAGGTTCGCGGCGACCTCGCGCGCGTAATCCTCGACCTTTTCGCTGAGCGAGAGCACGCGCGCCTGCTCGGGCGCGAGCCACATCGGCAGCACGCCGCCGGTATGCTCGATCAGCACCGC